>NZ_JBVIRO010000008.1:242952-325302 GCF_055575975.1 Amycolatopsis sp. NPDC033938
CCATATTAATTCTCCCTTTTTGGGGTTTTTTTTGGTTTTGGGGTGGGGGGTGTTGTTTCCATTTGTGTTAAAAAACCATTTTCCCACCACCCCACCCCCCGGAGGAACCGTACATAGCGTCATCAATCGGATGCCGAGACCTCGAAAGATGTCCCTTGTGGACAGTCGCGCGACGCCCCTCGGCCTCAACGTGAGCTACTCGCCTGCTGTCAGGCAGTGAGCCGATTAAGCCAGGTTTGCCTTGTCCCTCAACGGAGCCAAGAGTGTTTCAGTTACCTGCCGGGTGGCTGAGGTGCGGTAGCGGCCGGTCCGGTGGCGTGATCGGCTCGCTGCCGTGAAGGCCTCCTTGCCTACCCCCAAGGTAGCGAAGGAGGCCTTCACTACCTGACGACCGTCCCCGAGCCCTAGTCGGCGACGGCGTCCGAAATCCAGGGTGCCACCGGCAGATCCCGGTCGAGACATTCCGCCGACAGTCGGATCGTCCAGCGCAGCGCCTGCAGCACCAGGCTGTCGACCTCGTCCGGCGCGGCGTTGGCGAGCGCGATCTCGACCTGTTCCTGCGCGGCCTCGCTGTTGCCGTGCACTTCGGCCAGCAGCGTGCGTACGGCCGTCCGGACGGGAGGGTCGGCCTGGTCGATGGAGACCTCTTCGCCGTCCTCGTCGAACACCTGCACCTTGACCGGCGCACTTCCTCCATCGCCCAGCGTCGACACCATGGCGCTGCATTCGCCGAAGAGCATCATCACGAGCTCTTTGGTCTCTTCGGAGCGGGCCACCGGTTCGTCGGTCGTCGGCGCGAGCTCGTCGAGCGCCTCGGCGTCCTCCCCGAGGCTGATCGCCACGAGCGCACGCTGCGCCTTCTCGACGAGCCTCCGCTCGTACTCGCTCCTGTCGGGCTCCACGTGCCTATCAAACACCAGTGGACGGAAAAGTGGCGACAGGCGGAAACCCGGACGTGGTCACTTGGCGGCGTGCAGTGCACCGAGCGCGAGGCGGCAGAGCATTTCGGCGAGTTCGCTGTCACCGAGATGGCGGTTGTACGGCGTCGAGTTGATCAACCCGAAGACCGCGTGTGCCGCCGACCTGGCCTGCCGCTCGCCGATTCCGGGTACGGCGTCGCTGATCGCGCGCACCCACACCTCGACGTACTGGCGCTGCATGGCACGGACCTGCTTGCGGTCGCTGTCGGTGAGATTGGCCAGGTTGCGCTCCTGGACGGTGATCAGCGCGGGATGCGCGAGCGCGAAGTCCACGTGAAAATGCACCAGTGCTTCGAGGACATCGCCAGGCTCGCCCCGTTGGCTCGCGCGTGCCGTCCCCCCGTCGAGGAGGTAGCGGCTGATCGAGTTCAGCATCTCCCCGAGAATGGCGTCCTTGCTGCGGAAATGCCGGTACAGCGCGGGGCCGGAGATGCCGACGGCCGCGCCGATGTCGTCGATCCCGACGCCGTGGAACCCGTGGTGGGCGAAGAGTTCGGCGGCGGCGGCCATGATCTGTTCGCGCCTGTTCGCCTTCTCGCCGTTCACGAGTGGGGTGGGGTTCGCCGACATCTGGCCATATTAAGGGCGCCTGTTAGCGAGCGCTAACACGCGGCCGTACTTCCAGCCTGAGCCAAGCGGGTTACCTGGGGAAATGACCCTTTTGCGTGGAGCTACCACCTGGTAATGCTGTGTCTCGTTAACTTGTCACGAAGGAGTGACCATGGCCGTCCCTGCTCGGATCAAATCGCGTTCCTTCACTCGATCAGTCGCGGCCCTGGGGGTCGCCGTTCTCGCCAGTTTCGGGCTTGCCGGTACCGCGCAAGCCGCCACCAACTACGTCGCGCTCGGCGACTCGTACTCCTCCGGTGTCGGTGCCGGCAGCTACGGGGACTCGGGCAACTGCATGCGCAGCACCAACGCCTATCCCCAGTTGTGGGCCAACGCCCACGCCGGCACCACGTTCAAGTTCGTCGCGTGCTCGGGGGCGCGCACCGGCGACGTTCTCAACCAGGCCGCCAACGTCACCTCCAGCACCACGCTGGTGACGGTGTCGGTCGGCGGCAACGACGCCGGGTTCGCCGACGTCATGACCACGTGCACCACCGGCAGTGATCAGACCTGCGTCAACCGGGTCAACACCGCCAAGAACTACGTGAACAACACGCTGCCCGGGCTGCTGGACAACGTCTACCGCACCATCAAGTCGAAGGCGCCGTCCGCGCGGCTCGTCGTCCTCGGCTACCCGCGCTTCTACACGGTGCCGGGCTCGTGCTCGGTCGGGCTGAGCGACACCAAGCGCACCGCGATCAACTCGGGCTCCGACGCGCTGGCCTCCGTGCTCTCGGCCCGCGCGGCCGTGCACGGGGCGAAGTTCGTCGACGTGCGGGGTGCCTTCACCGGGCACAACATCTGCTCGTCGGCGGACGACTACCTGCACAGCCTCACCTGGCCGATCGTCAATTCGTACCACCCGACGGTCGCCGGGCAGCGCGGCGGCTACTACGCCCCGCTGGTCTCCGCGATCGGCTGATTTCCGTAGCGAGGGCTGAAGGGGCCCTTCACCGCATGTCACGCGGTGAAGGGCCCCTTCGTCGCATGTCATGCGGGTAAAGCGTCCTTCAGCCCCCGCCCAGTGGACGGACCGGTGGACAGAGCGGGTTAGCAGGCGTTAACCTGAGCAAGCGAGTTAACGACGGCTAACTTGGCGACGAGGAGCCATGGACACACCCGTACTGAGCACTTCGGCGGATCCGGGCAGCGACGAGTACGCCCGCAGCGTCACCTCCCACGCCGAGCTGGTCGAGGACCTGCGCAAGCGGCTCGCCGCGGCCCGGCTCGGAGGCACGGAGAAAGCCCGCACCCGCCACGTCGAGCGGGGCAAACTCCTGCCGCGCGACCGGGTCGACACCCTCCTCGACCCGGGTTCGCCCTTCCTGGAGCTGTCCCCGCTGGCCGCCACCGGACTGTATGACGACGAAGCGCCGTCGGCCGGGATCATCACCGGAATCGGGCGGGTCTCCGGCCGCGAATGCGTGATCGTCGCGAACGACGCCACGGTCAAGGGCGGCACGTACTACCCGATGACGGTCAAGAAGCACCTGCGCGCCCAAGAGGTCGCGCTGCACAACAACCTGCCGTGCGTCTACCTGGTGGACTCCGGCGGCGCGTTCCTGCCGAGGCAGGACGAGGTCTTCCCGGATCGTGAACACTTCGGCCGGATCTTCTACAACCAGGCGACCATGTCCGCGCGCGGCATCCCGCAGATCGCGGCGGTGCTCGGCTCCTGCACCGCGGGCGGCGCGTACGTCCCGGCGATGAGCGACGAAGCGGTCATCGTGCGCAATCAGGGCACGATCTTCCTCGGCGGTCCGCCCCTGGTGAAGGCCGCGACCGGCGAGGTCGTCACGGCCGAGGAACTCGGCGGCGGGGACGTGCACTCGCGCCAGTCCGGCGTCACCGACCACCTGGCCGAGGACGACGCCGACGCGCTCCGCATCGTTCGCTCGATCGTGTCGACTTTGGGACCGCGTACGCCGCGCCCGTGGGACGTCCTCCCGACCGAGGAGCCGGCCGCCGACCCCAACGAGCTGTACGGCGTCGTCCCGACCGACCCGCGCGTGCCCTACGACGTCCGCGAGGTCATCGCCCGGATCGTCGACGGCAGCCGGTTCGGCGAGTTCAAGAAGGAGTACGGCTCGACGCTGGTCACCGGGTTCGCCCGGATCCACGGCCATCCCGTCGGCATCATCGCGAACAACGGCGTGCTGTTCGCCGAGTCCGCGATGAAGGGCGCGCACTTCATCGAACTGTGCGACAAACGCTCGATCCCGCTGCTGTTCCTGCAGAACATCACCGGCTTCATGGTCGGCAGGGCGTACGAGGCCGGCGGCATCGCCAAGCACGGCGCGAAGATGGTCACCGCGGTGGCCTGCGCGCGGGTGCCGAAGCTGACCGTCGTCATCGGCGGTTCGTTCGGCGCGGGCAACTATTCGATGTGCGGCCGCGCGTATTCGCCGCGGTTCCTGTGGATGTGGCCGAACGCGCGGATCTCGGTGATGGGCGGCGAGCAGGCGGCGTCGGTGCTCTCGACGGTCCGCCGTGACGCCATCGAGGCTCGCGGTGGCGAATGGTCCACAGAGGACGAAGAGAGCTTCAAGGAACCGATCCGCGAGCAGTACGAGGCACAGGGCAGCCCGTACTACTCGACGGCACGGCTGTGGGACGACGGCGTGATCGACCCGGCGGACACCCGCACGGTGCTCGGCCTCGCGCTCTCCGCGGCGGCCAACGCGCCTTTGTCCGATGTCAACTACGGCGTCTTCAGGATGTGAGCATGTTCGACACGGTTCTGGTCGCCAATCGCGGGGAGATCGCCGTCCGCGTGATCCGCTCGCTGCAGGGGCTCGGCATCCGCTCGGTCGCGGTGTACAGCGACGCGGACGCCGACGCCAAGCACGTCCGCGAGGCGCATACGGCGGTCCGCATCGGCCCGGCCGAAGCGGCGAAAAGTTATCTGTCGATCCCGGCGATCGTCCAGGCGGCGCTCGACACGGGCGCGCAGGCGGTCCACCCCGGTTACGGGTTCCTCGCGGAGAACGCCGAGTTCGCCCGTGCCTGCGCCGAAGCCGGACTGGTCTTCATCGGGCCGCCGGTCGAGGCGATCGACGCCATGGGCGACAAGATCCGCGCCAAGGCGACGGTGTCGAAGGCCGGGGTGCCGGTCGTACCCGGTGCGTCCGATGTGGACATTCCAGAGGGCGGTTTCGCGGCCGCCGCGGAAAGGGTCGGGTTCCCGCTGCTGCTCAAGCCGTCCGCCGGTGGTGGCGGCAAGGGTATGCGGCTGGTGCACGAACTGTCCGAATTGGACGCCGCGGTGGAGTCCGCCCGCCGTGAGGCCAGGGGTTCCTTCGGCGACGACACACTGCTGATGGAGCGGTTCGTCACCACGCCGAGGCATATCGAGATCCAGGTCCTCGCCGACAAGCACGGCAACGTGATCCACCTCGGCGAACGCGAATGCAGCCTGCAGCGGCGGCATCAGAAGATCATCGAAGAGGCACCGTCGGTCCTGCTGGACGAGCAGACGCGCGCGAAGATGGGCGCGTCCGCCGTCGAAGCGGCACGGTCGGTCGGTTACGTCGGCGCGGGCACGGTCGAATTCATCGTGTCGGCCCTCGCGCCGGACGAGTTCTTCTTCATGGAGATGAACACCCGCCTGCAGGTCGAGCATCCGGTGACCGAGCTGGTGACCGGGCTCGACCTCGTCGAGTGGCAGGTCAAGATCGCCGCGGGCGACGTGCTCACGGTGTCGCAGGACGACGTCCGGCTGGACGGGCACGCCGTCGAAGCCCGCGTGTACGCCGAAGACCCCGCTCGTGGCTTCATCCCGACCGGCGGAACCGTGCTCGCGGTCCACGAACCGTCCGGCGAAGGGGTGCGCGTCGACTCGTGGATGAGCGAGGGCGCGGTCATCGGTTCGAACTACGACCCGATGCTGGCCAAGGTCATCGCCTGGGGGCCGGATCGCGCGGCCGCGCTGCACCGGCTCGATCTCGCGCTCGCCGACACCGCGCTGCTCGGCGTCGGCACGAACGTCGCCTTCCTGCGCGGGCTGCTGGCGGACGCCGACGTCCGCGACGGCAAGCTCGACACCGGGCTCGTCGACCGGCAACTGTCCACTTTGGTCTCCGAAGAGGTGCCGCCGGAGTTCTTCGTGGCCGCCGCGCTCGACAGGCTGCTTTCCTTGCAGCCGCAGGGCCCGGTCGTCGATCCCTGGGACGTTCCCGACGGCTGGCGGCTCGGCGCGTCCGGCGGAATCGACTTCGCCTTGAAGTCCGGTACTTCCGAGGCCGTCGTGCGAGTGCAGGGCACCCCGGCGAACGCGCTCGTCAGTGTCGACGGCCGTGCCCCGGCGCGGGTTTCCGCGCGGCGCGATGGCGATCTGCTCGAAGTCCGGCATCCCAGCGGATTCCACCGCTACCGGCACGCGGCCGGACAAGGGAAGACAGTCTGGCTCGCACGGGACGGCCACAGCTTCGCGATCGGTGAACGCGAAAAGCTGCGGTCGGCCGCCGGTGCCGCGGGCGGCGCCGGACCGGTCACCAGCCCGATGCCCGGGACCGTGCTCGTGGTCAAGGTCGCCGCCGGCGACGTCGTGAGCGCCGGGACGCCGCTCGTGGTCGTCGAGGCGATGAAGATGGAGCACACGATCACCGCGCCGATCGACGGCGTGGTCAGCGAACTCCCCGTCCGGACGGGCCAACAGGTCGCACTGGACGAGACCGTAGCCGTTGTGACCCCCCAAAAGGATGGCCAATGATCGACTTCCGGCTTGATGACGAGTACGAAACGCTGCGCAAGACGGTCGAGGACTTCGCCCGTTCCGAGGTCGCCCCGGTCATCGGCGACCTGTACGAGCGGCAGGAGTTCCCGTACGAGATCGTCGCGAAGATGGCCGAGATGGGCCTGTTCGGCCTGCCCTTCCCGGAGCAATACGGCGGCATGGGCGGCGACTACTTCGCACTGTGCCTGGCTTTGGAGGAGCTGGCGCGGGTCGATTCCTCGGTCGCCATCACCCTTGAGGCCGGGGTTTCCCTTGGTGCCATGCCGATCTACCGGTTCGGCTCCGAGGAACAGAAGGAGAAGTGGCTTCCCGAACTGTGCGCGGGCACCGCGCTCGGCGGATTCGGGCTCACCGAACCGGGCGGCGGCTCGGACGCGGGTGCCACCCGGACGCGGGCGAAGCTCGACGGCGACAGCTGGGTGATCAACGGCAGCAAATCGTTCATCACCAACTCCGGCACCGACATCACGAAACTGGTCACGGTCACCGCCGTCACCGACGTGAAGGAGAACGGGCGCAAGGAGATCTCGGCGATCATCGTCCCGTCCGGCACCCCGGGCTTCGCGGTCGCGCCGAAGTACTCCAAGGTCGGCTGGAACTGTTCGGACACGCACGAACTGTCGTTCGACGACGCCCGTGTCCCGGCGGAGAACCTCGTCGGCGAACGCGGCCGGGGGTACGCCCAGTTCCTGTCCATTTTGGACGAAGGCAGGGTCGCGATCGCCGCGCTGAGCGTCGGGCTCGCGCAGGGCTGTGTCGACGAATGCCTGCGCTACGTCAAGGAACGCGAGGCTTTCGGGCACAAGATCGGCGAGTACCAGGCGATCCAGTTCAAGATCGCCGACATGGAGGTGCGCACGCACACCGCGCGCCTGGCGTACTACGCGGCGGCGTCGAAGATGCTGCGCGGCGAGCCGTTCAAGAAGGAGGCGTCGATCGCGAAGCTGGTCGCGTCGAACGCCGCCATGGACAACTCGCGCGAGGCGACGCAGATCTTCGGCGGGTACGGCTTCATGAACGAGTTCCCGGTGAGCCGCTTCTACCGGGACGCGAAGATCCTGGAGATCGGGGAGGGCACCTCGGAGGTGCAGCGAATGCTGATCGCGCGGCACCTCGGCGTCGCCTGACCCTCCGGCGTTCAGTCCTCTGGATGCGTGGGGTGGCCGGTCGCGCTTGACAATGACGATAACTATACCGGTATAGTTATCGCCATGGTCGAGTTGAAATCCCAAGCCGAGCTGGACGTCATGCGCGAGTCCGGCCGGGTCGTGGCGCAGGCGTTGCAAGCGGTGAAGAAGGCGTCGGTGATCGGCGTCAGCTTGAAGGAGCTGGACGAGGTCGCCGCGCAGGTGATCAGGGACGCCGGCGCGAAGCCGAACTTCCTGAACTACCGGCCGCATTCCGCGCCGACGCCGTTCCCTGGCGTGATCTGCGCGAGCGTCAACGACGCCGTCGTCCACGGCATCCCGTCGGATTACCGGCTGAACGACGGTGACCTGGTCAGTATCGACTGCGGCGCCTACATCGACGGCTGGCACGGCGACGCGGCGATCAGCTACGTCGTCGGCACCGCCGACCCCGCCGACCTCGAACTCATCGCGACCACCGAGCGTGGCCTGGCCGCCGGGATCGCCGCCGCGGTGGCGGGCGGGAAGATGGGCGACATCTCCCACGCCGTCGGTTCCGTCGGCCGCGAGGCCGGGTACGGCCTCCTCGAGAACCATGGCGGGCACGGCATCGGTCGCGCGATGCACGAGGACCCGCACCTGCCGAACGAGGGCAGGCCGGGTCGCGGCATGCGGCTCAAGCCGGGCCTGGTACTGGCGATCGAGCCGATGTACATCATGGACGGCAGTGACGAGTACCGGACCGCCGAAGACGGCTGGACGTTGCATACCGCGAGCGGCTGCCGTGCCGCGCACGTCGAGCACACGGTCGCGATCACCACAGAAGGTCCGCGCGTCCTCACGATGTTGTAGAACGGAAGAATGAGCGATTTCATCATCCGGCAGGGTGGTTCTGGGGACTTCGAGACGCTGCTGAACATGTTCGACGAGGCCGTCGCGTGGTTGGCCTCGCGCGGCAGCGAGGGGCAGTGGGGTACCGAACCATGGTCGACGATCCCGAAGCGGGTCGAGCGGGTCCGCGGGATGGCCGACGGGCCGGGGCTGTACCTGGCCGAGGTCGGTGGCGAGGTGGCGGGCGCGACCATCCTCGGCGACCGCTTCCCGCACGTCCCGCCGGTCGACGAGCCCGAGATCTACCTCGGGTTGCTGCTGACCTCACGGCGGTTCTCCGGTCACCGGGTCGGCTCACGGCTCATCGAGTTCGCGCTGGCCGAGGCGCGTGACCGCGGCATCGGACTGGTGCGGGTCGACTGCTGGGCCGGCGGCGACGGCGCTCTTCAGCGGTACTACGAGAGTCAGGGGTTCAAGCCGACCGACCGCTTCGACGTCAACGGCTGGATCGGGCAGGTGTTCGAGCAGCGGCCCTAGGACTGGCGTCGTCGCGGCTTCCGGTGCACCATAGTTGACACATCGCCAACAGTGCCCCGGACAGCGTAGTCGCAGAGGAGCCCAGCATGGCCAAGCGTGAACGTTCCCTGGCAGGCAAGGTCGTCGTAATCACCGGAGCGGCGCAGGGCATCGGCGCCGCCACCGCGACGGCACTGTCCCGGCTCGGCGCCAAGGTGGTCGTCGGCGACCTGGACCAGGTGCTCGCCGAGAAGACCGCGGCCGAACTGGGCGCGGAGGCGCTGCCGCTCGACGTCACCGACACCAGGGGCTTCACCGAGTTCCTCGACGAGGTCGAGCGGCGC
Source organism: Amycolatopsis sp. NPDC033938 (assembly GCF_055575975.1). NCBI lineage: Bacteria > Bacillati > Actinomycetota > Actinomycetes > Pseudonocardiales > Pseudonocardiaceae > Amycolatopsis > Amycolatopsis sp. NPDC033938. The sequence goes on from NZ_JBVIRO010000008.1 coordinate 252,095, forward strand.
GTCGGCCCGATCGACGTGCTGATCAACAACGCGGGGATCATGCCGCTCGCGCCGCTCGAGGAAGAGGACGACGCGGCGACCCGGCGGCTGCTCGAAATCAACCTGCACGCGGTCATCCACGGCACCAGGGAAGCGGTCAAACGAATGCGCCCGCGTGGCACGGGCCACATCGTCAACATCGCTTCGATGGCCGGAAAGGCCGGATTCCCCGGCGCCGCCACCTACTGCGCCACGAAACACGCCGTCGTCGGCCTGTCGGAGTCGGTGCATCTGGAACTGCGCGGAACGGGCGTCCTGGTCTCGTGCGTGATGCCCGCCGTGGTGCGCACCGAACTGGCCAGCGGGCTCGGTGAAGCGAAGTTCTTCAAATCGGTGCGGCCGGAAGATGTGGCGCAGGCCATTGCCGATGCGTTGCGCCGTCCCAAATTCGACGTCTTCGTTCCCGCGTCGCTGGACGCCATGGGCAGGATCACACGCCTGCTTCCCCGGCGCGTCGGCGAAGGGCTGGTGCGCGCACTCGGTGGCGACCGGATTTTGGCCTCGGCAACGCATTCCAGTGCCCGTGCGGAGTACGAATCGCGGGCCGCGCGCAGCGCTCCGGCGGCGGAAAAGGAGTCCGGTTCTTAACTCGGACGGCCTAGCGACCGTCCGAAGTGGACGGCCTGGAACGGCGACGGTATTGAGTCGTGCGCCCGTACACGGCAAGATTGCGTCTTACCGCGTTGATCCCTCCAGGAGGCCCCTCATGGCAACACCCCCGGCACGGCTCGCCGCCGCCGCGTCGAACGTCGTCGGGAAGGTGCTGCACGGTGGTGTCGCCGATCTCCGCCCGGTGCCGCGCGTCCTGATCGACCAGGGCCCCAACCGGTCGGTCTACCGGCTGACGAACGGCAAGGAGCCGGTGTCCGGTCCGCCGGTGCTGCTGGTGCCGCCGCTGGCCGCGCCCGCGTTGTGCTTCGACCTGCGCCGTGGCTGCAGCCTCGCCGAGCATCTGGTCGAAGGTGGCCGCAACACCTACCTGGTCGACTACGGGAACGTCGCCTTCTCCGACCGGCGCCTCGGCATCGAGCACTGGATCGACGAGGTGCTCCCGCGCGCCATCCGCAAGGTCAGCGAGGACTCCGGCGGCCAGGGCGTGCACGTCGTCGCCTGGTGCCTCGGCGGCATCTTCTCCCTGCTGACCGCCGCCGACCAGCCCGATCTGCCGATCGAGTCGATCGCGACCATCGCCTCGCCGTTCGACTTCACCGCGATCCCGCTGATCGCGCCGTTCCGCCCGCTGGTGGACCTCACCGGCGGCCATCTGCTGACCCCGATCTACCGCGTGCTCGGCGGCGCACCGTCCTATTTGGTCAGCCGGGTCTTCCGGGCGACCGGTATCAGCAAGGAGATCACCAAACCGCTGGCGATCCTGAAGAATCTCGACGACCGGGACTATCTGGCGCAGATCGAGGCCGTCGACCACTTCATGGACAACATGATCGCCTACCCCGGGCGGACGTTCGGCCAGATCTACCACCGGTTCTTCCGCGCCAACGACCTCGCCGAGGGCACGGTCGACCTCAACGGCCGCATCATCGCGCTGTCCGGGGTCAAGGTGCCCACGCTGGTCATCGCCGGGCAGAACGACACGATCGCGCCGCGTGCCGCCGTCGAGCGGCTGACCGGCCTGCTGGACAACGCGCCGTCGGTGACGTTCGAGACCGCGCCCGGCGGGCACCTTGGCGTCCTCACCGGCCGGAAAGCGCGCGGGACCACCTGGCGCTACCTCGACCGCTTCCTCGACGAACAGGTCGCCTGAGCCTCAGCCGGTGGCTTCGTCGCTGTCGCGGCGAGTGGTCATCGCACTGCGCAACGACTGGCGTGGTGCGATCAGGTCGACCATTTCGGTGATGTGGCGCCAGGCGTCGGTGATCTCCGCGGTCGCGCGGTCGCGTTCCAGGACGACCGTGGACAACGCCAGCGCCGTCAGCCCGATGGTGGCGTCGAAGGCCTGGATGAGAAGCATCCTCGCCGCCAGTTCGTGGTCGCCGTAAGGCCCTGTGCCGCGTGCCGCACCGAAGATCATGAAGGCGCAGACGCACAGGGAGCACAGCAACGCGCCGGCCTGCCGGAAGCGCAGGGCCGCCCACACCAGCACGGGGAAGACGACGAACAGCTTGGGTGGGTCGGTGCCGGCGAGGATCGAGGTGCCGATGGCGCAGACGCCGAGCGCGGTGGCTTCGGCCCAGCGGCCCAGCGGTATCCCGGTCGGCGGCCGGAATCTCCGCGCGAGCAGCAGCAGGGGAGTGATGGTGAGGACGCCCATCGCGTCGCCGGTCCACCAGACCAGCGCCGTCGGCCAGAAGTCGGCGGCCGCGAGTCCCCCGCCGGCGACCAGTGCGCCGGTGCCGATCAACGCGCTGATCGCCGTGCCCCCGATGGCACCGATGACGACCAGCAGGACGACGTCCGGGAGCCGGTCGAGCCGGCTGCGGAAACCACACCGTCGCAACGAGGCGTAGCCGAGGAGCGGTCCGAGGGTGTTCCCGGCGGAGATCACCAGGACCACGAGCGGCGAAGGGCCGAACGTGAAGTTCGTCAGGAGCGCGCCGAGGGCGATCCCCGGCCAGAACCGCGGGCCGAGCAGCATCGGCACCGCCAAGGCGACCCCGGCCGCGGGCCACAGCGGCGAGATCTGCCCCCGGACGATCGCCCACTGGATGCCGATCTGGCCGGCGGCGAAGTAGCAGGCCGTGACGCCGAGGACGATCAGACACCACTGCGCGACCGGGGAGTGCTGTCGAGCGGACAGTCTCATCGCGACTCCGGCCTTGGCGGGCGGGGAAAACTACGAGAATACCCCGGCACCGCCCCCACGGAGGTTCGCCGGATGGTGTTTTCGTGGTCGCGGAGTCTGTTGGGAATAAACAAAAATTGTGCCGATGCGGAAGCAGCGTGCAGCTGCACGGGCGCTTGGGCCTGATGTCCGTGAAGGCCTCCTTCCCTACTTTGAAGGTAGGGAAGGAGGCCTTCACGGACAAAGCACGCGATCCGACTGTCTACTTGAGCTCGGCGCTCGTCTTGCCCAGGATCCGGCGCGCCACGATGAGCTGCTGGATCTGTTGCGTGCCTTCGAAGATGTCCAGGATCTTCGCGTCCCGGCTCCACTTCTCCAGCAGCGATTCCTCGGTGTAGCCGTAGGTTCCCGCCAGCTCGACGCATTTGAGCGTGATCTCGACGACCGAGCGGCCCGCCTTCGCCTTGGCCATCGAGGCCTGCAGCGAGTTCGGCTTGCGGTTGTCGGCCATCCACGCCGATTCCATGGTCAGCAGGTACGCCGCTTCGTAGTCGGCCTCCAGCTGCAGGAACGTGGCGGCCGCGGCGTGCTGGCTGTGGACGGGCTTGTCGTAGTCGATGCTCACCCCGGCGTCGGTGAGGATCTTCCGGGTCTCCTCGAGCGCCGCGCGGGCGACGCCGATGGCCATGGCGGCGACCAGCGGGCGGGTGTTGTCGAAGGTCTGCATGACCCCGGCGAAACCCTTGGCGGTGTCGATCTCCGGGGTGCCGAGGAGGTTCTCCTTGGGCACGCGGACGTTCTCGAAGCGCAGCACGGCGGTGTCGGAGGCGCGGATGCCGAGTTTGTGCTCGACGCGCACCACCTCGAAACCGGGAGTGCCCTTCTCGACGACGAACGATTTGATCGCCGCGCGGCCCTTCGTCTTGTCCAGAGTGGCCCAGACGACGACGGCGTCGGCGCGTTCACCGGCGGTCACGAAGATCTTCTCGCCGTTGATCACGTACTCGTCGCCGTCGAGCCGCGCGGTCGCGGTGATCGCGGCGGAGTCCGAGCCGCAGTCCGGTTCGGTGATCGCCATCGCGGCCCACAGCCCGGAGAACTTCTTGAGCTGTTCGTCCGTGGCGACCGAGCCGATGGCGGCGTTGCCGAGGCCCTGACGCGGCATCGACAGCAGCAATCCGACGTCGCCCCAGCACATCTCGATCGTGCCGAGCACGATGTTGAGGTTGGAACCGTTGCGGTTGCCCGGTTTCTCGTTCTTTTCGGAGCGGCGGACGCCCGCCGCGCCCGCGCCGCCCTCGCCGGAGGAGTTCAGCCCGTCCAGCAGCGCGGCGAACATGTCGAGTTCGGTCGGATAGGTGTGCTCGGCGCGGTCGTATTTGCGCGAGATCGGCCGGAACACCTCGGCCGCGGCCTGGTACGCCTGGTTGATCAGGGTGCCGGCCTTCTTCGGAACCTCAAGGTTGATCATGATTGCCTTTCGAAAGTCCTAAAGGAGGACGGCGCCTTCCATCACGCCGATCGCGCGGAGGTCGCGGTACCAGCGTTCGACCGGGTGTTCCTTGACGAAGCCGTGCCCGCCGAGCAGCTGTACTCCGGCGCTGCCGATCTGCATTCCCTTGTCGGCGGCCAGTTTCCGGGCCAGCGCGACCTCGCGGGCGTACGGCTTGCCCTGTTCGGCGCGGGCGGCGGCGCGCAGCGTGACCAGCCGCAGCCCCTCCAGTTCGATGGCGATGTCGGCGACCGAGAACGCGACGGCTTGGCGGTGGCTCACCGGTTCGCCGAATGCCTTGCGCTCGTTGACGTAAGGCACCACGTAGTCGAGGACGGCCTTGGCTGTCCCGGCGGCCAGCGCGGCCCAGCCGAGCCGCGACAGCCGGACGACCTCGGTGAAGACCTCGGCCTTGCCGCCGCCGAGCAGCGCTCCGGCGGGCAAGGCGACCTTCTCCAGGTGTAGTTTGCCGGTCGCCGCGCCCCGCAGGCCCATCGCCGGTTCGGACTCGATGGTGACACCGGAGTTCGACGACTCGACGAGGAACAGCGCCGGGCCGCGCCCTTCGAGGTCGGCCGAGACGATGAACAGCTCGGCGTCCGCGGCCCTCGGGACGAGCGACTTCACGCCGTCGAGCTGGTAGCCCTTCGGCGTGCGGCGGGCCTTGGTGGCGGGCTTGAACGGGTCGAACAGCGCCGTGCGCTCCTGCAACGCCAGTGCCGCGGCCGGGACGTTCTCGCCGACGAACGCGGGCAGGTAGTCCGCCTGCTGCTGCTCGTCGCCGTAGGACACCAGCGCGGTGCTGACCGCGGACGGCGCGAGCACCGCGACCGCGAGCCCGAGGTCGCCGTGCGCGAGGGCCTCGGCGACCAGCGCGTTCGTGACGACCGACCGCTCGGTGCCGACGCCGCCCAGCTCCTCGGGGATGCCGACGAGCGTGATCCCGAGTTCGGCGGCGCGGCTCAGCAGGCCTTCGGGGGCCTGGAGTTTCGCGTCGGCGTCGGCCGCGGCGGGCCGCAGCTGTTCGGCCGCGAACTCCGTCACGGTCTCGACGATGAGCTGCTGATCCTCACTCGGGGTGAGATCGAACAGTCCCGTGTCCTCCGCCGGCGCGAGCCGCGCGGGCTTGCCGAGCCGCTGGGCGGACTTGAACGTCCTCCCCGCCGCCCCGGCGACCCGGAAGCCGTTCCGCGTCCCGGCGCTGACCAGGTTCTGCACGGGCTTCCGCAGTCCTGCCCGTTCAATGACCTTGCTCCCGGCCAGCCGGGTGAGCGCGGACAGGCCAAGGCCCATCGCGTCTCGTTTCCTAGGCGCACCCACGGTGAGTCTCCCTGCCTCGCTTACCTACTCGTGAGTAGGTTAACTCTCCTCGGCCGGAAGCGCTACCACGGGGGAGGCGAACGTCACGCTGGTGAGTGATTTCGGTGGTCGTGGAAGCCCGGATTACTCACGGCGCGCCAGCTTTCGCGACGTCATCACCATTCATGAGGCGCAGGCAGCTTCTTCAGCCGTGTCCGCTCGAAGCTCACCAGTCCCACCGTCGCCAGCGCCACGACGCCGATCAGGGCGATCGCGGGCAGCAGTTCCAGCAACGGCGTCGCCGCCAGCAGGACCACCGCGAGCACCAGCCGCTGGATGTTCCACGCGCCCAGATTGCGGCGCCGCAGCCCGCTCAACGCGATCAGGTACAGCGCGAGCCCGCCGGTGAGCGCCCAGATCGGCGTGCCGTGCAGGCCGTCGGAGAGGCTGTGGTGCACCGTGTCGGACACGTACAGCAGCGTCTTCTTCAGCCCCAGCGCCACGAGCACGATCCCGGCGATGAGCGGGAGGTGCAGGAACGTGTAGGTGTCCGTTCCGATCTGGACCCGCTCCACGCCGTCCGCGCGTTTGAGGTTGCGCTCGGAAATGTGCGCGACGACGGCGAAATACATCCACCACATCGCCGAAGCCAGGGTGAGTCCGAAGACGGCGGCCAGTGTGATCGGCCACGACATCGGATACGAGCTGATCCCGATGCCGATCGCCACGATCGACTCGCCGAGCGCGATGATGACGATCAGCCCGAAGCGTTCGGCGAAGTGGCCGGGCTGGTGCAGCCGCCAGTCCGAAGAGCGCGTCCGGAAGACGTTGACGTAGTCCGCGAGCAGGGCGGCGGCCCAGATACCGAGCTGTACCCAGCCGGAGAAGAAGGCCGCGACGGTCAGGAGCGCGACGCTCGGGAGCAGGCCGACGAACATCTTCAGCACGGTCTTGCGCAGCTCCGGATCGTTCCGCCCGGCCCCGAGGTAGGCGATCAGGTGCAGCAGCCGCACGATGAAGTAGCAGCCGACGAACATCAGTGGCGCGTACAGACCGCCGGGCAGGTCGGTGAACGCCTCCGGGATGGTCAGCGAGACCAGGAACATCGTCCCCATCGCGGCGAACATCGCCAGCTGGGTGATGCCCCGGTCGACGTGCAGGGTGTTGGCCAGCCAGGCGTAGGCGCACCAGCACCACCACAGCACGGCGATCATGGCCACCCCCTGCCCGATGCCGAGCGGGGTGAGGTGATCGGCCATCAGCTGCGTGGTCTGGGTGATGGCGTAGACGAAGACCAGGTCGAAGAAGAGTTCCAGCGTGGTGACCTTGTGGTCTTCTTCCCGGGTCACCAGATGCAGGCCGCGTTTCGTGGGCACGCGCACATCGTGCCCTTCGCGCCTTTGCGACACACGCGAGTTTGCCGAGAGCTGACTTTCAGACGCCCAGCACCGCGTGCATCAGCGTCGTCAGCTCGGCCTCGATGTTCGGACGGCCGTTGACCCGCCGGGTGCGCGCGAGGTCGTTCGCGATGGTCAGCGCCGCGTGCACGGTGATCTTCACTTCGCGCAGGCTCAGCTCCGAGCGGACTTCCGACGCCAGCGCGATCCAGCGCGCGACGTAGTCCCGCTGGACCCGGATCAGATCCGCCTTGTCCCGTTCCGGCAGCTCCATCGGACTGCCGGAGAACGACACCAGCAGCTCGGGTGTGTGCAGCAGGGTGTGCACGTAGGACGCCGCCAGCCTGCGCAGCGCGTCGCGTTCGTCGTCGGTCCGCAACGCGCGTTCCGCGGCGAGCGCCAGCCTGTCGGCCGCCCGGTGCCCGATCGCCACCATCAGCGCGGCCTTGCTGGGGAAGTGCCGGTACACGCTCGGTCCGGCGATCCCGGCCGCCGCGCCGATCTCCTCCATGCTCACCGCGCGGAAGCCGCGCTGCCCGAACAGCTCGGTCGCGGCGGCGAGGATCTGCTCGCGCCGGGACGGTTCGCCGAGCGTCATCGACGGCGTCTCTTCCGGCGCTTCGGCGGGTTCGGGAAGTGTGACATGCAGCACCGACTCCGCCAGCTGCACGAGGATCTGCGCGAAGCGTTTCTTCGCCACGGACGTGTGATGGACCGACACGCTGCCGAAGACGCTCAGGCCCGCCCAGCACAGCAGCTCGGCGTCGTCGGGGGTCAGTTCGGGGCGCAGCGCGAGCAGCGCCTTGGACCACGCCGCGAGCACCGCGCCGGACCGGCGGCGGATCTCCCGGCGTTCCTCTCGCGGCAGATGCCTGCCTTCCCAGCGCCACAGCGCGGCGACCTCGCGCCGCTCCACGGCCTGTGCGGCCAGCGTGTCCAACAGGGCCTTGACCTGGGCGGGAACGGGGCGATCGAGGTCGGCGAGCGTCTCGGTGGTCGCCGCTTCCATCTCGTCGATGCCCGAGAGCACGACGTAGGACAGCACCGCTTGTTTGTCCGCGAAATGCCGGTACAGGGCGGGCCCGGTGATCCCGGCCGCGGCGGCGATGTCGTTGATCCCGACGCCGTGGAACCCGCGGACGCGAAACAGCTCCGCGGCGAGGCCTGCCAGCTGGGCCTTGCGGTCGCGCGGTCGGGTCGAACGCTCGGTCGGGTGATCCATAGGTGAACACACGATAGCGCCGGTTGCGTGGATCGCAACCCATTGACACCATGGGGTTATCGCGGTTTATGTTAACCGGCATTAGCATGACTACTGGCCGGTACGTTTCATCCTGATACAGCGCCGTACGCGGAGGAGTTTTTCTGTGAGTAGCGAGGCCTACATCTACGAGGCGATCCGTACGCCTCGCGGCAAGAACAAGGGCGGTGCCCTCCATGGCACCAAGCCGGTCGATCTCGTGGTCGGCCTCATCGAGGAACTGAAGGTCCGGCACCCGAACCTCGACCCCGCCGTGATCGACGACATCGTCCTGGGCGTCGTATCCCCGGTCGGCGAGCAGGGCGCCGTGATCGCGCGCACCGCCGCGCTGAACGCGGGCCTGCCGCAGTCGGTCGCCGGCGTCCAGCTGAACCGCTTCTGCGCCTCCGGCCTCGAAGCCACCAACACCGCCGCGCAGAAGGTCCGCTCCGGCTGGGACCAGCTGATCATCGCGGGCGGCGTCGAGTCGATGTCGCGCGTGCCGATGGGCTCCGACGGCGGCGCGCTGTTCATGGACCCGGCCACCGCGTACGACAACTACATCGTCCCGCAGGGCACCGGCGCCGACCTGATCGCGACCATCGAGGGCTTCTCCCGCGAGGACGTCGACGCGTGGGCCGTGCGTTCGCAGGAGAAGGCCGAAGCGGCCTGGTCCGGCGGCTACTTCGCGAAGTCCGTCGTCCCGGTGAAGGACATCAACGGCGTCACGATCCTCGACCACGACGAGCACCGTCGCCCGGGTAGCACCATCGAGGGCCTCGGAAAGCTCAAGCCCGCCTTCGCCGGCATCGGCGAGCTGGGCGGCTTCGACGCCGTCGCGCTGCAGAAGTACCACTCGGTCGAGAAGATCAACCACGTCCACACCGGCGGCAACTCCTCCGGCATCGTCGACGGCGCCGCGGTGGTCCTGGTCGGCAACGAGCAGATCGGCAAGGACTTCGGCCTGACCCCGCGCGCCCGCATCGTGGCGACCGCGACCGTCGGTTCCGAGCCCACGATCATGCTCACCGGCCCGACCCCGGCCACCGAGAAGGTCCTCAAGCTCGCCGGTCTCACCCCGGACGACATCGACCTGTGGGAGCTGAACGAGGCCTTCGCCTCGGTCGTCCTCAAGTGGATCAAGGACCTGCACCTCGACGAGGAGAAGGTCAACGTCAACGGCGGCGCCATCGCGATGGGGCACCCGCTGGGCGCCACCGGCGCGATGCTGGTCGGCACCGTCGTCGACGAGCTGGAGCGCCGTCAGGCGCGCCGCGCCCTGGTCACCCTGTGCATCGGCGGCGGCATGGGCGTCGCGACCATCATCGAGCGGGTCTGAGGAAGAGACAATGACTGAAGCGAAGACCATCCGCTGGGAGCAGGACGCCGACGGCATCGTCGTGCTCACCCTTGACGACCCGAAGCAGTCCGCCAACACGATGAACGCCGACTTCCGCGAGTCGCTCGGCGTGGTCGTGGACCGCCTGGAGGCGGAGAAGGACAGCATCACCGGTGTCGTCCTCACCTCGGCCAAGAAGACCTTCTTCGCCGGTGGCGACCTCAACGACCTGATCAAGGCGAAGCCGGAGAACGCGGCCGAGCTCACCGAGGGCAGCGCCCTGATGAAGAGCCAGATGCGACGGCTCGAGCAGCTGGGCAAGCCGGTCGTGGCCGCCATCAACGGCGCCGCGCTCGGCGGCGGGCTCGAACTCGCGCTCGCGACGCACCACCGCATCGCGGCCGACGTCAAGGGCAGCCAGATCGGCCTCCCCGAGGTCACCCTCGGCCTGCTCCCCGGCGGCGGTGGCATCGTCCGCACCGTGCGGCTGCTGGGCATCCAGAGCGCGCTGCTGAACGTGCTGCTGCAGGGGCAGCGGCACCGTCCGGCCAAGGCCAAGGAACTCGGCCTCGTGCACGAGCTCGTCGGCACCGTCGATGAACTGGTCCCGGCCGCGAAGGCGTGGATCAAGGCCAACCCCGAAGCCGGCGTGCAGCCGTGGGACGTCAAGGGCTACAAGATCCCGGGCGGCACCCCGTCGAACCCGAGCTTCGCGGCGAACCTGCCCGCGTTCCCGGCGAACCTGCGCAAGCAGATCAAGGGCGCGAACATGCCGGCCCCGCGCGCGATCCTGGCCGCGGCCATCGAGGGTTCGCAGGTCGACTTCGACACCGCGATCACCGTCGAGACCCGCTACTTCGTGCACCTCGCCACCGGCCAGGTTTCGAAGAACATGACGAAGGCGTTCTTCTTCGACCTGCAGAGCATCAACTCCGGCGGCTCGCGGCCGGAAGGCTTCGAGAAGTACACGGCCAAGAAGGTCGGTGTCATCGGCGCGGGCATGATGGGCGCCGCGATCGCGTACGTCTCGGCGAAGGCCGGTATCGACGTCGTGCTCAAGGACGTCACCCTCGAAGGCGCCGAAAAGGGCAAGGGCTACGCGGTCAAGCTGGAGGAGAAGGCGCTCTCCCGTGGCAAGACCACGAAGGAGAAGTCCGACGCGCTGCTCGCCAAGATCAAGCCGACCGACAAGGCGGAGGACTTCGCCGGCGTCGACTTCGTGATCGAGGCCGTCTTCGAGAGCGTCGAGCTGAAGCACAAGGTCTTCCAGGAGATCGAGGGCTTCGTCAACCCGGACGCCGTGCTGGGCTCGAACACCTCGACCCTGCCGATCACCGCGCTCGCCGAGGGCGTGCAGCGGACCGAGGACTTCATCGGGATCCACTTCTTCTCGCCGGTGGACAAGATGCCGCTGGTCGAGATCATCTGCGGGGAGAAGACTTCGCCCGCCACGCTGGCGAAGGTCTTCGACTACACCCTCCAGATCAAGAAGACCCCGATCGTCGTCAACGACAGCCGCGGCTTCTTCACCTCGCGCGTCATCGGCACGTTCCTCAACGAGGCCGTCGCCGCGCTGGGCGAGGGTGTCGAGCCCGCTTCGATCGAGCAGGCCGGTGCGCAGGCCGGTTACCCGGCTCCGCCGCTGCAGCTGATGGACGAGCTGACCCTGACGCTGCCGCGTAAGATCCGCAAGGAGACGCGCGAAGCGATCGAGGCCGCCGGTGGCACCTGGAACGCGCACGCGTCCGAGGGGGTCATCGACCGGATGGTGGAGGAGTTCGACCGCAAGGGCCGCTCCACCGGTTCGGGCTTCTACGACTACGACGAGGACGGCAAGCGGGCCGGGCTCTGGCCGGGTCTGCGCGACGCGTTCAAGTCGGGCAGCGCCGAGGTCCCGTTCGAGGACCTCAAGGAGCGCATGCTGTTCGCCGAGGCGCTCGAGACCGTGAAGTGCTTCGACGAGGGCGTGTTGAAGACCGTCGCCGACGCCAACATCGGCTCGATCTTCGGTATCGGTTTCCCGGCGTGGACCGGCGGTGTCATCCAGTACATCAACCAGTACGAGGGTGGTCTGCAGGGCTTCGTCGACCGCGCCCGGCAGCTCGCCGAGCGCTACGGCGACCACTTCACCCCGCCCGCGTCGCTGGTCGAGAAGGCCGCGAAGGGTGAGATCTACGAGTAAGTCGCTTCGCCTGCTCTAACGCCTGAAAGCCCCCTTTCGCTGGGTTCCAGTGGAAGGGGGCTTTCCGATGCGCGATTGACAAAATGGATTTTTACGTTCAAACTTGTTTTTGTGATCGAGAGTGAGGCGCCGTGAAGGACGTCGAGTACCTGGAGCGGATGGACCAGGCGGAGGCGTTGCTGAAACCACAGCGGGTGGACGTCTTGCGGCAACTGGCGGAGCCGCGGTCCTGTACCGAGGTGGCCGCGGTGCTGGACCAGACCCCGCAGCGGGTCTATTACCACGTGAAACGCCTGGTGGACGCCGGGCTCGTGAAGCAAGTGTCGGAGCGGAAGGTGCGCGCCGTCAGCGAGGGCGTGTACCAGGCGACAGCGCGTTCGTATTGGTTGTCACCTGCCCTGGTCGGCCGGATCGGGCCGAGGGCGGCGCGGGACGAGCTGAGCCTCGGCTACTTGGTGGACCTCATGGAGGAGGTCCAGTCCGACGTCGCCGCGCTCGACCGGACCGCGCCGGAACTGCCGTCGATCGGCGTCTCCGGCGAGATCCGGGTGGAACCGGAGCGCCGCCAGGAGTTCCTCGACGAACTGAAGACGACTTTGCAAGACCTGTTCACCCGCTACGGCGGAGCGGAAGGCGACGCCTTCAAGCTCGCCGTGGCCTGTTACCCGAAGGGGGATTCCCGTGACTGAACCGACGAGATTCCGGGTGCGGACGCGCGCGCCGATCGACGAGGTCTGGCGTGCGCTGACCGAGGCCGAAGCCTTGCGGACGTGGCTTTCCGAGTATGCGGAGGTCGAGCTGCCGTCCCGGTACGAGTTCTGGGGCCGCTACACGCCGGAAGGCGATCGTCCGCGACAGCGACTGTTGCTGGCCGAGGACAACGTCCTGCGGTTCGCCTGGACGGTCGAGGGGACGGAGACGGTCGTCGAGATCACGCTGACGGAAGACGGGGACACGACCGCCCTGTCGTTCAGCCAGACCGGTTTGCCGGACTTCGACGCGCTGCTCGCCGACCCGGATTCGCCGCTCGGCATGATGCACACGTTCTGGGCGCTGTCCGTGACGAACCTGGTCGATCACGTCGAAGGCCGCTCGCTCACCGCCCGCTGCGACCTGACTTCGCCCCTGATGAGCGAAGAGGTACTGATCGACGCGCCGCGTGGCGAGGTCTACGCCTCGCTCGCCGATCCCGGCGTGTTCACCCGCTGGTTCGGCGCCCGGATCGAGGCGGAGGTCGAGGTCGGCGGCCGGTGGGCGATGGGTTCGCTGGAGCAGGATCCCGCCCCGGCGAAGATCGTCGATCTGGTACCCGGCTCCAGGATGGCGCTCGCGTACCAGCACGGTGTCGTCACCTCGTGGGAACTCGAAGACTCCGGCGGCGGGACGAAGCTGACCTTTGTCCAAAGTGGATTCTCCGAGGAGAAGCCGCCCTACGGCTCGTGGATGGGCTGGCTCAGCGGTGTGGCCGAACTGCGCCGGTTCCACGAGATCGACGACTGGGCTCCTTTGTGGACAGAGGTTCACCTGGAAGGAATGCCCGAGGGTCTCATCACACTGGACGGGAAGTAGGAGGATCCGATGTTGCTCGAAGGCAGGAACGCGATCATCTATGGAGCCGCGGGTGGGATCGGCGGCGCGGTGGCTCGCGGGTTCGCCAGGGAGGGCGCGACAGTCCATCTCACCGGCCGCACGCTCAAGAAGCTCGACGCACTGGCGGACGAAATCCGTGCCGCGGGCGGGAAAGCGGAGACGGCTGAGTTCGACGCGCTCGACGAAGCGGCGATCGACGAACACGCCGCTTCGGTGGCAGCTTCGGCGGGCAGCGTGGACATTTCCATGAACGTGATCACGCACAACGACGTTCAGGGCACTCCGCTGGTCGAGATGTCGTTGGCGGACTTCGAAAGCCCGGTCCGGACGGCGGTGCGGACGAACTTCCTGACCGCGCGGGCGGCCGCCCGGCATATGATCGGGCAGGGGTCCGGGGTGATCCTGATGTTCGGCGGCGACGGCGATCCGCTGCCCGGATACCACCTCGGCGGCTTGCAGGTCGCGTTCAGCGCGATGGAAGCGCTGCGCCGGGGACTGGCGTGCGAACTCGGCCCGCACGGTATCCGGGTCGTGACCCTGCGCACCGGCGGAATCCCGGAGACGATCCCGGCGGACGCCGGACTCGAAGACGCCATCCGCGACATGACCGAATCGACGATGCTCAAGCGAACGGCGTCACTGGACGACGTCGCCCGGGTCGCCGCTTTCGCCGCGTCGGACCACGCGCGCAGCATGACGGCGACGGCGTTGAACATCAGTTGCGGCACGATGGTCGACTGACCTCCCGGCGGCGGTAACACCGGCGAACGATCTCCCGACTACGCGGCACTACTACGTGCTGGGGAGGCCGTCTTGCCGAAGAGAACGACGAAGCTGGGTGTGGCGCTGGTGATCGGCCTGCTGGTCGCCGGTGGCTGTGGTGTGGAGACCGTGCCCACCGGGAAGGTGGGCTCGCCGAGCAGCACCGTCCGGACGTCGCTGACGTCGACCAGCAGCTGGGCGCCGCCGACGACCACGACAACACCGACACCGACGCCCGAGCAGTTCGTGCCTCCGACCACCGGGGTGGGCGCGGCCCCGAAGCGGGTCGATCCTGTCCCGTCGACGACGCGCCCGAAGACGACACCCACGGCGAAGGCGCCGGACCTGACGGAGTGCGGAAGCGACTATTACCGCAATACCGACGGTGTCTGTGTCCATCGGCCGGCGAGCGGTCCCGGCGCGGCCGACGGCGCGACGGCCATCTGCAAGGACGGTTCCTATAGCTACAGCCAGAATCGGCGGGGAACCTGCTCAGGTCATGGCGGAGTCCGCACCTGGTTGTGATCCCGTCGGTGAACCGTTCACTGAGAAGGGTGGTGCTGTGTAAGGTCGGATCATGGGATGCGCATGGTGAATCCGGCCGGCCGGGCACCTTCGCCCCGGCTCTTCGTCGTCGTGCTCGCCACCTGCGGGCTGGTGGCCTCGTTCATGCAGACGCTCGTCGTCCCGCTCATCCCGGCGTTTCCCCGGTTGCTCAACACGACCCCGGCCGACGCGTCGTGGGTGGTGACGGCGACCCTGATCGCCGGGGCCGTGGTGATGCCGGTGAGCGGCAGGCTCGGCGACCTCTACGGCAAGCGCCGGTTGTTGCTGATCAGCCTGGGCTTCCTGGTCGCAGGCTCGGTGGTGTCCGCGTTGACCAGTTCGCTCGCGCTGATGGTCGTCGGCCGCGGCCTGCAGGGCTGCGCGATGGGTGCGATCCCACTCGGCATCAGCATCATGCGCGACGAACTCGCACCCGAACGCGTCGGTGCCGCGATCTCCGTGATGAGTTCGACGCTCGGCGTCGGTGGCGCGATCGGCCTGCCCGTCTCGGCGCTGGTCGCGCAGAACGCCGATTGGCACGTCCTCTTCTGGGCGTCGGCGGGGCTCGGGCTGGTCTGCGGCCTGCTGATCCTGTTCGTGATACCGGAGTCGCCGCTGAAGACACCCGCGCCGTTCGACTACCTCGGCGCACTGGGGCTGACGGCCGGGCTGGTCTGCCTGCTGTTGCCGATCGTCAAGGGCCGTGAATGGGGCTGGGGGAGCGTCCGGACACTCGGCTTCGCCGGTGTCGCGGTGGCGGTCCTGCTGGTCTGGGGCCTTTACCAGCTGCGACGGCGTGATCCGCTGGTGGACTTGCGGGTCTCCGCGCGGCGTCCGGTGCTGTTCACCAACCTCGCGTCGATCATGATCGGGTTCGCGCTGTACTCGTTGGCGTTGTCGTTCCCGCAGTTGCTGCAGGCGCCGTCGTCGACCGGGTACGGACTCGGACTGACGATGGTGCAGGCCGGGCTCTGCCTGGCGCCGAACGGCGTGGTCATGTTCATGTTGTCGCCGGTTTCGGCGCGGCTCATCGAGCGCTACGGCCCGCGGACGACGCTGATGACCGGAGCCGCCACCATCGCGGCCGGGTACCTCTTCGCGACGGTGCTGATGGACAACGCGTTCGAGCTGATCGTGGCGTCGATCATCATCGGCGGTGGGGTCGGCATCGCCTACGCGGCCATGCCCGCGCTGATCATGGGCTCGGTCCCGGTCACCGAAACCGCGTCCGCGAACGGGCTGAACTCGCTGATGCGGTCCGTCGGCACGTCGACGTCCAGTGCGGTGATGGCGACCATGCTCGCCTCACTGGCGATCACCGTCGGCGGTGTCTCCGTTCCGTCCTCGACAGGGTTCCGGCTGAGCTTCCTGGTCGCCGCCGGCGCGGCACTCCTGGGTCTCGCCTTGACCGCTTTCGTCCCGAAACAGCGCCAGCCCGAACCCCTGGTCGCCTCGGCCCACCCACCCCCTGTGCCATGAAAGGTCCTTTCCTTGCAAAATTTGCCAGGAAAGGACCTTTCATTGCGCCGGTTCGGGTTTCGAGGGAGCGGAGCCATGTGCGCTGAAGGGCCCTTTCCCCTCATCTCACGCGGCGAAGGGCGCTTTCCCCGCATGCGATGTGGGGAAAGCGCCCTTCACCCCCCCGCGCCACAACCAGGATGAAAGCCTCATTGCGGGGCGTCGCAAGTAGTCGACTACTTGCGACGCCGCGCCGCTCCTACGACACTCGCAACCCCAACACCTCTGAACCTCAGGGGGAAAGGCTGTTATGAACGGGACTTTCATTGCAAAATTTGCAATGAAAGTCCCGTTCATAACACGTCAACTCGAGGCGCGCCGCTCAGAACAGCGTCGGAACGATCGCGTCGATCAGGTGCGGTCCCGGTTCGGCGAGCGCGCGCTGGAACTGCTCGGCGAGTTCCTCCGCGGTCGTCGCCCGCGTCGCCGGGACGCCCATGCCCTCGGCGATCTTGACGAAGTCCATGTCCGGCCGCGAAAGGTCGAGCAGCTCGTTCGCCTTGGGACCGCTGGCGTCCGCGCCGACGCGCTGCAGCTCCAGCCGCAGGATCGCGTACGCGCGGTTGTTCAGCAGGACCGTGGTGACGTTGAGATTTTCCCGAGCCTGGGTCCACAACGCCGAAATCGTGTACAGCGCGCTGCCGTCGGACTGCAGGTTGATCACCGGCCGGTCCGGCGCGGCGACGGCCGCACCGGTCGCGACGGGCATTCCGTAGCCGATCGCGCCGCCGGTCAGGGTCAGCACGTCGTGCCGCGGCGCCCCCGCGGTCGCGGCGGGCAGCAGCAGACCGGACGTGTTCGCCTCGTCCGCGATGATCGCGCGCTCCGGCAGCAGCGCGCCGATCACGTCGACCCAGTTCTGCGGCGTCAGCGGCCCGGACGGTAGCGCGGGCCGGGAGGCCTGCTGCAGCACCGGCTCCGTCTCGGCGGCGACCAGCTCCGCGATGTCGTTCAGCGCGCGAGGAACGTCCTGCCCGATGTCGGCCAGCACGTGAACCTGCGCGCCTTCGGGAACCAGGTCGCTCGCCTTGCCCGGGTACGCGAAGAACGACACGGGCGCTTTCGTTCCGGCGATGATCACGTGCTTGATCCCGTCGAGCTGGTACGCGACCTGCTCGGCGAGGTAGCCCAGCCGCTCGATCGTCGGCAGGCCCTCGCCTCGTTCGAGCCGCGAGGGGAACGTCTCGATGAACGCCTTCGCCCCCGTCGCGGTGGCGATCCGGCTGGTCGCGAGCAGGCCTGCCTCGCGGCAACCACTGCCACCGACGAGGAGCGCGACCGGTTCGCCACTGGTCAGCACGTCGGCGATGTTCTTCACCTTCGTCGCGTCGATGACCTGCGGGATCCGCGGCGGGATGGGCGCGCAGGTCTCACCGCCCTCGCCCCACGACGCGTCCGCCGGGAGGATCAGCGTCGCCACCTGTCCGGGCGCGTCCTGCGACGCGGCCACCGCCGCGGCCGCGTCGGCGCCGACGTCCTTCGTGTGCTCGGAGCGCCGGATCCAGCCGTCGAGCGAACCGGCCACGGCCTCGATGTCCGATTCGAGCGGGGCGTCGTACTGCTTGTGGTAGGTCGCGTGATCGCCGATCACATTGACGATCGGGGTGTGCGCGCGGCGCGCGTTGTGCAGGTTCGCCAGGCCGTTCCCGAGACCCGGGCCGAGGTGCAGCAGCGTGGCCGCCGGCTTCCCGGCGATGCGCGCGTACCCGTCCGCCGCACCGGTGACCACACCCTCGAACAGGCCGAGCACGCCGCGCATCTCGGGCACGGTGTCGAGCGCGGCCACGAAGTGCATCTCCGAGGTACCGGGATTCGAAAAGCACACATCGACACCACTGTCGACGAGCGTGCGGATCAGGGACTGGGCGCCGTTCATCTCACTCACTTTCAAGCCCTCTCAGCGAAAAGAACGCCGGGGTTGAGGATCCCGGCCGGGTCGAAGCTTTCCTTGATCCGGCGCATCAGCGCGATCTTCGCCGGGTCCTCCAAATCGAGGAAGTAGGCGGACTTGGCCTGCCCCAGGCCGTGCTCGCCGGAGATCGCGCCGCCGAGTTCCATGCCGAGCGCGAACATGTCGGTCAGCAGCTTCTTCCGCTTTTCCGCGTCCTTGCAGAAGATGGCCAGGTGGACGTTCCCGTCACCCGCGTGCCCGCAGCCGAGTGCGCCCGCTTCACGCGACAACGCCATTTCCCTGGCGCGGCGCAGGAATTCCGGCATCGCGGCCCTGGGGACCACCACGTCGATGACATCATCGGCGCCCGCCGCCTTGGCCGTCCAAAACGCCTTCTCGCGGGCTTCGATGAGCTTGCGCGCTGAACCGCCCTCGAGCACGTACACGTCCATCGCGCCGACATCGCTCAGCAGTCCGCCGAGTTCCTCGATGTCGGCGTGCAGCCGGTCGTTGTCGCGGTTTTCCAGCGCCACCACCAGGTACGCCTGCGCGGAGTCGCGGATGTCGTCCGGGACGCCGAGGCTGAGCTTCTCGTTGTAGCTGATCGCGGCGAGCGTCAGATTGTCGATGTATTCGAGGATGTGCGGCGCGAGCCCGCTGGAGATGATCTTCGGGACGACGGTCATCACCTCGTCGAAGGTCTCGAACGGGGCGAGCACCGTGGCGCCGTGCGGCAGGCGCGGGTACAGCTTCACGATGATCTCGGTCGCGATCGCGAGCGTGCCTTCCGAGCCGATGATCAGCTGGGTCAGGTCGTACCCGGTCGACACCTTCGAGGTCTTGCCGCCGGTCCGGATGATCTCGCCGGTGGGCAGCACCGCTTGCAGCCCCACGACGTTGTGCCGCGTGACGCCGTATTTGACCGCGCGCATCCCGCCCGCGTTCGTCCCGACGTTGCCGCCGACACTCGCGCTCAGTTCGCCAGGGTGGACGGTGTAGCCGAGTCCGGCCGCGGTGGTCTTTTCGTCCAATTCGGACAGTGTGACGCCGGGCTGGACGACGGCGACATGGTTCTCGACGTCGACCTCCAGCACCGCGTTCATGCGCTCGAAAGAGATCACCATGCCGTTCTCGCTCGGCCGCGCGCCGCCCGAAAGCCCCGTGCCCGACCCTCTCGCGGTGACCGGCACGCCGTGTGCGGTCGCCGCTTTGAGCAGCTCCGCGACCTCCTCGGCGCTGCCGGGTTTCGCCAGGTAAGCGGGCTGCTGCGGGGCGGCCGTCAACGCCTCGTCGTGTGCGTAGTCCTCGGGGATCGTCTCGCCTGACAGCAGATTCGTGTCCCCGACGATCTCGGCGAACCGTGCCGCAACATCGCCCATCGACAGCCCTTCCTCACGCGTCCTTGCCTGGTTACCGAAGCGTAGTACGTCCCGGGCGGCGACGGCTATGAATCCTTTTCACGTTTGCTGTCCCGTGGTCACAACCTCGCGACAACCTCACTCGGTTACCCATGTCGCAGCGGGCCGCGGCGGCCCGCCGGAAGGGGTGGACGCTCGATGGGACCAAGAATGAGAAGGATCGCGACGCTGGGAGCGGCGCTCGCGGTCCTGTTCGGGCTCGCGATACCGGCGGCCGCGAGCGGGCAGGCGGGCTGTACGGCGCCCGTGGTGAACGTCAGCGGCGTCAGCCAGGCCGAGGGGACGAGCGCCGGGTACACCACCCTCCTCTTCACCGTCTCGATCGCCGACGGCGGTTGCGCGCCGCAAGGTTCGGTCGAGTACCGGACGATCGAAGGCAACGGCTCGCCGGTCGATCCGGCGTTCATCGCCAGGGAAAGCGTCGATTACCTGCCGAGCGCCGGCACCCTCGTCTGGTCGGGCAGGACGGTCACCCAGACCGTGCCGGTCCGGGTCCGCGCCGATTCCGGCGTCGAGGAAGACGAGATGTTCTCCCTCCGCCTGTCCGATGCGAAGGGCCTGCGGATCGGGCACAGCGTCGGTGTCGCCTGGGTGGCCGACGACGACGCGGTCAAGGCCGCGCCGCTGGCCACCACCCAGGAAGGCGAGATCTGCTGGTCGGTTCCGCCCGCCTTCGCCCAGGGCGGCGGTTGCAAGGTGCCGGTCGTGCTCTCCCGGCCGTGGCTGGCGGGACCGCTCACGATCCGCTATCGCACCGAAGGTTCCGGCCATGTGCCGGTGAAGGACGGTGTCGTGGTCTTCCAGCCAGGGCAGACGAGGGGATACGCCGAGTTCACGGTTTTGCCGGATCAGGCGGGAAAGGCGCGGGTCGAGTTCTTCGAGCCGTCGGACGGCAAGCTCGTGTACGGGACCTCGACGGTGGTGATCAGCCCCGGCCGGTGACCAGATCGGCCTCGGCCGTCGCGTTCGCCCGCCGGTACAGCTCGATCGCTCGGGCCCAGTGGGTGGCCGCGGCGGCCGTGTCGCCGCACCGCGCCTCGAGATCACCGAGGTCGCGGTGCAGGTGAGCCTCCTCGTACGGATCGGGAACCCCGGCCCGGACCGCGAGGCCGTGTTCCAGGTTCTCCCGTGCCGCGGCCAGATCGCCGAGCCCGAGGTGGGCGCGGCCGAGCCGGTCGAGCGCGGCCGCCTCGCTGTGCCGGTTACCGACGTCCCGGCTGATCACCAGGGCCTGGTCGAAATCGTCCCGCGCGGCCCGGAAGTCGCGGCGGGCAAGGTGGACCTGGCCGGCGTGCAGCAGCGATTCCCATTCCTGCCATCGGTCTCCGATCGCCCGGGACGCGGCCAGCGCCTTGCCGAGATGTTCCAGCGCGACCTCGTGATCACCGAGTTCCTCGTAGGCCTCGCCGAGCGTGTCCAGGGTGGCGGCCTCCAGCCGGGCGTTGCCGAGTTCGCGGAACGTCTCCAGTGCGGCCGCCAGCGGGGCGAGGCCGTCGATCGCCTGGCCGCGGCGGATGTAAGCATGGCCGAGGTTGCGCTGCGAGAGCGCGCGCCCGAGCCGGTTGCCCGCCTCGGTGCACCGCTCCACCGCGAGCCGGTACGCGCTGATGGCCTCGTCGAACCGGCGCAGCGCGGCGTAGGCGTTCGCGGTGTTGTTGTGGATATGCCCTTCGCCTTCGAGATCACCCGCCGCGCGGGCGGCCTTCAACGCGCGGGCGTTGGTTTCGAGCGCGTCCGTCAGCCTGCGGGTCATGAAGTAGGCCGCGCCCAGCGCGCGCAGCATTTCCGCCTCCGCCAAGGGATCGGCGAGTTCGGCGGCCGCCGCGGCCCCCTCGCGGCAGAGGCCGATGCGCTCGTTCCAGCCGCCCGTGGTGTCGTAGAAACTGGTGAGCAGGTAGGTGAGCTGCCAGGCGGCGGTGTTGCGGCCGTGTTCGCGCGCGAAGCGCACCACGGGCAGCAGATTCGCGCGTTCGGCACCCAGGAACGCCAGTGCCGCACGCCTTTCCGCCGGGAACGGCCGCTCGGGCGCGGGATGGCGCAGCGCCGGGGTGACCAGATCGCGGTTCGGGTCGATGATCCGGTTCGCCTCGGCTGCGACGTGCAGATACCAGTCGATCAGCCGGTCCGCCGCTTCGGCGCGGCTCGACGTCGTTTCGTCGGCGCGAGCGCACGCGACGGCGAATTCGCGGATCAGATCGTGGAAGCGATAGCGGTCCGGACCGGCCGGGGTGATCAGATGCGCGGCGGACAACGCGGCACACGCGGTCCGGCCTGCTTCGGCGGACACCCCGCACAGCGCGCCTCCGAGTGCCGAACCGAACGACGTCCCCGGAGTCGACCCGGCGAGCCGGAACAACCGCGCCGAAGCGTGGTCCAACGGCAGGTACGCGCTCGCGAGGACGGTTTTGACCGTTCGAGAATCTCCTTGCACCGCAAGGGTTTCCAAGCGCCCGGCGCCGGTCAGCTCGTGGGTGAGCTCCGCGATCGGGCGGTCCGGCTCACCGGTCAGGCGCGCGGCCGCGATCCGCAGTGCCAGCGGCATCCCGTCGCACAGCCTGGCCAGCCGCGCCGCCTGTCCGGGTTCGCGGGCGACTCGATCGGCACCCAGTACCCGGGTGAGCAGGGTCATCGATTCCGGGTCGGCCAGCGCGTCGAGGG
Source organism: Amycolatopsis sp. NPDC033938 (assembly GCF_055575975.1). NCBI lineage: Bacteria > Bacillati > Actinomycetota > Actinomycetes > Pseudonocardiales > Pseudonocardiaceae > Amycolatopsis > Amycolatopsis sp. NPDC033938. Next base: position 274,206 of record NZ_JBVIRO010000008.1, read on the forward strand.
CGAGCACATGGACGGCGTGCCTGCTGCCGAGCGCGGCGAGGGTCTGCCTGCTGGTCACGATCAGCATCGCCTTCGCCGTTCCGGGGACGAGAGGCAGGATCTGGTCGACGCCGCCCGCGTTGTCCGCGACGATCACGCAGCGCCTGCCGTGCAGCAGCGAGCGGTAGAGCGCGGCGCGTTCGGCCGTCGCGTCGGGCAACCGGTCGTCGGGGAGGCCGAGTCCGCGCGACAGATGCGCGAGCGCGTCACCGGGGGAGACGGCGTCGCGAGGGTCGTGCCCGGCGAGATCGAGGAAGAGCTGGCCGTCGGGGAAGCGGTCCGCGATTCGGTGTGCCCACTGCACGGCTAGCGCGGATTTGCCCATCCCGGCCGCGCCGGAGATGACCACGACCGGTGGCTCAGGTTCGTCGAGGAGCCTGTCCAGCGAAGCGAGTTCCTGCTGACGTCCGGTGAAATACCCGACCCGGGCGGGGAGCTGGGCGGGCGCCGTGCCGCGGGCGGGCGCGTCGAGTTCGGGTGCGCGGCGAAGGATCGCCGTATGCAGTTCGACCAGTTCCGGGCCGGGATCGGCGCCGAACTCCTCGGCCAGCCCCCGGCGCACGGACTGGAAGGTTTCGAGTGCTTCGGCGTGCCTGCCGCAGCGATGCAGGGCGAGCATGTGCAGCGCGGCGAGCCGTTCGCGGTAGGGGTGCCCGGCCCGCAGCCGCGGCAGTTCCCGGACGACCTCTTCGTGGTCGCCGAGCCGGAGTTGCGCGTGCAGGAGTTCTTCCCAAGCGGACAGCCACAGTTCCTGGAGGCGTTCGACCTCTCGGAGCCCCCAGCCGTCCAGTTCGGCGTCTGCGAACGCTTCGCCGCGCCAGAGCCGCAGCGCCTCGCGCAACGCCGTCACCGCCTGGCCGGGCGAGTTCCCCTTGGCAGCACGAAGTGTTTCCTCGAAGCGGAGAGCGTCGACTGAGGACGGCGCGACCGTGAGGACGTACCCGGGTTTACGGGTCAGCAGTACCGGCGGGAACCCGCAGTCCTCCAGCGCCTGCCGGATTCTCGCGACGTGGCTGTGCAGGGTCTTCACCGCGGTGCGGGGCGGGTCCTCGCCCCAGAGGACGTCGACCAGCCGCGGGATCGGCACGACCGTGCCCGCGTGCAGGGCGAGGACGCCGAGCACGGCTCGTTGGCGGGCGCCGTGAAGCTCCGCCCGCCCGGTGGGGCCGATCGCTTCGACCGGGCCCAGCACCCGTAGTTCCCCTGGCCCGGGCACCCCCGCTCCCTCCGGCTGGTGACCCCGGTGAGCGTATCCGGGTCAAGACCCACCCAAATCGGCCGATTAGGGCACACGATCTCGACAACCCCGCCACAACCGGCTTGGCCGACGGTCGGTGGATCGAATGTTCCACCCAAGGAGGGACCATGATCCTCAGGAATCAGCGGCGCCGCCGAACGCTGCTCGCCTCGGCCGTCTTGGCGGTCGCGACGCTGTTCGCGGGTGTCGCACCGGCCGTGCAAGCCGCACCGGAAGGTCGCGCCGACGTCTTCATCCGCGACAACACGTCCGACGTCGGGTTCGAGCCCTCGACCGGTTCGCTGTACTCCAGCCCCGACATCCGGGTGTGCAACTCGCCGGGACCCGTATGCCCCGCCGACCAGCCGGTCGTCCAGGGGAGCACCGCCTACATCAACGTTTTCCTGAACAACCCCGGTCCGTACGGGGACGCGCTCGAGAAGGGCACGCTGCAGCTCTACTACACGAAACAAGGCACCGTGGCGCAATGGTCGAGCCAGTGGAACTACATCGGTTCGGCCACCGACGTGAGCGTGCCCTACGGCGTCAAACGGGTCGTCATCCCGTGGAAGGTGCCGTTCGGCTCGCACTTCTGCCTGCTGGCCCGGTGGCTTTCGCCGACCGATCTGCCGACCGAGGGCCCGAGCACGTCCGCGAACACGCGGAACAACAACAACATCGCTTGGCACAACGTGAACGTGATCCCGTTCAAGATCAAGGTCCCGCAGCTCAGGCCGATCGTGTTCGGCTGGGACGGTCCCGATCCCACCACCATCGGTGATCTCGTCTTCACCCAACCTGGCAGGCCGTTCACCGGCCCGGGGCGGATCACCATCGACCTCGGTCCCGATCTCGCCGCACGCTGGCGGGCGGGCGGCGCGAAGGGTGAGGGCATCGAACGGGTCGGCGAGACCGAGCTGGCCATCGTGAACCCGCAGCGGGCCCGGATCGGCGGACTGACGTTCAAGTCGGGCGAACAGGTGGACGCCAAGCTGAACTTCACCGCCGGAGCCGAAGCGGAGGGCGGGCAGTACACCGTCCACGTGACCCAGGTCGACCAGCGCGGCGGAGAGGTCGGCGGCGTCGAATACCGGCTCGAAGGCGAACGACAGTAAGCCAGGGAGGGGTGCCGGCCCGTGGGCGGTGAGGGGAGATTCCCTTACCGCCCACGGGTTTCACGCCCGTGCGAACGAAAGCGTCTCGCCCTCGACTCCGCGCAGCCAGAGATCCTGCGCGGCTTCCGCCATTTCGGCCAGCCCCTCTTCGATGGTCGCGAACACGTTGCCGGGCACCCAGCCCGCGTCGCCGTTGATCAGCAGGTTGTTGCGGCCGTAGAAGATCGCGAGGTCCGTCGCACCCTGATCGCTGTGCGCCTCACTGTCCTCGTCGTAGCCGTACGCCGGGTTGCCGATCTCCCACGCCTCGAAGCCGAAGTACACGACGTCGCCCGGGATCGGCGTCACCGTGGGGTTTTCGCGGCCGGGTTTCGGCTCGGCGAAGGGCGGCACGAGGGTGTAGACCTCGTTCCTGGCGTACTTCGCGTGGTAAGCGGAACCGCTCTGCGGCAACGCGTCCCAGACCGCGCGGCAGGTCCGCGGGGCCTCGGCGTCGAGCAGCCGGGCCCGGCAGGACACCCCGCGCTTGTCGAGGGTGATCGTGATGTAGCGGGCCATCACTCGACCCCCGCCACGACGTCGCCCCAGATCCGCAGGGCGTCGTCCACCTGCTCGGCGTTGACGACCAGCGGCGGGACCATCCGGACGACGTTCATGTACGCCCCACAGGTCAGCAGCAGCAACCCGTTGGCGGACGCGGCTTTCTGCGCCGCCTGGGCCTTCGCCGTGTCCGGCTCGCCGTCCGGGGTGGTGAATTCGGAACCGACCAGCAGCCCCAGCCCCCGGACGTCGCCGATCGACGGCGACTTGTCCGCGATCACCCGCACCCCTTCGAGCAGCTGCCGTCCGCGTTCGGCGGCGTTCTCGACCAGCCCTTCCCGCTGGATCACCTCGAGTGTGGCGATCGCCGCCGCGCAGGCCACCGCGTTGCCGCCGTAGGTCCCGCCCTGCGAACCGGGGAGCGCCTTCGCCATCAGCTCCTCCGACGCGGCGATGCCCGAGATCGGGAACCCGCTCGCGAGTCCCTTCGCGATGAGCACGATGTCCGGGCGCACCCCGAAGTGGTCGTGACCCCAGAACTTGCCCGTCCGGCCGAAGCCGGTCTGGATCTCGTCCATCACCAGCAGGATCCCGTGCTTGTCGGCGCGTTCCCGCAGACCGGCCAGGAACTCGGTATTCGCCGGGACGTACCCGCCCTCGCCGAGCACCGGCTCGATGAAGAACGCGGCCGTCTCGTTCGGCGCGCAGACCGTCGCGAACAGGTAGTCGAGCTCCCGCAGGGCGAACTTCGTCGCGGTCTCCTCGTCCCAGCCGTAGTGGAAGGCGTAGGGAAAGGGTGCGACGTGCACGCCCGACATGAGCGGCGAGATCCCGGCGCTGAACCGGGTCCCCGAGGTCGTCATGGTCGCCGCCGCGACCGTCCGGCCGTGGAACCCGCCCTGGAAGACGATGACGTTGGGACGTTTGGTCGCCTGCCGCGACAACCGGAGCGCCGCCTCGACGGCCTCACTGCCCGAGTTCGCGTAGAAGAGGGAATTCAGGCCCTGCGGCAGGACGCTGCCCAGCTTCTCCGTGAGCTCCAGCATCGGCTTGTGCATGACCGTCGTGTACTGGCCGTGGATGAGCTTGCCGATCTGCTCCTGCGCGGCGCTCACCACGTGCGGGTGGCAGTGGCCGGTGCTGGTCACGCCGATGCCGGCGGTGAAATCCAGGTGACGTTTGCCATCGGTGTCGTAGAGGTACACCCCTTCACCGTGGTCGACCACGACCGGCGTTGCCTGCTTGAGCAGCGGTGATAGCTGGGCCATGGGCTGCGCTCCTAGGTCGGCTGAGCTGTTGTCGATTGTTGACAATATCCATAGCATGGCGTTCGGGACAACATGGAGGAGCGTTGGGATGAGTTCGATCAGTGAGGCCGGCGTAGTCGCGGCGGTCGACAAGGAACTGTTCATCGGCGGCAAGTGGGTACCCGCCGCGAACGGGAAGACCTTCCCCGTTCTCGACCCCTCGACAGGTGAAGCCCTGTGCGAGGTGGCCGACGCGTCACCGGCGGACGGTGTCAGCGCACTCGACGCCGCCGTCGCCGCGCAGGCCGACTGGGCGAACGTCGCCCCGCGCGAACGCGGCGAGATCCTTCGCCGCGCCTACGAGCTGCTCGTGAAGCGCGCCGACGAACTCGCGCTGCTCATGACCCTCGAGATGGGCAAGCCGCTCGCGGAGTCGAAGGGCGAGATCACTTACGCGGCCGAGTTCTTCCGCTGGTTCGCGGAGGAGGCCGTCCGGATCGACGGCGGTTACGCCGTCGCGCCCAACGGGGCCGGCCGGTTCTTGGTGACGAAGCAGCCCGTCGGGCCGTCCCTGCTGATCACGCCGTGGAACTTCCCCATGGCGATGGGCACCCGCAAGATCGGCCCCGCGGTCGCGGCCGGCTGCACGATGGTCATCAAACCCGCTGCGCAAACCCCCCTTTCGATGCTGGCCCTCGCGGCGATCCTCGCCGAAGCGGGGCTGCCCGAAGGTGTGCTGAACGTGCTCACGACGTCGGACTCCGGCGGCGTGATGGAACCGCTGATCCGGGACGGCCGCGCCCGGAAGCTGTCCTTCACCGGTTCCACCGGCGTCGGGCGGAAGCTGTTGGAACAGTGCGCGGACAAGGTGCTCCGCACGTCGATGGAACTCGGCGGCAACGCCCCCTTCCTGGTCTTCGAGGACGCCGACCTCGACGCGGCGATCGAAGGCGCGATGACCGCCAAGATGCGCAACATCGGCGAGGCCTGCACGGCCGCGAACCGCTTCTACGTCCAGCGAGGCATCGTCGACGAGTTCTCCCGTCGCCTCACCGAGCGCATGGAGGCCCTGCCGATGGGCCGGGGCACCGAGGAAGGTGTCGTCGTCGGCCCGCTCATCGACGAAGCCGCGGTCGAGAAGGTGAGCGGCCTCGTCTCCGACGCCGTCGATCGAGGAGCGCGCGTCCTCACCGGCGGGTCCACCGTGGACGGTCCGGGCAACTTCTATCAGGCCACGGTGCTCACCGATGTGCCCAAGGAAGCCAGGCTGGCGTCGGAAGAGATCTTCGGGCCGGTCGCCCCGATCACTCCGTTCGACAGCGAGGACGAGGCCATCGCGGCGGCGAACGATACCGAATTCGGTCTAGTGTCCTATGTGTACACCTCCGATCTCAAGCGGGCGCTGCGGGTTTCGGAACGGCTGGAAGCCGGCATGATCGGCCTCAACCAAGGGCTGGTCTCGAACCCGGCGGCACCGTTCGGCGGGATCAAGCAGTCCGGGCTCGGCCGTGAAGGTGGCTCTGTCGGTATCGACGAGTTCCTCGAGACCAAGTACATCGCGGTGGCTCTGTGATGTCTCAAGTAGGGATGTCTCAAGTAGGGACATCTCGAGCAGGGACTTCTTATCGGATCGCCAGCATTCCCGGCGACGGGATCGGTGTCGATGTCACAGTCGAGGCGCGCAAGGTCCTCGACCGCGCGGCGGCTTCACATGGTTTCTCCTTGTCCTGGAAGGAATTCGACTGGAGCTGCGAGCGGTACACCAAAACCGGTTCGATGATGCCCGAGGACGGGATCGAGCAGCTTTCCCGGTTCGACGGGATCCTTCTCGGCGCCGTCGGCTTTCCCGGTGTCCCGGACCATGTCTCGTTGTGGGGCCTCCTCATTCCGGTGCGGCGCGCGTTCACCCAGTACGTCAACCTCCGGCCGGTCCGGTTGCTGCCGGGTACGACCTCGGCGCTGGCAGGCCGGAGCGCCGAAGAGTTGGAGATGGTGATCGTCCGCGAGAACTCCGAGGGCGAATACTCGGAGATCGGCGGCAGGCACAATCGTGGGCAGGGCAACGAGTTCGTCTTACAGGAATCCGTGTTCACGCGGGTCGGGGTGGAGCGGATCGTCCGCTACGCCTTCGAACTGGCGAAGACGAGGACTGGACGGGTCTGCTCGGCGACGAAGTCCAACGGGCTCATTCACTCGATGCCGTTCTGGGACGAGATCTTTTCCGAAATCGCCTCGGAATATCCGGACGTGCGAGCAGAACAGTGCCATGTCGACGCGCTCGCCGCGCGGATGGTGCAGGCGCCGGACCGGCTCGACGTCGTGGTCGCTTCCAATCTCTTCGGCGACATCCTGAGCGACCTGGCGGCGGCCGTGACGGGTGGGCTCGGAATGGCGCCTTCGGGCAACATCAATCCCTCCGGGGAGTTTCCTTCCATGTTCGAGGCTGTGCACGGTAGCGCTCCCGACATCGCCGGACAGGGCATCGCGAATCCGGTGGCGCAGATCCTGGCGGGGGCGATGCTGCTCGACCATCTCGGAGAAACCGCTGCGGCACAAGACATTCACGCTGCGGTGGAGAAGGTTCTCGAGGAGGGGGCCGTGCAGACCCCGGACCTCGGCGGGAAGTCCACCACCGCCGAACTCGGGTCCGCGGTGGTCGCCGCTCTATCTTGAACCATTCCCATAGAGGCGTGTCAAGTCCCACGCGGCACATTTCTCGCCAGTGATGCCATGAACGGGACTTTCATTGCGAAATTCGCAATGAAAGTCCCGTTCATGGCATCGGCGAGTTCGGACTTCGCTGGTCGAGTCGGAAAGGAAGGTCCAACTCCGAGCCGTCGGTTTTTGTCGGTGCCCCGGTGCACAGTGTCGGTCACCGCATTCGACGACTGGAGGAGTGCCGATGTGCTGGCATTGCGACAACCCCGGGAAGACACGCGACGACTACCTCGCCGAGGAGGTCCGTCCGCTGATCCGGAAGTACGGCTGGATGGTGCAGACCGTCGAGCGCGGGTACGCCCAACCCGGCTTCGCGTACACGGTCGGGCTCACCGACGCCGGGCTGCCGGAACTCGTCGTCACCGGGCTGAGAGAGCGAAGATCCGGGCAGCTGCTGAACTATTTCGCTCAGCGGATCGTCCGGTCGGGCCCGCCGGAACCCGGTGAGGTGCTGCCGGCGGAGGTCGGCTGGCCGGCGTTCGAGGTCGTTTCGCTCGGTTCGCCGTCGGCGCACATGCTCACCGCCGTCCTCCTGTACGGCCCCGATTTCCGTGCCCTGCAACTGGTTTACGAGGACGAGCACGGGAACTGGCCGTGGGACAGGGAGTTCCGCGGTGGGACGGGCGGGCAGCCGGTGCTGGGAGCGCGTGGCCGTGGCTGAATCCCTAAGGAACCGCGGGAGCCTCGCCCACCCGCAGGCTGGTCCCCGGCGCCAGCCGCTGGACGGCGTCCTCCATATGGGCTTCCAGCAGCGACAGCGCGGTCTCCTCGTCACCTGCGCGCAGGGCCTCGATGATCCGGGTGTGTTCGGTGACCCGTTCTTCGACCCGCTGATAGGTCCCCTGCAGCGCGGTGAGGCACATCCGCGTCTCGATCAGCAGGGTGCGCGCCATCCGCACGAGCCGCTTGCTGCCGGAGGCCGCGATCAGTGCTTCGTGGAAGCGGAGGTCCGCCCAGGAGAGCGCGGTCGGATCGTCGTCGTCGGCGGCGACGGCCATGGCCCCGACGGCCTGTTCGAGTTCGTCGGCGACCTTCTCCCGGTCGCCACGCAGCGCCCGCAGCATCGCGGCGCGTTCGATGGCCGAGCGTGCCGAGTAGATGTCGTAGACGTCGCCGGGTTCGAGGTCGATCACGAACAGGCCGCGGTGGCGCTCGCTGCGCAGGAGCCCTTCGGAGACGAGATGCTGCATCGCCTCCCGCAACGGCCCTCGCGAGACCTGGAATCGGGAGGCCAGTTCGGTCTCGCCGAGCTGGGTACCGGGCGGAAGGGCGCCGGTCATGATCGCGTCCCGCAGCTGGCGCGCGATGATCCCGGCGGTCGATTCCCGGCTGACCGGCTCGATATCCGGCAAGGACATGGTTCAGTTGCCTCTCTGCCCGAACAATGCGCCCAGGGTGCGGACGAGCGGGGACTTCCCGGTGAGCCGCAGGCCTTCCCAGACGGTGACCTGATTGGCTGTCAGCACCGGCTTGCCGAGCCGCGTTTCGAGCGTGTTGATCTCGCCGAGGGTGCGCATGGCCGTGTCGGGGACGAGCAGTGCGTCAGCGTCCGGGTGGTCGCGGCTCACCGCGAGTTCGACGACCGCCTGCGGGCTGAGTTCGCCGACCTCGGCGGCGGTGTCGATGTCCGCGCTGCCCATCGAGACCACTTCGATCCCGCCGGCGCCGAGGAAGTCGACGAACAACCGGGCGACGTCGTCCGGGTAGCTGGCGGCGACCGCGACCCGCCGGACACCGAGCGCTTGAGCGGCGTGGACGAAGGCGAAGGAGGTGCTCGACGCCGGGACGCCCGCGACGGCGGCCAGCCGGTCGGCCTGGTCCCTGGCACCTTCCCAGCCGTAGACGAAGCTGCCGCTGGTGCATGCCCACACCACCGCGTCCGGTTCGTGCTTGGCCAGTAGCGCGGCGCCGTCGGCGAGACGGCTTTCGCTGCCGAGGTCCAAGAGTTCGGGCACGGCGTGCAGATCGGTCCCGTAGATGTGCTCGACCGGCAGCTTGATCCCGGCCATGTCGCCGCCGAGGAGCTGTTCCGCGAGCGGGTAGTCGTCTTCGGCGGCGTGGTCGGGGTAGATGAACCCGATCGTGGTCGTCTCGGACGGCGGCTCGGGCGGGGTGAGCGGCGTGTTGGGCACGGGACCTCCGGAGGCAGATTGTCGACAATCGTAGGGGAAGAGGTCAATCGACCTCGCGGAGCCACTTGCCGGGCCCGACGATCGGCAGCTGCATCCGCCGGAGACAGGCCCACATCGTGAGCTGGTTCGCGGTGAGGACGGGTTTGCCGAGCGCGCTTTCGAGCGGCTCGATCAGATCGTAGGTGGGGAGGTTGGTGCAGCTGACGAAGATGGCGTCCGCGTCGGCGTGGTCGGCGGCGAGGATGCGTTCGGCGATGGTCCGGTAGCTGACCTTCCAGATGCCGCCGCCCAGGCCGAGGTGATCGCTCGAGACGGTCCGCACGCCGAGTTCGTCCAGGAAGTCGTGCAGCTTCCCGGTCAGGTCGCCGTCATAGGGCGTCAGCACCGAGACCCGGTGGAGGTCGAGCTGGTGCAGGACCTCGGCCAGCGCTCCGGAGGTGGTGACGGCGTCCGGAGCGCCCGCGTCACAGATCGCCTTGGTCAAGGACCGTTCGTAGTCCACACCGTTGACGAAACTGCCGGAGGTGCACAGATACGCGACGACTTCGGGCTCGACGTGGAGCACGTCCCTCGTGGCGGCGGCGAGGTGTCTGCTGTCGCTGACGAGCTGGGCCATCTCCATGCTGACGGGCACGGGCTCATACGGCGTCCGTGCCAGATGGAGGGAGACCTCCATGGGCACCCAGCGCCACAGCTCGCGTTCCAGGGCCAGGTCGAAGGGAGCGATCACGCCGATGCCGCGTTGCGCCAAGGGCCCTTCGAACTCCAGTAAGTCGAAATCCAAGTCTCAGCCTCCGGAAACTTCTGCAGTCACAGTCCGGTGCTCCGGGGGTCGTTCCTCGGATTGTTGACAATCATACGAGCCACTTTTACGGTGTCAACGTGATCGCCTCGGAGACCCCTGTGCTGGCGGTGCTCTGCGGAGACGCACGCCCACCGGACATGCGCGCTATCGAAGCCGGAGCGGTGGTTCGTTACACCGACGAGGCCGGGTTGGCCGATGCGTTATCCGGAGCGGACGCGCTCTTCGTCTACGACTTCCTGTCAACGGCGGTTCCCGGCGCCTGGCCTGCTGCGGACAAGCTGCGCTGGCTGCATATCGCCAGCGCCGGCGTCGATCCGGTGCTCTTCCCCGGCCTGCAGGAGAGCGACGTCGTGCTCACCAACTCGCGCGGTGTGTTCGACGGGGCGATCGCCGAGTACGTCCTCGGTGTCGTCCTCAGTTTCGCCAAGGACTTCATCCGGTCGTGGGATCTGCAGCGGCGGAAGGAGTGGCGGCACCGGGAGAGCGAGCGGATCGACGGCCGCCGGGTCCTCGTGGTCGGTACCGGGCCGATCGGCCGGTCGATCGCGCGGCTGCTGCGGGCGGCCGGGATGTCGGTGGCGGGCGTCGGACGCCGTGCCCGTGAGAACGATCCTGACTTCGGGGACGTGTACGCGTCCTCGGAGCTGACGCGCCACCTTCCCGGGGCGGACTACGTCGTCGCGGTCGCGCCTCTGACCGAGCAGACGAAGGGCATGTTCGACGCCGAGACCTTCGCCGCGATGAAGCCCGGCGCGCGGTTCGTCAACGTGGGCCGCGGCGAACTGGTCGTCACCGCCGACCTGGTCGGCGCGTTACGGGACGGACCGCTCGGCGGTGCGGCGCTCGACGTCTTCGACACCGAGCCGCTACCGCCCGAAAGTCCTTTGTGGACGATGGAGAACGTGCTGATCTCGCCGCATATGTCGGGCGACTTCGTCGGCTGGCGTAATACTCTGGTAGAGGTGTTCGCGGACAACTTCCGTCGCTGGCGCGCGGGGGAGCCACTGCGCAACGTCGTGGACAAGCGGCTCGGATACGTGCCGTCGGAGACGCTTCGCCAAGGTTAGGGGCCGGATGAACGACACCAAGTTGACCGCGAGCGAGCTGGTCGCCGCGTACGCCACCGGAGAACTGTCGCCGGTCGAGACCACGCAGAACGCGTTGCGCGTCATCGAAGAACGCGACGGCGATACCAACGCCTTCTGCCTTGTCGATCCCGAGCGCGCACTCGAGCAGGCGAAAGCGTCCGAAGTCCGCTGGCGCGACGGTAATCCGATCGGCTGGCTCGACGGTGTCCCGGCCTCGATCAAGGACATGTTCCTGACGCAGGGCTGGCCGACGCTGCGTGGTTCGCGGTGCATCGACCCCGACCAGCCGTGGGACGTCGACAGCCCGGTCACCGCGCGCCTGCGTGAGAACGGCTTGGTACTGCTGGGAAAGACCACGACACCGGAACTCGCGTGGAAGGGTGTCACCGACAACACGCTGACCGGGGTCACCCGCAATCCAGTCGACCCGTCGAAGACGGCGGGCGGATCCAGCGGCGGGAGCGCCGCGGCCGTCGCGGCGGGCATGGGCGAGCTCTCCGTCGGCACCGACGGCGGTGGCTCGATCCGGATTCCGGCTTCGTTCTGCGGAATCGTCGGCCTCAAACCGACACACGGCCGGATCCCGCTGTTCCCGGCGAGCCCGTTCGGCCCGCTGTCTCATGCCGGCCCGATGGCTCGTTCGGTGGACGACACCGCGCTGCTCCTCGATGTCCTCGCGATGCCCGACTACCGCGACCCGGCCGCGCTCGCTCCGCCCGTCTCGACCTTCCGTGAGGCCGTCCGCCGGGACGTGCGCGGGCTGATCGCCGCTTATTCGCCGACGCTCGGTTTCGTCGACGTCGACCCGGAGGTCGCGGAGATCGTCAAGTCTGCCGTCCAGTCGCTGGGCGACGCGGGTCTGCACATCGAAGAGGCCGATCCCGGCTTTAGTGACCCGAAGGACGCCTTCGACATCCTGTGGTCGACGGGCGCGGCCAAGTGGCTGGACACCTTCCCCGCCGGTTCGGAGACCAAGGTCGACCCGGGCCTGCGGAAGGTGTGGGAGTTCGGCAAGACCTTCTCGGCGAGCGACTACCTCGGCGCCAACGCCGAGCGGGCCGCGCTGGGCATCCTGATGGGCGAGTTCCACACGCGCTACGACGTGCTGATCACGCCGACCCTCCCGATTCCCGCTTTCGAAGCCGGACACGAGGTGCCGCCGGGCAGCGGGCTGAGCGGGTGGCCGGACTGGACGCCGTTCACCTATCCGTTCAACATGACCCAGCAGCCCGCCATCAGCGTTCCGGCAGGCCGCACCTCCAGTGGTCTCCCGGTCGGCCTCCAGATCGTCGGCCCCCGGCACTCCGACGACCTGGTGCTCGCGGTCGCGAAACTTCTCGAAGAGGTCCGTCCCTGGCCGTGACCTGCGGAAAGGGAGCAGGGGACCTTTGCTATCGCTCGTGAGGGCGTGCGGTCAGGGCCGGGCCGCGTGGGTTTTGCGGACCAGGCCCCGCACCTGCCCGCTGCACAGGGCGAGGCAGGTGGCGGCCACGACCAGCGCGGCGCACGCGAGCAACGTCGTGCCGATCCCGAAGTGCTGCGCCGCCGGGCCCGCCGCCATCTGCCCCAGCGGCAGAGCGATGAAGGAACCGAGCATGTCGTAGGAGTAGACACGCGCGAGTTTGTCCTCGGGCACGTTCTCCTGCAGGGAGACGTCCCACGCCACCACGAACTGCTCGATCGCCAGGCCGGAGACGAACATGGCCGCCAGCAGCAGCGGCAGCAAGGGCGCCTGGCCGAGCAGGATCAACGGCGGAGCCTCGAAGAGGATCACCGCGACTCCGATGAACAACGCGCGGCGCGGTTGCCAGCGGGCGACAAGGACGCCGCCGACCAGTGAGCCGATCGTCTGTGCCGCGAGAGCGAATCCCCAGCCGGAGCGGCCGAAGGTGCTGTCGGCGACGAGGGGGCCGAGTACCGCGATCCCGCCGGCGATGACGGCGTTCACCACCATGAACTGGACGACCACGACCCACACCCAGGTCCGTGACCGGAACTCGCGCCAGCCTTCGGCGAGTTCCGCCAGCGGACGGCTGCCGGGGATCCGTTCCCGGCGATTGAGGCGGATCCGCCGGTAGGACAGGGCCGAGCCCAGGAACAGCAGCGCGTTCCCGCCGAGCGCCCAGCCGGGGCCGACCGCGGTGACCATGAGGCCGCCGATCCCGGCGCCGGCGATCCGGCCGGAGTTCGAGAGCAACCTGCCCAGCGCGTTGGCCGGTGCCAGCAGTTCGACGGGCACCGTCAGCGGGGTGAGTGACGCCGAGGCCGGTGCGGAGATCGCGGCCACCGCGCCGTTGACCACGCTCAGCGCGACCAGCAACGGGACGGAAGCGAATCCACAAAGGACACTCGCCGCGATGGTCGCCTGGGTCAGCGTGGCGGCGAGTTCGGTGCCCTGCAGGATCACCGATCGCGGCAGCCGGTCCGCCAGCACCCCGCCGAACAGCAGCAACAGCACACTCGCCACCGACCGCGCGCCGACGACGATGCCGATGTCGACGGCCGATCCCGTCAGGTCGATCACCGCGAACGCCAAGGCGAGCGGGGCGACGGCGTTGCCGAACTCGCCGAAGGTCCGGCCGCCGATCAGCCAGCGGAAGTTGCGATGGCGCAGCGGCTCGCGCAGTGACGTCACGATCGCGCCATCTCGAACATCGCGACCGTCGCGCTGACCGGGATCGTGCCGCGGGTCCGGGGCGGTCGCGCGGCCGAATGCAGAAGCCTGCTCAGCTCGCGCGCGTGCCCGAGCGCCTTCTCCCAGGTCCCGCGGTCGACCCACATCTCCGCGTCGGTCATCGAGCCGTGTTCGCCGAGGAGCCGGAATTCGCTGCGGCGCATGAGTTCTTCGGCCATCGTCGCGATGAGCAGCTGCTCTTCCCCCGGATTCGTCGAGGCGAACCGCCTGCCGGACTCCGGATCGTGCCGGTAGCGCTTCGCCAGCCCGCCCCGGATCCGGACCTCCTCGGCGACGTCCAGCAGTCCGGCCTCGTGCAGCCGCCGCACGTGATAGCTGACGTTCGCCTGTGTCTCGCCGAGTTCGCGGGCGGCTTCGGCCGCGCTCATCGCGGCACCGGTCAAAAGCGACAGAATGCGCAGCCGTACGGGATGCGCGAGGACGCGAAGCCCTTCGAGGCTCGGGGAATCCGGCATGGGGACGAGTATCGACTGCCGGGACGCCAACCGGCAAACAGTTATTTGGGGGTTTCGTTGGCCGGGAGATCCGGTGCGGTGCACCGACGTCTGTGCTGTGCTGGAGACATGCGTATGACGACATTGGGCCGGAGCGGTCTCGAGGTGTCGAGGATCGCCTTCGGCACCTGGCAGCTCGGTGGGGACTGGGGTTCCTTCGACGAGGACGCGGCGATCGCCGCCATCCACCACGCCCGCGAACTCGGGGTCGGCTTCTTCGACACCGCCCAGGCCTACGGTTTCGGGAAATCCGAGGCGCTGCTCGGGAAGGCGTTGCGCGAGGAACTCAAACGCGACCGCGACAACATCGTCATCGCCACGAAGGGCGGCATCAAGCCGCGTTCCGAACGGCCACGCGACTCCCGGCGCGAGTGGCTGACGCAAGGAATCGAGGACAGCCTCCGCTTCCTCGACGTCGACCACATCGACCTCTACCAGATCCACTGGCCCGATTCCGACGCGCCCGCCGAGGAGACCGCGGGGATCCTCCAGGAGTTCGTCGACGCGGGGAAGATCCGGCACATCGGCGTCTCGAACTACGACGCCGCGCAGCTCGCCGACTTCGACAAGACCCGTCCGGTCGAAACCCTGCAGCCGCCGTACCACCTGTTCCGCCGGGACATCGAGACCGATCCGCTGCCGTACGCGCGGGAGAACGACATCGGCGTGCTCGTCTACAGCCCGCTGGGCAGCGGCTTGCTCACCGGGGCCTTCACCCCGGAGACGACGTTCGAGAAGACCGACTGGCGTTCGCGATCCTCGGCGTTCACCGGAGAGAACTTCCGGCGCAATCTCGCCGTCGTCGACAGGCTCAAGGAATTCGCCGCGGACAAGGGGATCTCGGTCAGTCAGCTCGCGATCGCGTGGACCCTCGCCCAGCCGGGCGTGCACGTCGCGATCGTGGGCGCGCGCAAGGCCGCCAACATCGAAGCCAGTCTCGCCGCGGCCGATGTCGACCTGACCTCGGACGACCTCGCGGAGATCGACCGGCTCACCGCCGACGCGGTCCCCGTGTCGGGCGCCAGTCCGGAAGGCGTCGCTTAAAGCTTGAACTCGGTACCGTCCAAAGGAAGTGAGGCGCCGCCGTCCAGCACGGCGGCGTGCTCCGGTGAGGACGGGTCGACGACCGGGTTCGTGTTGTTCAGATGGGTATAGACCCAACGCGGACCAGGCCGGAGTTTCGCGAGACTGCCGGTGATCGGCAGATGCCCCATCGCCGATTGCGCGCCGTCCCCGACCTTGGCGTCGGTGGCCCCCGACATCTCGTCCGGCGCGTGGAAAGTCCCGTCCAGTAGTACCAGACCCGCATCGCGAGTGAACTCGTCGAATCCGTCCGGCCAGCTCTTCAGGCAGGGTGCGTACACGAAGACGCCGCCGGTCCGGACGTCCTCGATCCGGTACGCCACCACCCAAGGACCGTCCTCTGTGGACGAGCTTGCGTACTTCGGTCGTTTGTCACTCACCGGAAGCACGCTCACCCGGAGCCCCTCGATGTCGACCTTCGACGTCGGCAGCCAGTCCCAGCCCCCGTAGCCGTCGATGATCGACCGCGCGGGGAATTGCTCGGACAGCGCGTGAAGCACCGCCTCCGGTGCCCACACCGGAAGTCCGCCGGCTTCCCGCAACATGAGCAGGCCCAGCGAATGGTCGAGCTCCGCGTCGGTGAGCAGCACGCCGCGCAGCGGGATCTCTCGCGGCCCCGGCCCGGCACGGAGCGGCGGCGTGGCGAGGATCTGCGCGCGGATGTCGGGCGACGCGTTGAGCAGGTACCAGCCCTTGCCGTCCGCGCTCACCGCGACGCAGTCCTGCGTCCGGGGCGGAGCGTCCGAAGTGCACAGTGCGCAGGCGCAGTTCCATTGCGGGAAACCGCCACCCGCCGCGGTGCCGAGCAGGACCACCCTCATCGGGGTGCCCGCATGACCAGTTCGTCCGTGCGAGGCGGCGTGGCGAGGATGAGATCGACGACGTCGCGATGCGGCGAACGTGAGCACACCGGGTCCGTCGCGGCGGGGTCACCGGTGAGCTGGAACGCCTGGCACCGGCAGCCGCCGAAGTCGATCGAGCGCCGCTCGCAGGTCCCGCAGGTGTCCGGCATCCAGTCCTCGCCGCGGTAAGCGTTGAAGGAACCGGATTCGTACCAGATCCGGGCCAGCGGCATGGTCCGCACGTTGTCGAACTCCAGCGTCTTGATCGCTGTCGACGCCGGGCACGGCAGCACGTCCCCGTTGGGGGCCACGGTCAGTTGCCGCGCGCCCCAGCCGTACATGCACGGCTTGGGGTACTGCTCGTAGTAGTCGGCGACGACGTAGATGATCTCCATGCCGCCGCGCAGCCGGTCGGTGGCCGCGCGCACGATCGGCTCGGCCTCGTCGAGCTGGCGTCTGGTCGGCATCAGGGCGTCGCGGTTCCGTAGGGCCCAGCCGTAGTACTGCGTGTTGGCCAGTTCGAGCCGGTCCGCGCCCATTTCCTCGGCCAGCGCGATGATTTCGGCCAGCTGGTCGTGGTTCTGCCGGTGCAGGACGACGTTCACCGAAAGCGGCAGACCCGCCTTCTTGATCAGTCCGGCGACGGCCAGTTTCCGGTCGTGCGCCCGCGCGCCCGCGAGGCGGTCCGCGCGTTCGGCCGTCGCGCCTTGGACGGACAACTGGATATGCGCGATGCCGCGGGCCACGAGATCGTCCAATCTGGACTCCGTAAGTCCGAGACCGGACGTCACCAGGTTGACGTAGCAACCCAGTTCCGTGGCGTGCTCGACCAGGATGGGCAGATCCGGCCGGGCGAGTGGCTCGCCGCCGGACATGTGCACCTGGAGCACACCGAGTTCCCGTGCCTGCGAGAGTACGGACAGCCACTCCTCTGTGGACAGTTCGTCTTCGCGGGCGAGCAGTTCGACCGGATTCGAGCAGTACGGGCAATGCAGCGGGCAGCGATGGGTGAGTTCGGCCAGCATCCCCAGTGGCGGCGCGGCGGTGGAGGTGTTCAGGTCCATTCGACGATCCGCCGTTCTCCCAGCCGGGTCAGGACGTCCAGGATCTCTTCTTCGCGGACACCGGAATAGCGCTCGCGGAGCGCGGTCGCGATCGCGGCGACGTCCGCCTCGCCGTCACAAAGCCCGAGTACGGCGGCCGCCGTCGGATTCGGCACGAGCACACCTTCCGGGAAGAGCAGGACGTGCGTTTCCCTGGTCTGGTCATAGCTCAGCCGCACGCCGCGCCGCAGCCGCGGCACGGAGCGGGTGGTGATGGTGGTCATCGCTGTTCCTTGGTCGCGGCGCGCTCGATGGCGTCGAGCATGGACCAGAGCACGTCGGTCTTGAACGACAGCGCGGCGATCGCCTTCTCCTGCTGCTCGCGGGTGACGGCGTGCCGCACCACGATGTCGAGCGTTCCTTTGCCTTCACCGGAGACCTTGTCGATGCGATTGGTGAAGTAGGCAAGGTCTTCCTTGGCGATCCACGAGTAGTTCGCCAGCATGTCGGCGACCCGCCGTTGCATGAGGTGGCCGGCGAACATTTCGGTCAGCCCCGAAGCGACCCCTTCGAGCCAAGGTTTCGTGCGCGCGAAATTCACGTAGGCGTCGACGGCGAATCGCACCCCCGGGGCGACGTGCCGCTGGTCGAGGACCTCTTCGCGGTCGAGTCCGACAGCGGTGCACAACCGGAGCCATCGCTCGGCTCCGCCGTCTCCGGCTTTCGCTCCGTCGTGATAGACGATGCGGTCCAGCCATTCGCGGCGGATTTCCGGCAGCGGGCAGTTGCTGATGATCGCCGCGTCCTTCTGCGGGAGGACGCACTGGTAGTACCAGCGGTTCGCCGCCCAGATCTTCAATTCGTGCTCGGAGAGTTCGCCGCCGTGCATCCGCTGGTGGAAGGGATGCGTGCCCCAATACCGGTGGGAAAGTCCGCGCAAGGCCGCGATGAAATCCGACGACGACATGAGGGACACCGTGCTGCCTCCAACGGCTCGTTGATCGGGACGGCGGCGCGGTGGTGGGGGAACGGCCCCCACCACCGGATGCGAAATCAGTCCTCCATGCGGGCCGCGTAAGCGGTGACCTCCATGGGGGTTTCGTACTCGACGAAGTCGGGGGTGGTCCATACCTCGATGGTTTCGATCATTTCCGCTCCTAACGTCCACATGGGATCGAACAGGGCCGAGCCCCGTCACCCTAGAAGCGGGCCGCCGATTCTGACCAGACGTAAGAGCCAAGTTCCGGGCGGGTTTTGTAAAGTTTCCTACCTATGGCCGATCGAGTCCTCCCGCCGGTCACGCTCGGCGCACACAACGGTTAACGGAAAGCGCTTGCCTTAGCCCGTCCAGTGGTGTCCGTTTCGTCCTGTGGTGTGTTTGTATCCAACCCGACGGGCGTCCCCCGACCGCCCGTCATCCGCCGCCATCCGGGCTCCAGGGGTGTAGCTGAAGGAGGCGTCCCATGTCCTCATGTCGTACTCTCGCCGCCACGTTCGCCGCCATGACGGCCGCGGCGGTCGTCGCCGTTCCGGCCGCGACGGCGGCCGAAGCGCCGTCCGTCCAGGCGATCAGACAGCTCGCGAGCGGGCTCAACCAGGCCTGGTCGATCGACTTCCTGCCCGACGGCACCGGTCTCTTCACACAGAAGGACGCCAAGACGATCAGCAAGATCGACAAGGCGGGCAAGGTCACCACGGTGCAGACCATTCCCGGGGTGAGCGTCACGGCGGAGGCCGGTCTGCTCGGCATCGCCGTCTCGCCGCAGTACGCCACCGACCAGACGGTCTTCATCTACTACACGACCAGTTCCGACAACCGCATCGCCAAGCTGAAGCTGGGGCAGACGCCGACGCCGATCGTCACCGGCATCCCGCGTGGTTCGCAGTACCACCACGGCGGGCGGATCAGGTTCGGCCCGGACGGCTACCTCTACGCGGGCACCGGCGACGGCCAGAACGGCGCCAACGCGCAGGACAAGAACTCCCTCGGCGGCAAGGTCCTGCGGGTCACCACCGACGGCGCGCCCGCGCCGGGCAACCCGTTCAACAGCCGCGTCTACTCCTACGGCCACCGCAACGTCCAGGGGCTGACCTGGGTGAACGGGCAGCTGTACAACTCCGACATCGGCGCGAACAGGCTCGACGAGCTCAACAAGATCGAACCCGGCAAGAACTACGGCTGGCCGACCTGCGAAGGCCCGTGCAACACGGCGGGGATGACCAACCCCGTCAAGGCCTGGCCGACGTCCTCGGCGACACCGAGCGGACTCGCGGCCTACAAGGGCTCGCTGTACATGGCCTCGCTCAAGGGCGGTACCTACAAGCTCGACCTGAACGGCAACGGCGGCAAGCTCTGGACCAACCTCGGCCGTACGCGTGACGAGGTCGCCGGGCCCGACGGCCAGCTGTACACGATCACGCCGGGCGCCATCTACGTCTCCGACGGCAGCTAGCACCCGGCGCGTTTCGTCCGCTGAATGCGGTGGTTCAGCGTCGGACTACCGCATTCAGCGGACTAAACGCGAGGTACGGCGACCGCGTGCTCGAGTTCGGCGAGCGCGGTGTCGAGGTGGGTCAGGATGCGCTGCAGATGCGGGACACTCCGGCGGCAGCCGGTGATGCCGAAGTCGAGGTTGTCCCCGTTGCTGGTCAGCGTGATGTTCAGCGCCTGCCCGTCGAGCAGCACCGACGCCGGGTAGATGCCGTCGAGCGACGCGCCGTTCCAGTACATCTGCTTGCGCGGCCCCGGCACGTTGGAGATCACCAGGTTGAACGGCGGTTTCGTGTTGTTCACGAAACCCGGGATCGGGGACACGCCGAGCTGGGCGACGTTGAGCCCCGACAGCAGCAGCGTCTGCAGCGGCGTCAGTTCCGAGAAGAGCTTCTTCCCGTTGCGCATCGACGCGTTGATCGCCGCGAGCCGCGCGGCCGGATCGGTCAGGTGGGTGGCGAGGTTGCACAGCAGCGCGCCGATGTTGTTGCCCACCGCATCACCGGTGTCCTTACGCCGCAAAGACACCGGGACCATCGCGGTCAGCGGCGCGTCGGGGAGCGCGTTCTGTTCGATCAGGTAGTCGCGCAGCGCGCCCGAACACATCGCGAGGACGACGTCGTTGCGCGATACCCCGGCCGCGGTGGCGATCTTGCGCACCCTGTCGAGCGACCACGACTGCGCCGCGAACCGCCGGGCACCGCCGATCGGCACGTTGAACATCGTCTTCGGCGCCTGCGAAGGCAGCGTCAGGGTGTGCTCCTGGAACGCCTCTCGCGCCACCTTCACCGCGGCGGGCGCGATGCCGGCGAGCTGGTTGAACGTCTTGCCGACGGTCCGGAACATCGAAGGGGACGCCTTGCCGTCGCGGCTCCCGTCGGGTTTGGGCCGGGACCCCCACGGCGGCGGGCAGTCGAGATCGAACGGGTCGTCCGACAGCGTGCCCTGCAGATGCCGCAGTGCCGAAACACCGTCCATCAGCGCGTGGTGGATCTTGCTGTAGATCGCGAACCGGCCGTCCTGCAGACCCTCCACCAGGTGGATCTCCCAGAGCGGGCGGTGCCGGTCGAGCAGGGTGCTGTGCCAGCGGCCGGTCAGTTCCAGCAGTTCGCGGATCCGGCCGGGCTGGGGCAGCGCCGAATGGCGGAAGTGGTAGTCGAGCTCGAGATCGGTGTCGGTCGACCAGGCGAGGTGCCCCGCGGTGTTGACCGGCCGGGCGGGACGGCGCCGGAACACCGAGCGCATGTTGTCGGAATCGAGCAGTTTCCGCCGGATGTCACGGAGATAGTCGTCCCCGGCGTCCTCGGGTTTCTTGAACAGTTGCAGTCCGCCGACGTGCATCGGATGTTCGCGCGTCTCCACGAGGAGGAACATCGAGTCGGTCACGGGCATCAACGGCATCGTCGGACCACCTTCCGCGCGGCGGCGTGCGAGCACGCCGGGTGGCAGAGTCTACGCACACCGAAACCACCATCTCACGCTTTAGGGTGGCTCACATGACGATCCCGACCGATCCGGAGACGGGCGAGTTCCGCCGATCCGCCAACCATTTCGACGCGCGCATCACCGCCGACGGCCGCGACGGCTGGCCGGTCGAGGCGGGAAGATACCGCCTGGTGGTGAGCCGGGCCTGTCCCTGGGCGAGCCGCGGGCTGGTCGTCCGGCGGCTGCTCGGCCTCGAGTCCGCGCTGAGCGTGGCCGTCGCCGACCCGATCCAGGACGACAAGAGCTGGCGGTTCACCCTCGATCCCGATGACCGGGATCCGGTGCTGGGCATCAAGTACCTGGCCGAGGCCTATCACGCCGCCGACCCGCACTATCTCGGCGGGATCAGCGTTCCGGCCATTGTGGACATTCCAAGCGGGCGGCTGGTGAGCAACGACTATCCGCAGATCACCTTGGATCTTTCCACCGAATGGACCAGTCTGCACCGCTCCGGCGCGCCGGAGCTGTATCCCGAGCGGCTGCGCGACGAGATCGACGCCGTCAACGCGGGCGTTTACACCGACGTCAACGCCGCCGTCTACCAGGCCGGTTTCGCGACCAAGCAGTCCGCGTACGAGGACGCGTATCATCGCCTCTTCACCATGCTGGACGTGCTTTCCGAACGCCTCGAAAGGCAGCGTTACCTCGTCGGCGACACGATCACCGAGGCGGATATCCGCCTGTTCACCACGCTCGTCCGGTTCGATCCGGTCTATCACGGGCATTTCAAGTGCAACCGGAACAAACTGGCCGAAATGCCGGTGCTGTGGGCGTACGCCCGCGACCTCTTCCAAACGCCGGGCTTCGGTGACACTGTCGACTTCGACCACATCAAGCGGCACTACTACGCGGTGCACGAGCAGGTGAACCCGACGCGGATCGTCCCACTGGGACCGGACCTGTCCGGCTGGACGACCCCGCATCACCGGGAGCAGTTGGGCGGGCGCCCGTTCGGCGACGGCACGCCGCCGGGACCGCCGCCCGAGGACGAACGGATCGGGACAGAAGATGGAGTCACTTCCTGAACGCACCGACGTCGTCGTGATCGGCGGCGGCATCATCGGGGTCTCCTGCGCGTACCGGCTCGCCGCCGCCGGGGTCTCGGTGCTGCTGCTCGAACGCGACAGCCTGGGCGCGGGCTCGACGGCGAAGGCGGCGGGCGGGATCCGGTCGTCGTTCACGACCAGGGTCAACATCGAGATCGGGCTACGCGGCTTGGCCGAGTACGCCTCCTTCGCCGAGACGTACGGGACCGAGATCGACTTCCGTCGCGACGGCTACCTGTATCTGGTCACCGATCCCGCGGATCTGCCCGAATTCGAGCGCTGTGTCGACCTGCAGAACTCCTACGGCGTCCGCAGCAGGCTCGTCGAACCGGCCGAAGCGCGGCGGTTCTCCCCGCTGATCGACACCGAAGGCGTGGTCGCGGCACTGTGGTCGCCGGAGGACGCGAAGGCCACGCCCGACTCAGCGGTCCAGGGCTACGCGCGGGCGGCCCGCGGGCACGGCGCGGTGCTGAAGACCGGCGTCGAGGTGGTCGGGATCGAACGCGACGGCGACGAGATCACCGGTGTCCGGACCAGCGACGGTTTCGTCCGCACGAACGCCGTGGTCTGCGCGGCGGGGGCCTGGTCGGGGCGGGTGGGCGAGTTCGCCGGCGTCGAGCTGCCGGTCCGGCCGTTCCGGCGGCAGGTCGTGTTCACCGGACCGGTCGCGGACCTGCCCGCGTCCGTACCGCTGACCATCGAGATGCCGTCGGCGTTCTACTTCCACCGCGAAGGCCTCGGCCTGGCGATGTCCTTCTGCGACGGTGACGGCGACCCCGGCTTCGACACCCGGTACCAGCCGGGTGACTGGCTGCCGAAGCTCGCCGAGATCGCCGCGCGGCGGGTGCCAGCCGTGCTCGACGCGGGGATCCGCAGTGGTTGGGCGGGACTGTACGAAGTCACCCCCGACCGCAACCAGATCGTGGGCGAAAGCGTCCAGGTATCGCGGTTCTTCTACGCGACCGGGTTTTCGGGGCACGGGTTCCAGATGGGCCCGGCCGTGGGGGAGCTCGTGCGGGACCTCTACCTGGGGAGGGCCCCGGGCATCGACATCACCGAGCTCGACGTCCGGCGCTTCGCCGACGACCGGGCCGTGACGAGGGAGCACAACATTGTCTGAGGGAATGGTCGAGGTCACCACCGAGGCGGAGCTGCGCGAGATCCTGCCGCCGCCGCTGGAGCGGACCGCGAACAAGGCGCGGCCGAAGCTGCACGAGATGGATCGGCGGTGGCTCGCGGAGTCGCCGTTCGTGCTGATCGCGACGTCGGCGGCGGACGGCACCTGCGACGTCTCGCCGAAGGGTGACCCGGCCGGGTTCACGCTGGTACTGGACGACACGCGGATCGCGATCCCGGAGCGCCCTGGCAACCGCCGCGCCGACGGATTCCACAACGTGCTGTCGAATCCGCACGTCGGGCTGATCTACCTCATCCCCGGCCGAGGGGACACGCTGCGGATCAACGGCCGCGCGCGGCTCGTGCGCGAGGCGCCGTTCTTCGACGACATGATCGTGAAGGGGAACCGGCCGAAGCTCGCGCTGGTCGTCGACATCGACGAGATCTTCCACCACTGTCAGAAGGCGTTCATGCGGTCGAAGCTTTGGGAGCCCGAGACGTGGACGCCCGGCGCGATGCCGTCCCGCGCGGTCATCTCCAAGACCTTCGAGCGGCCGGACGACAGCATCGCCGAGCTGGAGGCCTATTACGCTCCCGCCGCCTACTCGGCCGGGTTGTACTCCTAGGCCTCGTTCGAGGTATCGGACACCTCCGGGCGGTGTTATGAACGGGACTTTCATTGCAAATTTTGCAATGAAAGTCCCGTTCATAACACACCGCACGGTTCCGGCTACACCGATGGTTGCTGGATCGTTGAACGATCTGGCACTATCGGCGGGGTGCCTTCACCCACCGGAGCCCAGCATCTCGCCGACGCGCTGACCGCTCTGGGGACCGAAGTCGTCTTCGGTCTCCCCGGGGTGCACAACCTGCCGTTATGGGAGGCGCTGGCCGATACGGACATCCGGCTCGTCGGGGTCCGGCACGAGCAGACGGCCGGGTACGCGGCCGACGGTTACGCCCGCGCGACCGGGAAACTCGGCGTCGCCCTGGTGACCACCGGGCCCGGCGCGGCGAACACACTCGCCGCCGTCGGCGAGGCGATGGCCTCCGCGGCGCCGATCCTGGTCATCGCGACCGACATCCCGTCCACGCTGCGGCGTCCCGGCGTGGTCCGCGGCGTCCTGCACGAGACATCGGATCAGCAGGCGATGTTCGCGCCGGTCACGAAGGCGGGGTTCACCGTCCAGAGCGCCGATCAGGTCGCCGCCACCCTGCACCGCGCGGCCCGGCTCGCGCTCCAGCCGCAGAGCGGGCCGGTCTACGTCGGTATCCCGACCGATTTCCTGTCGCAGCGGACACCGGCCCGCCGTCCACCGCGGTCGCACGCGCGACCGCCCGAGATCCCGGATCTCAGCGAAGCCGAGGCGTTGCTGGCCACCGCGGAGCGGCCGCTGATCTGGGCGGGCGGCGGCGCGTTGCGGGCGGAGGCCGGTGAGGTGATCGGCAAACTCGCCGAACGGCTGGCCGCGCCGGTGCTCACGACGTTCGGCGCTCGCGGGCTCCTGTCGGTCGATCATCCCTGTCTCGCCCCGAACCCCGTGCACGCGCCCGAGGTCGGCGCCCTGTGGGACGAGGCCGACGTCGTCCTCGCCATCGGCACCGACTTCGACGGGCTGATGACGCAGAACTGGTCGATGCCGAAGCCGAAGAAGCTCATCGCCATCAACGTCGACCCCGACGACGCGGCCAAGAACTACCAGCCGGACATCACACTGGTCGGCGACGCCCGCGCGCTCACCGAGGCGCTGAAAGTCGAGGAGCGGCCCGGTATCGCGGCACTCGTCGGCAGGCTCGCCAAGGTCTCCGCGCGGGTCCGGCGGCGGATCAAGGAAGAGGAGCCGCAGGCAGCGGATCTGCTGTCCACTTTGGACGAAGTGTTGCCGCAGGACGCCGTCGTGGTCGCGGACATGTGCGTGGCCGGATACTGGATCGGCGGTTTCCACCGCGTCCGCGCCCCGCGCAAGCTCGCCTATCCGATGGGCTGGGGCACGCTTGGCTACGGGTTCCCGGCCGCGCTCGGTGCCGGGGCGGCGGGCGCCGGGCGCGCCATCTGTGTCAGCGGGGACGGCGGTTTCCTGTTCGCTTGCGGTGATCTCGCCACGCTGGCGCAGGAGCAGCTGCCGGTCACCGTGATCATCGTCGACGACGGCGGCTACGGGATGCTTCGCTACGACCAGGACAGGGCCGGGCTGCCGCGACGCGGCGTCGACTGGGACAGTCCCGATTTCGTCGGTCTCGCCCGGTCGTTCGGGGTCCACGCGGACCGCGTCTCCGGGTTCGGGCGCGCTTTCCGGCGGCTGCTCGGTGAGTTCGTCGAGTCCGACGAGCCGAACGTGCTGGTCGTCCGGGCGAAGATGGCGCCGCCGCTCAACACCTCCCCGCGCTGGTATCGCAAGGAATCTTCGTGACCGGGCTCCGGGTCGGTGTGGACATCGGCGGGACGTTCACCGATCTCTGCGTGCTCGACGAGACCGGTGTCGTCGCAGTCGGCAAGGTGCTGACGACGCACGACGAACCCGCCCGCGCGGTCGAAGAGGGTCTGAAAAGGACACTCGCCGACGCCGGGCTGGACGCGGCCGACATCGAGCAGTTCGTACACGGCACCACGCTCGTCACCAACGCCCTGATCGAACGCAAGGGATCACACACCGCGCTGCTGGCGACCGCCGGGTTCCGTGATGTGCTGGAGATGCGGCGCGAACATCGGTACGAGCTGTACGACCTGCTCATCGAACTCCCCGCACCGCTGGTCCCTCGGCATCTGCGGTTCGACGTCCCCGAGCGGATCCTCGCCGACGGGACCGTCCACACCGGACTGGACGAAGATCGTGTCGCGCGCCTCGGCCGCGAGCTCGACGCCCGCGGGATCGACGCGGTGGCGATCTGTTTCCTGCACGCCTTCACCAATCCGGCACACGAACGCCGGGCGGCGGAGGTGCTCAAGGACGTCGCACCGAGGCTCCGGATCGCGCTCTCCAGTGAGGTCGTCCCCGAGATCCGCGAGTTCGAACGCACCTCCACCACGGTTGCGAACGTCTACGTCCAGGACCTCACCGAGCGCTATCTTCGTGATCTGGAACGGCGGCTGCACGAAGCGGGGGTGCGGCCGTCGCCGCACATCATGCTGTCCAACGGCGGGATCGCGACCGTCGACACCGCCGCGCGCTACCCGATCCGCATCCTGGAATCCGGTCCCGCTGGCGGGGCGCTCGCCGCGTCCGCCATCGGTGCCGCGGCCGGTGTCGAGGATCTGCTGGCCTTCGACATGGGTGGCACCACGGCGAAGTTGTGCATGATCTCCGGTGGTGCGCCGCTGGTGACACACGAGTTCGAAGTGGACCGGAAGTACCGGTTGCTGCCGGGCTCCGGGCTGCCGGTCAAGGTACCGGTCACCGACATGATCGAGATCGGTGTCGGCGGCGGCTCGATCGCCCGGATCGACGCGCTCGGCCTGCTCACTGTCGGCCCGGATTCGGCTGGTTCCGCACCGGGCCCGGTCTGCTATGGACGAGGCGGCACCGAGCCCACCGTGACCGACGCCGATCTCGTGCTCGGCTATCTGGATCCCGCGTATTTCCTCGGCGGCGGAATGGCTTTGGACGCCGTGGCCGCGCGGGAAGCCATCCGGTCGAAGATCGCCGGCCCGCTCGGAGTCAGTGTCGAAGAGGCCGCCTGGGGTATTCACACCAGCGTCAACGAGGACATGGCGAACGCGGCGCGCGTGCACGCCGTCGAACGCGGCAAGGATCCGGCGAAGCTGCCGATGTTCACCTTCGGTGGTGCCGGGCCGGTGCACGGCGTCGGCGTGGCGCGAGCACTCGGCGCTCCCGAGGTCGTCGCGCCGCCCGCGGCCGGAGTGCTGAGCGCGGCGGGTTTCCTCACCGCGCCACTGGCTTTCGATTTCGTGCGCTCGGCGCGTGCGGCGGTCCTCGATCTCTCTTGGGCGCAAGTGGAAGCACTGTTCGCCGAGATGGAGGCCGAGGGCGCGGAACTGCTGGAGAAGTCCGGTGTGGACGGTGCGAAGGTGACACACCGACGGGTCGCCGAGATGCGGTATTCCGGGCAAGGCTACGAGATCCGCGTACCGGTCGAGAACGGGAACTGGCCGGAGTCGCTGATCGACGCGTTCACCGAGACCTACCGGAAGCTGTATCGGCGAACCGGTCCGGACGTCGCGATCGAGGTGCTCAACTGGCGGGTCGTCTCCACCGGCCCGGCACCCGAAGTCACCGTGAAACTCGCGGGCACGGCGGCCGAAGGCGACCCGCGCAAAGGCGGTCGTCCGGCGTACTTTCCCGCCGAGGGTGGCTTTGTCGACACGGCGGTGTTCGACCGGTACCGGCTCAAGCCCGGTGACAGCGTCGAGGGGCCGTCCATCGTCGAGGAACGCGAGTCCACTGTGGTCGTTCCGCCCGGTGCCCGATGCGTGGTCGGCGAGGACGCCAGTCTGGTGGTGACGGTATGAGCGTCGACCCGATTCTGGTGGGAGTGCTGGGAAACCGGCTGCATTCGATCCTGACCGAACAGCAGAACGCGCTCGTCAACACGGCGTTCTCCTCGGTGGTGCGGGAATCGCTCGACCTCGCCTGCGCGGTGTTCGATTCGCGTGGCGAGATGATCGGCCAGTCCGTCGGCGGGACCCCCGGCCACATCAACGCGATGGCGACCGGGATGCACCACTTCGTCGCCGCGTACCCGCCGGAGACCTTGGAGCCGGGCGACGTCCTGCTCACCAACGATCCCTGGCAGACCGCCGGGCAGATCAACGACATCACCGTGGCCACCCCGGTGTTCCTGCGCGGACGGCTGGTCGCCTGGTTCGCTTCCTGTTGCCACGCACCGGATATCGGCGGACGGCTGGTTTCGGCCGAGGCCGATGAGGTCTTCGAAGAGGGGCTGCGGCTGCCGATCATGAAGTTCCTCCGCGCGGGCGAGGTCAACGCGGATCTGGCCTCGGTGATCCGGGCGAACGTGCGCACTCCGGAGGAGACCATCGGCGATCTGTACGCGCAGGTCACCGGGAACGAGGTCGGCGCCGCGAGTTTGGTGCGGCTGCTGGAGGAATTCGGCCTCGACTCGCTCGACGAAGTCGCCGCGGAGATCATGAACCGCTCCGAGCGCGCGCTGCGGGACGCTCTGGCGAATCTGCCGGACGGCACGTACAGCAGCGAACTGGCGACCGACGGCTTCGACGACGAAGAAGTGGTCCTCAAGGTCACCGTGACCATCGACGGCGAAGACATCCACCTCGACTTCGGCGGATCGTCGCCGCAGAGCCGTCGCGGGATCAACGTCGTCCTCAACTACACACGGGCGTACGCCTCGTTCGCGGTCAAGGCGGCGATCGCTCCCGAAGTACCGCACAACGCGGGTTCGTTCCGGCCGGTGCACGTCACCGCGCCGGAGGGATCGGTGCTCAACTGCACGCCGCCCGCTCCGGTGGCGTCCCGGCATCTGATCGGGCATTTCCTGCCGTCCCTGCTGATCACCGCGCTGCACGAAGCGTTGCCCGGTAACGCTTTGGCGCACAGCGCGGACGCGTTGTGGATGACCATCTGGCGCGGTGCCGACGCCGAGGGCCGCGAGTTCATGCTCAACGTCTTCCAGACCGGCGGGATCGGCGCACGGGCGACCAAGGACGGACTGAACACCACCGGTTTCCCGAGCGGGCTGCGGTCAACGCCCACGGAGGTCATCGAGACGATGGCACCGCTGATCCAGCGTGAACGGGTGCTGCGCACGGACTCGGGCGGCGCCGGAAAATGGCGCGGCGGCCTCGGCCAGTGCACCACCATGGCCGCTCGAGGTGAGATCTCCTGGAGCGTCAACGGAAACGTCGACCGGGTGCGCCGACCGGCGTCCGGAGTGGACTCGGGATACGACGGGGCGATGGGCCGGTTCGAGCTGGCCCGCGGTCCTTTGCCGTCGAAGAGCCGGGTGAACCTGCGGCCGGACGACGTGGTGAACGTGTTCCTCCCGGGCGGCGGGGGTTACGGCGACCCGTTCGAACGGGACCTGGAAGCCGTGCTCGCCGACGTCGTCGACGGATACATCTCAGTGAGAGCGGCGCGCGAACTCTACGGCGTCGAGGTCACCTATCACGGAGATCCCGAGGCGCTGGTGCGCCTTCCGGAGGACTACACAGCGGTTTCGTCGAGAGGGAGGAAATGAGCATGGGCCGGCTGGCAGACAAGGTCGCGGTGGTCTTCGGGGGAGCGAGGGGTATCGGCCTCGCCACCGTGAAGGAGTTCGTCGCCGAGGGCGCGACCGTGTTCTCCAGTGATCTCCGCGAACTCGCCGAGCCCGTCGAAGGCGTCAGGCATTCCCTTGTGGACGCTACCGACGAAGGACAGGTCGACGAGTTCGTACGCGGCGTGCTCGCCGAGGCGGGCCGGATCGACGTACTGTTCAACAACGTCGGCATCCATCTCGGGAAACCCCTGTCCGACACCACGCTCGCGGAATTCGACGACATCTTCGCGGTGAACGTCCGCGCCGCCTTCCTCGGCACGCGGGCGGTGCTGCCGCAGATGATCGAGCGGAAGGCGGGCAGCATCGTCACGACGTCGTCCAACGGCGGCGTGATGGGCCGCCCCGGCGACCCGGTGTACAACGCCACCAAACACGCGCTGGTCGGCATGATGAAGTCGATCGCCGTCGCGCACGCGCATCAGGGGATCCGCGCGAACACGATCAACCCGGGCGCGGTCGACACCGACATGCTGCGCGGAACCCTTGCCTCGCCGGAGGATTTCGAGGCGAAACAACACCAGTTGACCGCGAGCACCCCGGCGGCGCGGGTCGGCGAGGCTTGGGAGGTCGCGAAGGCCGTGGTCTTCCTGGCGAGCGACGAGTCGCGGTTCATCAACGGCGTCGCGCTCCCGATCGACGGCGCCAAGGCCGCCGGTGCCATGCCAGGCAACCGGTACAGTCTCGACTTCGAACTCGGTGTCAGGTAACGCCATGCCCACTCCTGCCGCCGAGGAGACGCTGGCCCGCGACAGGCCCCTGCTCGAACGGAGCGGGACCGCGGAACGGGTCGCCGAGATCCTGCGCCAGCGCATCACCGAAGGCGTCTTCCCACCGGGGTCGCGGCTTTCCGAGCCGTCGATCAGCGCCGCGCTCGGCGTCTCGCGCAACACCTTGCGGGAGTCGTTCCAGCTGCTGGCCCACGAACGGCTCGCGGTGCACGAACTCAACCGCGGCGTGTTCGTGCGGGAGCTGACCGCGCAGGACATCGCGGATCTCTACGTCATGCGGCGGGTCACCGAATGCGGCGCGCTGCGCCGTGCGGCCGAACTGTCCACTGTGGATCTTTCCGGCGTCGTGGAGGCGGTGCGGAAAGGCCGTGCCGCGGCGGACGAAGGCGACTGGCAGGCCGTCGGGACCGCGAGCATCGCGTTCCACCAGGCGCTCGGGGATCTGGCAGGCAGTGAGCGGGTCAGTACGACGATGCGTCAGGTGCTGGCGGAGACGCGGCTGTTCTTCGTGCTGGCGGAGAACACGCGCGCGTTCTTCGAGCCCTTCCTGGAGCGGCACGAGCGGATCGTGCGTGATCTGGAACGGGGCCGGTTCGGGCCGGCCGAGGCGGCGCTGGAGAAGTACCTGCGGGACGCGGAGAAACAGCTGCTCGCGGCTTACGACCGCCGGTGACAGACCGGACAGGTTCGGGGCGTGAATTGTGCACGATGGAGTGTTCGCGTCGCGGCCGGATCCGGGTGAGGATGGGGGCACGAACACAAGGAGGAAGACATGGTGTCGTCGGCATCCGCGCGCAATCCGCTGTGGCACCCTTTCGCGGACATGGGAGCGGTCGACGGCGACCGGCTGGTCATCACCCGCGGTGAGGGTTCCTACGTCTGGGACGACGAGGGGAAGCGGTACTTCGACGCGACCGCGTCGCTCTGGTACGCGAACTTCGGGCACGGGCGCGAGGAGATCGCGCTGGCCGTCGCGGACCAGTTGCGGACGCTCGATTCGTACAACCTGTTCGGTTACAACGCCAACGAGCCCGCGCTGAAACTCGCCGAGCGGGTCTCCGCGCTGGCGCCGGAACCGGGCTCGAAGGTGTTCTTCGGTTCGGGTGGCGGTGACGTCATCGACACCGCGGTCAAGATCGCCCGATCGCATTTCGCGCACACCGGGCGGCCGGAGAAGGTGCACGTCATCGGGCGGACGCAGGGGTACCACGGCACGCACGGTTTCGGCACGGCCGTCGGCGGTATCGCGGCCAACGCGGCGGGCTTCGGGCCGCTGCCGGGCGACATCTCGCACGTGCCGTACGACAGCGCCGAAGCACTCGAAGCAGAGATCCAGCGGGTCGGTCCGGAGCGGGTCGCGGCCTTCTTCTGCGAACCGGTGATCGGCGCGGGCGGGGTCCTGCTGCCGCCGGACGGGTACATCGAGACGGTCGCCGAGATCTGCCGCAAACACGGCGTACTGTTCGTCGCGGACTGTGTGATCGCCGCTTTCGGGCGGCTGGGGACCTGGTTCGGGATCGACCGCTGGGCGGTGAAACCGGACATGATCACCACCGCCAAGGGCATCACCGGCGGGACGATCCCGCTGGGCGCGCTGATCGTCGCGCCGAGGGTGGCCGAGCCGTTCTTCACCGGCAAGCCGGGCGCGCCGGTGCTGCGGCACGGGGTGACGTACGCGGGACATCCGGTCGCCTGCGCCGCGGGGAACGCGGCGCTGGACATCTACGAGCGTGACGGGCTCATCCCACGCGGCCGGGAACTGGAGAAACCGCTGGCGGACGCGCTTTCCGGACTGGCGTCGCATCCGCTGGTCGCCGAGGTGCGGGCCGGGCTCGGCTTCCTCGCCGCGGTGGAACTGAGGAGCGACTTCCTCTCCTCCGACGCCGGCGCGCCGAACCGGCTGCAGCGGACGGCGCGGGAGGAAGGTGTCCTCGTGCGGAACCTGGCGAAGGGAATCGCGGTCTCACCGCCGTTGATCGCGGGGGAGGCCGAACTGGACCTGCTCGCCTCGGCCCTGCCTCGCGCCTTGGACCGGCTGGTCTAGGAAACCGGCGACCTGCTCGAGGGCGTCCGCGGCCTCGGGCAGGAACGACCAGAACAGGTGGAACACGTGTGTGCTGACCGGGTACAGGTCGAAGCGCACGTCGAGCCCCTGTCCACGGGCGTAGTCGACGAAGCGCCGTGTCTCGTCCAGCGTCACGTCTTCGGTCCCTGACTGGACGAGCAGCGGCGGCAGCCCGGACAGGTCGGCCTCGAAGACGTTGAGCAGGGGATCGTTCGGCGGGTGATCGCGGACGTAGAGCGAGAACCAGCGGGCGGCCGGGCTGCCGCCGTCCGGCGGATCCACCACGTCCACCGCCGGGCACAGCAGTACCGCTTTGCCGGGTTGGGGCAGACCTTCCCTCGCCAGCTTGACCATCAGGGAAACGGCCAGCCCGCCACCCACCGAATCGCCACTGATGGTCAGCCGTTCCGGATCAGTGCCCTGACCGAGCAGCCATCGGTAGGCGCGCAGCGCGTCCTCCAGCGCCGCGGGGAAG
Source organism: Amycolatopsis sp. NPDC033938 (assembly GCF_055575975.1). NCBI lineage: Bacteria > Bacillati > Actinomycetota > Actinomycetes > Pseudonocardiales > Pseudonocardiaceae > Amycolatopsis > Amycolatopsis sp. NPDC033938. The sequence goes on from NZ_JBVIRO010000008.1 coordinate 306,945, forward strand.
GGATGCTCCGGCGCGAGCCGGTAGTCCGGAACCAGGACGGCGGAGCCGGTCGCCGCCGCCAGCGCTCCGGCCAGCGGACGGTAGCCGAAGGCCGATCCCGCGATGTATCCGCCGCCGTGCAGGTGCAGCACGCTCGGCCGGTGACCAGGTCCGGGTGCGATCACCAGTGAGGAGACCCCGTCCGTCTGGACCGGTCTCACCACGGTGCCTTCCGGTACGGGGAGTTGTGCGTTGAGGGCTTCGAAGGCCTCGCGCATCGCCGCGAGACCGGTGCCGCCCTCCTCGACGACCGAATTCCACAGCTGCGTGACTCGCGCGCCCACCTCGCCACCGACCGATCGGGTGAGGGCGATCGCGTTGTCCATGTCGGACAGCAGCGGCAGTGTGGCGCCGAGCAGCGCTTCACCGGCGAGGGTCAGCTCGACACGGTGGGTCGAGCGGCGCAGCAACCGGCAGCCGATCAGTTGCTCCAACGCCTTGATCTGGCGGCTGAGGGCGGGCTGTGAGATGAACAGCCGGTTCGCGGCACGGCTGAAGTTGAGCTCGTCGGCGACCGCGACGAACGCCCGCAGGTGCTTGAGCTCGATCGCGTCGGCGGCCGAAGGCATGCCCAGCAGCCGTGGGCCGGCGGGACGTTCGGACATGCCGCCGAGTATCCCCGCTCGGCCCCGCCGGGGTCATGCACTCCGCGCAAGACGGTGATGCGGGATCGGTCTTTCCCTTCCACCCGTTGCCCGTGGCAGGGTTGGTCATGGCCGAAAGCGCAGGTCAGCGCGTTGCCGAGCTGCGGATGCGGGATGGCGTGGCGCGGGTGTACTGGCCTTCCGGGCGAGGGGGCACCGCACCACTGGTGCTCTGGTTCTCCCCGGACGGGGCCGGGGCCGAACGGGTCGCGGGCCGCGGTGCGGTGGTGATCGCCGCCGGACTGCCCCCGTTCCGGGCGGCGCGGTCCGTACTGGAGTGGTCGGCGGCTCATCTCCGGAGCCTGGGGGCCGATCCGGGGCCGGTCCTTGTCGCCGGGGAAGGGCCGGGAGCCGTGCTGGCCGCGCGGGTCGCGAGGTACGCCCAGGCGCAGGGCTGGCCTCCGGTCCACCTGGTCGGCGGTGGCCTGAGGGAAATCGCCGCCCGGCTCGGAACATCGAAACGAATCGTGGAGGAATGACATGAGCAAGGTCTTCACCGGTCTCGCCGTCTCGGTGGACGGTTACATCAGCGGGAGGCGGCCCGAGGGCGCCGACGAGTTCGGAAGCGGTCTCGGTGACGCGCCGACGCTGTTCGATTGGTACTTCGACGGCGACACCCCGAGCGAGGTGTTCGACGGGTTCAAGCTGAGCGAGCCGAGCGCGCGGTTCTTCGACGCCATCGCGAGCCGGATCGGCGCCATCGTCGTCGGGCGGACCACCTACGAGCATTCCAGCCGGTTCAGCGGCGGAAGCCCGCACCCGACGGCGCCGATGGTCCTGCTCAGCCACCGGCCCGCGCCCGAAGCGGGCGAAGGACAGACCGTGATCACCACCGGCGTCGAGGACGCCATCGCGGCCGCGCGGGAGATCGCCGGGAGCAAGGACGTCGGCCTGATGGGCGGCGGGCTGGTCAGTTCCGCGCTGGCCGCGGGGCTGGTCGACGAGGTGATCCTGCACCAGGTGCCCATTCTGCTCGGCGGGGGCAGGAGGTTCTTCCACGAACTCCCGGAACACGTGGAACTCCGGCTGCTGCAAGCGATCCCGGCCCCCGGTGTGACCCACCTGCACTACGGCGTCGGCCGATGATCCTCGTCACCGGTGGCCTGGGCATGATCGGCGCCCATACCGCCCGCGCGCTCGCCGACCTCGGCCACGACGTCGTGGTCACCGCCCATCGACGCACGGACGTCCCGTCGTTCCTCGAAGGCCGGGTCACCGTCGAATCCGTCGACGTCACCGACCGGGACGCGTTCCTGGCGCTGGCCGATCGCCACGACATCGGCGACATCGTCCATCTCGCCGGAAGCATCCCCGGTGACGACCCGGTCGGCTTCTTCCGCGCGGACACCACCGCCCTGCTCAACGGGCTGGACGCCGCCCGCGCGTGGGGTGTCCGCCGGTTCGCCGTCGCCGGCAGCCTCGGTGTCTACATCGGACAGACGGTTTCCCCGTGGCACGAGGAACTCGCCTTGCCCGCCGTGGAGCTGCCGCATCCGATCGTCGCCTTCAAGAAGGCCGTGGAGCCGATCACCACGCACGCTCTGGCCGGCAGCGGGGTCCAGCCGGTGGTGCTCCGGATCGGGAGCATCTGGGGTCCGCTGATGGATCCGGAATCGCCGTTCAATCCTCTCCCGCCCTACATCAGCGCCGTCCTGCGAGGTGAGCGGCCATCGCCACTGAACGCCGACGACGGAGGCGACAGCTGCTACGCACCCGACGCGGGACGGGCGATCGCTTCGCTGATGACCGCGGATACCTTGCGGCACAACACCTACAACGTGTCCCGCGGACGGCCGTTCGTGCATCGTGAGCTCGTGGGCGCGCTGGAGGCGATCATCCCGGGGCTCCGGCTCGACCTCCGGCCGGGCGGACAGACCGGCCCGTATCTCGACATCTCGCGGCTCGTCGAGGACACCGGTTTCGCACCGGGCTTCGACGTCGCGGCCGCTGTCGCCGACTATGTCGCTTGGCGCGAACACAACCCACGGTGAACGCGAAGCCGGCTCGGACAGGGCCCCAGCCCGGCTCTTGACTGTCGTCGGGTAGCGAAGGCCTCCTTCCGGGGTCCCGCATTTGGTTACCCGCTGCTCCGGCTCGCGCCCCGAGAGGCGCATGGTGTGTGGTGGCGGCTCGTCGATGAAGGAATTGGGACACTCAACGTCCCAGATCTTCCGTTGATCAAGCTCGTGCCGATCACGACCGGTGGACCGGAGACCGAGCGGGGAAGATTCCGGACGCTCAACGGCCGGAATCTTCCCCACCCGACCCGCACCAGCTCCACACCGGTGGGTAAACAAAGAAGGAGGCCTTCACGGACCTGATAACACGGGCGAATGGTGCTCAATCGGACGTGTCGACCTCGGTGGATCCCGTTTGGACACTTGGGGCCTCAGGAACCGCCACTTAAGTTCCTGGCATTGAGCCGCCCAGGGTCCTTGCACGTGCAGGTACCGCGACCAGAGGACGAAACGCGGCGGCGTCACCTGGAAGGCAGCCGCCATACCGGCACATTGACGACCCGCCCCGACAGTTCCGGGAACTCATGCCCGCCGACCACGGTGAACCGCCACTTGTCGACCCCGCCACCGATGATCTCGGCGTAGCGCCGGGCGCCGTCCGCGTTGGCGAAGCGGACCTGCTGGCCATTGGTGAGATGGGTGATCTTGACCGCCATCCGTGCCTCCTCTGCTCCGGTGCCGGCCCGCGGAGCTTCCCCCTCCGGGGCCGGCGCGCAAAGTAGAACACACGTTCGATAGAGGTGGCCAATCGAGTCCCCCGCCCGGGGTAGCAGACCTGTGCTGACCACGCTGTCTGTCGCCTGGTCGCGGTATGTGTCACCGCGCGGTCATCTTGCCCTCGGAGGGCTCCGAAGCCGGTGAAGGCGTTCGTGGGCTGATGGCTTTCACCGGTACCGGGTGAAGGCCTTTTCGCCAGCGGCCGTTGTCGAACAAGACGACCATCGAGGTGTCTTCGCCGCCGACCCACGCCTCGGCGAGGCGACGGCCCGCGCGATATCTGGTTCCGTAGGTCGAGTTGATCGCACGGAGCTGGATCGTGCTGTCGTCTTCGAAGCCGATCGAGATCAACGGCAAGGGTGCCAAACGTCCGTCGAAGACTTCGATGTCGATGGTTTTCACGGTGTACCAGCCGGTCTTCCGCACCGACCTGGCCCTCCTGGCCCAGCCGACCCAGGCGGTGAAACCGCACAGGATCCCGAAGGCCAAGGGAGCGCCGAAGACGATCGCGATTCCCACCGAACGGCTCGCCAGCGAGAACCACACCACGAGAACGAACATCAGGACGCCGAAACCGGTGAGCGGGATGGCAAGGAGGCTCATCATGTGGAACCGCCGGGGCAGCGCCTCGAGCCCGGGAGCCTGAGCGACGTCGGTTCCCGTGGGAAGCCAGGTGCCGACCGCGGTCTGACGTATCTCGCGGCCACACAGGAGAGCGAGGCCGCACATGATCCCAGCGACGAGTAGCGAGACCGACATGATCACAACGTTGACCAGGAATCCGGTGCTTCCTACCCAGGCGTTGGCTTCGTCCTCGGCCAGGCCGATGCCGAGCATGATGCCGGACGCGGCGGAAAGCACGACCCCGCCCACGGCTGCCAGATAGAACATGCGTCGCCGATCCACAAGCGTCGCCACAGAAGGCTGAGCGGCCATGGGAAGTCCCTTCGAGGTCGACGAATACCGTGCCGACCAGGCTTCCCGGCGCTCCTACCCGGAGCTTACCCGAAACGCCTCGTGCCAGGTGGATCCAAGCGGGTCAGCGGCGCACCTTGAACCGCAGGTGGAGGACACCCTCGCCCTGGATGACCACGTGCGGATCCTCCAGCAGGTGCTGGCCGTCGATGCCGCCGAAGTAGCGCTTCCCCGAGCCGAACACGACCGGCACCACGTCCATCGCCACCTCGTCCACGAGGCCGGCCGCGAGGATCTGGCCACCCACTTCACCGGCGTTCACGGCGACGAGCCGGTCGCCCGAGAGCTCCTGTGCCTTGTCGATCGCGGCTTTCACGTTGTCGACGAAATGGTAGGACGCTTCGGGGTGCCAGCCCTCGGGTTTGGGCCGGTGCGACACCACGACCACGTGGTCGCCCGTCGGCGGACGGCCCTCCCAGCCGTTCACCAGGTCGAACAAGGTGCGGCCCATCACGATCGTGCCGATCGCGGTCCACGTCGACCGGACGTATTCGGCCGACGCCTTCGAAACCTTGAAGGGGCTCCCGGATCCGGAATGGTCGAACCCGTCGTCACCCTCGATCGGGGTGTCCCCGTTGAAGTACCACTCGTGGAGTGACCCGACGTCGTCGTTCTTGTCGGCGATGAAGCCGTCCACCGACACCACGTTGTGCATGATCACCGAGCCCACAGCGTCTCCTCGAGTCTCTTGCGTGTTCGCTTCCGATCTTTTCGGCCCGACGGCGACCGGTCTTGTAAAAAATCACTCGGCGGGCATCGGGCCGCTGTCGGGCGGGAAGTCCCGGTCGGCGGGGAACCGGCGCCGCAGGGCCAGGTATTCCGTCGGGGTGTGGCCGGTGAAGTCCTTGAACTCCTTGCCGAAGTGGGCTTGGTCGAAGTATCCCGCCGCGTGCGCGTACGCCGACCAGTCGATCGGGCGGAGGGTGTCCACGGAATTGATCAACCCGGCGAACCGGTAGATCCGGGCCAACCGCTTCGGGGTGATCCCGATATGGGCTTTGAACTGCGCGGCCAGGTGATTGACGCTCACTCCGGCGGCCGCGGTCAGCGCGTCGACCGCGACGGCGCCGTGGGAGGTCTCCAGCCGCCCGCCTGTGTACTGGACCAGTTCCAGGCCGCGCGAAGGTGCTTCGGCGAGTCGCGATCGCAGTTCGTCTTCCACCGCCCGCAGAGTCGCGGTGGCGGAGGCGAGGTCACTGATCCGGTTGCAACAGGTGGGCCGACGGCATGGGCGGGACGTTCAGCCGGCGATGGCGCGGTACCCCGGTCAGGCAGTAGAGGTCGTCGATGAACCGGTCGAGCGGCGGGGCGGGCACCTGACCGACGTAATCCATGGCTTCAGTGTGGCCGAGCCGTCATCGCCGCATGGTCACTCTCGGCCAGGCGTCCAGCCCACGGGCGATTTCGTGGGCGCGGATGGCCCGCAACCCCTCGGTGAGCTCCTGTTCGCCGAGTGTCACGAAGCCGAGGCGGGAGTAGTACGGCGCGTTCCACGGCACCTCGGCGTACGTCGTCAGCGTCAGTCCCGCGAGACCTTCCCTTGCCGCCCAGTCCGCGGCGTGTTCGATCAGCCGCCGTCCGAGGCCCTGCCGCGCGTGGTCCGGATGGACCGACACCTGCTCGACATGGCCGTAGCCGTCGACGACCTCGGCGAGGAGATACGCCACCGGTCCGTCGCCGTCGTCGCAGACCCAGGCCCGGCCGTCGTTCTGGTAGACCGCGAGCTCCGCGAGCAGAAACGGGTCGTCGTCGGCGATCGCGGCCATGCCGAGCGCGCGGAACGGTTCGCCCGCGGCGCGTTCGATCTCCTGGAGCGCGGGCAGGTCTTCGGGGACGGCGAGGCGGATCACGGATCCAGTTCTACTCGCCGCCTTCACCGGGCGCGCGCGAATTATCGCCGCGTCAGAGGGAAAACGACGAAACGGCCCGGTGGATCCTGCCCGCGTACGACTGGAGCGCGACGATGGCGGCGCGTTTCGCGTCGTCGCCGATCCGGGTGGCCGGGGCGGCAAGGCTCAGCACCGCGGGCCGGTGCCCGGCGCTCGGGATCGGCACCGAACACGACCAGACGCCGTCGTCCAGTTCGCCCCAGCTGACCGCGTACCGGTTGACACCGGCGCGTTTGACCTCTTCCCGCACACTCGGACCGCGACGCTGGGCGATCGACGAAAGCCGTCTCTCGCGTTCGCCTTCCGGCAGCATGGCGAGCAGCATCTTGCCCGACGCGCCGGCGCCGAGCGGGACGGAATGGCCGGGCTGGAAGGTGAACCGCATCGCGCGTTCGCATTCGACCCGGTCCGCGCAGACCGCCGAATCGCCGAAATGCTGGAACAGCAGGACCGTCTCGCCCAGTTCGCGCGCCGCCTCCTCCATCGTCGGACGCGCCAGGCGCGCGAGGTCGTTGGCGAGCTGCGCGGCCCGCGCGAGCGGCATCACCTGGCTCGTCACGTGATAACGGCCGGTCTTGCCTTCCTCCAGAAGCTGGAGTTCCTTCAGCAGCGCGACATAACGGTACGTCGTGGCGACCGGGGTGCCGATCCTCGCGGCGAGTTCGGCGACGCTCGCGTCACAGCGGCGTTCGGAGAACGAAAGCAGGAGCTGCAGGACTTTGCGTGAACTGCTGGCGCCGGGGGTGCGTTTCGGGGGAGTGGTGGCGTCCAGGGATCGTGCGGCAGTCGTCATCTCGACCTCTCGCCGGGGCAATCACGAAGAGTCAAGAAAGTAGCACATTGTGTGAATTGCGGACCAGGGTCTTTGGTCCATGAACAAGTGGACTTCTTGCTAGGTTCGAACCATGGAAAAGCCATTGACCGGCAAGATCGCCTTGGTCGCCGGTGCGACGCGCGGAGCGGGGCGCGGAATAGCGGTCCGATTGGGGGAAGCCGGTGCGACCGTTTACGTGACCGGTCGCAGTACCGCTTCCCACAGATCGGAAATGAACCGTCCGGAGACGATCGAGGAGACCGCGGCGCTCGTCGGCGAAGCGGGCGGGCGTGGGATCGCGGTCGCGGTAGACCATTTGGCGGCAGCGGAAGTCCGTGAACTGGTGGCGAGGATCGAGGCCGAACAGGGCGCGCTGCACATCCTGGTCAACGACATCTACGGCGCACCCATCGAATGGAACAAAACGGTCTGGGAGTCCACTTTGGACACCGGGCTGCGGACCTTGCGGCTCGCCATCGACACGCACGCCATCACCAGCCATTTCGCGCTCCCGCTCATGATCAGGGAACCGGGCGCGCTGGTCGTCGAGGTCAACGACGGGACAACCGCGTACAACTCGGGGAACTACCGGGTTTCGTTCTTCTACGACCTCGCCAAGACCGCGGTGAACCGTATGGCGTTCGCACTCGGCCACGAATTGGAACCGTACGGCGGTACCGCGGTGGCGGTCACGCCGGGCTGGTTGCGTTCCGAGGCGATGCTCGACGCTTATCAGGTCACCGAAGAGAATTGGCGGGACGCGACGAAGGTGCAACCGCATTTCGCCATTTCTGAAAGCCCGGCGTTCGTCGGCCGGGCGGTCGCGGCGCTGGCCGGTGACCCGGAGGTGGCCCGCTGGAACGGGAAATCGGTTTCCAGCGGCGAATTGGCGAAGGAATACGGATTCACCGACCTCGACGGCAGCCGTCCCGACTGCTGGCGCTATCTCGTGGAGGTCCAGGATCCGGGCAAACCGGCGGACGTCACCGGTTACCGCTAGCCGTGCGCCGCAGGAACGGCGTGAGCAGGCCTGGCGCGGCCTGCTCCGCCATCGCCAGTCCGGCCGATTCGCCGACGTCGACCACCTGACAGCCGCCCCTGCCTGCCGCGATCGGGGCGGTCACGGTGATCAACCCGGCGCGACGCTGGAAGAACGATCGGCTGACGACGATCCCGGTGACCCCTTCGCGCCGGATCGCCACCGTCGCCCGCGCCAGCGAACCGGAGCGGCTGACCAGATACCGCCCGACGATCGCGTGGCCGAGATTGCGGTAGCGATCCCAGCCGACGAGCGCGGCGAACGGCACCAGGCCGAGTGCGACCTGCCACATCCAGCCCGGCAGGAAATCGATCGACGCCAGGCCGAACAGCGCCGCCGCCAGGATCAGCACGCCGCCGACGGCCCTGGTGAGCCGCCGGGTCAGCGCGCGCCGCGGATGCCGGTTCAGCGGCACGGTGGCCGGGTCGAAGTTCTCCCGCAGCACCGCGGCCGCGACCTCGTGGACCCGTCCGACCGGCGCGGGCGGCAGCAGGAGACCGCCGCCCTTGTCCCCGCCCTTGCCCTCGCGCAGTCCGCCCGCGATCGCGATGAGCCGCGCCCCGCCCGCGATCCGCAGTGGCAACGGTTCCTTCACCTCGACGCCGCGAAGCCGGTCCTCTTCGATGGACACCGAACGCGTGGTGATCAGCCCGCGCCGGATGTGCAGGGTGCCCTCCCTTTCCCGGGTGAGCTTGAAGTTCCAGAACGAAAGGACGTAGCCACCCACGGAGAGCAGTGAGACGACGACCAGCAGGACGACCGCCGCGACCACGACGATCAGCCAGACCGCGGTACCGGCCAGCCCGTCCAAAAGGTCCCGCAGCGGGCCGACGTTCTCCGGCGCGATGTTCAGCTGATGCGCGAAATGCCAGACCGTGGCGAACACCGCGCCCACCACGGCGAGCCCGGACAGCGTGAACGGCGCGTACCGAAGCCATTTCCGGTCCACCTCCGCCACGACCTGCTCCGGCGGCGGTGCGGATTCGGCTTCGGCTTCGGTGACGACTTCCTTGCGGTGCAGGAGAATCGTGCGCAGCCGGTGCGCTTCGGTCGCGCTGACCGCGTCGAGCACCAGCTGGTCGGCGCCCTGGCCGTGCGAATGCCGTCCGGTGCCGATGCGCACGGCACTGAGGGAGAACAGGCGGTGCTTCGGTTCCGAGGTGACGTCGACCGTGCGCACGCGGTCCAACGGGATCGCGCGATGTTTGCGCAGCAGCAGGCCCGTCGTCCATTCCACCTGGCCGTCGGCCACGCGATACCGCGACGTGAGGACGTGCGAGATCCCGACCAGCACGGTCACCGCGGTGATGCCCAGCCCGATCCACTCCCAGCCGTTGCCCCGGCCGAGGATCACCGTCCCGATCAGCACCGGCAGCGATTTGACGACGTCGAGCACCGGCCGGATCAGCAACATCCGGCGGTCGAGGCGATGCCACTGCCCCAGTTCGGCTTCCGGGGCCACGTCGATGGTCATGTCGCGTCGCCAGGGGTGGCTTGAGTGGTCTTCGTGAGTTCCGCGGCCAGCGCCAGCGCCTCGGTGTGGTCGAGCCCGGCGATCTTCACCGGACCCGAGGCCGACGCCGTGGTCACGGTGATCTTCGCCAGCCGGAACAGCTGCTCGACCGGGTCGCGTTCGATGTCGACGGTCTGGATCCGCGAGATCGGCGCGATCCGCCAGTCCTGTTTGAGCCAGCCTTCCTGGGTGTACACGGCCTCACCGGTGACCTCCCAGCGGTGGATCCGGTACCGCCACTGCGGCATGACCAGCAGATGCAGCGGGGCGAGCACGCACGAGATCGCCAGCGTCACCGTGAGCCACGTCGGCGCGTCGTCGCTGGTGAGCACGAACACCGTCTGGACGCCGATGAGCACGGCCCAGCCGACCGCGGCCCATACGGTCCAGTACCCGATGGCGCGACGGCTGACCCGGTTGGCGGGCGGGCGCAGGGTGAGCCGTTCAGGCGGTGCTGTCTCCTCTGTCACCCCTCCACCCTGCCCCACCCCGGTGCGGACTGCCCACGACAACTGTCACGGCCCGGATAGGATCTCGGCCACCAACGGCGGAATGGATGCCCCCTATCGGGGCGTTGCCACCCATAGACGGTTGTAACCACGAAAGCTGGAGGATCTGGTGGCGCTGGACCCGGAGGACCTGTACGAGGTGGACTCGGACGTCCCTGACCTCGGCGGGGCCGTGCTCCTGCACTACTTCGACGGATTCATGGACGCGGGTTCGGCCGGCAAGCTCGTCGCCGAGCACCTCCTGAACTCCTCCGAGCACCGCGTGATCGCGCGCTTCGACGTCGACCGCCTGATCGACTACCGGTCGCGGCGCCCGACGATGACCTACGCCATCGATCACTGGGAGGCCTACGACGCCCCCGAACTGGTCGTCCACCTGCTGCACGACGCCGACGGCGTACCGTTCCTGCTGCTCACCGGCCCGGAACCGGACCACGACTGGGAGCGGTTCTGCGCGGCGGTGCGCGGGCTGGTCGAACGCTGGGACGTCCGGCTCACCACCGGTTTCCACGGCATCCCGATGGGCGCGCCGCACACCCGCCCGCTCGGCGTGACCGCGCACGCGACGCGGGACGAGCTGGTCGGCGAGCACCGTCCGCTGCCCAACCGGATGCAGGTGCCGGGCAGCGTCGCCGCGTTGCTGGAGTTCCGTTTCGGCGAGTGGGGGCACGACGCCGCCGGATTCGCCGCGCACGTGCCGCACTACCTGGCGGAGTCGACGTACCCGAGTGCGGCGCTGCACCTGCTCGAGGCCGTCGCCAGGGCGACGGGGCTGAACCTGCCGGACGAGGACCTGCGGGAGGCCTCGCGCGAGGCGGACGCCGAGATCGACCGGCAGGTCGCCGAGTCGGACAAGGTCGCCGACGTCGTGCGCGCGCTGGAGCGGCAGTACGACACGTTCATGGAGGCGTCCGGCAAGGAGAGCCTGCTCGCGGAGTCGGTCGAGCACATGCCGACCGCGGAGGAGCTGGGCACCCAGTTCGAGCGCTTCCTCGCCGAGCAGCAGAACGGTGGCGACACGCCCGAGCGGTAGCGCTCAGGCCCTCAAGCGCGTGAAGGCCTCCTTCCCTCGGGCCAGCCGAGGGTTCCGGCAAAGTCGCATAGGTGCACCGGCTTCAGGGGCATGCCCCTGAAGCTCTGTTGATCAAGCTTCGCAACCGGGGTGCGGCCCCGTGTCTATGAAGGAATTGGGACACTCAATGTCCCAATTCCTTCATAGACGTCGGCCTGCGCCATGACGAAGAGGTCACCGACCTGCAAGATTTCGACTTTGCCGGGCCCCTGGGGTCAGCCGAGGGAAGGGGACCTTCACGCGCATCGGGTCAGTGGTCGATGGCGACCATCGACCGCGAGTGTTTCGGCCGTTCGATCTCGTCGATCAGCGCGACGGCGAGATCCGCGTAGGAGAACGGCCCCGCGTCCTCCGCGCGCGGCAGCACCCGGTGGTCCCCGGTGCGGTATTCGCCCGTGCGGTCGGCGTGTTCGTCGATCATCGCGGGCGGCGGCGCGATGATCACCCAGTCCAGCCCGTCGCCGGACGTACGGAGGACCTCCAGTTCCGCCGTGTGCCCGAGGGAGAACTCGCGGTGCGCCGACGGCCAGTCCGGCTGGTCGTGGAACGCGACACCCGGTGCGATCTCCAGCGCCGATCCGACGCCGACGACGACCAGTCTCGCGACCCCCGCCCGTCCGAGACCGTCGATCAGCGCACGTGCGGCGGCCGGGTAGTACACCTGGGACGGGAGATCCGCGCGGTAGATGGAACTGATCGCGGCGTCGTGCCCGGCGGCGGCCTTCGCGACGTCGTCCGCGACCGTGACGTCGGCGGCGATCAGGGTGACGTTGTCCCCGGCGAGATCCGCGTGGCGGCGGGGATCCCGGACGGCGGCGGTCACCCGGTGCCCTCGGCTCACGGCCTCGGCGACGGCACGGCGGCCTCCACGTCCGCCTGCCCCGAAGATGACGATCTTGCTCATCGCGCTCCTTTTTCCGCGCCGGACCTCGAACACCGGCGTCGAACGCGATGGTAGGAGCGGACCCCTCGGTTACCGCAACGAAACCGGCTCCGGTGTTCTGGACCCGTTCACTCGAATGGTGCTGGTGTATCGTCCCGGAATGCGTCACCTGGTACCTCACTCGGCCCTGAAGACCTTGAGCCGATCGGCTCAAGGCACCCTCGGCCGGGGCCTGCACCGGCTCGCCCGGCGATTCCACGATCCCTATACCGAGGAACTGAACCGGGTCGCCGCGGAATTACGCGCGGAGATCGTCCGGCAAGGGGATCGCTGTTACGACCGCGTCATCGAGTTCGAAATCCGGAGCCGTCGCGACATCATCTACGCCGGTGATCAGGACGCGGCGCGGGAGAGCAATCGGTTCGCTCGCGAGCACCTGACCGGGACGCGGCACTTCGCCCGTCCACAAGAGACTCTCGCGTACGCGCTTTCCCTTGCCCCGTCGGGCGGGATGGCCCTCGAATTCGGTGTGGCGACGGGAAACACGCTCCGTGCGATCGCCAAGGCGCGCGGCGGGGCCGAGACCTATGGCTTCGACTCGTTCCAGGGGCTGCCGGAGAACTGGCTCAACGGGATGCCCGCCGGTTCGTTCGCGCGTGACGACCTGCCGGACGTCCCCGGCGCCGAACTCGTCGTCGGCCTCTTCGCCGACACGTTGCCCGGTTTTCTCGAAAAGCACGAAGGCGTCGTCGATTTCCTGCACGTGGACGGCGATCTGTACAGTTCGGCGAAAACCGTGCTCGACCTGGCCGGTCCGCGACTGCGACCGGGCAGCATCGTGCACTTCGACGAGTTCTTCAATTATCCCGGCTGGCAGCGCCACGAATACAAGGCGTGGCTGGAATACGTCGAACGCACCGGCGTCGAATTCGAATACGTGGCCTATACCTACGCCGACAACCAGGTCACCGTGCGGATCACCGGCTGAAACGGTTCGGGAGCGGAGATCGGCCCCTAATCGGTGAGCCCGTCTTCGTAAGCCCTTAGCGTATCGATGAACATACGGCGTTGCGCCGGGGTCAGTGGCGTGAGTGCGTTCTGCCAGGCCCTGGCGCCCCGCGCGAGCCACCCGTCGATGGCAGGCCGCATCCGCTCGGTGATGGCGACGATCCGCCGACGCCGGTCGGCCTCGTCCTCGCGCCGGTCGAGAACGTCCTTTTTGGTCAGTTCGCCGACCATCAGGCTCACCGTCGTCGGGGCCACTTCGAGCCGTTCGGCCAGTTCGTTCACCGTCATCGGTCCGTCGAAGAGCAGGTACGACAGCAGCGAGAGATGACGCGGCGCCAGTGACAGCGACTGGAGCTCGTCGGGGATCTTGATCCGCTTCGCGCGTCCGACCATCCGCGGCATGAGCAGCAGCAAGGCCCGGACGGCATCGTCGACTTCCATGTCCTCGGTTGACACCGGGCACCCTCCTGGATACCTTTGCGAGCAAAGAAGTTTTGCTTGCAAAGCAAAATAGCTTTCGCTGCGATGATACCTGGGGAGTGCCGTGAAAAAGTTGCTGATGACCACCGCGGACGCCGAGACGGGGCGTCCGCGTACGACCGCGGTCACCTATCGGCGGGAAGGGAGCCGGTACCTGGTATGGGCGTCGGACGCTGATTCGCGGTGGTACGACGACCTCCTGGTCAGTCCACAAGCGACACTTGAGATCGACGCCGTCCCGCAGGCTGCGCGTGCCGTGCCGTTCGACGGCCAAGAGCGGGGTGTCACGCTGTATCCGCTGGAGATCGACGCCGCCCGTGGGCGGGCGATCGCCGATCAGCTGCTCGTCCATCACGGCGAACTTCGCAAGGCGCTCGCGGCCGCGCGAGCCGAACTCGACGGCGGGCCGGTCGCGGAACGGCAACCGCTGCGGCGCGAACTGCTCGGTCATTGCGTGACCTTCTGCAACGGCCTGCGTATGCACCACATCCGCGAGGACGGTGCGTTCACCGCGATCGAGAAGGCCCATCCCGGACTCGCGCCGGCGCTGAACCGACTGCGTGAGGAACACGAAGCCGTGTCCCGTGCCCTGCTCGACCTCGACGAATTGCTCCAGGGCAAGGGGGAACTCGAAAGCACCGCCCTGCGCGAGGAGTTCGAACGGGTCGCGAAGGGACTCGAGGAGCATTTCGCTTACGAGGAGGCGAATCTGCTCCCGGCGCTCCGTGGAGCCGGCACGATGTCGCCATGACCGACCTGGACCTGCTGGAGATCGGTGCGGCACCCTGCGCACGATCTCGGCGGGGCCGGATTCGCGAGGAGAATGCGACGGCGTTACTCCGAGTGGGTGAGGCCTTCGGGCCACTTGGCGGGGGACAGCGGTAACGAATGTCCGTTCCTCGGCGACTGATCGTTGTCCGCACCGATCGGCGCGACGCCCCCGACCGGAATAGTGAGAACCGATGAAGCTTCGAAGAGCCTCACTTCTGTCTCTGGTGGCCGCTGTGGCCACGATCATGTTAGTTGCGCCGTCCTCCGCCCTCGCGGCCCCGCCGACGAGCGCGGTGGAGGTCTCGCCGACCACTGTCCAACGTGGACAAACGTTCACCGTGTCGCAGACCGTCTACAACGCCGACGCGACGTCGACCATCGAAGGTGGCAAGGCGACGCTCTACGGCAAGGAATCCTCGCTGCCCGGAATCGTCGACCTGGTGTCCTGTCCCGGCGCGTACGCCTGCGACATGCTCGGCGGCAGTATCCGCGGCGGGGTCGGCACGGTGACGCCCGGTCAGAGCAAGACCGTGCTGTTCACCTTCCGGGTCAAGGACGACGCGCCGCTGGGCAATGTCACCCTGCAGCACCAGTTCGTCGGTGACAACTACAGTTTCGAGATCCTCGACGGTCCGGTGCTGACGATCACCGACGTCCCGAGCACCGCGGACCTCGGCGTCACGCTGACCGCGTCCCCGCGCGGAATACTGACGTCGTCGGTCGAGTACACGGTCAAGGTCACGAACGCGGGCCCGGCGACGGCGTCCGGGATCCGGGTGGCGTCGACCCTCGGCAACGGGCTGCGCTTCACCGGCTCGTCCATCTGCTCGAACCCGAGCGGCACGAAGGTCGTCAACTGTGACTTCTCGTCGCTCGCGGTCGGCGCCGGCGCCACGGCCAAGTTCTCGGTGGCCGCCGGACTGCTGACCCTCGGACCGGTCAAGACGACCGCGAAGATCGTGCAGAGTTCCGTGGCCGACCCGAACGCGGCCAACAACACCGCGTCGTCGACCTGCACCGCGATCACCGGGCTCCTGCTCAGCTGCTAGACACCTCGTGAGTGGCGATTCGGGTTCTAACCCGAATCGCCACTCACGACCGTGCGCAGCCTGGCGACGCGGCCACGAAGATAACGCTGGTGCGGCAGGCTGATCGCCCGTCGCGCGGCCTCCGCATAGGACTCGGCGGCCTCGGCGATGTCCCCGGCCATTTCGAGCAGATGCGCTCGCGCGGCGTGGGCCCGGTGGTCGCCCGGGATCCGGTCGCCGAGCTTTCCCAATGCCGTCAGCCCCGCTCGCGCACCTCGGGCCATCCCGACGGCGACGGCGTGGTTCAGCGCCACCACAGGATTGTCGGAGAGCCGCAGCAGAAGTGCGTACAGGGCCTCGATCTGCGGCCAATCGGTCTCCTCGGCGCGCGGTGCCTCGTCGTGCAGCGCGGCGATCGCCGCCTGGATCTGGAACTGCCCGGTCGGCCCGTGCGGCAGCGCTTCGGACAACAGCGCGACACCTTCGGCGATGTACTCGCTGTTCCAACGGCTTCGGTCCTGTTCGGACATCGGGATCGGGGTGCCGTCCGGAGCCGTCCTCGCCGGACGGCGGGCGTCGGTGAGCAGCATCAGCGCGAGCAGTCCGGTGACCTCGCTGTCGTCCGGCAAGAGCCGGTGGACGACCCTGGCCAGCCTGATGGCTTCGGCGGAAAGCTCGCTCCGCACCAGTTCCGGGCCCGACGTGCTGGCATAACCCTCGTTGAAGATCAGATACAGCACGTGGAGCACCGCGTCGAGCCGTGCCGCGCGGTCGGCCTCCGGTGGCATGCCGAACGGGATCCCGCTGGTCTTGATGCCGGTCTTCGCGCGGCTGATCCGCCGGGTCATCGTCGACTCGGGGACCAGGAACGCCCGCGCGATCTCCGCCGTGGTGAGACCGCCGACCGCCCGCAGCGTCAGCGCGATCTGCGACGCCGGGGACAGGGACGGGTGGCAGCACAGGAACAGCAGGATGAGCGTGTCGTCGCTCTCGGCCGCCCGCCGGTCCGCCGCGGGGGCGAGGTGCTCTTCCGGCAACGTCCACTGGACGACGGTGTCCTCGCGACGGCGCCGCGCCTGCTCGGCGCGGAGCAGATCGGTCAGCCGTCGCGAGGCGACCGTGATGAGCCACGCGCGCGGATTGTCCGGCAGCCCTTCGCCCGGCCATTGTGTCGCGGCCGCGAGCAGTGCTTCCTGCGTCGCGTCCTCCGCCAGGTCGAAGTGGCCGTAGCGGCGGACGAGGGCGCCGAGGACCTGCGGCGACAGTTCGCGTAGCAGGCCCTCGACGCCACTGTCCGGCACTAGAGCTCCAGTTCTTCGAAGCTGTCGGCGCACGGCCGGATGTCGACGTACCACGCGCGGCCGAGGTCGGTGCCTTCCGGATACGGGGTGGCCGCCAGCTTGGCCGCGATCTCGGTCGCGCGGTCGTAGCTCGCGCAGTCGACGGTCGTGTAACCGACCAGGACCTCTTGGGTCTCGGCATACGGTCCGTCGGTCACGACGGGCGCGCCGTCGCGCAGGGAGATCCGGCGGGCGTGGGCAGGCTGGGAAAGGCCCTGCGCGTCGACGAACTCGCCGGATTCGACCAGCTCGTTGTTCCACTTGGACATGAACTCGTGCAGCGCGGCGACGTCGTCGGCGCTCCAGCTGCCGCTGATGGTTTCGAGATCCTGCTGCGACCCGAACATCATGATCATGTACTTCATGGCTTCTCCTCTCGGCAGGCACCGCCGCGGTGCCTTCTCGCCGGAGACGTCGGAGCCACCGGACACGACCGGACATCCTTCGCCGGGAATTATTCCTCAGCCGCGGTCGGCCGCGGTGTTCATCGCGTCGGCCGGTTCGAGGATCCGCCCGCCGGTGATCTTCGCGTAGAGGTGCGCACCGCCGAGGACCGGCGGATATTTCGGCGGGTTCTCGGGAGAATGGCAGGTCGGGAGGCATTCGAACCGCGCGTCGTGGTCGCCGTCGAAGAAGAACGCCACGCTCCGCCGCCGCGACGGCCCTGGCCCGGACGGCGGCACGACCCGGTGCAGTGTGGAGCGCCAGCGGTCGTTGGTCCATTGCGCGGTGAGATCGCCGAGGTTGACCACCAGCGCGTCCTGGGCGGGGATGATGTCGTGCCAGGCGCCGTCGGGACCGTGAATCTGCAGGCCGGGCACGGGATCGGCGTAGAGGACGGTGACGATGCCGTAGTCGGTGTGCGCGCCGAGCCGCATCTGCCCCGGCAGCGGCTCGGGTGCTCCGGCGCGGCGCTCGAAGTGATTGACCCGCAAGGTACGCGTCGGATGCCGCGTGTACGCGCCGAGGTAGCCGTCGGGAAGGTCGAGTGCTTTCTCGAAGATCTCCAGCAGGACCCGGGCGACGCGGTGCGCTTCGGCCTCGTAGGCGGTGAGGGCAGGCTGAAGGCTCTCCGGCCGGTCGGGCCAGATGTTGGGGACGAAGAAGCCGTACGGATCTTCGCCGTCGATGTGCTCGGCGCCGATGACGAACGACTCCGACAGGTCTGGTGGCGTGGTCTCGCCGAGGCTGTACGCCAGCCCTTCGGTGCCTTCGGCCGCGTACCCGCGATCCGACGCGCGGTCGGCGGGCGCGGAGCGGAGCTTCTCCTCGCCAGGGAGGGCGAAGAAGGCGGCGGTCGCTTCACGCATGCCGTCGATCGTCGGTTGCGGGATGCCGTGTCCGACGAGCTGCAGGAACCCGACGCGCGTCAGGGCCTCGTCGACGTCGTGAGCGAGCTTCGCGCGGTCGCCGTCGTCCCAGCTGCTCAGGTCGATCGTCGGTACGAGAGTCATGACGCGACGGTAGTCAGGCCCGCGCCGGTGATCACGGGACAGCGGTCGTGGGGGGGGGGGGGGCGCCCCGCCCCCGCGGGCGGCCCCCGGGACGCCGGCGCCGGGGGGGGGGGGGCGGGGGGGGGCGCCCGGCGCCCCCCCCCCCGCCCCCGGGGGGGGGACCGC
>NZ_JBVIRO010000009.1:0-28088 GCF_055575975.1 Amycolatopsis sp. NPDC033938
ACTCGGTGTCCGGTTGATGACGCTGTGCGCGGTTCCGCGTGGGGTCGTGTGTGGCGAATAGGGTTAGAACCCTCATTGCCACTCACGACCCCCGCGCGAAACCGCACAAACTGCCCAATTCGGGCAGTCTTCTTCAGGAAAGTGTCCTTTATGGACACTGGGGGCGCGGCCCGGCTTCCGTCAGTCAGTCCGGTCCCGCGCCGGGACACGTCACGTTTGACTCGCCCTTCGTCCGCCTTGGCCACCTTCCGAGGCCCTCGGAGCTGCCCTCGATGCGGCGTAAGCGCTTGAGGTGGTTCGTCTTGTTCCGGCATGCCCGGGGTGGCATACGTCACGGGGGTATGTCCATTGCCCTACCCCCCTAGGGTATGTAGAGTCGGTGTCAGGAGGTCGAAGATGCACGGATACGCGCAAGGTAAAGAGGAATACCTGACCAGGCTGCGGCGGATCGAAGGGCAGATCCGGGGCCTGCAGCGGATGGTCGACGAGGACGAGTACTGCATCGACATCCTCACCCAGGTCTCCGCCGCCACCAAGGCGCTGCGATCGGTTTCGCTGGGGCTGATGGACGAACACCTCAAGCACTGCGTGTCCGACGCCATCGCCAAGGGCGGCGCCGAAGCCGACGAGAAGATCAAGGAGGCGAGCGACGTCATCGCCCGCCTCGTCCGTTCCTGAGTCATCCGAAGAAAACCGGAGGAGAACCACGATGAGCGAGACCACCTACACCGTCACCGGCATGACCTGCGGCCACTGCGTCAGCTCGGTCACCGAAGAGGTCGGGAAGATCAGCGGCGTCACGGACGTCCGTGTCGACCTGCCGACCGGCGCGGTGACCGTCATCAGCTCCCAGGAACCCCAGGTCGCCGACGTGCGTGCGGCCGTCGAAGAAGCCGGATACGAGCTGACCGCCTGATTCGCGGGACGGCTCCACGACAGCGGGCCCATGGTCCGCACTAAGGACTTCACGATGAACACAACAGCGAAGCTCTCCGCCTACGGTGTGGCGCTTGCCCTGGTCGCCGGTGGCGCCTGGGCCGCCGGTAGCGCTGTCGGTCCCTTCGCCGGCGCCGCCGGCCTGCCCGGCGGCGAGGACGCCGGGCACGGGGACGCTCACAGCGGCACTGTCGCGGAGGCGGCGCGGACCGATGAGCCCGGTGGGCTCGCGTCGTCCAGGGGCGGTTACACCCTCACGCCCACCACCACGACGCTCACGCCGGGAACGACCCAGCCCTTCTCCTTCCGCATTCTCGGCCCCGACGGCGCGCCGATCACCGCCTACGACGTCGAACACGAGAAGCGGATGCATCTCATCGTCGTCCGCCGCGACACGGCCGGCTTCCAGCACGTGCATCCCGAGCTGGGGGCGGACGGCACGTGGACGGTGCCGCTCGCGTTGCCGGAGGCGGGTTCCTACCGCGTCTTCGCCGATTTCAAACCGTCGGGCGGTACGGCCACCACACTGGGCGTCGACGTCGCCGCGGCCGGGGATTTCAGGCCTGCCGAGTACCAGCCGTCGCGGGTCGCGAACGTCGATGGCTACCAGGTCCGCCTCGACGGCGACCTGACGCCGGGCCGGTCGTCGAAGGTGACCTTGACGGTGGCCAAGGACGGCCGCGACGTGACCGACCTGCAGCCCTACCTCGGAGCCTACGGGCATTTGGTGGCCCTGCGCGGTGGCGACCTCGCTTACCTGCACGTCCATCCCGACGGTGAGCCCGGTGACGGCCGCACCGCACCCGGGCCCGCCATCACGTTCTTCGCCGAAGTCCCTTCGGACGGCACCTACCGGCTGTTCCTGGACTTCCAGCACCAGGGGAAGGTCCGCACCGCGGAGTTCACCGTCGCCACCACGGGTACCCCCGCCACTTCTCCGGCCCCCGGCCGAACCCAGCCTCCGGCGGACGACCCCGGGCACGGCGGACACGGCTGACCGCGAGAGTCGGAAAAGGAGTGAGCACAATGACATCCGATGTCGACCAGGCGCGGACGACCGAAGTCGAACTCGCGATCACCGGGATGACCTGCGCGTCCTGCGCGATGCGCATCGAGAAGAAGCTGAACAAGCTCGACGGGGTCACCGCGACCGTCAACTACGCCACCGAGAAGGCCAAGGTCACCTATCCGGCCGGTATCGAACCGCAGCGGTTGATCGAGCAGGTGGAGGCGGCCGGCTACTCGGCCGCCGTACCCGCCCCGGCGAAGACCGCCGACCCCGGCGAGCCTGGTGAAGAGGCCGATCCGAGCGCGCCGTTGCGGCAGCGGCTGATCGGTTCGGCGGTGCTGTCGGTGCCGGTGATCCTGCTGGCGATGGTGCCCGCCCTGCAGTTCACCTACTGGCAGTGGATCTCCTTGACGTTGGCCGCGCCGGTCCTGGTGTGGGCGGCGTGGCCGTTCCACCGGGCGGCGTGGGCGAATCTGCGCCACGGCGCGGCCACCATGGACACGCTGATCTCGATGGGCACGCTGGCGGCGTTCCTGTGGTCGTTGTACGCCCTGCTGTTCGGGACCGCCGGGACGCCGGGGATGACGCATCCCTTCGAACTGACCGTGCAGCGGATGGCAGGCGACGGCAACATCTATCTCGAGGTCGCCGCCGGCGTCACGACGTTCATCCTCGCCGGACGCTATTTCGAGGCCCGCTCCAAGCGGCGGGCGGGTGCGGCGTTGCGGGCCCTGCTGGAGCTGGGCGCGAAGGACGTCGCGGTCCTCCGGAACGGCAAGGAGGAGCGTATCCCGGTCGATCAGCTGGTCGCGGGGGACGAGTTCGTGGTCCGGCCGGGGGAGAAGATCGCCACCGACGGTGTCGTCACCGAAGGCAGTTCCGCCGTCGACGCGAGCATGCTGACCGGGGAGAGCGTTCCGGTCGAGGTCGGCCCCGGGGACGCGGTGGTCGGTGCGACGGTCAACGCGGGCGGGCGGCTCGTCGTCCGTGCGACGCGGGTCGGCGCGGACACGCAGCTGGCGCAGATGGCGAAGCTGGTGGAGGACGCCCAGACCGGGAAGGCGCAGGTCCAGCGGCTGGCGGACCGGGTGTCGGCGGTGTTCGTGCCGGTCGTGATCGCGCTTTCGGTCGGCACGCTGATGTTCTGGCTCGGGGCGGGTGGTTCGGTCGCGGCGGCGTTCACCGCGGCGGTCGCCGTGCTGATCATCGCCTGCCCGTGCGCGCTGGGCCTGGCGACGCCGACCGCGTTGCTCGTCGGCACCGGCCGCGGGGCGCAGCTCGGGATCCTGATCAAGGGGCCCGAGGTGCTGGAATCGACCCGGTCCGTGGACACGGTCGTCCTCGACAAGACCGGCACCGTGACCACGGGGCAGATGTCGCTGGTGGCCGTGCACGTCGCCGACGGTGTCGACGCCGACGAGACGCTGCGACTGGCCGGCGCGCTGGAAGACGCGTCCGAGCACCCGATCGCGCAGGCCATCGCCCGCTCGGCACGCGAGCGGGTGGGTGAGCTGCCGCCCGTCGAGGGCTTCACCAACGTCGAAGGCCTTGGCGTGCAAGGGATCGTCGACGGCAAAGCGGTACTGGCCGGGCGCAGCTCACTGCTGGATGAATGGGCGCATCACCTGCCGGAGGAGCTCGCCGAGGCGAAGGCGGCAGAGGAGAAAGAGGGCCGTACCGCGGTCGTCGTCGGCTGGGACGGGAAGGCTCGCGCCGTCCTCGTCGTCGCCGACACGGTCAAGCCGACCTCCGCCGAGGCCATCACGCGGCTGCGGGCGCTCGGGCTGACCCCGGTCCTGCTCACCGGCGACAACGAGGCCGTGGCTCGCGCGGTGGCGGCGGAGGTGGGGATCACCGAGGTGATCGCGGAGGTCTTGCCCAAGGACAAGGTCGACGTGGTCAAGCGATTGCAGGGTGAAGGCAAGGTGGTCGCGATGGTCGGTGACGGCGTCAACGACGCGGCCGCGCTGGCACAGGCCGACCTCGGCCTGGCGATGGGCACCGGTACGGACGTCGCCATCGAGGCGTCGGATCTCACCCTCGTCCGCGGGGATCTGCGGGCGGCGGTGGACGCGATCCGGCTCTCCCGGCGGACGCTGCGCACCATCAAGGGCAACCTGTTCTGGGCCTTCGCCTACAACGTCGCGGCGCTGCCACTGGCCGCGGCTGGGCTGCTCAACCCGATGATCGCCGGTGCCGCGATGGCCTTCAGTTCGGTCTTCGTGGTCACGAACAGCCTGCGGCTCAAGGGATTCCGCAGCACGGCGAGCTGATCGCCGCAAGCACTCGCGCGACACCTGGCCGGTGTCGCGCGAGTGCTTTTGCGCGGTGTACCTGGTTTTCAGTGATGGTAGGCGTGCACGACCGCGTGCCCGGCGCCGCGGCCGATGAGCCACTTGTTCACCGGAGTGGTGAGCACGAAGGCGACGGCCAGCGCGAAGGCGAGCGCGCCCCAGAACAGCCCGCTGCCGAGGCCGGCCTCCATCGCGCCCGGGACGACGACCATCACGGCGTTGTCGACGATCTCCATGACGATGATCGACACGGTGTCCGCGGCGAGGGCGACCTTGAGAGCCTGCTTGAAGCCGACGCCCGCGCGGAGCACACCTCGCATGGTCAGCGCGTAGCCGAAGACGAACGCCAGCGCGACGGCGAGCACGATGATCGCCAGGTTTCCCCAGCCCAGCGCGGTGCCGATCACCATACCGAGCACCTCGCCGATGGCGCAGCCGGTCAGGCAGTGCAGGGTGGCCGACGCCGCGGTGCCCCAGGTGGTCCGCGGAGCGTGGCGGTGCTCGTGCTCTTCGTGGTGCCGGTGATCGTGGTGCGCGTGCTCGGTGGACATGAGCGGTTACTCCTTTGTGGACTGCCCAAGGGTTCGTCGCTCGTTCTACGGTCAGATTCGTTGTTCAGCAAGCGATTTTGCCAAAGAAGAGCATTGTGACCATGGCGACACAATTACCCTGTGGGGGTACTTGATTCCTGGACCGGATCGAGCCTATGTTCAGGTTCGCCAGATACCCCCTAGGGGTATTAAATCCAGAAAGGACGGTCGTCATGGCCGAGACAACCCCGGACCCACGACGGTGGTGGGCGCTGGGTCTGATCGCGTTGGCCCAGTTCATGGTCATCATGGACACCTCGATCATCGGCGTCGCGCTACCCGCGATGCGGCAAGACCTCGGGTTCTCCCCGGGAGCCCTCTCGTGGGTGTTCAACGCCTACGTCATCGCGCTGGCCGGGTTGCTGCTGCTCGGTGGACGGCTCTCGGATCTGTTCGGGGCGCGGAAGATGTTCACCGCCGGCTGGGTCGTGACCCTCGGTGGTTCCGTGGTCGCCGCGGTCGCGACCACCGCGTGGGTCGAACTCCTCGGCAGGGTGCTGCAGGGCGCGGGCGCGGCACTGATCGCGCCGTCCGCGCTGACCTTGCTGATGATGCTGTTCGGCGCACGCCCTCGTGAGCTGACCAAGGCACTCGCGCTCTACGGCGCTGCCGCCCCCGCCGGTGGTACCGCCGGGGTCTTCCTCGGCGGCGTGATCACCGAGTGGCTGTCCTGGCCGTGGATCTTCTGGCTCTACGTCCCGATTTCGCTGATCGCCATCCTGGCGACCGGAAAGCTGATGCCTTCCGCGCCCGCCCGGCGTGGTTCGGTCGACCTCGCCGGCGCCGTCGTGGCGACCGCGGGCCTGGCTCTGACCGTGTTCGGCGTCGTCCGCGCGCCGGAGGACGGCTGGGCTTCGGCGGGCACCTGGGGCGCGTTGGCGGGTGGTCTCGCGCTGCTCGCGGTGTTCGTGGTGATCCAGCGGGTGCGCGAAGTGCCGTTGGTGCGGCTGGGAATCTTCCGGACACCGAACCTCGGCGGCGCGAACCTCGCGCAGTTCCTGCTCGGCGCCGCGTGGATCCCGATGTGGTACTTCCTCAACCTGTATCTCCAGCAGGTCCTGGGTTATGGCGCGTTCGCCAGCGGGGCGGCGCTCCTGCCGATGACCGTGCTGATCGTCGTGCTGATGGTCGCTGTCGCACCGCGGTTGATCGGCCGTTTCGGGACGAAGAAGATGATCATCGGCGGATTGTGGGCGCTCGCGGCGGGGCTGGTGTGGCTGTCGTTCGCCGGGCCGACCGGCAACTTCGCCGTCGACGTTCTGCCCGCTTCGCTGGTCGCCGCACTCGGTCAGGCACTCGCGTTCATCCCGTCGCTCGGCACCGCCATCTCCAGTGCGAAACCGGAGGAAGGCGGACTCGCGTCGGGGATCGTGAACACGTCGTACCAGATCGGTTCGGCACTGGGCCTCGCGGCGATGACCGCGGTCGGTGTGTCCTTCGGTGCTGGGCGGACCGCTGACCCGGTGGCGTTGACCAGCGGATACTCGGCGGCGTTCCTCGGTGCCGCCGGAATCGCGATCGCCGGCGGCTTCCTGGCGATGGCCACCCTGCGCGAGCCGGCGCCCGCGCCCAGCGAAGTCGTCGGAGGTGACCCGGCGGTGCTGCGATGACCGGCTGTACCAGCGGTCCGTGAAGGCCTCCTTCGCTACCTTGAGGGTAGGGAAGGAGGCCTTCACGGACTTACGGCCACCGGTGGCCGGATGTCAGTCGGTCAACGGGATCCCCCAGGCCTCCGCCACCTGGCCGGAGGTCAGTACCGAACCCGGCGGTCCTGCGGCGACGAGGTGGCCGTCCCGCAGCAGCAGGCAATGATCCGCCCGGCGCGCGACCGCGAGATCGTGGGTGACACGCAGGATCGTCGTCCCCTCGGCGAGCGCGGCGCGCAGTGCCTCGTCGATCATGGTCCGGGCGTGCAGATCCAGACCGGCCGACGGTTCGTCGAGCAGCAGCAGCCCGGCCTGCTGCGCCAGTCCTTGCGCCACCAGCGCCCGCTGACGTTGGCCGCCGGACAACGTGCCGAGCATCCTGTGCGCGATCGAGGTGATATCGAGTCGTGCCATGCATTCCTCGACCACTTCACGGTCCATAGTAGACAGTCGGCGCCACGGACCGCGGTGCGCCCAGCGGCCCATGGTGACGGTCGCGCGCACGGTGATCGGGAGTGACGAGGACACCTCGCTCTGCTGGGTCACGTAGGCGACGCGGCGGGGATCGCGCCGGGTGAACGAACCGGTGGTCGGCGGCAACACCCCGGCGACGAGGTTGAGCAGCGACGACTTGCCTGCTCCGTTCGCGCCGACGACCGCGGTGAGGCGCCCGTGCGGCACTTCGGCGGTGACACCGCACAGCACTTCCCGGTGGCCGTAGTGCGCGTGTACGCCGTCGAGCGTCAGGGCCGTTGTGTCCGAGTTCATCCCACCTCATTCAGATAATGACAATCGTTACCATTATAGTGGTTCGCGTGGAGTGGTTACTGGTCCCCTTCGAGGTGTCCTTCGTGCAGCGAGCGCTGGTGGCGGGTGTGCTCGTGTCGGTGGTGTGCGCGATCGTGGGCACCTGGGTGGTGTTGCGGGGGATGGCCTTCATCGGCGACGCCATGTCGCACGGCATGTTGCCCGGCGTGGCGATCGCGTCGCTGACCGGCGTGAACCTGCTGATCGGCGCCGCGGTCAGCGCCGGGGTGATGGCGCTCGGGGTCACGGCGCTCGGCCGCTCGAAGCGGTTGTCGGAGGACACCACCATCGGGCTTCTCTTCGTCGGCATGCTCGCGAGCGGCGTGATCATCGTGTCGCATTCACGGTCGTTCGCCGTCGATCTCACCGGGTTCCTCTTCGGTGACGTGCTCGCTGTCGGCTCGGCCGATCTGGTGGGCCTGGCGATCACGCTGGTCGTCGTGGCGGTGGTGGCGCTCCTGGGACACCGGTCGTTCACCGCGCTCACCTTCGACGTCCGCAAGGCCCACACCCTCGGCCTGCGCCCGCGCCTGGCCAACGCCGTGCTGCTGGCGCTGGTCACGCTGACGATCGTCGCTTCGTTCCGCGTGGTCGGGACGCTGCTGGTCTTCGGCCTGCTCATCGCCCCCGCGGCGGCCGCGCTCTTCTGGTCGCGGCGGATCACCACGATCATGCTCGTCGCGGCGCTGCTGGGGGTCGCGGCCACGGTCGGCGGTCTGCTCGTGTCCTGGCACTGGGGCACCGCGGCCGGCGCGACCATCGCCGCCGGCGCGGTCCTGTTGTTCTTCCTCTCCGCGTCCCTTTCCTTCGCGCGACAGCATTTCCGTTCCCTGACACTGGAGATCGAGCGTTCACGATGAGACTCAAGAAGAGCCGGGCGGCGGTCGTCCTCGCGGTCACGGCGATGACCGTGGCGGCCTGCGGTGGCGAGCCGCCGCAGGACACCGCCGCGGAGGTCCCGCACGGCTATGTCGAAGGCGCCGAGGAAGCCGCCGAGGCGCAGTCGCGGTTGATCGTCGCGGATCCCGCGTCGGGTGCTGTGCGTGTGGTGGACCTGATCACCGAAGAGGTGCACGAAACGGGACGCGTCGAGGGTGTGCGCGGGCTGGTCGGCGACGGGCGATTCGGTTATCTGACCGCCGGCGACGGGTCGGTTCACGTGATCGACAGCGGAGCCTGGATGGTCGACCACGGCGACCACGTGCACTACTACCGTGCGAAACCCCGGGAAGTCGGTCTGGCGCCGGGAAAACAGCCGGTGGGCGCCTACAGCGATCCGGTGGTTTCCGTAGTGTCCTTTTCGGACGGTTCGGCGACCGTGCTCGACCGGGCCGCGCTCGACAAGGGTTCCGTGGCCGAACTGGGCAGGATCGTGCGTGAGCCACACGCCGGTATCGCGGTGCCTTACGGCAAGCACATCCTGGCTTCGGTGGCGGACCCCGGCAAGCCGTCCGCGCATCGGGTCCGTGTCCATGACCGGCAAGGAAAAGCGGTGGCGGAGCTCGAACCACCGTGCCCGGAACTGCAGGGGCAGGCGGTGACCCGACGGGGTGTCGTCTTCGGTTGCGCGGACGGCGCGCTGCTGGTCACGGAAAAGGACGGCGCCTTCACCGGCGAGAAGATCCCATACCCGGCGGAAGCCGCCACACACGAACGCGCCACCGCTTTCTTCCATCGGCCGGGCGGTAGCACGCTCGCGGCCAAATCCGGGGACGACGCCGTGTGGTCACTGGACGTCGGCCGCCGGGCCTGGAGCCATCTCGAGACCGGACCGGTCGCCGCGGTGAGCGCCGTGGGGGAGGGCGGACCCCTTCTGGTACTGGCCCGGGATGGGAGCCTGCGCGCCTACGACAGCGCCACCGGGAAGGAACAGACCCGGATCCCGTTGTTGTCACCCGAAGCGGCCGCGGCTCCCTCCGTGCAGGTCGACACGACGCGCGCGTACGTCAACAACCCGCTTTCCGGAGAGGTGTACGAGATCGATTACAACGACAACCTCCGTCGCGCCAGGACGCTGAAGGTCGACGGCAAGGCCGGTCATATCGTGGAGACCGGCCGATGAGCCGCCGGATGTTCGCCCTGGTCGCCGCGGTGCTGCTGGCGGTCGCCGGGTGTTCCGCGAGTGGCGAGGGCCGGGAGTCCGTCGTCGTCACCACGAACATCCTCGGTGACATCACCCGCAACATCGTGGGGGATCAGGCCGAGGTGACCGTGCTGATGAAACCGAACGCCGACCCGCATTCGTTCGGGATTTCCGCGCAGCAAGCCGCACAGGTCGAACGCGCCGGGCTGATCGTCTACAACGGACTCGGACTCGAAGAAGGCATGCTGCGCACGGTGCGCACCGCCGAGGAAAACGGTGTGGCGGCTCTTCCCGTGGGGGAGCGGACGAACCCGATCGACTACGCGGGCGGCAACAAGGACCCGCATTTCTGGACCGACCCGGGACGGGTGCGCGACGCGGTGAAGGTGATCGCCGACGAGATCGTCGCCCGTGTCGCCGGGGTCGACGAAAAGGTGGTCCGGGCGAACGCCGACCGCTACCGCGGCGAGATCGAGGCGCTCGATGCCACGATGACCCAGAAGTTCGGGAGCATCCCGGCGGAGCGCCGGAAGCTGGTCACCAACCATCATGTTTTCGGCTATCTCGCCCAGCGTTACGGCTTCGAGGTGGTCGGCGCCGTGATCCCCGGCGGAACGACCCTCGCCTCGCCCAGCTCTTCGGACCTGAAGGCGCTGGCCGACACCGTGCGTTCGGCGGGCGTGCCGGTCATCTTCGCGGATTCCTCCCAGCCTGACCGGCTCGCCCGCGTACTGGCCGAGCAGGCGGGCCTGCACGTGGCGGTGCGCTCGCTGTTCTCCGAATCGCTCAGCGAACCGGGGCAGGGCGCGGCCACCTACCTGGACATGATGCGCGCCAACACCGAGTCGATCACCACCGGCCTGACCCGTTCTTGAAAGACCTGGCACAGAAGAAAGGTGCAGTTGAATGGCACGCCCCACCCGATACGCCGCACTGATGACGACGGCGGTGAGCACGCTCGCGCTCGCCGCCTGCGCGACCGAAGAACCGGCACCGCAGGCTCAAGGTGCCACCCCGGCGTCGGCGGCCGTCGTGACCGATCCCGTCGCCGTCACCTATGACGGGGGAATCCTGGTGCTCGACGGGAAGACCTTGAAGGTGGCCAAGGATCTCCCGCTCGACGGCTTCAACCGGCTCAACGCCGCCGGGGACGACCGGCATGTACTGGTCTCGACCTCCAGCGGTTTCCGGGTGCTCGACGCCGTCGGCGCCGTGCTGACCGACACCGAGGTCAAGGCGGCCAAACCGGGACACGTCGTCCGTCACGCCGGCAAGACGGTGTTGTTCGCGGACGGGACCGGTGAGGTGACGGTGTTCGATCCGAAGACGCTCGGCGCCGCGGCTCCGCCCGCGCCGAAACACAAGACGCCGGAAGCCCATCACGGCGTCGCCGTCGAACTCGCCGGTGGCGAATTGGTCACCACCATCGGCAACGAGGACGCCCGGCCCGGCATCGTGGTGCTGGACAAGGAAAAGAAGGAGATCGCACGTAACGAACAATGCCCCGGCGTGCACGGTGAAGCCACCGCGCGGGGTGAAGCGGTCGTGATCGGCTGTGAGACCGGCGTCCTCATCTATCGTGACGGCACCATCACCAAGGTCACCAGCCCGGACCCCTACGGCCGCATCGGCAACCAGGCCGGTTCGGACCTCTCGCCGATCACCTTGGGCGACTACAAGGTCGACAAGGCGGCGGAACTCGAGCGTCCGACCCGGGTGTCGCTGATCGACACCGAGAAGGCCACGCTCAAGCACGTCGAACTCGGGACCAGCTACACCTTCCGGTCGCTGGCGCGGGGCCCGCAGGGCGAGGCACTGGTGCTGGGCACCGACGGGCAGATCCACGTGATCGACCCGGTGACCGGCACGGTGACCAAGAAGATCGCGGTGCTCGGCTCCTGGCAGGAACCGCTCGAATGGCAGCGGCCGCGACCGGCGATCTTCGTCCGCGGCGGGACCGCGTACGTCACCGATCCGGGCAAGAAGGAGATCCACGCCGTCGATCTCGCGTCCGGTACGAAGACCACGACCGGCACGCTGCCCGGAACGCCGAACGAGATCAGCGGGGTGCTCGCGCACTAGAGCCGGCGTGAGTTCGGGTACGTGATGGCCCCCTTCACGGCCCGAACTGGAGGTGGGTAAGTCAAACGTGGCGTAGCGACACCCTTTGTATACCTATGCCTGGCCTGCACAAGGGTGGTGCCGCGGGCATCGTCGCCCGGTCTCGCCCCTTGATCAAGCCGATCACGACCGGTGGACCGGCGGCCGAGCGGGGAAGATTCCGGACGCTCAACGTCCGGAATCTTCCCCACCCGGACCGCCCCGGCAACCCGCACAAGCTCCACACATAAAACACCTTTGGCTCTAGCGACCCAACCACTCACGACCCCCGCGGATTCGTCGGTCACCACGCGATCGGGACGGCGACGGGCCCCTGCAGGGTCAGGAACATCCGCCGCCAGGTGAGTTCGTCGAGCGGCACGGCCAGCCGCAGTCGCGGGGCGACGGCCAGCAGCGCGGTGAGCCCGGTCCGGAGTTCCAGCCGGGCCAGGGAAGCGCCCAGGCAGTGATGGGGCCCGTGCCCGAAGGTGAGATGCCCCGGGGCACGGGCGAGATCGACCGATTCCGGCTCGGGAAACCGCCTGGGATCGTGGTTGCCCGCGCGCAGCGGCGCGAGGACGAAGTCACCGGCGCGGATCGGGGCCCCGCCGATCTCGGCGTCCTCGACGGCCACCCGTCCTTGGTCGGCGGCGGAACCCTGGTCCTGGCGCAGGAGTTCCTCGGCCAGCGCGGGCATCGAGCCGGGATCGCGGGGCAGCTCCGGTGCGAGGGCCAGCCGCAGTACGGCCTGGGCCAGGGCGTTCGCGGGTGGGACGTATCCGGCGATCATGGTCGCGAAGGCGAGGTGGGTGATCTCTTCCGGGCGCAAGGCGTCACCGGAGTCGTCTCGCGCCTCGATGAGTCCGGTCAGCAGGTCGTCCCCGGGCGCGTTCCGCTTCGCCTCGACCAGTTCCGCGAGATAGCCGCCCAGATTTCGGGCCGCCTCGGCCATCTCCTCGTAGTCCGGTGCGGTGAACACCGCGACGATTCCGTCGGTCCAGGTCCGCAGCTCGTCGCGAGCCGACGGCGGGACGCCGAGAAGTTCGTTGAGCACCGCGAGGGCGAACGGGATCGCGAACCCGTCCAGCACGTCGGCGGGCGGCCCTTGCGCGATCAGTTTCGCGGCCAGCTCCGCCGCGACGGCTTCGACCCGCGGCCGCAGCGACTCCATCCGAGCAGGGGTGAGGGCTTTGGCCGCGATCCGGCGCAGCCGCGCGTGTTCGGGACCCGACATGGTGAAGAGCAGTTCGTCGCCACTGTCCTCGGGAGTTCCGGGAACCCATGGCCGGAACCGCGGATCGGCCAGCAACGTCCGGATGTCGGCGTGGCGAGTGACGAGCCAGGCGTCCTCGCCGGACGCCAGCCGGACACGGCCGACGGGTTCCTCGTCCTGCCGCCGGATGAATTCCGCCGGACACCGCAACGGCTCCGCCTGCGTGAACGGGTAGTCGGTCACCCCGGTCATGTTTTCCCCCTTCTTTTGGGCCTTTCGGCCGCTTTCTCGGTCAGCGAGTTCAGCGGCATCAGCTCGGCATCCCCCGTCACGCCCAACGCGCGAGCGGTCAGTACCCGGTACAACTCCTCGGCCGCGCGCGTGAGCCGCGCGGCCCGGTCCGCGACCGCGTCCACGTCCGGATCGAGCTCGGCGAGCGCGTCCGCGATGACCTGCTCGGCTGCGCGCTGCTGCCGTTGCGCCACCACCTCGACCAGCGCCTCGACCGGCGTGACCAAGGTGCGGCGCCGGTCAGCCGGATCCGGGCGCGTCACCACGGCACCTTCGTCCCGCATCTTCGCGACGGCGGCGGAGACATGGCTCTGCGCGAAACCGGTGCGCGCGGCCAGTTCGCCGATCGACATGCCCGGGCCTTCGACGAGCACCGAGATGAGCAGGTCGTAGATCTCCGGGGCCTCCGGGTCGGTGTCGTCGCGCATGCCCCGGGAGGCGAGCTCCATCAGGTGCTTGCCGAGCAGGTACAGCTCGCTGGCCTTCATATCGGAAACGATACATCGAAAACGATGTAAATTGCCAGACGGTGGCGAGCTAGGCGTTCGCTCGGCGGAGCCGTTCGGCTACCTGTGCGTGGACGACCTCACGGGGTGGCGGGGAATCGAGGCACAAGGCTTCCCATCGGACGTCGTGGGCGGCGGGCCACAGGCCGGCCGCCCACGCGATCTCCTGCTCCTCCGCGGAGAACCTCCGCCCTCGAAGGGCTTGATATGTCGTCAAGAAGGCTTCGGAACTTTCGATCGGCGGCAGAGTGGCAGGCCCGGTCTTGGGAAAGACAGCGCTCGCCGCTCCCGCCAGCGCCGCCTCTGGCTGCCACGCCAAGCTGTCCCAATCGTGCACGATCCATACGCGGCCTTCGTGCCAGCGGAGGTTTTGCGCTTCGAAATCGGCGTGGCCCAGTACGCACGGCAGTTCGGCGGCCAGCAGCCGCTCGCGGACCCGCTCGGCCGTGTCGACGATGTACGCCGGCACAGCCCGCTGGTCCCGTTCGTCGAGGAACCGGATCGACGGCCACAACCCGGAATCCTCGTGGTCCCAACGAACCCAGCGCGGATTCGGCACCGGAGGGGGGACGGTCACGTCGGCCAGTCCGGCCATCAGCCGGGCGAACACCGCCGCGTAACGTGCGGCCATCTCCGGCGAATCGCTATGGAGCAGCTCGCCGCCCGGCCGGTATTCCTCCGCGTGCACGGCCAGCGTGCCGACGCCGATCACGGGCGTGAGCGGCCGGGCGCACGGAAATCCCCGCTCCGCCAACACGGCCTGCGCGGCGACACACGAGCTGGTTCGCCCGTCGTCCTCTCGGGCCTTCACCACGACCTCCCGGCCGTCGGCCAGTCGTAGTCCGAATACCGCCGAGATCGATCGAGTCTCGAACAACACGCTGCCCGGCGCGCACCCGAGCTGGTCGGTGCACCAGGCGGGGAGCCAGTCCGGCAAGTCATCCAAGCTCATCGCGACGACTGTGCCACGCGCGCCGGCCGTGCTGGAAGGGGCCGGTACATGGGAACGCTCCCAGGTCAGCGGGCATGTCAACGATGTCGGCGCTGTCTGTCCAGAATGGACGATCGAGATCGCTGTGGGTGACGTGTCCGTCATCGGGCGTTGTCAGAGTGCCGGGTGTCGTATTAAGCTGACGTTTCCAGCGGAATGTTATCGCTAACAGCAACAGCGAAAGGTTTCGTGACCCACGGATTTCCCCACCCGATGGCGAAAGTTTCGGCCGCCACCGGCTCACTGTTTCCTGCCCGCAGGAGGTTTGGTGAAAACCCGGATCCGCCACCTCGTGGCCGCCACCTCGGTGATGCTGGCCGCCTTGCTGAACGTCCCCGCGGCGACCGCGGCGACCGCGGCCCCGGCCGCCTTGCCGACGAGTTTCCAGTGGAATTCCAGCGGGGTGCTGATCAGCCCCAAATCCGATGCCACCCATAAAATCGCCGGGATCAAGGATCCCTCGGTGGTTTACCACAACGGCAAGTACCACGTGTTCGCCAGCACCGCGAACGCCTCCGGCTACAACCTGGTGTACCTCAGCTTCTCCGACTGGTCGCAGGCCGGATCCGCCACCCACCATTACCTCGACAAGTCCGCGATCGGTACGGGTTACCGTGCGGCACCGCAGATCTTCTACTTCGCGCCACAGGGCAAGTGGTATCTGGTCTACCAGAACGGCAACGCCGCCTACTCCACCAACAGCGACATCGGTAATCCCAACGGCTGGAGCGCCCCGAAGACGTTCTACAGCGCGATGCCGGAGATCATCCGGCAGAACATCGGCGCCGGGTACTGGGTCGACATGTGGGTCATCTGCGACGCGGTGAACTGCTATCTGTTCTCCTCCGACGACAACGGTCACCTGTACCGGTCGCAGACCACCGTGGCGAACTTCCCGAACGGTTTCACCAACACCGTGATCGCGATGCAGGATTCGAACACGCACAACCTGTTCGAGGCGAGCAATGTCTACAAGATCGCCGGACAGAACCAGTATCTGCTGCTGGTGGAGGCGATCGGGTCCGACGGCCGCCGGTACTTCCGCTCCTGGACGTCGTCGAGCATCAACGGCACGTTCAGGCCGCTGGCCGCCAGCG
This sequence comes from Amycolatopsis sp. NPDC033938, assembly GCF_055575975.1. Lineage (NCBI taxonomy): Bacteria > Bacillati > Actinomycetota > Actinomycetes > Pseudonocardiales > Pseudonocardiaceae > Amycolatopsis > Amycolatopsis sp. NPDC033938. The sequence continues at coordinate 15,564 of NZ_JBVIRO010000009.1, forward strand.
AAAGCAATCCCTTCGCCCGGGCGTCCAATGTGGCCTTCCCCGGCGGGCAATGGACGAAGGACATCAGTCACGGCGAGATGCTCCGCGCGGGCAACGATCAGACGCTGCCCGTCAATCCGTGCCGGTTGCAGTATCTGTACCAGGGCATGAATCCGTCGGCGGGCGGCGACTACAACAGCCTGCCCTGGCGGCTCGGCCTGCTCACTCAGAAGAATTCCACCTGCTGACCAGGAGTCGACGATGGGACTACGGACAAGGATGCTGGCCGTCGCGGCGGCCGTGACGGTAGCGGTCGCCGGTCTGGCCGGTGTCGGCCACGCCGAATCGAACGGGGGTGTACGGGTCATGCCCCTCGGTGATTCGATCACCCACGGGTACGGGGTCCCCGGCGGATACCGGATCGGGCTGTGGCAGCGACTGGCGGCCGGCCGATACACCAACGACTTCGTCGGCTCGCAGTTCAACGGGCCGGGCAGTCTCTGGGACCACGATCACGAAGGGCATTCCGGCTGGCGCATCGACCAGATCGACGCGGCTGTCACCGGCTGGATGCGGACCTACCAGCCGCGCTCGGTGCTGCTGCACATCGGCACCAACGACGTGCTGCAGAATCACGACGTCGCGAACGCGCCGCGCAGGCTGTCCACCTTGATCGACCACGTCACCTCGACGGCGCCCAACGCCGACGTGTTCGTCGCGCAGCTCATCCCGCTGGGGTGGGCGAGTGGCGACGCCACCGTGCGGACGTTCAACAACGCGTTGCCCGGGATCGTGCGCGACAAGGTGAACGCGGGCAAACGCGTGCACCTGGTGAACATGCACAGCGCGCTGACCGCGGCCGACCTCCCCGACGGCGTCCATCCGAACGCCACCGGGTACGACAAGATGGCCGCCGTTTGGTACAACGCCCTGCGCTCGGTGCCGGGAAGCATCGGGAATCCGCGTTAGCGCTGGACTGGCCAAAGGTGGAAGTCCGTCAGAGCGGGACAAGGCGAACCTGTCGCGATGGGCCCGGCGGGGGCGGGGTCACGCAAAGGTCCACACCCGGCTCCTGACTGTCCATAAGGGACACTGTGCGAGATAGAGGCGCCCGGCTTGGGCAAGTCGCACGGTTTCGCGAGTGGCGATTCGTGTCGGTACGTGAATCGTTGCACCTGAGGCTGATGTGATTGTGTTGACGTCTTTGCGCGTGAAGGCCCCCTTCCCTCGGCTCAGTCGAGGGAAGGGGGCCTTCACGCGCATCAGAACCGGGGCGTGAGGGGATCGCCTCCACCCGCGAGCGGGGCGCGCCAGCGCCCATCCCCAGTTCTATTAATAACCCGAATCGCCACTCACGACCCCACGCGGAACCGCACATGGCGTCATCGATCGGACACTGAACCTCCGTCGGCGTCCACGACCAGGTCTGCGCCACCGTCGATCAAGCTCCGCCACCGGCGCAGGCGACCCCGCCACATCCAGGAACAGTCGCCCGACCCGCAAGATCTCGAATGTCCGTGAAGGCCTCCTTCCCTACCTTGAGAGTAGGGAAGGAGGCCTTCACGGACTTCAGTTCTTGCGGCGGGTGGAGGCCCGCACGACCAGTTCCGGGGTGAAGATGACCTGCCGGTGCTCATGGTCTGCTTCGGTGGTCTCCGCCATCAGGAGTTCCGCCGCGGTGCGGCCGAGCCGGTGGCGTGGCTGGCGGACGGAGGTCAGCGGGACCGCCGCCGCGGAGGCGAACTCGATGTCGTCGTAGCCCACGATCGCGAGGTCGTCCGGGACGTTCAGGCGCAGGGCGGCGCAGGCCTGCAGGAGGCCGAGCGCGAGCAGGTCGTTGACGCAGAAGGCGGCGGTCGGACGGCTCGGCGCGGGCAGGCCCGCCAGGCGTTCGCCGGCGTTGCGGCCGTCGGCGACGGTCAGCGTCGAGGTGGTGATGTCGACCAGGCGCTCCGGTCCCAGGCCGGCTTCGGCGAGGGCGCGGAGGGCTCCTTCGCGGCGATCGCGTACCTGGCCGAGGGTGGTCTGGTTGCCGACGAAGGCGATGCGGTCGTGCCCCTGTTCGAGCAGATGCCGGACGGCGATCTCGCCGCCGTGGACGTCGTCGACCGCGACCGAGCAGTGGGTGGCGGTGTCCCGGGTGCGATCGACGATCACGACCGGGGTGCCGCGCCGCGCGATCTCGTCGAGCAGCGGTGAGTCGGGGTCGGCGGGGGTGATCAGGATGCCTTGGACGCGTTGCTCTTCGAGCCGGTCGAGGTAGGCCTTCTCGCGGTCGGGGAGGTTGGCGCTGTTGCAGAGGAACAACGAGAGGTCGTCCGTACCCGCGGCGTCCTCCATCCCGGCGGCGACGTCGGTGAAGAACGGGTTGCTGCCGTCGAGCATCACGTAGGCGAGGACGCGGCTGCGCCCGGCGCGCAGTTGCCGCGCCGATTCGTTGCGGACGAAGCGGAGTTCGGCCATGACGGCTTCGACCTTCGCGCGGGTGCCGGGGCTGACCCTGTCCGGCCGGTTGAGCACGTTGGAGACCGTGCCGAGGGAGACACCGGCGGCGGCCGCGACATCCTTGATGCCCGCCGCACGATTCTCGGGTCTGGCTTCCTTCGCGCCTCGGTCGGTCATCCGTTCCCTCTCTTGAAACGTAACACTACGGCTGCCTGAGCTTATTCGACTTTTCGTTGACTTCGCCGTTCGGGCCATAGTAGCTTCACCGCTCCAGGCTTGTGAAACCTTTCAATCCGGAGGTCGCGATGGGGCGACAGGAGCGGTCCACGATCGAGCCGGGCCGTGTGCCCCTGCTGGAAGTCCGCGACGTCACGAAGTCCTTCGGCGCGGTCGCGGCCGTGGCCGGAGTGTCGTTTCCGCTGTACGCGGGGGAGACGCACGCTCTGGTCGGGGAGAACGGCGCGGGCAAATCGACCATCGTCAAGATGCTGGCCGGGGTGCACCGGCCGGACGCCGGGACACTGCTGCTGGACGGCGAACCGGTCGCTTTCGCCTCGCCCGCCGACGCGAAGGCCGCCGGCATCGCGGTCATCTACCAGGAACCGACCCTGTTCCCGGATCTGTCGGTGGCGGAGAACATCGTGATGGGCCGTCATCCGCGCCGCGGCCTCGGCAGGATCGCCCACGGTGCCGTCCAGGCCGAAGCGCTGCGGCTGTTCGCCCGCCTCGGCGTGCGGATCGACCCGGCCCGGCCCGCGCGCGGGCTGTCGATCGCCGATCAGCAGATCGTCGAGATCGCCAAGGCGCTGAGCGCCGACGCGCGGGTGCTGATCATGGACGAGCCGACGGCGGCGTTGAGCCTGGTCGAGGTCGAGCGGCTGTTCTCGGTGGCGCGGACGCTGCGTGACGAGGGTGCGGCGATCATGTTCATCTCGCACCGGTTCGAAGAGATCACCGAACTCTGCCGGCGCGTGACGATCATGCGCGACGGCAAACACGTCTCGACCGATCGGGCCGAGGAGCTGACGGTCGACGAGATGGTGCGCCGGATGGTCGGCCGCGACCTCGACGCGCTGTTCCCCAAGCAGGACGTCGAACCGGGGGCGGTCGTCCTGGAGGTCGAGAACCTGTCACGGGAAGGTGCCTTCCGGGATGTCTCTTTTTCGGTCCGGGCGGGCGAGATCGTGGCCTTCGCCGGGTTGGTCGGGTCGGGCCGGTCCGAAGTCGTGCAGGCGGTGTTCGGGGTGGACGAACGCGACACGGGCTCGGTTCGCTTGAACGGCAAGCGGATCCGGCCGCATTCGCCGCGGGCGGCCATGGCCGCCGGGATGGCGCTCGTGCCCGAGGACCGGCGGCAACAGGGTCTGGTGATGGACCTGTCGATCGAGCGGAACGTGACGCTGCCCCGTTCGCGTGCGCTGGCGAGACTCGGTCTGCTCACCGGCGCGGAGGAACGGCGGGAAGCGCGGCGCTGGACGGAGCGGCTGCGGACCAGATACCGCGGCCTGACCGACGCCGTCGGCACGCTGTCGGGCGGTAACCAGCAGAAAGTCGTGCTGGCCAAATGGCTCGCGACGGCACCGCGGGTCTTGATCGTGGACGAGCCGACGCGGGGGATCGACGTCGGCACGAAGGCGGAAGTGCACCGGCTGATGTCGGAACTGGCCGCCGAGGGGGTCGCGGTGGTGATGGTGTCCTCGGAACTGCCCGAAGTGCTGGGCATGGCCGACCGCGTGCTGGTCATGCGCGAAGGCCGGATCGTCGCGGAACTCCCGCGCGCCGAAGCCACCGAGGACTCGGTGATGTTCGCCGCGATGGGACAGGGAACGGCCGCATGAGCGCGACCAAGGTGGCGGTACCTCCGCCGAGGGAGAGGATCGTGACGGGACGGCGTTCGGTGTTCGGCACGGTGTTCAAAGCCCGCGAGTCGGGGATCGCGCTGGCACTCGTGGTGCTGGTGGCGTTCACCGCCACCCAGAACTCACGGTTCCTTTCCGGGCAGAGCATCCGCGACATCCTGCTCGGCACGGCGATCCTCGCGGTACTGGCCGTCGGACAGTCGATCGTGATGATCACCCGCAACATCGACCTGTCCGTCGGTTCGGTGCTGGGACTGTCGGCGTTCGCGGTCGGTTCGCTGATGCGCGACAACCCCGGCGTGCCGGTGTTCGTCGCGCTGCTGGCGGGGCTGGCCCTCGGTGCCGGGTGCGGCCTGATCAACGGTGCCCTCGTCCGGTTCGGGCGGGTACCGGCGCTGGTGGTCACCCTCGGCACGCTCTACGCCTTCCGCGGGGTGTCCTACCTGTGGGCCGGCGGGCAGCAGATCAACGCCGACAAGCTGCCGCCGTCGTTCCTCGGCTTCGGGACCGCGACGCTACTGGGTGTTCCGTGGCTGGTGCTGATCGCGGCCGCCGTGCTGATCGCCGCGTCGGTCGTCCTGCGCGACTACCGCGCCGGGCGCGAGCTGTACGCGATGGGCTCGAGCCCGCAGGCCGCGAAACTCGCCGGGATCAAGGTCGGCCGCAACACCAGCGCCGCCTTCCTGGTCAGCGGCGCGCTCGCGGGGCTGGCCGGAGTCCTGTTCGCGGCGCGGTTCGGCACCGTCGACGCGGCCGCCGGATCCGGATACGAGCTCAACGTCGTCGCGGCCGCCGTCGTCGGCGGGGTGGCGGTGTTCGGGGGCAGCGGTTCGGCCTGGGGCGCGGGTCTCGGCGCGCTCCTGCTGACCGTGATCGGCAGCGCGCTGGCGGTACTGGACATCGACCAGTTCTGGCAGCAGGCGATCGTCGGCGCGCTGATCCTGCTCGCCATCGGCGCCGACCGGCTGGTCGCGGTCCGCGTCGCGAAGGCACTGAAGAAGAGGGACTCCCATGTCTGAGAGGGCACAGGCCAGGCCCGCGTGGCTGTCCAGGCTGGCGAGCTGGGACGGCGCGGTGATCGTGGTGACGGTCGCCGTCCTGGTGATCGCCTCCGGGGTGGTCGAGAACTTCGGGACCGGCCGCAACTTCACGTTCCTGCTGCTGGATCTGCTGCCGATCGCGCTGGTGGCGTTGCCGATGACGTTCGTGATCGTCACCGGCGAGATCGACCTGTCGGTGGCGAGCACCCTCGGACTGACCTCGGCCGTGATGGGTTCCTTGTGGGACAGCGGATTGGCGATCGAGACGATCATTCCCCTGTGCGTCGTGCTCGGCGCCGCCCTCGGCGCGCTGAACGGATTGTTCGTCACCGTCCTGAAACTGCCTTCGCTGGCGGTCACGATCGGCACGATGGCGCTGTATCGCGGGCTGGCGTTCGTGGTGCTCGGTGACGGCGCGGTGGCGGACTTTCCCCGCGGCTTCACCGCGTGGGTCACCGGGACCATCGGTGACGGACCGATCCCGAACGTCTTGATCCCGCTCGTCGTGCTGGCGCTGATCTTCGGTGTGGTGCTGCACGCGACGCCGATCGGCCGCGGGGTGTTCGCGGCCGGGGCCAGTGAACAGGCGGCCCGGTTCGCCGGGATCCGCACCGGCAGGCTGAAGTTCTGGCTGTTCGTGGTCAGTGGCGCGGTCGCGGGCCTCGCCGGTGTGCTGTGGACCCTGCGGTACTCCAGCGCGCGGGCCGACAACGGCTTCGGCCTCGAACTCGCCGTGGTGGCCGCCGTGCTGCTCGGCGGGGTCTCCATTTTCGGCGGCAAGGGCACGCTGCCGGGTGTGCTCGCCGGTGTGGTGCTGCTGGCGGCCCTGCAGAACGCGCTTCGCCTGCAGGACGTGTCGAACGAAGCGCTCAACATCGTGACGGGTGCGCTGCTGATCGTCTCGGTACTCCTGCCCAACGTCTTGTCCTCGGCCCGCGCCGGATCACGGCGTGGCCGGCAGTCCGTCCCTCCGCCCCAGAAAGGTTGACGACAATGACGCGTCGATTCCTTACCGGCGTTCTCTCGGCCGCCACCACCGCCGGGCTGGTGGTCGCCCTCGCCGCTTGCGGGGGTACCACCAAGAACGACAACGCCGGTTCGGGCCCCGCCCAGTCCACCGCCGCCGCGAATCCGGGCGCGGCCACGAAGGAGGGGGTGAAGATGGCGTTCCTGCCCAAGCAGCTCAACAACCCCTACAGCGACATCGAGGTCGGCGGCGGCAAGCAGGCGCTGGAGGAGCTCAAAGGGGAGTACAAGCTGGTCGGGCCGAACGACGCGAGCGCGTCTTCGCAGGTCAGCTACATCAACACGCTCATCCAGCAGCAGCAGGACGTCATCGGCATCGCCGCGAACGACCCGAACGCGGTATGCCCGTCGCTGAACCAGGCACGCGGCGCCGGGATCAAGGTCGTGGCGTTCGACTCCGACGCGGCCAAGGACTGCCGTGACGTGTTCATCAACCAGGCCACCACGCAGGGCATCGGCGAGCAGCTGGTGAAGCAGGCGAAGGAGCTGTCCGGCGGGTCGGGCGAGATCGCGATCCTCTCCGCGACCCCCAACGCCACCAACCAGAACGCCTGGATCGAGGTCGCCAAGCAGACCCTGGCCAAACCGGAGTACGCGAACCTGAAGCTGGTGAAGGTCGCCTACGGCAACGACGACGACCAGAAGTCGTTCCAGGAGGCGCAAGGCCTGCTGCAGTCGTTCCCGAATCTGAAGGTCATCGTCGCGCCGACGACCGTCGGTATCGCGGCCGCGGCCCGGTACGTGAGCTCGTCGAGCTACCAGGGCAAGGTCGCGGTCACCGGGCTGGGCACCCCGAACCAGATGCGCGCCTTCGTCAAGGACGGCACGGTCAAGCAGTTCGCGCTGTGGAACCCGGCCGACATCGGCTATCTGGCCGCCTACGCCGGTGTCGCCTTGAGCTCCGGGCAGATCACCGGTGCCGAAGGCCAGAAGTTCAAGGCGGGCAGGCTCGGCGAGTACACCATCGGCGCGAACGGGGAAATCGTGCTCGGCCCGCCGACGACGTTCGACGCGGCCAACATCGACAAGTTCGACTTCTGACCGCCATGGCGCGTTATTGCTTCTGCCTCCAGGTGAAACCCGACCGCACGGCCGAATACGCCGAGCGCCATCGGGCCGTGTGGCCGGAGATGCTCGCTGCGCTGCGGGAAAGCGGCTGGCGCAACTATTCGTTGTTCCTGCGCGAAGACGGGCTGCTCATCGGCTACGTCGAAGCCGACGATCTCGCGGCGGCGCAGGCGGCGATGGCCCGCACCGAGGTCAACTCCCGCTGGCAGGCGGAGATGGCGGAATTCTTCACCGACGGCAGGCCCGACGAGAGCCTGCGCCTGCTGACCGAGGTGTTCCACAGCGCCTGACCGGCGCTCGACGAGGAAAGACGTGATCGACTTGCCCGACCTTACGGCCGTGAAATCCGCGCTGCGGACGCAGCGGATCGAGACACCGTCGTGGGCGTTCGCCAATTCCGGCACGCGGTTCAAGGTGTTCCCCCAGGCAGGCGTGCCGCGTACGCCGGAGGAGAAGATCGCGGACGCGGCGACCGTGCACCGGTTCACCGGCGTCGCGCCGAGTGTCGCCCTGCACATCCCGTGGGACCGGGTGGACGACTTCGGCGCGCTCGCCCGCTTCGCGAGGGATCTGGGCATCGAGATCGGTGCCATCAACACGAACGTCTTCCAGGACGAGGACTACAAACTCGGCTCGGTGACCAATCCGGACGCGGGGGTGCGCCGCAAGGCGACCGACCATCTGCTGGAGGCGGTGTCCATTATGGACGCCACCGGATCGCGTGACCTGAAGCTGTGGTTCTCCGACGGCATCAACTACCCGGGCCAGGACGATCTGCGCGACCGGCAGGACCGGATGGCGGCGGCGCTGCGGGAGGCGTACGACAGGCTCGGCGACGGCCAGCGGCTGTTGCTGGAGTACAAACTGTTCGAGCCCGCCTTCTACGCCACCGACATCCCGGATTGGGGCACGTCCTACGCGCATTGCCTGGAACTCGGGGAGAAGGCGACGGTGTGCATCGACACCGGGCATCACGCGCCCGGTACGAACATCGAGTTCATCGTCGCTTTCCTGCTGCGCGCCGGGAAGCTCGGCGCGTTCGACTTCAACTCCCGGTTCTACGCCGACGACGACCTGATGGCGGGTGCGGCGGATCCGTTCCAGCTGTTCCGGATCATGTACGAGATCGTCCGCGGTGACGCGCTGGACCCGGCGTACGGCATCAACTTCATGCTCGACCAGTGCCACAACATCGAGGCGAAGATCCCGGCGATCATCCGCTCGGTGATGAACGTCCAGGAAGCCACGGCGAAGGCCCTGCTGGTCGACCGGGACGCGCTGCGGGCGGCGCAGCGTGACGGCAAGGTATTGGAGGCCAACGCGATCGTGATGGACGCCTACAACACCGACGTCCGGCCGCTGCTGGCCGAACTGCGCACCGAAGCCGGGCTGGATCCGGACCCGATCGCGGCCTATCACCGCAGTGGATACCAGGAGAAGATCGTGGCCGAGCGGGCCGGTGGCCGGCAGGCGGGGTGGGGAGCATGAGCGTGCCGTCCGAACTCGTCGCCCGTAGCAACGCGCTGGGCGCCGATCCGCGCAACACGAACTTCGCCGGTGGCAACACTTCGGCGAAGGGGGAAGTGCTCGACCCGGTGACCGCGCGGCCGACGGAACTGTTGTGGGTCAAGGGGTCCGGCGGTGACCTCGGGACGCTGACCGAATCGGGGCTGGCCGTGCTGCGGCTGGACCGGCTGCGTGCCCTCGTCGACGTCTACCCGGGCGTCGAGCGCGAGGACGAGATGGTCGCCGCGTTCGACTACTGCCTGCACGGCAAGGGCGGGGCGGCGCCGTCGATCGACACGGCCATGCACGGACTGGTCGACGCCGCGCATGTCGACCATCTGCATCCGGACTCCGGTATCGCGCTGGCCACCGCGGCCGACGGCGCCGCGCTGACGAAGGAGTGCTTCGGTGACCGGGTCGCGTGGGTGGATTGGCGGCGGCCGGGATTCCAGCTGGGCTTGGACATCGCCGCGGTGAAGGCCGCGAACCCGCGGGCGATCGGCGTGATCCTCGGCGGGCACGGGATCACCGCGTGGGGCTCGACTTCCGAAGAGTGCCAACGGAATTCGCTGGAGATCATCCGCACGGCCGAGAAGTTCCTCGCCGACCGCGGGATCGCGGAGCCGTTCGGGGCGATCGTGCCGGGGTTCGAACCGCTGCCCGCGGCCGAGCGGCGTACCCGTGCGGCGGCGCTCGCGCCGGTGATCCGTGGGCTCGCCTCGACCGACCTGCGCCAGGTCGGGCACTACACCGACAGTGACGCGGTACTCGACTTCCTGGCGCGGGAGAAGCTCGCGCCGCTCGCGGCGCTGGGTACGTCGTGCCCGGACCACTTCCTGCGTACCAAGGTCCGTCCCCTCGTGCTCGACCTGCCCGCGACCGCGCCGATCGAGGACGTCGTTGCCCGGCTGAAGGAACTCCACGAGGCCTACCGTGCGGACTACCGCGCCTACTACGAGCGGCACGCGACGCCGGACAGCCCGCCCATGCGCGGCGCCGACCCGGCGATCGTGCTCGTACCCGGTGTCGGCATGTTCTCCTTCGGCAAGGACAAGCAGACCGCGCGGGTGGCAGGGGAGTTCTACGTCAACGCGATCAACGTGATGCGGGGCGCCGAGGCGGTGTCGTCCTACGCGCCGATCCCGGAGAGCGAGAAGTTCCGTATCGAGTACTGGGAGCTGGAAGAGGCGAAGCTGCGGCGGATGCCGAAACCGAAACCGCTCGCGGGCCGGATCGCGCTGGTGACGGGGGCCGGTTCGGGTATCGGCAAGGCCATCGCCGAGCGGCTCGCGGCCGAAGGCGCGTGCGTCGCGATCGCCGATCTCGACGCGGACGCGGCGGCCGCGGTCGCCACGGGCATCGGTGGCGCCGACCAGGCCATCGCGGTGACCGCGGACGTCACCGACGCCGCCGCCGTCCGGTCCGCCATGGACGCCACCGTGCTCGCGTTCGGCGGGGTGGACCTCGTCGTCAACAACGCGGGCCTGTCGATCTCCAAGCCGCTGCTGGAGACCACCGAGCGCGACTGGGACCTGCAGCACGACGTGATGGCGAAGGGATCCTTCCTGGTTTCGCAGGCCGCCGCGAAGGCGATGGTGGCGCAAGGGATCGGCGGCGACATCGTCTACATCTCGTCGAAGAACTCGGTGTTCGCCGGTCCCGACAACGTCGCCTACGGTGCGGCGAAGGCGGACCAGGCGCACCAGGTGCGGCTTCTCGCGGCCGAGCTGGGCGGGCACGGCATCCGTGTCAACGGCGTCAATCCGGACGGAGTGGTCCGTGGTTCGGGCATCTTCGCCGGCGGCTGGGGCGCGCAACGGGCCGCGGTGTACGGCGTGCCGGAAGAGGAACTCGGCGCCTTCTACGCCCAGCGCACGATCCTCAAACGCGAGGTGCTGCCCGAGCACGTGGCCGCGGCGGTGTTCGCGCTCACCGGCGGCGACCTGACCCACACCACCGGGTTGCACGTGCCGGTGGACGCGGGTGTGGCGGCGGCGTTCCTTCGCTGAGACGGGAGAAGACGGTGCCGGTGCTGCGGGTGGCGGCGGTCGACCTCGGCGCGTCCAGCGGGCGGGTGATGGCGGGGTCGGTCGGCAGGGGGCACCTCGGGCTCCAGGAGGCGCACCGGTTCCCGAACGGTCCCGTGCGGGCGGGCGGGACGCTGTACTGGGACGTGCTGGGCATCCATCGCGAGATGCTGCGCGGTATCCAGGCGGTGCACGCCGGTGGCGGGCTGTCCGGGATCGGCATCGATTCGTGGGCCGTGGATTACGGGCTGCTCGACGGTTCGGGCGCGCTGCTGGGAAATCCGGTGCACTACCGGGACTCCCGTACCGACGGGGTACTGGACCAGGTCGGGAAGACGATCCCGGCGCGGGAGCTCTACGACGTCACCGGGTTGCAGCAGCTGCCGTTCAACACGCTCTACCAGCTGGTGTCCGAAGTGGACAGACTGGCTTCGGCGGAGACGATGCTGTTGATCCCCGATCTGCTCGGCTACTGGCTGACCGGGGAAACCGGCGCGGAACGGACCAACGCGTCGACGACCCAGCTCTACGACGTCCGCGCGCGGTCCTGGGCGGTGGACCTCGCCGGACGAGCCGGAATCCCGCTGCGGCTCCTGCCGCCGCTGCGGGAGCCGGCGGAGCGGATCGGCACGCTGCTGCCGGAGCTCGCCGCCGACCTCGCGCTACCGTCGACGCCGGTGATCGCGGTCGGCTCACACGACACGGCGTCGGCCGTGGTCGCGGTGCCCGCCGAACCCGGCACGAGCTTCGCCTACATCTCGTCGGGCACCTGGTCGCTCGTCGGCCTCGAACTCGACGCGCCCGAACTCGGTGACGCCGCGCTCGCCGCCAATTTCACCAACGAAACCGGCGTCGACGGCAAGATCCGCTTCCTGCGCAACGTGATGGGCCTGTGGGTGCTGACCGAAACCCTCCGGACCTGGGCGGCCCGCGGCGACCGTGTCGACCTGGCCGACCTACTCGCGGAAGCGGCCGAAGCGCCACCGCTGACCGCCGTGGTGGACGTCGACACGCCCGCGTTCCTCCCACCGGGGGACATGCCGTCCCGGATCGCGCGGGCCTGCCGGGAGACCGGCCAGCGTCCGCCGTCCACGCGCGGTGAGGTCGTCCGGTGCATTGTGGACAGTCTCGCGCTGGCCTATCGCCGCACGGTCCGCCAAGCCGGGACGTTGACGGGCCGGACGATCGACGTCGTCCACGTCGTCGGCGGCGGAGCGCGCAACGAACTCCTGTGCCAGCTGACCGCCGACGCTTGCGGCGTGCCGGTGCTCGCCGGTCCGGTGGAGGCGACCGCACTGGGCAACGTGCTCGTGCAGGCCCGGACCCTGGGTGCCGCCCTGCCTGATCTGGCCGCGATGCGCGCGCTGGTGCGGGAAACGCATCCGCCGCGACGGTATGCGCCCTCAGGCCGGGATCCCGGATGGGAGGCCGCTGAAGCCCGGCTCGGGTTGGTCGTGAGTGGCGGTTAGGGGTTTTAACCCAAAAGGCCCACAACCCCCACCGTTACCACCCCCCGCGCGCCGGGGCCCGCCCCCCACCCAGGGCGCCCCCCCGAACACGCCGCCCCCTGTAAGT
>NZ_JBVIRO010000009.1:28098-35563 GCF_055575975.1 Amycolatopsis sp. NPDC033938
CTGTGTGCGCCATCAGCGTGGTTCCCGGTTTGGTTGCCCGTTTACGCCGGTCGGGGTTTGGTCTTGTTGGGGGTGTGGGGTTAGACCCCGAACCGCCACCCACGACCAGCTGTACCGACGCCTGGCTCGCGGCTGCGCGCCACTCACGAGGTCAGCCCCGCGTACAGGCCTGCCCGTTGATCGTGAAGCCGGTCGGTTCCGGATGCGGCGGGGACGACGAGGCGTTGAACCCGATCTGGACCGAACCGCCCGCCGGTACTCGGCTGTTCCACGACAACGGCGTCGCGGTCACCGCGGAACCGGTCTGGGTCCAGGTCGCCGACCACCCTTGAGTGATCCTTTGGTTGCCCGGCCACGTGAACCCGAGTGTCCACGTGCTCCAGTCCGCACCGCTCGTGTTGGTGATGGTGACGTTCCCGGACAGCCCGGTGGCCCACCCACTCGCCTGATAGGTGATCTTGCAGGACGACTGGCCGTCCGGTTTGGTGGTCACCGCGACCGCGCCGGAAAGCGCCGATTTGAGTCCGGCCCCGTTGCGGGCCTGCACGGCGAACCGGTACGCGGCGTTCGACCGCAGACCGGTCAGTGTCGCGGACGTACCCGTGACAGTGGCGACGACCCGCTGTGTGTCACCTTCGATGGAGATGACGTCGTAGTTCTGGACGCCACTTTCCGGGTCGCTCGAAGGAGTCCAGGCCAGCTTGACTCCCGTCGCGGTCACCTCCGAGGCGACCGGGGTGCCTGGCGTGGCCGGGGCGGTGGTGTCGGCCGAGCCCGACTTCTCCGCCGCCCAGTTGGCGATCCACGCCAGCGCCGAGTTCCAGTTGACCGTGACCTCGTTGAGCGAGTACGCCTCGATGTGGTCCACAAAGCACTTCTGCGGTTTGCAGCCCTGGAGTCGCCGTTCCGCGACGGGGTCCTGAAGTCCGCTGTTCGGACCGCCGGAGAGCACCCCCGGTGGTGCGGTGGGCAGGGTCGGGTCGAGCTGGTTGGCCCAGTGCCGGTGGTGGACGTTGCGTACCGGCTGCCCGCCGTAGCCGCTGACGTAGGAGTAGCTCACCGGGTTGCGGCCCAGCAGGTAGTGCAGTGCCTCGAACACCCCTTCGCGGTACTTGGCCGCGCCGGTGAAGTCGTAGGCGAGCGCGAGCACCGAGGCGTTGTTTGCGACCAGGCCGTTCGACCCCCAGACGTAGGTGCCGTCGGGTTCCCGGTACGGCGCGGGATAGCCGAGCGACGCCATCTGGTTCAGGTGTTTGTCGGCGGTGGCCGCGAACGCAGCCTTGATCGCCGCGACGTCCGCCGACGGCAGCCCGGTGGGCACCAGCGCCAGCGTGATGTCCCCCAGCGTGCCGGTGGAACCCCAGTCGTAGCCGCGGTCGGTGATCGACTGTCCCTTGTAGAGGGTCGATCCGGTGACGTCCGCGCGATAGGACGCCTCGCCGGTCGTCGCGTACATTTCCGCGGCGGCCCAATAGAACTCGTCGGTCAGGGTGCTGTCGGAGTACGAGCCACCGCCGGTGCTGTCGTCGGGGTCGGCGATCTTGTTCGGGTTCGCTTTCGCCGCCGCGTATGCCTTCTTCGCCGCGGCGAGCGTCTTGGTCGAGAAGGCCGGGTCGATGGTCTTCCAGATGCGGGACGCCTGAGCCGCGACCGCGGCCATGTTCAGCGACGCCGCGGTGCTGGTGGCCGACAGCCTGCGAGCCTGGGCGTCCAGGTGCGGAAGGGTGGGCAGGGCGGTCCAGTTCGCGTCGTGGATCTTGTGGTGCACCATGCCGTCGGGCGCTTGCATCCTCAGCAGGAACTCCACTTCCCAGCGGGCCTCGTCGAGGACGTCGGGCACCCCGTTGGCCTTCTCCGGGATGGCGAGTTTGCCGTCGCCGAGTGCGGCGGCGTCGCCGATCAGCTTCGCGCGCTCGTAGGTGTTGAGCACCTGCCACGCCGAGATGCCGCCGTTGACGACGTACTTGCCGTGATCGCCCGCGTCGTACCAGCCGCCGCGCACGTCGAGGGTGTACCCGCAGTTCAGGTCGGACCGGCAGGGCACGTTGGTGTCACCCTGGTTGGGCGTGACGTCCAGGTGACCGGCCGGCCGCGCGTACGCCGCGCCGACATACTGCGCTTCGATCGGGATCCCGCTGCGCTGGTGGTGGAAGAACGCCAGCGAGTCGTAGCGCAGCTTCTTGAGCGGATCGGCGGAGATGTCGAACGGGAAACTGGTCTCCGAGCCGACGGTCAAGGTGTATCCGGTGCCCGCGGTGTCGTAGGCCGAGAAGTCGATCAGATGCACCGGATCACCGGACAGCGCGTCGACACCCTTCGGCGTGGTCCGGCCGGTGGCGACCGTCGTGCCGCCGGAATTCTTCAGTGCCCAGGTCTGTGCCGTGGTGGCGTCGGACACGAGGGTGGCGTGTTTCGGCAGGCCAGGCACGTACGCGACCTGGTCGACCTGGACCTTCTTCGTCGGTGCGGGCGGACCACCGGGCGGGATCACGCCACCGACCAAGGAGACGTTGTCGACGCAGATGGTGTTGTTCGCCGTGTTGCCGCCGACCTGGAAGGTGATCTGACCGGCGCCTGAGTCCGGGAAGGCCAGCTCCGAGGTGAACGTGAAGGTGTACGTCTGTTTGCTCGTGCCCAGCTGGACCTCGTGCCGGGCGATCCCGCGGTACGGGCTGACCCCTTCGCCCGCGTTGGCCGCGATGGACTGGGGTGTGGTGGCGTAGGCGTCGAAGGACATCGTGTACTGCTGTCCGGCCTCGAACGGCACGCCGTTCTGGCCGATCAAGGCGTCCCACGGGTTCGTCGTGCCGCCGGTGACCGACGCGCACAGCTCGCCGTTCGTGACGCGGTTGCTCACCCCGGCGCTCGCCCACCACGGATCGGTGGCGCCGGAAGTGAAGCCGCCGTTGATGATCCGTTGATAGTCGGCGGCGTGAGCGGTGCCGGTGGTGAGTGCGGCGGCGAGGGTGACGAGGGTCAGGGCGGCGGTGGCATGTCGGAATCGGCGGGGAAGGGGAAGCGGTCTCATCGGACTGGGTTTCCTCCGTCTGCTTTGACGGTTGACAACTGCCTGGGAGCGCTCCCAGGTCACAGTAGGGGGCCGGTCCCGCGTTAGCAAGAGCGGGTCTGGACACCGTCAGGACAGAGGTGTACATGTATGTACATGACTGGACAGGTTGGTGGTGGCGTCGGCTTCGGGAAGCGGAACCGGCTGGTCGATGAGCTCGCCGGGCAGATCACCTCCGGCCGCTTCGCCCACGGCGAGCGGTTGCCGGGGGAGAACGAACTCGCCCGCCGGTACTCGGTCAGCCGCGGCACCGTCCGTGGCGCGCTGGCGGATCTGCAGCACCGTGGCTTGATCACCACCCAGACCGGGGTCGGCTCCTTCGTCACCTTCGACGACGTCGAGCTCGACCAGCTCACCGGCTGGGCCAAGGCGTTCGAGCGTGGCGGCGTGGCGATCGAAACCGAGCTGCTCGGCATCGAGCGCGTGTCCGACGCCGAGCTGACCCGGCGCTACGGCCTCGCGCGGGTGACCCAGGTCCGGCGGCTGCGCCGTGATCCGCGCACCGGACCCGTTTCCCTTGAGACCGCTTATGTTCCCTTGCCTGACCTGCCCGATCAGGGGCTGCGTGAAGGCTCCTTGACCAAAACGCTGCGCGCGGCCGGATTGCGCGCGGCGGGCGGCGAGCAGTGGATCTCCACCGAAAAACTGGACACCGCGTCGGCCGCGTTGCTGGAGCGTGAACCGGGTGAGCTGTTCCTGCACGCCACCCGGTCCACTGTGGACGCCGGCGGCGGACTGGTCGAGCACGTGGTGAGCCTGCTGGACCCGGCGCGCTTCCGGTTCCACCTGACCTTCCCCGGATCGGCCGTCCGATGAGCGAGCGACACGACCGGGCGCTCGGTGCGCTCACCGGACTCGCCCTCGGCGACGCGCTCGGCATGCCGACGCAGTCGATGTCGCGCGAGGAGATCGCCCGCCGGTACGGCCGGGTGACCACCCTCCTGCCCGCCGTCCCCGACCAGCCGATCGCCCCGGGTATGCCCGCTGGGTCCATCACCGACGACACCGAACAAGCCGTGCTGCTGGCGCGGCTGCTCATCGATGGCGGTGGCCGGGTGGACCCGGAGGTCTTCGCGAAGGCGCTCATCGCCTGGGAGGCCGACATGATCCGCCGCGGTTCGGCGGATCTGCTCGGCCCGTCCACGAAACGGGCGCTCGAGGCACTGCAAGCCGGGGTGCCCGCCGACGAGGCCGGGCGCTGGGGCACCACCAACGGTGCGGCCATGCGCGTCACGCCGATCGCCATCGCGGCGGGCCCGGATCCGGCGGTGTTGCTGGACGCCGTCGTCGCCACCGGCCGGGTCACGCACAACACCGGGCTGGGGCTGGCGGGAGCCGCCGCGATCGCCGGTGCGGTATCCGCCGGGATCGAAGGCGCGGCTCTCGGCGAGGCGCTCGACGAGGCGGAACGGGCCGCCGCGGCCGGTGCGCGGCGCGGTCATTGGAGCGCGGGCGGGGACATCGCCGCCCGCATCCGCTGGGCCCGCGGCTGGGTGCGCGGCATGGGCCGCACCGAACTGGCCGACGCGCTCTACGACGTCATCGGCACTTCGGTGGCCGCACAGGAATCCGTCGTCGCGGCGGTCGCGCTCGCCGAGGCGCTCGGCAGGGAACCGTTCGAAGCGCTCACTCTCGCCGCCGAGATCGGCGGCGACACCGACACGGTCGCCGCGATGTGCGGTGCGGTCCTCGGCGCGGTCCACGGCACGGCGGTGTTCCCCGCCGAGCTGACCGAACAGGTCCGGGTGGTCAACCGGCTCGAACTCGGACCGCTGGCCGCGGCCCTGCTCTCCCTTCGCGAAGCTCCCCAGTCAGGAGGCCGCCATGGCCGGAACTGAAACCACCACCGCCACCACCGAGGCCGCCGCGCTGGAGACCCGCGGTATCGAACCGGTGCCCGAAGCCGAGCGCACCGGCCATCCGATGCAGTTGTTCTGGGTCTGGTTCGCCGCCAACATCAGCATTCTCGGCCTGCCGCTGGGTGTGACCCTGGTGGCGGTGCAGGGGATGACGGTCTGGCAGGCGGTGTTCGTCGCGGTGCTCGGCTCGGTCGGTTCCTTCGCCGTGGTCGGTGTGGTCTCGATCGCCGGGCGTCGCGGTGGTGCCCCCGGCCTGACCTTGTCCCGCGCGGTGTTCGGCGTCCGCGGCAACGCCGGACCGACGGCGATCTCACTGCTGTCGCGGCTCGGCTGGGAGACGGTCAATACCACCACGGCCGCATTCGCGCTGCTTTCCCTGTGCGCCATCGTGTTCGGCACCGACACGGCGGCGAAGTCCTCGCCGGTGCTGACCATCCTGTGCATCACCGTCTTCGTGGTGCTGACCGTCATCGTCTCCGGACTCGGCCACGCGGTACTGCTGACCGTGCAGAAATGGTCCACCTGGATCTTCGGCGCGCTCAACATCGTGGTCGGCGTCAGCCTGGTGTCCACTGTGGACTGGGCGGCGGTCGCGGCCGCCGAACCCGCGTCCGCCGGAGTCGTGGTGGCCGGGGTCGGCGTGATCGCCGCCGGAACCGGGATCGGCTGGGCGAACACGGCCGCCGACATGTCCCGCTACCAGTCTTCCGGCGTACGAGCCGGACAGCTGGTGCTTTCCGCCGCCGCCGGGGCGGGCATCCCGCTCGTGCTGCTGATCTCGCTGGGCGGGCTGCTGGCGGCAGGCGACCCGTCGCTGGGGGCCGCCAGTGACCCGGTGGCCGCCATCCGTGCGATCCTGCCGGGCTGGATGGCCGTGCCGTACCTGATCGCCGCGTTCGGCGGGCTGCTGCTGTCGAACCACCTCTCGGTGTACTCGGCTGGGTTGACCCTGCTCACCCTGGGAGTCCGGACGAAACGGGTCTACGCGGTCGTGGTCGACGTCGTGGTCACCTTCGCCGGGGCGATCTACTTCATGCTCATCGCGGACGGTTTCTACGGCCCGTTCATCGCCTTCATCAGCCTGCTGGCGGTGCCGATCACCGCTTGGGTCGGGGTGTTCCTGGTCGATATGGCGCGGCGGCGGCACTATGACGATCGCGCGCTGATGGATCTCCGCGCCACCAGCGGATACTGGTACCGGGGCGGGTTCGAGCCGCGCGCGATGGCCGCGTGGGTGGTGGCGATCGTCGCCGGTTTCCTGTTCACCACCGCGGGCGCGGGCGACGACGTCTGGTTCCGCGGGGTGTTCGCCGATACGTGGGCGGGCGAGAACGGTCTGGGCTGGGTGATCACGTTCGTCGCCGCGGCCGGGATCTACGCGCTGCTCGGCGGCGCACGCGAGACGGAGGCGGCACGATGAGCGGACGGTTGATCCACACTGGACAGGTCATACTGGACCTGGTGATGCGGGTGCCGAAGCTGCCCGTGGCGGGCGGCGACGTCATGGCGTCCACAATGGACTTCCTGCCGGGCGGCGGGTTCAACGTGATGGCCGCGGCCGCGAGGGCGGGTGCCGACGTGCTCTACGCGGGGATGCACGGCACCGGGAACTTCGCCGACCTCGCCCGGTCGGCGATGGCCGCAGAGGGCATCGTCCTCGCGCACGGGCCGTCGGGCGAGGGCGACACCGGCATCTCCGTCGCTTTGGTGGAGGACAACGGCGAACGCACCTTCATCACCGGCACGGGCGCCGAAGGGCGGATGCCGCGCGGCCTGCTCGACGAGATCGTCCCGACCGGCCACGACGTCGTCTACCTCACCGGATACAGCCTGCTGCACGAGACGAACGCGGAAGCGCTGACGCACTGGCTGCCGCGGGCGAGCGACGCGACCGTCCTGTTCGATCCGGGCCCGCTCGCCGGGGACATCCCGGCTCCGGTGCTTTCGGCGGTGCTGTCGCATGTGGACATTCTGAGCTGCAACGCCAGGGAGGCGGAGATCCTCGACATGGGACGTGATCGCGTCGAGACGGTCATCGTCCGCGAAGGGCCCGCCGGATGCCGGGTGCTCACCGGCGAGCGGGTCGTCGTCGTGCCGGGGTTCGCGGTGGACGCCGTGGACACCAACGGCGCGGGGGACGCGCACTGTGGCGTGCTCGCCGCTGAACTGATCGCCGGGACCGAGCTGGTCGCAGCCGCTCGCCGGGCGAACGCGGCGGCCGCGATCGCCGTCACCAGGCGGGGACCTGCCACGTCGCCGGGGCGGGTGGAACTCGACGCTTTTCTTCGACGGGTTGAGGGGGCTCGTCACTAGATGCGGTGTGTGGGTGTTGAGTCGAGGTCGAGGCGGCGGCTGGGTTGATCGTGGGTGGGGCTGGGTTGATCGTGGGTCGCGATTCGTGGTCTGACTCGAATCGTTGCCCCGAAGTCGGAAGGGAAGTTGCTCGCGAGATCGCTGAGTTGCGCGGGTCTTCAATAAGGTTGCCCCTCAATACGAAATCGTCTCATCTCTCTGTTGGGGGCTCTGGGGGTGGTGTCGC
>NZ_JBVIRO010000009.1:35662-75615 GCF_055575975.1 Amycolatopsis sp. NPDC033938
AGTAATGTGGTCGCTTGGCCTGGTGTTATGGCTCTTCAGTGAAGTCGGAAGGGAAGTTGCTTGCGAGATCGCTGGGTTGTGTGGCATTTGACTTGCTCTCAGTGAGGTTGCCTCTCGATGGGAAATCGTCTCATCTCTCTGTTGGGGGCTCTGGGTGCGGTGTCGCGTAATGTGGTCGCTTGGCCTGGTGTTATGGCTCTTCAGTGAAGTCGGAAGGGAAGTTGCTTGCGAGATCGCTGGGTTGTGTGGCATTTGACTTGCTCTCAGTGAGGTTGCCCCTCAATACGAAATCGTCTCATCTCTCTGTTGACCCCCCGGGTGCGGTGTCGCGTAACGTGGCCGCCTGACCTGGTGCTATCACCCTTCAGTGGTCAATGCACCGCTTCATTGTTGCTTAAAATTACGAACACCTGTTCGGTTCGGTTTTGGTATTATCGAGGGGTGTCCGAGACTTTTCTTCCTGAACTCCCGCAGGAGTTGTGGCGTGCCGGCAGGCTCGAGCTTGCCCATGGCGTGCAGCAGACCCTGCAGGTGATCCGGATCGCCTCCGCCGCGCTGGGGCAGTTTCTGGCGGAGATCGAGTCCCGGGGCCCGAAAGACTTGTACGGCTACGGTTCCACGGCGTCATGGCTCGCCGACGTGGCGGGGCTGACCCGGGGTGAAGCGGGCGCGATCGTGCGCCGCGCGATCGCGCTGAACCCGACCCGTGCACTTGATGGCACCGAGACCCCGGCGTTCGCTCCCGCGACCGCCGCGGCGGCTGCTGAGGGTGCGATCGGAGAGCACCGGATCGATCAGATCCTGGAGATCTTGAAGAAGATCCCGGCGGAGGTGTCTCCGGAGGATCGGGAGTATGCGGAGAAGGTCCTGGCTGATCTGGCCCGGGAGGCGGGGCCGAAACAGCTCGGGAAGGCGGAGCAGAACCTGCTGGGCTGGCTCGACCCCGACGGTAAGGAACCCAAGGACCCCGAACCGGCCCAGCCCTCGCGGGAAGTCAGCCTGGAGCGCCGCAAGGACGGCTTCTGGAAACTCACCGGCCTCCTCGACGATGAACTCGGCGCCCGCACCGCCGCCGTACTCGACGCCTACGCCAAACCACGCCCAGTCGACGAGTTCGGCCAAGCGGATCCCCGCACGAAGGCGGAACGCCAGGGTGACGCCTTTGCCGAGGTCTTGGATCTGGCGATCGCCTGCCCGGACCAGCCCGGCACCAGCGGTTACCGGACGTTGGTGCACGTCACCATCGGGCTTGAGGAGCTGAAGTCCGGGATCGGGACCGCGTGTCTGGATTTCGTCGGGGAGATGACCGCCCGCGAAGCACGACTCGCCGCCTGTGACTGCCTGATGCTGCCGGTGGTGCTGAGCGCCGCCGGAGAACCGTTGGACATGGGGCGGCTGCGACGGTTCGTCACCCCAGGCCAACGACGGGCGCTGAACATCCGCGACCGGGGTTGTGCGTTCCCGGGCTGTCATCGGCAGCCGAAACACTGCCACGCCCACCATATCGATCACTGGGCCGACGGCGGACCCACCGACCTACGGAATCTCACCCTGCTCTGCGGCTTCCACCACCGACTGATCCACCACGGCGACTGGGAAGTCCGCATGGCCCCCGACGGGCTACCCGAGTTCACACCACCCCAATATTTAGACCCGATACGAAGACCCAGGCGCAACACCCTCCACCACGCCGCCTAACCCCCGCACGACCCGAGGAGCCCGCCAGCCACACCGGCGACGGGCCCCTCGGCATGCCCACAGACCGGATCGCTCGTTTCTCGGGTCGGTCAGCGTTGTCGGCCGTGAGCCTGCGGTCGTGTCTGGGTTCGAGGATGACGGCTTTGAGGCGGCGCTCGCGCGGGTGTTGTCGGATCGCGCGGGCCGCGGTCTCCGGCCGGCGCATCGGGGAGCCGGGAGTGATCAGCATGGCCAGAGGTGGCCTGTTGTCATCGACGAGCGCTTCGTCGACAGCCTGCGGCGTCCGGCCAGGGGCTTCGGGTCAGGCTTTTCGGGATCGGCAAGCATTGTCGGCGGTGAGTCCGCAGCCGTTTGCGGTGCCCTGCTGGTCTCCGGGCTTGAGGATGACGCGGGACGCACCCGCCTTGTCTCCAGTCAGCGGCATCGGGGAGCCGGGAGCGATCAGCACGGCCTGAGGCAGCCCGTTGTCATCGACGAGCGGATGGGTCTTTCGTCGACAGTCCGCAGTGCCCGGCCAAGGGCTTCCGCTTGCCGCTCGCGATCTTGTCAGAGACCTAGGGAGACGTAGTGGTCCATGACGGCCGGCCGGTAGCGCACGGGCAACGTCTGTCCTCGGGTGAGCCCGGTGATCGTGAGGTCTCCGTCCGCGATACCGCCGAACTGGATGCCTCCGGCGGTCTCCACGTCGAGCATCAGTACCACACGCGGACTGTCGCCAGTCGACGAGAACGCCGAGCACAAGTGCCCCCGTACGCAGTTCCGCATTGCGCTTCCGCGCATCACTGTGCCATCAGACCGTTGAGCTTCTTCGAGCCGAACATCCGGCCCCCTCCCTCGCGCCGGTGTCGGAGTCTCGGCCTGGTGCTTCGCCCTCACTGCACAAAGGACTAAACCACCCTCGCCAAGGCCAACCAGTCTTTCCGCCGCCTACGTCTCTGGCGAAGAACACGAACCCGGGCTCAGCGCAGCTTGTCGACCGACGCGATCCGCTCCCAATGCGCACCGAGTGTGTTGAGCAGCGCCGCCATGTCGATGTCCCCGGCGGCGCCGTCGCCTTCGAGGAGGGCCTTGTCGAGTTTGCGGGCGCGCCGGTTCACCTGGGTCAGAACCGCTTTGCCTTCGTCGGTGAGCGACAACAGTTTGCGCCGGGCGTCGTGCGGCGACTCCACGCGGCGGATGAGGCCTCGCCGTTCGAGCCTGCGGCACAGGTCGGCCATCGTCGAGGTGTCGAGAGCGACGGCTCCTGCCAGTGAACTCTGGTCGCTGCCGGGATAGGCACGGACCGCCGACAGGACGGCGAACTGCGGACCGGTCAGTACCGGGTCCACGTGGCGGTTCCAGGCGGCGAGATAGGCCTGGTACAGACGGCGGGCACCGTAGCCGGGGGCGGCCAGCAGGTCGGACGGCGGCTCGGGAGTGACGGCCGGTCCGTCGTCCCTGCGTCGGCCCGTGCGGGCAGGTTCACCCATCGTCGTCTCCCTTGTCGGCTCGGCCCGCTGTCCGGGCCCGTCGTGATCCTACGTGTCCGGACGATCGCGCAATGCGGCCGCGTCCGGACGAGAACCCGCGCAGACTATTGCGTATCCGGATAATACGTGTTCGGATGATTGTGGAGGTGGTCAACGATGGACCAGAACCTGTTCAACGACATCTGCCTGCGCCAGCTGACCTTCTCGGGGGTGCGCGAGGGTGAGACCGTGGCGGTGCTGACCCGGGGCAACGAGCGGGCGGAGTACGCCGACGCTTTCCTGTGGGCCGCCCAGCAGCTCGGGGCGGCGGCGTTCCATCTGCGCCTGCCGTCGCCCGCCAGTGCGGCGGGGGCGTGGGCGGTCGGCGACTCGGGGCTCGGGAACATCCCCCTCGCGGTCGAGGCGCTCAAGAGCGTGGACATGGTGGTCGACTGCACGTTCCTGTTGTTCAGCAAGGAGCAGTTCGCCATCCAGGACGCGGGCACCCGGATCCTGACCGCCGTCGAACCGCCCGAGCTGCTGGCCCGGCTCATGCCCACCAAGGAACTGCGTGAGCGAGTGGAGATCGGGGCCGAGCTGCTCGCCAAGGCCGGCACGATGCGGATCACCAGTCCGGCCGGCACCGACGTCACCTATCGGCTCGGCGTGTACCCGACGCTGTCCGAGTACGGCTACACCGACACCCCCGGCCGCTGGGATCATTGGCCGGCGGCGTTCGTGTTCACCGGTGGCGCCGACGACGGTGTCGACGGGAAGATCGTGCTCTCGCCGGGAGATGTGCTGCTGCCCTTCAACACCTATGTGCAGACTCCGGTGGAGATCACCATCGAAGCGGGGTTCATCCGGGACATCCGCGGTGGCGCCGGGTCGTCCGGGCTGGACGCGGACCTGCTGCGGTCCTACATCGAGAGCTTCGACGACCCCCGGGGCTACGGGATGAGCCACGTGGGCTGGGGGCTCGACGAGCGTGCGCACTGGCACGGCCTGACCCAGTTCCCCGGCGGAATGGGTATGGAACTGCGGAGCTTCTACGGCAACGTGATGTTCTCCATCGGCCCGAACAACGAACTGGGCGGCCCCAACGACACGCCCTGCCACTTCGACATCCCGATGCGCGGCAACTCCCTTTACCTGGACGACGAACTGATCGTCGACAACGGTGAGCTGACCGTGCCCGAGATGCGTCCGGCCGGTCGCCGATGAGCGACCATCACATCGGGATGATCGTGCCCAGCTCGAATCTCACGATGGAGACCGAGCTGCCGCGGATGCTGCGGGCCAGGGAAGAGGCCGAGCCGGGGGACCGGTTCGTCTTCCACTCGGCGCGGGCGCGGATGCGGCACGTCGAACCCGAACAGCTGCGGGCGATGAACGCGCAGGCGGGCCGGGCGGCCGCGGAACTCGCCGACGCCCGGCCGGACGTGGTCGCCACCGCCTGCCTGGTGGCGATCATGGCTCAGGGGCCCGGTTATCACTGCACCGCCGAGGACGACATCACGAGCGTGCTGCGCGCCGAGGGCAGCGACGCTCCCGTCGTCTCCAGCGCCGGTGCGTTGCTGTCCGGGATCCGCGCGCTCGGCGCTCGCAAGGTCGCCATCATCACCCCCTATCTCAAGCCGCTCACCCAGGCCGTGGCGGACTACATCGAGGACGCGGGTATCGAGGTGGCCGACGCGCTTTCCCTTGAGGTGCCGGACAATCTCGCCGTCGCCCGGCTGGATCCGGCCGACCTGCGCGAGCATTACCGCAGACTCGATCTGTCCGATGTGGACGCGCTGGTGCTCTCGGCCTGCGTCCAGATGCCCTCGTTGCCCGCGATCCAGCCGGTCGAGGACGAGGTCGGCATCCCCGTGTTGACCGCGGCGACCGCGACGACGTTCCGGATCCTGTCCGAACTCGGCGTCGAGCCCCGCGTGCCGGGCGCCGGGAAGTTGCTCAGTGGTGCCGGGGACCTGACGAAGACGGGAGGCGGGCATGGCCGCGAGTCAGTCGTTTGAAGTCGTTGTCGTCGGTGGCGGTCTCGGCGGGCTCTGCGCGGCGCTGTCGCTGCGGCAGCGGGGACTGCGGGTCACCGTGGTCGAAGCGGCACCGGAACTCGGCGAGATCGGCGCGGGTATCCAGACCGCGCCGAACGCCAGCCGGATCCTCATCGGGCTCGGCCTGCGCTCCCGGCTCGAGCGGGTGCGGACCGAGCCACAGGACCAGGTCCGCCGTCGCTGGGCCGACGGGAGCATCATCGCTCAGCTGTCACTCGGCCGCCGGGTGATCGACCAGTACGGCGCGCCCTACTGGCACTACCACCGGGCCGACCTGCACGGGGTCCTGCTGGACGCCTGCCTCGACCCCGACGGTGCCGGTCCGGTGGTGCGGGTGGCGACCGGCGCGCGGGTGGTCGAACTCGACCGTTCGCTGCCGGAGCGGCCCGCCGTGCTCACCGCCGACGGCCGCCGGTTCGCGGGTGACGTGGTGGTCGGCGCGGACGGGATCCGTTCGGCGGTGCGCGATCTCGCCGGTTTCGACGACACGCTGGCGTTCTCCGGGGAGATGGCCTACCGGGCGCTCATCTCCGGGGACCTGATCGCGCAGGACCCGGCGACGCGCTTCCTGGCCGACCGGTACCACTCCACGATCTGGTACGGCCCGGACAAACACCTGGTGCACTACATGATCCGCGGCGGGGAGTACCTCAACGTGGTCGCGATCGTGCCGTGCACCGAGACGATCGCCAGGGATTGGAGCGGGCCCGCCACCGCCGCCGAACTCGCCGCGGAGTACCGGGGCTGGGACGATCGCGTTCCGACCATGCTGGCCAAGGCGAAGGACGAGGACGTCTCGGTGTGGGCGATGTACCGCCGTCGCCGCGACCCGGTCTGGGTCGACGGCCGGATCGCCCTGCTCGGCGACGCTTGCCACGCGATGTTGCCCTACCAGGCCCAAGGCGCCTCCCAGGCGATGGAAGACGCCGCGGTGCTCGCCGAGGAACTCGGGCGCGTGACACGCGACGGGATCGACGGCGCCCTGGTCCGCTACGTGGACCGGCGCGCCAAGCACGCGGGCATGGTTCAGGACGCGTCACTGCAGAACATGAGCTTCTACCATCTGCCGGACGGTCCCGAGCAGCGCGAACGTGACGAGAAACTGCGGCGGTTCGACGGCGAATCCGACGTGTCCTACGACTGGCTGTGGAACGGCAGCCCGCTCACCGACCCCGACACCGAGTCCATCCATTACCAGTTCGCCCGCTGAGGCGCGGACTGGACGGCGCGACGGAGCGATTCATGCGCACTGGAGATCAAATCGTCCAGGATCTGCCCTGGCGTTGGAGCGTGCAGGGAAAGATCTTCCTCATCGGCGGACTGGGATACATGTTCGACGCCTGGGACGTCGCGTTGAACGGGTTCCTCACCCCGCTGGTGGGGGCGGAGTTCGCGCTGTCCTCTGGGCAGAAGGGCCTGGTGGCGACGGCGAACCTGATCGGCATGGCCGTCGGCGCGGTCATCTGGGGCACGGTGGCCGACCGCATCGGCCGGAAGAAGGCGTTCAGCGTCACGCTGCTGCTGTTCGCGTTGTTCTCCGTCCTCGGTGCGCTCTCGCCGAATGTGGAGACGTTCCTGCTGCTGCGCTTCCTCGCGGGTATCGGGCTCGGGGGCTGCATTCCCGTCGACTACGCCATCGTCAGCGAGTTCTCGCCGCGCCGCCATCGCGGGCGGGTGCTTTCGGCGATGGACGGCTGGTGGCCCGTCGGCACCACGCTGGCCGCCGTGACCGCGACCCTGCTGGTCCCGGTTTCCGGGAACTGGCGGTGGATGCTGGTCCTGATGATCCTGCCCGCCCTGCTGCTGTTCTGGGTGCGGCGCGGTGTCCCGGAGTCGCCGCTGTACCTGGTGCGCAAGGGGCGTGAAGCGGAGGCGCGCGCCGTCATCGACGATCTCGTCCGCCGCACCGGGGCGGCGCCCGAGCCGTACTCGGTTCCGCCCGCGGTCGTCGAGGACACCCGTGGTGGCGCGATCGCGGCGGCGTTCGACCAGTTGCGCCGCGTCTGGGCGTTCAGCCCGCGGATCACGGCGGTCGCGTGGTCGCTGTTCATCAGTGTCATGCTGGTCTATTACGCCGCGCTCAGCTGGATGCCGTCGATCCTGCGGGCGCAGGGATTCGGGCAGATCGCCGCCTTCGCTTCGACCGCGCTGATGAACGCGACCGGCATCGTCGGGGTCGCGGTGGCCGTGCTCCTGGTCGACCGGATCGGCCGCAAACGGGTCATCGTGATCGCCGGACCGCTCGCGGCACTGTCGCTTGTCGTGTTCTCCCTGCTGCTGGGCTCACCCGTCGGAGCGGTCGTGGCGATCGGCGCGTTCGGCATGTTCGCGCTGGTGGTCATCCCGGTGATGTACGCCTACGTCTCCGAGCTCTACCCGACCGAGCTGCGCGCGTCCGGTTTCGGCTGGGCGTCGTCGTCGAGCCGGGCCATCACCGGCTTCGCGCCACTGCTGTTCGGCAGTGTCCTGTGGCCGGTGCTCGGCCTGCCCCTCACCTTCACCGTGCTCGGGGTCCTCGTGGTCGCCGCGGTCGTGTTCATGATGGTGGGCGCGCCGGAGACCCGGGGCCGCGAACTCGACCGGATCGTGGTCCCGGCCGAGACGGCGGCCAGGACGACCGCGTGAAGCCCGCCGCGTTCCGCTACCACCGGGCGCACGACGTCTCCGACGCCATCGGTCTGCTCGAAGAGCTCGCCGCGGCGGGGGAGGAGCCGAAGGTGATCGCCGGCGGGCAGAGCCTGATGCCGATGATGAACTTCCGGCTCGCCCGGCCGACCGCTCTGGTGGATCTGGGACCGCTGCGCCGGGATCCCGCGCTGAACTCCTTCCGGCGCACGGATTCGGGGCTCACGATCGGCGCGCTGGTCACCCACGGGAAGGTCGAGACCTCCGCTTCCGCACTGGGGCCGGACTTCGCCGTGCTCGCCCGCGCCATGCGGTGGGTGGGGCACCTGCCGATCCGCTCCCGCGGCACGGTGGCGGGCAGCGTCGTGCACGGCGACGCCACCGCGGAATGGTGTCTGCTCGCGTTGCTGCTCGACGCCGTGATCGTCGCCGAAGGTCCTGGCGGACGCCGGGAAATCCCGGCGGGGGAGATGTTCCTCGGCTTCTACACCACGGCGATCGAACCGGACGAGGTCGTGACGGCGGTGCGGTTCACCCGTCCGTCGCCCCGGGCCGCGCTGACCGAGTTCGCCCGGCGCCACGGCGACTTCGCGATCGTCGACGCCGCGGTCAGCCTGGACGTCGCGGCCGACGGCGCTCGGGAGCCGTTGACCGGGGGCCGGGTGGTGCTCGGCGGGGTGGCGCCGGCACCGGTCCGGGTGCCTGAGGCCGAGGCGCTGCTCGCCGGAGGCGTCCCCGGGCCAGAGTTGTTCGCCGCGTGCGGGGAGGCCGCGGCGGCGGCCATCGACCCTCCCGACGACGCCGCCGCGAGCGCTGTCTACCGGCGACGGCTGACCCGGACGCTCGTCACCAAGGCCTTGGAACAGGCGTGGTGGGAAGGAGAGACGCGATGACTCCACGGTTCGACGGGCGGAACGGCCGCTGGGTCGGGGCCTCGGTGCCCCGGCGCGAAGATCCGCGGCTGCTCCGCGGCCGAGGACGGTTCGTCGACGACATCCAGCTGACCGGGATGCTGCACGCGGCCTTCGTCCGGTCGACGGTCGCGCACGGCAGGATCACCGGGATCGACCTGTCGGCCACCTTGGCGGTGGAGGGGGTCGTCGCCGCCTACACGGCGGCAGACCTGGACCTCGGCGACATCGTGGCCCTGCTCGACCGGCCGCCCGAGGAGTTCTCGCCGACGGCGATGCCGATCCTCGCCAGGGAGAAGGTGCGGTTCGCCGGTGAACCGGTCGCGCTGGTCGTCGCCCGCGACCCCTACAGCGCCGAGGACGGCGTCGAGGCCGCCGTCGTCTCCTGCGAACCGCTCGGGGCGATCGTCTCGGAGGAGACGGCGTTCGCCGAGGGGGCGCCGCTCGTGCACGAAGAGGCGCCGGGCAATGTGCTGCTCGACGTGTCGATGTTCGACACACCCGGTGTCGACGCGGCGTTCGAGGCGGCCCACGCGGACGGCGGCTGCGTGGTCGAGGTCGTCACCAAGAGCGGACGGCAGAACGCGCTCCCGCTGGAAACGCGCGGAGTGGTCGCGTCCTGGGACGAGCACGACGATCAGTTGCTGGTCCAGATGTGCACCCAGGTACCGCATCAGGTGCGCACCGCCATGGCCCGC
Organism: Amycolatopsis sp. NPDC033938; assembly: GCF_055575975.1. NCBI lineage: Bacteria > Bacillati > Actinomycetota > Actinomycetes > Pseudonocardiales > Pseudonocardiaceae > Amycolatopsis > Amycolatopsis sp. NPDC033938. The sequence goes on from NZ_JBVIRO010000009.1 coordinate 45,100, forward strand.
TCCCTGCGCGTTCCCGAACGGACCGTGCGGGTCACCGTCCCGGACATGGGCGGCGGGTTCGGCCAGAAATGCGTGGTCGGCCGTGAGGAGATCGCGGTCGCGGCGGCGGTGCGGCGGCTGAACCGCCCGGTGAAGTGGATCGAAGACCGCCGGGAGGCGCTCACCGCCGGGTTCCTGGCACGGGAACAGCGCTACCGCACGCGGGCGGCGTTCGATGCCGGCGGGCGGATCACCGCGCTGGACGTCGACGTCGTCTGCGACATGGGCGCCTACTCCTGTTACCCGTTCACCGCGGGGATCGAGCCGCTGATGGCCTCGGCCGAGATGCCGAGCGTGTACCAGGTGCCCGAGTACCGGGTCCGCGGTCGCGCCATCACCAGCAACAAGGCACCGACCGCGCCCTACCGCGGGGTGAGCCGTCCGCAGTACGTGATGGCCATCGAACGGGTCATGGAGCGCGCGGCCAAAGAACTCGGCCTCGATCCGGTCGAGATCCGGCGCCGCAACGTGATCACCCAGTTCCCGTACACCGGCGTCAACGCCGTCACCTACGACCCCGGCACGTACCGGGAGTCGCTCGATCTGGCCGAAGCGACGCTGCGCGACGAAGGCTGGTACGAAATCCGGGACGAGGCCGCCGCCGAAGGCAGGCACGTCGGCATCGGCTACTGCTGTTTCTCGGAACGGACCGGATACGGGTCTGGTGCCTTCGCCAAACGGAAGATGGCCGTGGTGCCCGGATTCGACATCTCCGAGATCCGGATGGACACCACCGGAGCCGTCGTGGTCACCAGCGGCACGATGAACCACGGACAGTCGCACGAGACGACGCTGGCGCAGATCGTGGCCGATCGGCTGGGGCTGCACATCGACAGGATCAAGCTGCGCCAAGGCGATACCGAGCGCATCGCATACGGATGGGGGACCTTCGCCTCGCGGTCGGTGACGATCGGTGGTTCCGCGGTGTCCCTCGCCGCCGGCAAGCTCGGTGAACTGCTGTGCCGGATCGCCGCGCATCTGCTCGAGACCGGACCGGACAACGTCCGTCTCGACGGTGACGGCGGCGTGGTCCAGATCGACGACCCGGCCCGTCGCGCGTCGTTCGAGGAGATCGCCGACGTGGCCTACCTGCGCAGCCATCTGCTGCCCAAGGACGTCGAACCGACGCTTTCGGCCACGGCGAGCTTCGACGTTCCCGGTGACGGCACCTTTTCCAACGCCACGCACGCCGTGGTCGTCGAGGCAGACCCGGGCACCGGCGGGATCAAGATCCTGCGCTACGCGTGCGTGGAGGACTGCGGGGTGGTGATCCATCCGCAGGTGGTCGACGGACAGTGCCGCGGCGGCATCGCACAGGGCATCGCCGGTGCGTTGTTCGAGGAGATCACCTATGCCGGGAACGGTGAACCGTCGGCCGCCAGCTTCATCGACTACCTCGTCCCGACCGCGACCGAGATCCCCGACATCACCGTCTCCCACCTCGAAACCCCTTGTGCGTTCACCGAAAACGGCGCGAAGGGCGCGGGGGAGGGCGGCACCATCGGCGCCCCGGCCGCCGTGCTGAACGCGATCAACGACGCGCTGCGGCACACCGGAATCGAACTCGACACGACGCCGGTACATCCGCAGACCGTGCTCGCCGCGCTCGACGCGGCGAGCACGGTCTCCGTGCCCCGCCGTGAGAAAGCGAGCACCCCGTCATGAGCGATCGGCATCTGATCGTCCTGAACGTCAACGGCGGCGAGCACGAGGCTCTCGTCGAACCGCGCAAGACCCTCCTCGACGTCCTGCGGCACGATCTCGGGTTCACCGGCACCCACACCGGATGCGAGCACGGAGTGTGCGGCGCCTGCACGGTCCTCGTCGACGGCGAACCGGTGCGCGCCTGCCTGATGTTCGCCGTGCAGGCGGAAACGGCCGAGATCCGCACGGTCGAGTCGCTGGGGCGCGACGGCGAACTTTCCGATCTGCAGCAGGCTTTCAGCGACCATCACGGCCTGCAATGCGGCTTCTGCACCCCCGGATTCCTGATGCTGGCCGAGGGATTCCTCGCCAAGCGACCGGACGCCGACCGCGAGGAGATCCGCGAGGCGATCTCGGCGAACCTGTGCCGCTGCACCGGTTACCAGACCATCGTGGACGCGGTCGAGGCGACCGCCGACCGCCGGCGCTGCGCAGGCGGCTGTCCCGTCCCGGAAAAGGAGACGACACGGTGATACTGGAAAACGAGCTGTCCGTCCCGGCCGACCCCGGCGCGGTTTTCGCCTTGATCAACGACGTCGAGCGCGTGGCCGCCTGCCTGCCGGGCGCGACCCTCGACGGACGGCAGGACGACGCCTACCTCGGCCGGGTGAAGGTGAAGGTCGGCCCGATCACCGCCGCCTACTCCGGCACCGTGCGGTTCACCGAAGTCGCGACCGGCGAACGCAGGCTGCGGTTGCTGGCCAGGGGAGCGGACACGCACGGCAACGGCGACGCCGAAGCCGACGTGACGCTGACCGTGCGCGAAGCCCCCGGCGGCGCCACGATCGCGCTGCACACCGACCTGTCGATCCGCGGCAAGCTCGCCCAGTTCGGCAAGGGCGCGATCGGCGCGGTCTCCACCCGGCTGCTCGACCAGTTCGCCCGCAACCTCGCCGACCGGTTGCAAGCACCGGTGGGGGAGCCCGTACCGGCTGCGCGTCCCGTCCCCGTCAGCTCGGATCCGGCGGGCGGCGAGGCGCTCGACGGGCTGGCCATGCTGCTTCCGCCGGGCGTCAAGCGCTACGCCCCGATCGCGGCCGCCGCGGCGCTCGGGTTGTTCCAAGGCTGGCTGCTGGGCCGGATCCGCACCCAGGACAAACTGATCAAGGAGCTGCACCGTGCCCGTCGATGAGCAACGTGCCCCCGGTCTGCACGGCGCCGGGACCGACAGCGTCTACGACCGGGCGGGCTTCGGCGCTTCCGTGCCTCGCGGATCCCGTCCCGCACTGGTGGTCGTCGACCTGACCCGGGGATTCACCGAACCCGGGTTTCCTTCCGGTGCGGACCTCACCGCCGAAGTGACCGCCACGGCCGCCCTCGTCGCCGAGGCCCGGCGACGCGATGTCCCGGTGATCTACACGGCGATCAGCTATACACCCGCCGAATCGGACGGGGACGCCATCGCCTGGCTGCGGAAAGCACCGGGAATGCGGGCCCTGCGCGAAGGAAGCGACGCCGTCGCCCTCGATCCCCGGCTGGACCGCCGAGAAGGCGACCATCTCGTCCTGAAGAAAGGCGCGTCGGCGTTCCACGGAACCGCGCTGGCCGCCCTGCTCACCGGCCTGGGCGCGGACACCGTTCTCGTCTGTGGCGCAACGACTTCAGGCTGCGTGCGGGCTACCGCCGTCGACGCCGTCCAGTCCGGTTTCACCACGCTCGTCGTCCGCGAAGCCTGCGGTGACCGCGCGCGGGGGCCGCATGACGCCGCGCTGTTCGACCTGCAGGCCAAGTATGCCGACGTCGTCACCATCGAGGACGCCCTCGCCTATCTGAGCGGTCCCGCCGCATCCCCGGCTCTCCGCACCCTCGGGCAGCCCGCGCTGGCCGATCTCGGTACCGTCCCCGCGACCAGCCGCTGGACGCGCTCGGGCGAGATCCGGCTGCACCTGCTGGACTACGGCCCCGCCGACGGGATCCCGCTGCTCGTGCTGCCCGGGATCACCAGCCCGGCCGTGACGATGGACTTCGTGGCGCGGGAACTCACCGACCTGGTGCGCCCGATCGTGCTCGACGTCCGCGGCCGCGGGCTGTCCGACGACGCGCCGGATCCTTTGCGTGGCTACGACTTGGCGAGCTACGCCGAGGACGTCGAAGCGGTCGTGGCGGGACTCGGCCTGCACCGCCCGATCCTGCTCGGCCACTCCATGGGCGCGCGGATCGCCGCCAGGGTCGCGGCGCGCGGCCGCTGTCCGCTGCGTGGCTCGATTCTCGTCGACCCTCCGCTGAGCGGCCCCGGACGCGGTCCGTACCCGACTACCCTCGAAGCGTTCCTCGGGCAGCTCGACCAGGCCCGCCGGGGCACCGACGCCGACGAGGTGGCGCGCTCCTGGCCGCGATGGCCGCGCCGGGAGCAGGAGTTGCGCGCTCGCTGGCTGTCTTCGTGCTCCCGCACCGCGATCGCCGCCACCCACGCCGGTTTCGAAGCCGAGGACTTCTTCACCGACTGGCCCAAGGTGCCCGCGCCGTCGGTCTTCGTCCACGGCGGCGACAGCCCGGTCGTCACCGCCTCCGGCGCGGCCGAAGCGGCGGAGGCCAACCCGCTCGCCGAGTTCGTCGAGGTGCCGGAAGCCGGGCACATGGTGTTCTGGGACCAACCCGAGGCAGCCTTGGGCGCGCTGCGTGACGTGCTGCGGCGCGGTGCTCGTGAGTGGTGATTCGGGTTCTGGACAAGGGTTTTCAGGTACCTCGGGTTCCACTAGCCGGTCTCAGCTACCACCCCGTAACGGGAAACCGAGGCGGCGGCCCGCCTCCCGGAGTTCGTCGCGCGCACGGGGATGGGCGACGTGTTCGATGATCTGCTCGGCCTGTGCACCGGCGTCGTGACCCCAGATGGTGGCGGTGCCCTGTTCACTGACGAAGTAGCTGTGCTGGAACGAGGTGACCGGGCCCGCCAACCGGGGTACCACGGTGGACACGTCGGCCTTGGGGTGCCAGGAGGGGAGGGCGATGATCGCCCGGCCACCGGGGGAGTGCAGTGCTCCGACGACGAAGTCGGTCTGTCCGCCGAACCCGGAGTAGATGACGTCGTGCACCCGGCTGGCGTTCGCCTGCGCGTACAGGTCGATCTGCAGGGCGCCGTTGATCGAGACCAGCCGAGGCTGCCGGGCGATCAAGCCGGGGTCGTTGGTCTTCTCGGTGCGCAGGAGCCGCACGCGGGGATTGCGGTCCACCCAGTCGTAGAGTTCCGCGCCGCCGAACACGAACGACGCGGTGACCGGTGCGTCCGGGTCGAGCGCGCCCGCTCGTTCCAGCCCCAGTACGCCGTCGCTGAACATCTCCGACCACACGGCGAGACCCCGGCGCGCCGTCAGCGCGGCGAGGACCGCGTCCGGGACGGCGCCGATGCCGAGTTGCAGGGTCGCGTCGGCCGGGACGAGCTCGGCGACACGTTCCCCGATCGCGTGCGAGACGTCGCTGATCGGACGCGGCACGGGCGAGGGCAGCGCCTCGTCGACCTCGATCGCGTAGTCCACCTCGTCGCAGGCGAGCACGCCGTCGCCGTACGTGTAGGGCATCCGGGGGTTGAGCTGGGCGATCACGAGGCCGCCGCGGGCACGCACCGCCTCGATCGCCGACGGCAGGATGTTCACCTCCGTGCCCAGCGACACGCATCCGTCCACCGGCGTGGACGTGTGGATCACCACGATGTCGGGCGGCAGGGCCTGTTGGAGCAGCCGAGGCACCAGTGACAGGCGGGAGGGGAAGTACCGCAGCATCGGCTTCCCGCGCATCCCGGGCCCGACGAAAGGTGTCTCCAGCGTCACCCCGGCACGGTCGGGGAGACCGGGCTGGCCGTTGAGCGCGAACAGCCGGTATTCGGCCACGGCCTTGTCCAGCAGCTCCAGCGCGCGATACGGGGTGGCGAAATTGCCGCTGACCACGACCCTCGGGCAGGTGACTGCGGCGGACAGTACGGCGGACAGCCGCGAGTCGGACAAGATGCGCATGGACCCTGGATACCGGACCGGCCCGACCGACCCGTCGGCCGGGTCCCGCTTGCCGGGACTCACGCCGGGACGAGCAGTATCCACAAAGGACCATCGGCGAGCGGAAGCGGCTGCCCGGCCGCCGTGCGGAACCGGGTCGGCGACTGCTGATCGGGCCGGTCCCAGGTCGCGGGGAACCGCTGCCCCTCCCGCCACACCGTGGCCTGGCCGGTTCCGGTCGTTCGCGCGATCGGTGAGTTCGGCACGGTTCCGCTCTCACCGCGTTCACCGATCCGGACCGGGACACGCTGTTCCACGACGGTCGCGGCCTCGACCCGTCCGGTGCCGCCGGAGGTCAGCGGTGTGCCGTCGAGGACGATCAGCCACCTGTTCCGTTCGGGTGCCCAGGTGAATTCGAACGCCGCGGCGGGAAACCGGATCGACGCTGTCGAGGCGGACGCTCCCGGACCTGGTGCCGGGCCGAATTCCGGCAGCGATCCCGCGCTCACCGGACCGCCGCCGGGCAGCTTTTCCGGGTGGAGGAACAGATTGTGCGGGTTGGGGCGGGCTTCGTCGCGGGAGTAGGCGTTCGCGACCTCCAACGGCGAGGCGTTCACCAGCGACGACGTATGCAAGGAGGGCAGCAGTTCCGGAGCCGCTCCGGAATAGGCCAGGGTGGTCTTGCCGTACTGCGTCAGCAGTCCGAGGTCGGTCGCCCGTGCGCTGCGGACCGGTCCGATGACCGGCGGCGGCCGGTGCCAGTACAGCGCGAGCAGGCGCGTCAGACCGCCCTCGACCGGTTCGACGTAGACCAGGTCCGCTTCGGCCAGCCCGGTCTGCGGGCGCGCCGCGAGCACGTTGTCGATTTTGACCGCGAGCACCGACCGGTGCTCCGGCGCGGCGGATTCACTCGTTCCGGGGACCGATCCGGTACCCGTGTCCTTCGCGGTTCCCCTGACGACCAGGACCACCGCGACGGCGACCACCAGTACACCGATCACCGAGGCCACCCACCAAGAGCGTTTCATCGGTGCACCCTTCCGGCCATGGCCGCGTGGAGCGGCTTCCTGCGCAGTGTCCCGCCCTCACCGGGGGTAGGCCAGCCGAAGATCTCGGTCAGGGGCCGCGACGGGGCCGCCGGTCGAGAGAGCGTTCCAACCGGTGGGCGAGGTCGCGGAGCTGAGAGCTGTGACGATGGTGGCGGAGTAGCCGCCGCAGCGGCGCCATCCGCTCGGTCACGCGGACGGAGCTGACGCCTTGGGCGGTGTCCAGCGCGTTCGCTCCGGCCTTGGCCGCGTGGTCGTGATCGCCTTCGAGAAGATGGTCGACCGCCAGCGTCGCCAGGCAGATCGCGCTGCTGCGCCGCATCGCGTCGGTGTAGCCGCCGGTGGCTTCGAGCAGCGCGGGAATGGCGAACTCGGTGTAGCCGGGGTCGGTGGTGAGGGCGAGTTCGGTGTAGACAGTGCCGGTCATGGCGGCGAGATCGGTGCTGCCGAAGAACGCCGCCCACGACGGGACGTCGGACAGATCGGCGGCGGCGAACGCCTCGGCCGCCTGTCCCAGACAGGACAGCGCGGGATTCCGGGCGCCTGTTTTGGCGTGCGCCCATCCTTGGTTGGCGTGCAGAATGGCGGCGGCGAGCGGGGAACGCGCCCTTTGCGCGGCTTCAGCGCCGCGGTGGAACTCCTGCGACGCCGCGACGGGCTGTTGATGGTGTAAATGCACGCGTCCGCGCCGGTAATGAATGTTCGCCAGCAACGCGTGGTGATTCTCTTCACCGGCGAAGTCGAGAGCGTCGGCGAAATGGCGGTGGGCTTCGCGTGAATGCCCGGTGTCGAAGAAGATCCAGCCGGCGAGGTTGTACAGATCCGCGAGCGCCACCGACAACCTGCTTCGTACGGTGGCCGTGGCGTTCGCGGCCGTCAGCGCGCGTGCGGCGGCCAGTTCGGCCGTCACGGCGCGGCGGCACACTCCGCCGCCACGGCGGTAATCGCGCGCACGCAGGTATGTGGTCGTCTCTTCCAGCCGCATGACGTCGGTCAAGCCTATCCGGGAAGGTGACGGCCGTGGCCGCGCGGAAGACGAGTCCGAATCGGGCATCATCGGCTCCTCGGAACACCGGGACAGGTGAACTCCAGGCCCCTGCTCGACCTGCGGTTACCGGGAAAGGGATCCAGTCCACGATAATCGGGGCGCGGGATCGCTGACAATGGTGAAAAACGCCGATGGGGTGCGGCGATGTTGAGGGCCGCTGACGTAACTTTCTTGCGCCGCTCAGCCGAAGTGACGGCGGACCGGGCCGACCCGGATGTCGGGTTGCCGGGGCGAGCGACCGGTGCGCACGCGCACGGGAATCGGCGTGGATCCCGGATCCCTTGGTGCCGAGGGGGAATGCCGGCGATCGTAGGCCGCGCGGCGACGAGGGTCGCGCAGCAGGCGGTAAGCGGCCAGGACTTCGGCCAGACGTGCCGGATCGGCGGGTTCGCGCCGGGTGTCGGGATGAAGAGCGCGCACCAGCGCCCGGAACGCCGCGGTGATCTCGCCGTCCTCGGCCGTGCGGGTGACACCGAGGATTCGATAGGGATCGTGCCGGGGCATGCATCGGCTCCCCTCGTCCGCCACCGGTGCGTTCAAACGCCGTGCTGATCGTCAGGCAGCGGCACGACTCGGCGCTGGTCGGCGACGTCGGCAGGATCGGCGTCCCACACCTCGATCGGCTCCCCGTCGTCGAGGGGGGCGTCGTCGAAATCGAGGTCGGGCCGGGCGGGGCGCAGCTGATCGGCCACGTCGTTCCACGGCTTGTCCTCGTTCATCACGATCCTCCTTCCCGGGCGGGCCAGGCCCCGGAGAACGGGTGTCTCCGGGGCCGTACGGACGAACGGGGTCAGGCGTTGATCCGCTTGGTGTCGCTGTCCGCGCTGATGGCGATCTTGCGCGGCTTGGCGCGCTCGGCGACCGGGATCCGCAACGTGAGCACACCGGCCTCGTAGCCGGCCTGGATGTTGTCGGAGTCCAGCGTCTCGCCCAGGAACAGCTGCCTGCTGAACACGCCGCGGGGCCGCTCGGCGACCTGGTACTCGGCGGAGTCGTCGCCGGGGCCGGGCCGTTCGGCCTTCACGGTCAGCACGTTCTGCGAGACGTCCAGGTCGATCGAGTCCGGGCGTACGCCGGGCAGGTCGAAGGCCACCACGTACTCGTCACCGGTGCGGTAGGCGTCCATCGGCATCGCCGCCGGGCGGGTCAGTGTCCCGTTGGCGCCGAAGAACTGCTGGGTCAGCCTGTCGAGCTCACGGAACGGGTCGGTACGCATCAACATGTCACAGTCTCCTTCCACACCGATCTTGTCGTGGGGCTGTCGTCCGGGACAGTCCGATGCCCGCCGCGGCACGGTGCCGCGGCGGGCCGATCGGACTCAACTTCTTGAGGCAGGGTCAGTAAAACGTCGTGGAATGGTTTGCCGTGTGACACCGCTTCCGCGTGGCGGAGGTGACCGCTCCCTGGCTCCTACCCGGTGGGCCATCCTCGCGAGATCACCACGTCCGATCCACGAGGGGAGGAGGGGCCTGCGGTCCGGCTCAGCGGGACGGTCACGGAAATTCGGTATCCGGCGTGGTGGACGACGTGAGGCAAGCGCGGCCCGTGTGTCGGCGCCGAAGTTGGCGGCGATGATCGCGTCGAATTCCGTGCGCACCCAAACCGGGTCGAGGCAGATCAGCTCGACGAAGCCCGACTGCCGCGTCTTCGGCAGCCGCCCAGCGGGGCGGGGAACGCTCGTGCCGTACATGTCGATCACTTCCAGGGCGTCTTCACCAGGTTCCTGACCGATACTTTTCTTATAGCCATCACCATAGATTGTGTCAAGTCTGCGGCAAAGATAATCTGGTCACCGCGGACCCGATTCAGGATTCGACGGCGAGCCGGCCGCCTACGATGAGGGATATGGATCTTCGTGAGACGTTCAGCTGGGAAGGGCGGCGCATCGCCTGGGACAAGACGGGCTCCGGCCCCGCGGTGGTGTTCTGTCACGGAACGCCGTGGTCGTCATGGCTGTGGCGGCCGTTCGCGGAGGCGTTGAGCGGCGACTTCACCGTGTACCTCTGGGATATGCCGGGCTATGGCCAGTCGTCGAAGGACGCCGGGCATCCCGTCGACTTCGGCGTTCAGGCGGAAGCGTTCACGGCGCTGCTCGCGCACTGGGGGCTCGACCGGCCGCACGTCGTCACGCACGACTACGGGGGTGCGGTCTCGTTGCGCACCCATTTGGTGCACGAGGTGGCGTACTCGTCACTGCTGATGGCCGACGTCGTGGCGATCCCGCCTTCGGGCTCGCCGTTCTTCCGCTTGGTCAAGCAGCACCCGGACGTCCTCGCCCAGGTCCCGCCGTACATCCACGAGGCTCTGGTCAAGGCCTACATCGGCAATGCGTCCCATCGCGGACTGCACGACGATGACCTCGCCCGGCTCGTCGCCCCGTGGCTCGGCGAGGAGGGGCAACCGGCGTTCTACCGCCAGATCGCCGCGTACGACGAGCGGTACCTCGAGGAGAACGAGGCACTGCTGGACCGCATCGACATCCCGGTGAAGGTCTTGTGGGGCACCGAGGACACCTGGATTCCGACGGCCACCGGCGAGCGGCTCGCCGCGGGTATCCGCGGTGCTTCGCTCACCCGTGTCGAGGGGGCAGGTCACCTGATCCACCTCGACGCCCCGGTCGCCATGGCGACGGAGTTGCCCTCCTGGCTGACCGGGGTGACATCCTGACTCCGGATGGACTCGTGAGTGGTGACGACGGTCTTCAAGCACGCGAGATCCGTCCCTGAGCACGCGAGTGCGGTGCCACCTTTGCCTTGACCGTCTCTAACCATCATTGCCACTCACGAGCCCTCACGGAACTCCGGGCTACCAGTTCATCGTGAAGTCAGCAGTGGCTCCGCTGCCCGTTTTGGTCAGCCGGGCGATCCGGCTGCGCCGTTCCGGCGACGGGTCCTCCTGTGGGAGAGGGCTGGCGTCGGTGATGTAGTTCCAGGACGCCCACCAGGAACCGTCGGGCGCTGCGAACGCCGTGAACGCCCCCGGGCCCCGTTTGTTGCCCGGCAGGTTCTTCTTCCGGTACTTGTCCGGCAGCCCCGGCCGGAACCGCGGCTCACCCGCCGGGTCGGGCTCGTAGGAGAAGTACGCCCGCTGCTCGTACATCGGCGTGCACCGGTTGTCGGTCAACGCCGTCCCGCAGTACGCGACGCCCGTGGAGTAGCGGTTCGCGTACCAGTTGTTCCCCGAGTAGAAGAGGAACCACTCGCCGTCGATACGGACGGCGTTGGGATTCTCGATCGTGAGCACGTCGTCGGCGGGACTGTTGTGGTGTGTCCACTCGAGATTCGCGTTGTCGATGAGCTTCTTCGCGTCGTCCTCCGACAACCGCCGCACGTGCCGGGACCGGTCGAATTCCAGTTTGGCCGCGCCCAGCGCGGTGATCCGGTTCTGGGTCCACGCGCCATTGCGCAGGGTCAGCCAGACCTCGCCCTGCCCCCGGCTCACGTCGGCGTCGATCGCCCACCCGTGTCCTGGGCAGAACAGCGGATCGGCGTTGGCGACGAACCCTCCGGTGGCACGCAACGAAGTCGCGTAGCCGATGCAGTGCTTCGCCTGGCCGTCCGGTTCGGGTCCGGGTAATGCCGCGCTGTAGAACACGTAGTAGACGACGCGCCCGTCCTCGTGGTGCGCGAACATCGATGGTGTCCACAATGGAGAGTCCGGCCGCGCCCAGTAACCCGCGGGGAACGTGACACCGTCCCATGCGTCACCGTCGATCGCGCCTCGGCGCTGGAAGCCGCCGTCGGCGAACTCGACCTTCGTGTACGGCAGCTTCTTGCCGGGAACGCTGGCACCGACGGCGATATAGGTGTTCGTGTCCGGCACCCGCATCAGATCCGCCGCCGGGAACCGGAAGTCCAGGGACTCGTCCTGCGGTCCGGTTTCGGCTTCGACCGCCGTCGCGCTCGGTATCGCCGTCAGAAGTCCGGCGCCACACGCGGTGACGACCGCGGCGACGACCATCGAGCGCCGGAACGAGAGGCGCCTCATCGGGTCACCGTCACCCGGGCGCGGACCGGACGATGGTCGCTGCCGTAGCCGGTCAGGGCATCGACCTCGGAGCCGGTCGAATCCCTCTTCGCCCACACGTGGTCGATGGACTGGGTCTGGTGGCTCGGGGCGCTGTACGCCTTGGCCACGCGCCGGAGTCCGCTCATCAGGTCCGATCCCGGCTCGGCGTTGAAGTCACCCATGACGATCGGCTCGGCCACCCGCGAGGAGAACCAGTCGGCGGTGTTGCGCACCTGGAGGTTGTGCAGTTCGCGGTTGAGCTCGTACCGCTGCGCGGACGGCGTGAGATGCGCGACGCCGACGACCCACTGGAACTCGGAACCTCCCACGCGCACCCAGTTGACGTACTTCGGCGGTACCCAGCAGCCGCAGTCGCCGGGTTCCGCGGAGCCGGTTCCGGGGGTCGCCGGGTCCACTTTGGACGCCGGTGAGATTTCGGCGGCACCGTGGCCGGAGATGGTCAGATTGCCGCGCACGAGGATCGCGTTGTGCTTCACCGCTTGACGATCTGTTTCGTAGATGGCGACGTAGCCGGTCGCGGCCGCGGCGTCCCGCACCACCTCCTCGCGGTCGGCGACCTCCTGCAGCCCGATGACGGCGGGGCGTTCGGTCTCGATGAGATGGACGAGGTCGGCTTTGAGGCCGCCCGCGTCTCCGACGTTGTAGGTGACCACCTTGATCGTACGATCGGTCGCGGCCTCGGCGCCGGGCACCGCCGTGAGCGAGACCAAAGGCACGAGAAGCGCCAGTGCGAGCGCTCGGCGCCTCGGGGCCTGACGCGTAGCCGGGTTACGGAACTTTTCCATGATTCCCTCCAGTGTTGCGGTGGAAGGGAATCAGAACACCGGTGGACGGCGCCGGGGCACGGAACGGAGCTCCCGTCATACTCCGGAAAGAATTGACTCCAGCGCTCTCCGCCGGATCCGCCCGGTCGATCCTCGGGTGGAGACCGCCACCGCGCGGTCTTGCTAATTCTGCCTTGTGGAAGTTAACCTCCGCAGATCGAAACTTTGGAGCCCGGCACTGCTGAGAGGCGGATCCGATGGTGAAGAGAAGGCCGAGGGCGGGTGACGCGGCCGCGGCAGGCCGATCCGAGGACGCGTGGCTCGGGGCAGGCAAGAGTTTCACCTACGGCATCCAGCACGTTCTGACGATGTACGGCGGCATCATCGCGCCGCCGCTGATCATCGGTGGCGCCGCGGGTGTCTCGCCGTCGGAGATCGGCCTGCTGGTCGCCTCCTGCCTTTTCATCGGTGGGCTGGCGACGATTCTGCAGTCGTTCGGCGTGCCCTTCTTCGGCTCACGGCTCCCGCTGGTCCAGGGCACCTCGTTCGCCGGTGTGGCGACGATGACCGCGATCGTCGCCGACGGCGGGCTACCCGCGGTGTTCGGCGCCGTCATCGCCTCGGCGACGCTCGGCCTGCTCATCACGCCGGTGTTCTCCCGGCTGGTGAAGTACTTCCCGCCGGTGGTCACCGGCACCGTCATCACGGTGATCGGGCTGAGCCTGATGCCGGTCGCCGCCCGGTGGGCGATGGGCAACGACACCAAGGCGCAGGACTTCGGCTCGGTCTCCACCATCGGGCTGGCCGCGCTGACGCTGGTCATCGTGCTGGTGCTGAGCAAGGTCCCGGTCCCGGCGGTGTCCCGGCTCTCGATCCTGCTGTCCATCGTGGTCGGCACCGTGCTCGCCGCCGCGCTGGGCGAGGCCGATTTCTCCCAGGTCGGGGCTGGTCCGATCTTCGCCGTGCCGACGCCGTTCGCGTTCGGCCCGCCGACCTTCAGCGTCGCCGCGATCGCCTCCATGTTCATCGTCATCGTGGTGACCCTCACCGAGACCACGGCCGACATCCTGGCGGTGGGGGAGATCGTCGACACGCCCGTCGGGAAACGCCGGATCGGCGACGGTCTCCGGGCCGACATGGCGTCGTCGGCGATCGCGCCGGTCTTCAACGGGTTCACCCAGAGCGCGTTCGCCCAGAACGTCGGCCTCGTCGCGATCACCGGAGTCAAGAGCAGGTTCGTGGTGACCGCCGGCGGTGTGGTCCTGCTGGTACTGGGCATGCTCCCGGTACTGGGTCGCGTGGTCGCCGCGATTCCTTACCCCGTCCTGGGCGGCGCTGGTCTCGTCCTGTTCGGCACGGTCGCGGCGTCCGGTATCAAGACGCTGTCCAAAGTGGACTACAACGGGAACATGAACCTGGTCGTCGTCGCGGCCTCCGTCGGAATGGGCATGATCCCGATCGCGGCGCCGGATTTCTACCACCACTTCCCGGCGTGGGTCGGCACGATCTTCCACTCGGGCATCAGTGCCGCCGCGCTCACGGCGGTCCTGCTGAATCTGTTCTTCAACCACTTGAAGACAGGCAAGACCGACGACAACCCGTCAGTGTTCGCGACCGCCACCCGGGTGATCGACTACTCGGATCTGAAGGCGTTCTCCCGGCTCAGAAACGGTGACAGGATCGTCGACGGCAAGATCGTCGACGCCGGCGGCGCTCCGGTGCCGGTGCGGGACGCGGATGGCAGGCCGGTGTCCTATCGGATCGGCTCCGAGCCGGAGACGCACTGATCAGTGTCCCGCGGTCCGGTCGTGGAGCTCGCGGATGAAGCGCTCCTGCCGGCTCGAGGTCTCGTGATAGCCACGCGCCCGATAGAAGTGCTGCGCGGCGTCTCGGGTGCGTGATGTGGTGAGCTCCAACCGCAGGCAGCCCCATTCGCGGGCAAGATCCTCCGCGGCTGTCAGCAACATGCTCGCGACGCCGGTGCGCAACCGCTGGCGGGCGACCACGAGTCCCTGCAGATGGGCGTTGAGTTTCGCGTCGGCCAGTCGTGGACAGGCCACGACGGCGGCCATTCCGACGACGTCGGCGTTGTCGTCGGCGACGATGAGTGCGCCTTGCGGAAGGTCTTGCCACTGCTTCAGAATCCCGGCTACCCCCTCGCGATCCTGTGGGTGCCCCCAATGCTCGAAGAGGGGAACGAGGGCGTCGACGTCGTCTGGTGCGGCGGGCCGGATTCTCACCCCGAAAGCTTACTGGCGGAGCACGTCGAGGCGCGGCCGATCAGAGGTTCACCACCGAGAGCCCGTCCGCCACGACGACGCCGTCGTGCAGCACCGTACGGTCCTTGCCCCGGTCCATCACCGCGCTCGTCGGGGTTTCGCCGTCCACCAGTACCAGGTCGGCGCGGTCGCCAACGGCCACGCCGGGCCGGTCGGCGACGCCGGCCAGGCGCGGGACGTCGTGGCTCATGATCGACGCGCCACCCATCGTCGCGACGGCCAGTGCCATTTCGATCAGGTCGTCGCGGCGGAAGCCGTGCGTGAAGGCCAGCTGCCAGGTGCGGTCGAGCAGATCGCAGTTGCCGTACGGGCTCCAGTAGTCTCGCTGGCCGTCTTCCCCCAGGCCGACGCGCACGCCGGCGGTCGTGAGGTCCGCCAGGGACAGTTGGCCGTCGACGGATGGTGCGACGGTCGCCATCGCGATGTCCAGCTCCGCGAACGTGTCGATCATGCGGCGGCTCACCTGCTCCGAGACCGAGCCCAGCCCGTACGCGTGCGACATGGTCACCTTGCCGCGCATGTCCAGCGCGCGGACCCGCTCGATCACCAGGTCGGCCGAGAACACGCCGAGGTGCCCCGGCTCGTGCAGGTGGATGTCCACCTCCACGCCGTATTTCTCGGCGAGCCCGAACACGACGTCAAAATGTCCCTTGGGGTCCTTGTCCAGCGAGCACGGGTCGATCCCGCCGACGACCGTGGCGCCCGAGCGCAGCGCGGCCTCCAGCACGTCCGCGGTGCCGGGCTCGCGCAGGATCCCGGCCTGCGGGAACGCCATCACCTCGACGTCCGCGTGCCCCGCGAACCGCTCCTTCGCGGCGAGGACGGCGTCGAGCTTCTCCAGCCGGCAGTCGACGTCCACCTGCGCGTAGCTGCGTACCCGGGTGGTGCCGTTGGCGATCATCCGCTCCAGCGTCCCGGCGACACGTTCGGGCAGCGGAACCTCGGCGTCGCGCCAGTTCTCGCGGTCGTTCAGCATCATCGCCCACACCCCCGGCGCGCCCGTATGCGGCCGGAACGGCAGGCCGATCCGGGTCGAGTCCAGGTGGACGTGCACGTCGCTGAACGACGGGAACAGCAGCCGTCCGCGTCCCTCGACCGTATCGGGCGACGTGGCGGGAGCCGGATCGTGCGGTCGCACCGACGCGATCCGGTCGCCGGTCACTTCGACGTCGCTGCGCTGTCCACCCCACGGGCGGACGTCACGGATCAACACGGAGAGCACCTTTCCTGCCGGGGTCCGAACCGGCTCTTTGGTATACCAAAGCGAGGGGAAGGTGCTGCGTCCGGGTGCTTCGCCGGGTTCACCGCCGGATCCATTGTGGACCTTCGGCTGGTCGGCGGGAGTTCGTCTGCCGGGGCGCATACCGTACGTGATTTGCCGCAGGGGGCGCAATCATCGGGTTATCGGGGGGTAAGGCAACTATGGCGCGGTCGGCTTGTTGCCGTGAAGGCCCCCGTGAACCCGAGAGGCCTTCGCTACGTGGTGCAGTCAGGTACTCCCTGCTGAGACTCGGCGCGTCCTTGACTGTCCACAGAGGACGCAGTCGGGTAGCTCCGTGTTCGATTCAGGCCTGCATGAGCGGTTCCGCGTGGGGTCGTGAGTGGCGAATAGGGTTAGAACCCTCATTGCCACTCACGACCCCGGCCCGAAACCGCACAAACCACCCAAGCTGGACAGCCTTCTTGGAAAAGCGTCCCTTGTGGGCGCTGGGGCGCGGCCCGGCTTCCGTCAGTCAACCCGGTCCCGCGCGGGGGCACGCCATGTTTGCCTTGCTTCTCGTTAGAACGCCACTTGACACTCGCGGCCCCCTCGGGAAACCGCGTATAATGCTCAAGTCGGACACCTGCTTGCCCAAACAGGTCCTTTGTGGACACTCCGTCCTCGTCCCGGCTTCCGGTAGCCGGTCCGGACTCGCGGGAGGGTCGGGGCGAGGAGTGAAACCTGTACGGCGCCTTGACTGCGGAGGCGGTTATCGGCCACGCTCGTGCTAGCTCCGCCGAGTACCGCCCTGGCCCTGTCGGCTCGCAGCACAAGTCTCATCCGTGCCTGCCGGACGAACGGATAGTTATGTTAGCGCTAACATCGTCGCTGCGGCAACGTCTCCGCGTAGGCGAAGGGCGAGGCGAAGCTATGTCCACAATGTACTGATCTCGGCACATGTCGTTCTCCATGGAAAGGGATACAACGATGTCTTCCTCTTTCAGCCGACGGCGGCTTCTGCAAGCGACGGGAGCCGCGACGGTCGCCTCTGTCGTGGGGGACTACTTCGGCGGCTCGGTCGCGCATGCGGCCCTGCCCCCGGTGAGGCCGGACATCGGCGTGTCCGCGTATCCCTTCCAGCTCGGCCAGGTTCGGCTGACGGCGAGCCGGTGGCTGGACAACCAGAACCGCACCGTGAACTATCTGCGCTTCGTCAACGTCGATCGGTTGCTGTACAACTTCCGGGCCAATCACCGGCTGTCCACGAACGGCGCCGCTCCCACTGGCGGCTGGGACGCGCCGTCCTTCCCGTTCCGCACCCACGTGCAGGGGCATTTCCTCTCGGCCTGGGCTCAGGCGTACGCGGTGACCGGGGACACCGTCTGCCGTGACAAGGCCGTGTACATGGTGGCGGAGCTGGCCAAATGCCAAGCGAACAACGGCGCGGCCGGGTTCGGTAGCGGGTATCTCTCCGGCTTCCCCGAAGCGGACTTCACCGCTCTGGAGGCGCGGACGCTGACCAACGGCAACGTACCGTACTACTGCGTCCACAAAACCCTGGCCGGTTTGCTGGATGTGTGGCGGTACCTGGGAAGCACCCAGGCGCGCGACGTTCTGTTGCGGCTGGCGGGGTGGGTCGACCAGCGCACCGGCCGGTTGACCGGGCAGCAGATGCAGGCCATGTTGGCGACGGAGTTCGGCGGGATGAACGCCGTGCTGGCCGATCTGTACCAGCAGACCGGCGACTCGCGCTGGCTCACCGTCGCCCAGCGCTTCGATCACGCCGCGGTGTTCACTCCGTTGGCGGCCGATCAGGACCAGCTCAACGGGATCCACGCCAACACTCAGGTGCCCAAATGGATCGGCGCCGCGCGGGAGTACAAGGCCACCGGTACCACTCGTTATCGCGACATCGCCGGGAACGCGTGGGGGATCTGCGTCAACGCGCACACCTACGCCATCGGCGGCAACAGCCAAGCCGAGCATTTCCGGCCGCCCAACGCCATCGCCGGGTACCTGAACAAGGACACCTGCGAAAGCTGCAACACCTACAACATGCTCAAGCTCACCCGGGAGCTGTTCGCGCTGGATCCCGCCAGGGCCGAACTGTTCGACTACTACGAGCGGGCGTGGCTGAACCAGATGATCGGCCAGCAGAATCCGGCCGACACCCATGGGCACGTCACGTACTTCACTCCGCTGAACCCGGGAGGCCGTCGTGGTGTCGGGCCGGCGTGGGGCGGTGGCACGTGGAGCACCGACTACGACTCGTTCTGGTGCTGTCAGGGCACGGGCCTGGAGATGCACACGGCCCTGATGGACTCCGTCTACTTCTCCAGCGGATCCACGCTGATCGTGAACATGTTCGTGCCATCGGTGCTCACCTGGTCGCAGCGGGGGATCACGGTCACGCAGACCACGTCGTACCCGGTCGGCGACACCACGACCTTGCGGGTCACCGGAACCGTCGGCGGGACATGGTCGATGCGCCTCCGCATCCCCGGCTGGACGAGCGGGGCGACCATCAGCGTCAACGGCACCGTCCAGAACGTCACCACGACGCCGGGCAGCTACGCCACCTTGACCCGCTCGTGGAACTCCGGCGACACAGTCACCCTTCGCCTGCCGATGCGCGTCATCACGCGCCCGGCCAACGACAACCCGAACGTCGCCGCGGTCACCTACGGACCGACGGTGCTGTCCGGGAACTACGGGAACACCGCGCTCAGCGCACTGCCGTCACTGAACACCTCATCGATCACGCGGACCAACGGCAGCTCGCTGGCCTTCACCGCCACCGCGAACGGATCCACCGTCGACCTGGGCCCCTTCTACGACGCCCACGGCCACAACTACACCGTCTACTGGAACGTCAACGGCCAGAGCGGCGCCACTTCCCGCCTGGTGAACGTGGGCAGCGGCCTCGTGCTGGGCATCCAGGACATGTCCACGGCCGACGGCGGCCGTGCGCTGCAGTGGCACGACTCGGGCACCGCGGACCACAACTGGGCGATCATCACCGACGGTGACGCCGTCCGCTTCCGCAACGCCAACAGCGGCAAGGTACTCGGTGTCCGTGACATGTCCACAGTGGACAACGCGGAGGTCCTGCAGTGGGCGGACAACGGCACCGAAGACCACCGGTGGACGCTGCTCGACCAAGGAGACGGGACCTGCAAGATCCGCAACGCGCACAGCGGCAAACTGCTCGGCATCGAGAACAACTCCACCAGTGCGGGCGCCTTCGCCGTGCAAGGGGCGGACAACGGCGCCGCCGGCAACCGATGGCGAATCGTGCGCGTCAACTGACGGCGAGAGTGGCCCTGCGTGGTCCCGGATCACCGGGCCGGACGACGGCCGAGCGCGTGGTGACCGGCGTCGAAGCTGCGCAGGGCCGCTCCGACCGCGGCGGCGATGGTGATCTCGAAGGCTTCGTCTTCGCTGTAGCCGGCTTCCGAGAGTTCGGCGAAGTCCGCTTCGGTGATCTTGAAGGAGGCGTCGCGAACCTTCTTCACGTAGGACTGCCAAGGCTCGGGGAGGGGGTCCCCGCCCGCGGCGGCGGTTCGGAGGGAGGAGCTGGTCGTGGCGGGCGCCGCCAGTACCGAGTGCCGCAGGTTCTCGACGGCGTCGCCGCGGTCGGCGCGGCGGCCGTCGGCGAGCAGGAAGCCGGGGAAGCGGTAGCCGAACCGGTGCAGCGAGCGGGTCCCGCTGTGCAGCTGACCGTCGCGGAGGGTGAAGCCGAACGCGTTGGCCAGGCGGTTGACGATATTCCACACCAGGTTCACGCGCAGCGCTTCGAGGACGGCGTGCTCGGGGAGGCCGATCGTCGTGGCGGGTTCGACGTGGCCGGGATCGAGGGTGACCGCTTCGAGGAAGGTGCGGACAGCAAGGAGTTCCGGCCGCGCGGAGGCGGGGTCGTCCGGGTCGATCTCGCCGGTGCCCGCGATCCGGGTCAGCTCGGCGTGCGTGACGACGCAGAACGGGCACTCGTGCAGTCGCGCCGTGCTCATGGCGAGGAACTCGCGTTCCCCGGCGGTCCAATACGACGGCCCGCGCATCGCTTCGGCTGTCAGGTCGAGTAGTGGTTCGGTGAGGAATCCGGGGCGATAGAGCAGCATCTTCACGATGTCCGGGCTGGCCACGCCCGACATCTTGGAGGTGAGGGCGAAGAACAGTTTCGCGCGGCGGCGGTGGCCATTGTCGAGAATGGACAGTCTCATCAGGACTCCGGGGATTCGAGTGCGTGCAGGCGGCCGTCGAGGTAGCGCCGGTCGGCGGGGTTGGTGGCGAGGTCGTGAGCGCGCCGGTATGCCGCGGCCGCTTCCTCGGTGCGGCCGAGACGGCGCAGGAGGTCGGCACGGGCCGCGTGCAGCAAGTGGTAGCTGTCGAGGCCCTCGATCTCGTCCATGAGCGCCAGTCCTTCGGCCGGGCCGGTGGCCATGGCGACCGCGACAGCGTGGTTCAACGCCACCACCGGGGACGGGGTCGAAACGAGCAGCCGGGCGTACAGGGCTGCGATGCCGGGCCAGTCGGTGTGTTCGGGAGTCGGTGCCTGAGCGTGCATGATCGCGATGGCGGCCTGCAGTTGGTAAGGGCCTGGCGTGCCGAAACCCAGCGCGCGATCCAGCAGGCCGACGGCTTCGGCGATCTCGGCGCCGTCCCAGCGTGCGCGATCCTGGTCCTCGAGCAGGACGACGTCACCGGTGGGGCTGTAGCGGGCCGCCGCGCGTGAGTCGTGGACGAGCAGCAAAGCCGCCAGTCCCAGCGCTTCCGGTTCGTCGGGCATGAGGGTGGCGACCAGCCTGGCGAGCCGGATCGCCTCCTGTTGCAGTTCGCGGTACTCCGGCCGGTCGCCGCCGGCGGTGTAACCCTGGGTGAAGATCAGGTAGATCACCGCGAGGACACCGGCGAGCCGTTCGGGCAGGAGATGGTCGGCGGGTACCTCGAAGCCGATCCCGGCGTCACGGATCTTGCGTTTGGCCCGCACCAGTCGTTGGGCCAGGGTCGCTTCGCCGAGCAGGAAGGTGCGGGCGATCTGCCCGGCGGTCAGCCCGGCCACGGCTTGCAAGGTCAGCGCGATCCGCGCTTCTTCGGCCAGGGCGGGATGGCAGCAGGTGAACAGGAGGCTGAGCCGCTCGTCGCCGATGCCGAGCAGGCTGTCGCCACCGAAGTCCATGGTCGTCGCCTCCTCCCGCACTCCCAGCAGCGCGAGCTTTTCCTGCCCGCGCCGGATACGGCGGATCCGGTCGATGGCGCTGTTGCGGGCCGCTGTCAGCAGCCACGCGACCGGATCGTCCGGTGTCGTGCCCAGCCATTTGTCCAGGGCGAGCGCGCATGCGTCCTGCAGTGCGTCTTCGGCGAGTTCGAAATCGCCCAGCGCGCGGACGAGGGCGGCGAGCATCCGGCCGCGGTGCTCGCGGTAGACCTCCAGCAGGACGGGAGCGGAGGTCATGCGCCGGTGGCCGCCCGGTGGTCGAGGTCCGGTACCGCGGCGATCGGCCGGACCTCGATGGTGCCCTGTTCGGCCATCGGGCACAGTGCGGCCAGTTCGAGGGCCTCGTCGAGGTTGCGGCAATCGAGGATGTACGCCCCGCCCAGGTGCTCATGGGTTTCGAGGAACGGGCCGTCGGTGATCAGCGTCTTGCCCTCGCGGACGCTGACCGTGGTGGCGGTGTGCTCACCCGCCAGGGGATGGCCCGCGACGAACGCGCCGCGACGGCGGCATTCTTCGGCGAACGCGTTCACCCTGGCCAGTGCCTCGGGAAAGCCAGGATCCTCCGGTTCGGGGCGCTCGCAGTTGTAGACCAGCAGCATGTATTGCATCTGTCCTCCGGTACAGCGGGTTCGAACTGTCGAAGAGGATGACGAACAGCCCGACCGTATCTCGACAGACGTCGGCAAGCTTCTTTTTCGCCCGTACCGGGCCACTGGCGCGCGGCGAGCTCTATCAACTGATTGAATCAGTTGATAGCATCCGGTCATGTCCGCCCGTGTCGCCGGTCTTCGAGCGAACTCCACTGAACAGCGGCTGGTCACCGCCGCCGAGCGGCTGTTCGCCGAACACGGGGTCGGGGCGGTGTCGCTGCGCACGGTGATGCAGGCGGCCCGGACGAACGTCGCGGCGATCCACTACCACTTCGGTTCGAAGGAGGGACTGCTCGACGCGGTCCTGCGGAGCAGGCTCGGCCAGGTGGCGGACGAGCGGGAGGCGGTGCTCCGAGCGCTCCCCGAAGAAGGCGTCACCGCGCACGATCTGGCTCGCGCTTTCGTGCGGCCGGTGGCCGCGGTGCTCGCCGCCGGTGGCGGGCACTGGATCCGCTTGGTCGGCCAGTTGCTCGCGTCCGGCGACGAAGGACTCGCCACCCTCTCCGCATCGTTCCTCCAGCGGAACGCCGCTTTCGTGGGACTGCTGGAGCGGTTGAGTCCGGAAACCCCGCGCGGAACGCTCGATTTCCGCCTGACACAGGCCATGAACGTGACACTGAACGTCTTGGGCGACGTCGAGCGCACCCGGCGCTTGCAGGGCGTGGACGCGGCGGCCTGGCCGGACGACCAGATCGTCGCCGACCTCATCGACCTCGTGACCTCGATGCTGACCCCTCCAGCAGGCAACCGTTGAGAAGGAGTTCACGATGGGACGTTTCAGCCTGCCCGAACAAGCGCCTCAAGGTATCGACTCGCCGGTGACGGCCAAGGCCATCAAGTACATGGCCAAGATCCAGGTGAAACTCTTCGAACTGACCAACGGCCGGGTCGGTGGCACCTGGCGGGTGGGCGCGGGTTTCCGCAAACCCGTCCCGACACTGCTGCTGGAACACCGCGGCCGCAAATCCGGTCGGCTGTTCACCACTCCGCTGCTGTATCTGCGTTCCGGCGGCGAATTCGTCATCGTCGCTTCGCAGGGCGGGCTGCCCAAGCATCCGCAGTGGTACTTCAACCTGGTGGCCCATCCCGATGCTCGTATCCATCTCAGGGGCCGTCGCGACCTTCCCGTGACGGCGAGAGTCGCCTCGCCCGAGGAGCGAGGTGAGTTGTGGCCGCTCGTGGTCGAGCTGTATGCCGACTTCGCGAAATACCAGGCCTGGACCGAACGGGAGATCCCGGTCGTGGTGCTCACCCCGGCCTGATGTCGCCTTCGCGCGTTCGCAGCGGAGGCGTGACTCGCGTGCTCAGAGGCGTAACTCGCGTGCCTGGATCCCGCACTCGGGTGATCACACTTCACACGTCAGCTCGCCGGACCAGGCGCGACGTCCTTCGTTGACGGCGAAGAGCGCGATGACCAGTCCCGCCACCGCGTCCAGCCAGGTCCAGCCGAGCACCGCGTAAGCAGCCAAGCCGAGGAACGTGGTCACGCTCAACCAGACGCAGAGCCGCGTTTCGGCCGCGTCGGCGACGACGAGCCGTGAGTTCATCTCCAGTCCGGTCCGGCGTTTCGCGGCGGCGAGAAAGGACATGGTCACGATGGAGACCCCGGTCAGGACGATGCCGACCAACGATTTCGCCGGTTTGGCGCCGTCGATGATTTCCCGGACGCTCTCGAAAAGGATGAAGGCGCCCAAGGCGAAGAACGTGAGCGCCACGAATCGCAGAGCGCGGTACTCCTTGCGCTCGTCGACGGCACCTTTCCGGATCGCGGCGCGAAGCCGGACCGCGATCAGCAGCGCGGCGACGATCTCGACTCCCGAGTCGACGCCGAAGCCGACCAGTGCCACCGACGCCGCGGCGAGACCGGCGCCGATCGCGATGACGCCTTCGACCACGTTGTAGCCGATCGTGACGTATTGCAGCACCAAGGCCCGTCGTGCGGCGTCACCGCGTACGTCCGGCATCGCCTTGGGCTGCTCCACGGTTGCTCCTCAAGGCATGATCGCCGGTGCTGGGGCGGGGTGATCTTTCCATCACCGTCGGCGGCACGAGCAAGGTGGTCGGCCGGATCGAGGCCGCCGGGTATTGCCGTCGCCGGGCCAATCCGGACGACCGGCGGTCGTCGCTGGTCGAGCTCACGCCCGCCGGCCGTCGTTTGACGTCCGGGCAAGGTGTTCCCGGCCTACTCCGGAGAAGCGGTGGCTCCGGCGATCGCGGGCGAGGAGCCGGGGTGTTCCAGTGGCGACGATGGTGCCGTCACGGTGCGCGTAGCGGTCAGGCCGCGCCCCAGAAGGCGTCTTCGGAGCCCGGGTCCGAGGAGAACAGCCACACCTCGGCCACGCGACCGTCCTCGATCCTCAGCAGGTCGAGCCCGTCCTGGGCCATCTCCGCGTCTTCGCGCCTCCCGCTGAAGTGAACCGGGACCGCGACCAGTGTCCCGTTCACCAGGGGCGCGCCGGTCGGCGCGAGTTTGAACGAACCCTCGCTGGCCGCCGTCATGCTCCCGAGCAGTGCACCGACGGCGGCTCCGCCTCGGTGAATTCCGGAGAACCGGTTTTCGCCGGGCTGGTGCCACACGACGTTCTCGGCGAACATCGCGGAAACGGTGACGAAGTCGTTGGCGGCCAACGCGTCGAAGTACTTGTTCACCACGTCGAGCGGGGTGGTCGATTCGGTCATCGGTCATTTCCTTTCCGGAGATCTCGTGTGCTTTCTCTTGTCACTCACTACCTCGTCGAATGGAGGTGTCGTGTGGATTTTGTTGCGTTAGATGAAGCAATATCCACACGGTCACCGCGCACTGGCCGCACTGGGGCTCAGCCGGTGGGGCGCCGAGGTGCTCGTGGCCTGTGAAACCTACGACGCTATTTCTTTTCCGGCATCGCCGAAGAGTGGTGGTTGACGATCAGCCACTTGCCGTCACGAAGCTCGTAGACGTAGGTGTAGCGGGCTTCGACCTCGGTGGGTTTGCCGTCTTTGCCGGTGAGGGCGAAGCGGTAGACGCCGGTGTTGACGGCGGTGTCGGTGTCGAGGACGCTGACCATTTCCTTCACGATCGTGCCGGAAGGCTTGTTCTCGAGGAAATGCTGGAAGTAGTCGACGATCTCGGCGCGGGTGGTCCGGACATCGTCGGACACCGTCGGCAGCAGCACCGCGTCGGGGGCGTACAGATCCGCGACCTTGTCGGGGTCGCCGGTGGCGAGCGCCGCGTTCCAGACCGGGAACAGCGCGGCGATGTCCTGCTGGGAGGCCTTGGCGGCGGCCTGCTGAGCGACCGGAGCGGGCGCGGGAGCCGCGGCCTGGCCGGGCTCCTCCGCGTTTCCGGCCGAGCACGCGGTGGTCACGAGTGCCAGGGCCGTCGTCGCGGCGAGGACACCGGTGGTGGTACGAACCTTGTTACGCATTTTCTGTCTCCCTGCCTGATCCGGTGAACTGGATGTCTCCACTGTGGATGTCCGATGGGAAGGAGAAATCCAGCGTGGGACCAGGAAGCGACCAGGATTTCGGAAAGATTCGACGGCGCTCGCCGCCGACGCGAATCCATAGTGGACTGGCGATAGGTGGTTTCGCCGCGCTGGTGGCATGATCTGTCGCGTGCGGGTACTGCTGGTTGAAGATGACGAATCGATCGCCGAGTCCCTGCGGCGCGGTCTCGCCAGGTATGGCTTCGAGGTCGACTGGGTCCGGACGGGAGCGGAAGCGCTGACGGCCGAGGCCGCCGAAGTGGTGTTGCTCGACCTGGGCCTGCCGGACACCGACGGGCTGGACGTCTGCCGTGAGCTGCGGGAGCGCGGGGATGTACCGATCATCGTGATCAGTGCGCGTTCGGACGAGGTGGACCGGGTGGTCGGGCTGGAGATCGGCGCGGACGACTACGTCTCCAAGCCGTTCGGGGTCCGTGAGGTCGTCGCCAGGATGAGGGCGGTGCTGCGCCGGACGAGGGTGCGGGTGGCGGGCCAGCCCCCGGAGGTGACGCCGGACAGCTACGCGGGCGGGAGACTGGTGATCGATCGGCGGGCCCGCCGGGTGCTTCTGGACGGCGACGAACTTCCGTTGCCGCCGAAGGAATTCGATCTGCTGGCCTTCCTCGCGGAGGAACCCGGTGCGGCGCTGACTCGCGAGCAGATCATGGAGGCGGTCTGGGACAGCAACTGGTTCGGCCCGACGAAGACGCTGGACGTCCATGTCGCCGCGTTGCGCCGCAAGCTCGGTGACGCCGTGACCGTCGAGACGGTCCGGGGTGTCGGGTTCCGGCTGGTCGTGTCCTGATGAACCGCAGGCTCGTCGTCAGCTACATCCTGCTGGTCGCCGTCGCGATCACCGCGTTCACCGTACCGGTGGCGTTCGTGCTCACCGGCCAATTGCGGGGCGATGTGGAGACATCGGTGCGCCGGGAGGCGGCGACGGCGGCGTTGTTGCTGGCGGCACCGGACACGCCGTCGCGGCAGGCGCTGGCGCGGCTGGCCGCGGCCTACGAACAGGAGACACCGGGCCGCCTCGACGTCCTGCTCGCCGACCGGACGGCGGCCGTTCCGCTGCCCTTGCCCGCGGCCCCGGACGATCCGGCGTTCACCGCCGCGCTCGAAGGGCGAGAGGACACCCGCTGGGGCGAGGCGCCCGCACTGGGCGCCGAGGGGCTCGTGCTCACGGTGCCGGCGAGGGATGCCGACGGCGCGGTCGTCGGCGCGGTCCGGGTGAGTTACCCGTCGGCCCCGTTGAACGAACGGCAGGTGCAGATCTGGGGTTTCCGTGCGGTCCTCGCCGTGGCCGTGCTGATCGCGGCCGCGATCCTGGGTGTCCTGCTGGCCAGGCGGCTGACCCGGCCGTTCCGGGAGCTGAATCGGATGGCGCGGCGGCTTCGCGACGGAGACCTCGGTGCCAGGGCGGCGGAATCCGGTCCGACCGAGACCCGGACCCTGGCGCGGACGCTGAACAACGCGGCGGAGACGATCGACACGCTCGTCCAGTCGCAGCGGGCGTTCATCGCCGACGCGTCCCATCAGCTGCGGACGCCGCTCACCGCTTTGCGGCTCTCGCTGGACAACATCGCCGACGGGGCCACCGATCCCTTCGTGCGGGAGGACATCGACCTGGCCACGGCCGAGGTCGTGCGGATGAACCGGCTGGTCAACGCCCTGCTCACGTTGGCGAGGGCGGAAGCCGCGGTGGGTACGCCGGAACGCGTCCGGGCGCGGGACGTCGTCGACGGCCGATTCGAGGTCTGGCGCGCCGTCGCCGCGGAACGCGGGGTGCGGCTGCGGGCGGACCACGCCGACGGGGACCCGGAGGTCCTGGTCAGCCCGGGGAACCTCGAACAGGTGCTGGACAACGTGCTCTCCAACGCGCTGGAGGTTTCGCCGTCCGGCGGTGAGGTCGTCGTCCGGACCGTCAGGGAGGGCGAGCACGTCCTGATAGAGGTGGCCGACGAAGGGCCCGGTCTGCCCCATGACGACCAGCTCCGGGCATTCGACCGGTTCTGGCGTGGCTCGGGCACGACCGGGCCCTCGGGTTCCGGCCTCGGGCTGGCGATCGTCAAACAGCTCGTCACGGATGACGGTGGCACCGTAGGTCTCGCGGACGCCGAAGCCGGGGGACTGTGCGTCCGTATCCGGCTGCGGTCGGTTTCCTAGCGGCCACTATCCCTTGTGGACAGTCCACTGGGGAGGGACCGGGCACTTCAGTGGATGGTGCGGCGGATCCAGTCGGCGTAGGCGGGCACACTGGTGTAGAGGCCGGGGCCGTTGGCGCAGGGCACGTCGTCGTCGCCGGGGCCGGAGGTGACGCCGATCAGTTCCCACCGGCCACCCTTCCCGCGCTGGACCTGCGGCCCGCCGGAGTCGCCCATGCACGCCATCGCGCCGCGCTTGCGGCTGACGGTGCACAGCCTGGTCGGATCCGCGTATCCGGGGGAGCATTCGGATTCCGCCCCTCGGCGGGTGTCGAGCTGCTGGAGCCGTTCGGGGAACACCGCTTTGGTGATGTCGGCGGTGTCGACGGTGGTGCCGAAACCCAGCAAGCGGGTCGGCGTGCCGGGGCGGCCGGGACGGACGGCGATGCGGATCGGCTGTTCGGAGACCGGACGGTCCAGGCGTACCAGCGCGATGTCGTTCTTGTTCGGCGAGTCCGGTTGATAGCCGGGGTGACGCACCATGCGATCGATCGTGCGTACGGTGCCACCGGAGGTCCGCCGCTCACTGCCGATGCGCACGGTCCCCTCCGGCCTGGCCGGGTTGTTCACCGGGTCGACGCAGTGCGCCGCGGTCACCACCCACTGCGGGTGGATCAGCACCGCCCCGCAAACACCTTTGGCGTTGTTCAGCTCGGGCACGACCTCCGGGATCGAGGCCATGAACTCGTAACGCTCGGTGGAGTTCTTCCCGTTCACGACGGCGTCGGCCCCGCCGGGTACCGCGACCGCGCAGAAAGCTCCGATCAGCGCCACACTGGCGGCACGAATCATGGTACGGCGCAGGGAATCCACTTTGGACATGCTTTTCCTTCGCTCGGTGGCTTCGTCTTCCCCAGCATCGCCGTCCGCCGCCGCTCACACCATCGGGTCAGCCCGCCGATTCGCGGTGGCGGTGCCTTGAGGCCGGGTGGTAGCGCCTGGGCTACCAAGACCACTGGGGGGCGGAGTGCGCACCGATCAGTTTTTCCCGGCGCGACCGTCTGTACGGGTGAGATCGACTCACGGAGGCTGACGCCATGCGGAAACTGACCTTTGGCATGAATGTGACCCTGGACGGCTACATCGCCGCGCCCGGTGACGACCTGGGCTGGAGTGCGGGTGATGGACCGGACTCGTCGCCGGGTGACGAGCTGTTCCAGTGGTGGTCCGACCGGGTGGCGGCGACGGACCTGGCGCTGTACGGGCGCAAGCTGTGGGAGGTGATGAGTTCCCACTGGCCGGCCGCCGACCGGCAGCCCGGCGCCACACCGGCGGTGATCGAGTACGCCCGCCGCTGGCGGGACATGCCGAAGGTGGTGTTCTCGTCGACGACCAGCACGGTCGACTGGAACACCCGTCTGGTCACCGGCGACGCGGTCACCGAGATCACCCGGCTCAAGGCCGAGGACGCCGGGCCGATGGACATCGGCGGCGCCACGCTCGCCGCGGCGGCCATGCGGGCCGGGCTGATCGACGAATACGTGCTGGTCACCGTCCCGGTCTTGGTGGGCGGCGGTACGCCGTTCTTCACCGCGCTGGACAGCTGGGTGAAGCTGACCCTGGTGGAGACGCGGACGTTTCCCGGCGGCGTGGTGCTGACCCGATACGAGACGAGGCACTGAGAGGTCACAGCGTCCGGGGCAGGTCCAGCCACGGTTTGCCGGTGGCGTCGAATCCGGTGAGCTCGGCGATCTTCCCGTCGACGATGTGCAGGACCGCGATGGCGAACAGCCGGTATCGCGGGTCGTCGGGGGTGCGCAAATACAGCGCGGCGGCGGGCATGCGGTTGACCGTCGTGGCGACACCGCGCCAGTCGTCGTGACCGGGCTGGAAGAGCCCGCCGGAGACCCAGCCGTCGACCGCGTCCTTGGCCGTCATGGGCGCGGTGCCCAGCTCGGGCAGCATCCCGAAGCGCAGGTCGTCGCGCAGCAACGACGCCAGCCCGTCGAGGTCGTTGCGTTCGTGGGCGTCGATGTAGGACTTCACCACGCCGCGCTCGTCGTCCGACAGCTCGTGGGTGGCGGGGCAGCGCCAGTCGAGACGGCGGCCGGGCAGCCGCTCGCGCATCGTCACCCGCGCCCGCTGCAGTGCGCTGGTCACCGAGGCGACGGTCAGGCCGAGGACGTCGGCGGCCTTCGACGCCGGCCAGCCCAGGACGTCGCGCAGGATGAGCACCGCCCGCTGCCGCGGCGGCAGATGCTGGACGGCGACGATGAACGCCAGTTCGATCGTCTCCCGCGCCACCACCGCGTCCTGCGGATCCTCGGGAAGCATCCGGTCGGGGTACGGCTGCAGGTACAGCAGCTCGGAGGACGGTACGGGTGCGCGGTCCTTGCGCTTCTCCAGGAAGTCGAGGCAGACGTTCGTCGCGATCCGGTACAGCCAGGTCCGCAGCGCGGCCTGGCCCTTGAACGACTCCCGTTTGTGCCACGCTCGCAGGAACGTCTCCTGCGTCATGTCCTGGGCGTCCTCGTAGTTCGCGAGCATCCGGTAGCAGTGCACCTGCAGCTCACGGCGGTGGCGCTCCGTGATGAGCGCGAACCGCGCCGTATCGCTTGACCGGGTCGCCGCGATGAACGTGGCCTCGTCGGCGCCCAGCGGGCTTGCGTCGGTCATGGACTTTCCTGACTTGAGACTGCGGGTGAGGGGTGGGCTGGGTTGGTCGTGAGTGACGATTGTGGTTCTGGCCAAGGGTGTTTGAGGTACCTACGGCGGTCGCGGACGACCATCACGAGCCTCAGTAGCACCACCAGTCACACCGGCTGCGCGTGAAGGACCCCTTCCCTCGGCTCAGCCGAGGAAACTCGACCTTCACGCCTTCCCCAGTACATGATGGCCCCCTTCCTTGCGCTAGGCGCAAGGAAGGGGGCCATCATGTACCTCACGCCAGGAAGTCCGCTGGGTCGGGTGGGTCGTGGGTGGGTGAGTGTGGGGGGATAGGTTAGGG
>NZ_JBVIRO010000009.1:75625-93861 GCF_055575975.1 Amycolatopsis sp. NPDC033938
CTGCTTGTGGGCTGCGCGAATTACCCCCACGGCCGGGCCTTCGCGGGGGGGGGGGGGGTGGTGGTTTTGGGCTTGGTGTTTTCACACCACGAATCGCCACTCACGACCAACCCGGCCCACTACTGCGAGCGCAGAACCCAGACGTCGTCGGCGTTCACCGCGACAAGGTCCGCGTCGCCGTCTCCGTCGACGTCGGCCGTGAGTGTTTCCTTCGTGCCGAAGAAGGGGCCCGCGTACCACGTCTCGGGCGGGGAATAGCCCGACCCGGTGGAGCGCATCACCTGCACGTCGTTGTCGTTGATCGCGATGAGGTCCGCATCTCCGTCGGCGTCGATATCCGCGGTGAGGGTTTTCTTGCTGCCGTGGAAGGGAATCGCCGACCACGACACCGGAGTGTCGAACCAGCGGTTCGCGGTGCCGGCCACCACCCTCGTGCCGTCCGCGTCGACGAGGATGAGGTCGGCCTTCCCGTCACCGGTCGCGTCGGCCGCCAGCGTCGCCTTCCCGCCGCGGATGGGCGGCGCCCACGCGACCAGCGGCAGGGTCGTGCCGCCGTCCGACCGTGCCGCGAGGGTGGCCACGTCGAACAGGCCGATCACGTCGGTGTCCCCGTCGCCGTCCAGATCGGCGGCCAGGTTCCCGTAGTCACCGGCGATGGTGTTGTTCAGCCACTGTTTGGGCGTCCCGAAGCGTTCCACGCCGTAGTAGTCCACGATCGACCTCGCCACGAAGATGCCGCGAGGTGTCGAGGCCGTCTGCCGCCGGACTGCGATGGCGTCCGCGCGGCCGTCGTTGTCCATGTCGCCGACGAAGTTGGCGCTGCCGTTGAAGCCGCTGCTCAGGAAGTCCCCGGCGCCCCAGTTCTGTTGTGCCTGGAAGCCGGAACCGCTCGACCGCAGCACGTAGCATCCGTACAGATAGGTGTTGTAGCTGACCAGATCGTCCTTGCCGTCGCCGTCGACGTCCCCCGCCATGACCGCGACCTGCGCCGTGAACGGTCCGGCCGACCACTGCTCCGGGACGCCGGACGCCGCCGCCGGCGGAGCGAGAGTCAGCATGAACAGACCGGCAACACCGGCCATCGCCAAAGCACGCATCACGTCCCCTTCGTGTCGGCTCCAGTACTCAAGTCGTGACGGACCGCGAAACGTTACGGGTGAACGTGTTGACCTCCAGCGAACTCGAGATGTCATGGTGCTTTTCATGACAGTGCAGCTGAATCACACGATCATCAACGCCACCGACCGGGCCGCCACGGCGGACTTCCTGGTTTCGATCCTCGGCCTGCCCGAGCCCGCCGAATTCGGTCCGTTCCTTGTGGTCCAGACCGGCAACGAGGTCTCGCTCGACGTCATGCACAGCACCGAGGAATTCTCCAGGCAGCACTACGCTTTCCTGGTCGAGGAGGACGAGTTCGACACGATTTTCGGACGGATCCGCGAAAAGGGTGTGCCGTACTGGGCGGGGCCGGGGCACCGCGGCGCGGGGGAGATCAACACCAACGACGGCGGCCGGGGCGTCTACTTCGACGATCCGGACGGTCACGTGCTCGAGATCCTCACCCGCCCGTACGGATCCGGCGGCTCGGCGGAAACGTCCGGATCGTCGTCCTGACCGGAGTACGAGGGTGTCCGGATCGTTGCCGGACTTCATCCTGCTGGACGTGTCCCGGTACGCCGTTCTGCGGAATCGTGGACGGGCTCGAAGGGGATGGGCGTCGAACGCGGGGCGGGGAGCATGGAACTGCGTCATTTCAGGTACTTCACGGCCGTCGCCGAGCAGGGCGGGTTCACCAAGGCCGCGACGATGCTCTTCGTCTCGCAACCGACCTTGAGCCAGCAGATCCGCGCGCTGGAGCGGGAGCTCGGCGTGCCGTTGTTCCTGCGCGCTCCGGACGGGGTCCGGCTGACCGCCGCCGGTGAGGTCTTCTACGGCCACGCACAAGCAGTGCTGCGGATGGTGGACGAGGCCGCCCGCGCGACCCGGCGGGCAGGGGCGGAGCCGGACGTGCTGCGGGTCGGCTGGTCGCCGCCGATCCCGCGCGCGGTGCACGTGCCGATCGCGAGCGCGTTCGCGGCGGCGTATCCGCATGTCCGGCTGTCGTGGCAGGAGACCACGCTGCCCGACCCGGAACGGCCGCTGCTCGACGACGAGGTCGATGTCGCGCTGGTGCGGTTGCCGGTGGACATCGAACGGGTGCTGTGGGAGCCGATCATCGACGAGCCGTGCGGTCTCGCGGTTCCGGTCGGGCACCCGTTGTCGGAGCTCGAATCGGTCGACGTCTCCGACGTGCTCGAAGAGCCGATGCCGAACGTCGGCGACGCCGTGCCCGAGTCCATGAAGCGGTGGTGGCTGCTGCCGGAACTGCGCAACGGCGAGTACCCGGAGGCGGTGGGCGAACCGGTCAGCACGGTGACGGAGCTGGCGCTGTCCGTCGTCCTGAACACCGTGGTCTGCCCGGCGCCGTATCTGTACGTCAAGAGCGCCTCCGTGCACGGGTTCCACGCTGTGGAGCTGCGCGGAGGTCCGCTCTCGTCCACCGGTGTCGCCCGCCGCCGCGACGACCGGCGCGCGCTGCCCCGGCTGTTCTGCGAGCTGGCGGCCCGGATCACGGCCGAACTGCCGGTATAGCCCCGGCCGATCGGCGCATAGCCACAACGACTTCGACCTGGACCGGTGCGTTGCCCGATCCTCGGAGGCACCGGGGAAACGGCGTCACGACGGGAGTCCAACGACCATGACAGGAATCCGGTACACCGTGCCGATCGCGGCCGCGGTGGCCGTACTCGGCCTGCTGCAGCCGGCGCCCGCGCACGCCGGGACCGAGCTGTCCCAGCAGTTGTGCCGGGGGGACCAGATCGGCGTGATCCGCGATACGGCTCTGACGATACTGAACGGGCAGCCGGCGAACTTCGGTTACCGGGACCGGACGGTCATCGGCCCCGGCATCCCCCTGCGGGACGGGGACGTCGTCCGGATCCGGGCAACCGGCTCCATCAAGATCGACTCGTGGCCGTGGGGGCCGTCGTACTCGCCCGCGGGCCACCCGACCGAACGGACGAGGACGGTCTGGGGCGGGATTTCGGCACCGTCGTACGGACTGTACGGATTCTTCGTCTCGTCGGGGGTCGCCTTCCCGATCGGGGCCGACAGCGGATGCGTGGTCCACCACGGGCCGGAGACCTGGCTGTGGCTGGCGCAGAACGACGAGAGGACCGTCGACAACAGCGGCCGCTGGGATCTCACCGTCCGGACCTGGAATTTCTGACGGGTGATGAAACGCGCCCTGGTGCTGCTGATAGCCGGGCTGGGTGCCTTGCTGAGCATGGCCGCGGCGCCCGCGGTGGCGGTGGACGACCGCGTCGTCTTTTCCAGCAACCAGGCGGTCGGCGGCTGGTTCACGGTCGACGTCCTGGCGAACGACACCCCGCGGGGCGCGCAGGTCCGTGCCGTCGAGCTGGTGTCCGGCCCGACGGACGGCGTGGTGGAGCCGACCACCAGCCCGGTCGGTTTCCGTTGGCGCAGAGGGACTTCGACGATGGCGCAGTGGGGCTACCGGATCGTCGACACGGCGGGGAACAGGAGCAACACGGCGACCGTGTCCGCCGGGGTGCGGATCGGCCCGCATCCGCGCGACGACAGCTACGAGGCGACAACGGGTGTGCTGCTGAAGGTTCCCGCGCCCGGTGTGCTGGCGGATGACAGCCATCCCGACGGGGAACGGATGACCGCGGCGGCCACGGCGAAAAACGGTTTCACCGCGCGAGGTGGCCGGGTCGTCCTGCGGCCGGACGGGTCGTTCGACTACGCGCCGCCGACCGGTTTCACCGGAACGGATTCCTTCGGCTATCGGGCGGTGGACCCGCAGAACGACGCGGCGGACGCGACCGTCACCATCACGGTCCGGCCGAGGCCGTCCGCGACGGACGCACCCGCGCCGACCGGCGACCAGCCGTCGGGGAAACCCGAGGTCACCGTCCACCTGCACGGCTATCCGGCGGAATGCCGGGCAGGTCCCATCATCGTCGGTGGCAGGAGACTGGACACCTGGCTCGACGAGGCCGAGCAGGGACGCGGTGGCGGGGCGCACTGGGAGTTCGTCGACCTGCACGCGTACCTCCCCGGCGGCCTGGCCGCGGGCATCCGCCCCGTGGAGTTCCGGTGCGGCGGGGCCACCTATCCCGCCGGGACCATGAGACTGCCCACGGGCCCGGGGCTGACGACCTTCGAGCTGACGTGGAAGGAAAAGCCGGCCGCCACCACACCTGCCCAGCCGACCACGGAGCCGCCCGGTTCCCCGCCGCCACCCCCTTCGGAACCACCCGGACCGAAGCCACCCGGGCCTGTCCACATTCCCGTGCCGAGCGAGGTCCTGACCGATCTGCGGTCCCTGGCGGCGAGCGGGGTGGAGACGGCGGCGATCCTGTCGCTGGTGCTCTTGCTGGAGACCGCGTTCCCGGCGGACCTGGTCAACAAGATCATCGAAGTACTCCGGACCCGGCGCACCCTCGAACGGCTGGAGACCGCGCCACCGCGTGGCCACGCGGTGGCGCGGACACTCGGTTACGCGGCGATCGGCGGGGCACTGCTGGTCTGGGCCGACGCGGAGGTCAATGCCCGCACCTGGGACTGGGGTGCCGTCGCAGTGAAAGCGGCGGCGGGCGCGATATCCCTGTCACTGGTCGTCGCCGTCTACGAGAAACCCAAGGATTCACTGCTCAGCCCGGACCGCGGACGCGGCCATCTCAGGGCGATCTGGCTGGGGTTCCTCGTGGCCGCGGTGCTGGCCACCGTGTCCCGTTGGCTGGGTTCTCCCGTGCCTTACGTCTATGGACTGGTCGTCACCTTCTTCGCGGTGGGAGCGGTGTCGAAGAAGGCGCAAGGACGGGCGACGCTCGGCGGCGGGATCGCCGTCCTCGTGACCTGTATCGGTCTCTGGGCGGCGCTCGCCCCTCTCGTCGTCGCCGGGCGTGAAGCGGCTCCGAAGTCGATGACCTATGGGATCGCCTTCGCGATTTGTGTCGTGCTGGCCGCGGGGATCCAGGTGGTCGTCTTCGGCCTGCTCCCGATCGAACCGCTGGACGGCTACGCGCTGAAGGCCTGGAGCAAAGTCGCGTGGTGGGCGTTGTACGCGCCCGCCGTCTTCTTCTACGTCCATGTGGTGCTCAAGAGCGTGCATCCCGCCCTCGACGACCATCCCTCGGATGAGCGGATCTTCGTGGCGACGTGTCTGTTCGTCCTGGCGGGCGTGACGAGCTTTCTCCTGCGGCGGTTGAAGGGTGTCCGGACAGCTTGAACGGCAAAGACGGCGGGTCCGTGAAGGCCTCCTGGCTTGAGGGTGCCGCGAGGGGAGGCACGCAGAGGATCGGTCCGGCACTGCGCTGGAACCTGGCCGGAGGCTCTCCGCGGGCTCGGCCGGCCGAGGCGCGAGCCAGTGACCACCCGGGTGTCAACCACATCACCGCGCTGAACAAGTTGCGCGAACGCGACTTCCTCGCGTGAGGCGGCGCGATCGGGATCGTATTTCTGAATCGATTGTGGTGAATTAGCCCGGCGGCTTTTCGTGAACGTATTCCGTTGCACAGTGTCGGTTAATATCCGACACATTACTGAACGTAATCGATCGAGTGTTCATGGTGGCTGAAAAATCGAGCGCGAAATGCGGACCAGTCCACGGATTGGGCTGAAAGACGCGGGTAGCTGCAGCTTGTGGTCCAAGATCGTAGGCTGTTTGGCCTAAATCAACGGAATTCGTATTCCTCGGCGCGGCCGGTCGTCTTAACCTTGCGTAATTCTTCACCTGAATGGTCACTGGGGAGCAAGATGAAGTCCACGCCGTTGTTGTCGCGCGCCCGAAAAACCTCGGAGCGACTGCTCGACGCCCGATGACACGAGCCGGTTGCGTCGGCCGATTCGACGTACACGCCCGGCAAACGCCCGACCGGATCGCGGTTTTCGAGCACGGCTCCGGGGTCACCTACGCCCGGCTCGCCGGGCTCGCGGGCGGCCGCGCGCTGCGGTTGCGTGACGCCGGTGTCCGGCCGGGGGAGCGGGTCGGGCTCGTCACCGGGCACGGCAGCGCCGCGATCGCGGCGATCCTCGGCACCCTCGCCGCGGGCTGCACCTACGTCCCGCTGGACCCGACGTTCCCCCGGGAACGTCTCGAGTACCAGCTCGCGGCCGCGCGGGTGACCGCCGTACTCGCGGATCCGGAGTACGTCGAGCTGGCGGAGTCCTTGTGCCGCACCGGATCCGCGCGGCTCGTGCGCACGGGTACGGAGACCGCGTCGCTCCCGGTGCCCGAATCCGATCCGGACGGTCCGGCGTACGTGCTGTTCACCTCGGGGTCCACCGGCAGGCCGAAGGCGGTCGCGCAGACGCACCGCAACCTCCTGCACGTCGTCGACAACCAGATCGCCGCGCTCGGCATCACCTCGGCCGACAGGCTCAGCCTGCTCGCGTCGTTCGGCTTCGACGCGGCGATCCCGGACCTCTATCCGGCACTGCTCACCGGTGCCGCGCTCGTGCCGGTCGACCTGCGCGCGCACGGCCTCGCCCACGCCGCGCGCGAGCTGGCCCGGCACGAGGTGACCGTCTACCACTCGACGCCCACGGTCTACCGGCATCTGCTCGACGTCCTCGGCGAGACCGGCCTCCCGTCCGTGCGGACCGTACTGCTCGGCGGCGAGCGGGCGACCCACGCCGACGTCCGCCGTGGCCGGTTCGCACCGGACTGCGTGTTCGTCAACGGTTACGGCGCCACCGAGGTGACTTTCGCCGCGCAGTACCGGACGACCGCCGCCGAGCTGGACCCGGACGCCGACGGACCGCTGCCGATCGGGCGCGCGCTGCCCGGGTTCACCCTCGCCGTGCTGGACAGCGGAGAACTCGAAGTGCGCGGACGGCATCTCGTCGACGGCTACCTCGACCAGCCGAGCCCGGCGTTCGGGGTGACGGCCGACGGCGGCCGTCGCTACCGGACCGGCGACCTCGGCAAGCTGCTGCCGGACGGGAACCTCGTCTGCCTCGGCAGGCTCGACCGGCAGGTCAAGGTCCGCGGCTTCCGGGTGGAGCTGACCGAGATCGAGGCCCGGCTCGCCGAACAGCCCGGAGTGGCCGAAGCCCGCGCGATCGTGCGCGACGGCGACCTGCTCGCCTACGTGACCGCGGCAGGCCCGCGTCCGGACGGCCGGATGCTGCGGGCCGCGCTGGCGGACGTCCTGCCGGGCTACTCGGTACCCGCCGCCGTCGCGGTGCTGGACGGTTTTCCGCTGACCGTCACCGGGAAACTCGACGAACGGGCACTGCCGGACCCGCGGTCGGCCGCGGCCGTCCCGGCCGAGCGCCTGACCCCTGCCGAGGAACGCGTCCACCGGATCTGGTGCGCCGTGCTGGGCCGCGACCGGGTCGGGCGCACCGAGGCGTTCTTCGACGCCGGCGGTGACTCCCTGCGGCTCGGCCGGGTGCAGACGCGGCTGGCCGACGAGTTCGGGGTGGACGTCCCGATGCTCGCCTTGTTCGAGCGCACCACGATCGCCGGGCAGGCGGCCTGGCTCACGGAGTCCACTTCGGACACCCGGCCGCCGGTCGCCGCGGAGGAGCAGGCCGGGGACCTCATCGCCGTCGTCGGGCTGGCCTGCCGGTTCCCCGGTGCGCCGGACGCCGCCTCGTTCTGGTGGAACCTCTGCGCGGGAGTCGACTCGATCCACGACTACACCGACGACGAGCTGGTGGCGCTGGGCATCGGGCCGGGCCTGCGCGGAGACCCGGCGTATGTGCGGGCGGGTGGCCGGATCGAGGGAGTCGAGGAGTTCGACGCCGGGTTCTTCGGGTTCACCGCCGAGGAGGCCGCGCGCACCGACCCGCAGCACCGGCTGTTCCTCGAAACGGCGTGGCGGGCACTCGAGGACGCGGGACGCGACCCCGCCGCCGAGACCGGGCCGGTCGGGGTGTTCACGTCGACCTCGGTGAACCGCTACTTCCTGTTCCACCTGTTCGGCAACCCGGCGGTGACCGGCGACGTCGATCCGGACGACTGGGAGGGGCGGCTGACCGGCCGCCAGCTCACCGATCACCTACCCGGCCAGGTCGCCTACCGGCTCGGGCTGACCGGACCCGCGGTGGCCGTGCAGAGCGCGTGCTCCAGCTCGCTCGCGGCGGTGGCGCTGGCCGCGCAGAGCCTCGCGGACTACCGGTGCGACGTCGCGCTGGCCGGCGGTGCGAACGTGACGTGGCCTCGGTATCGCGGCGGTGGGCTCGTCTCGCCGGACGGCCGGTGCCGCGCGTTCGACGTCGACGCGGCGGGCGCGGGGTTCAGCTCGGGCGCCGGGGTGGTCGTGCTGCGGCGGCTGGCGGACGCGCTCGCCGACCGCGACCACGTCTACGCCGTGCTGCCCGGCTGGGCGATCACGAACGACGGCCCGGATCGCGCGGGTTACGCCGTGCCGGGACCGGCGGGGCAGGCGGCGGCGGTGGCCGAGGCGCTGGCCGTCGCCGAGGTCGCCCCGGACGAGGTCGCGCTGCTCGAAGCCCACGGCAGCGGCACCCCGCTCGGCGACGCGATCGAGGTGGCCGCGCTCAACCGCGTCTACCGCGAAGCGCCGCCGGAAACGTGCGCGCTGGGCTCGGTGAAGACGAACATCGGGCATCTCGACGCGGCGGCCGGCATCGCCGGGCTGATCAAGGCCGTGTTGTCCGTGCGGCACGGCGTCATCCCGCCGAGCCTGCACTTCACGGCCTCGCATCCGGAGGTCGACCTGGCGGGCGGCCCCTGGTATGTCCCGGCGAAGGCGGCCGACTGGCCTGCCCGCGAACGGCGGGTGGCCGGGGTCAGCTCGTTCGGTATGGGCGGCACGAACGTGCACATGATCGTGGAGGAGGCCCCAGACCTCCCGCCACGGCAGGCGGCGAGCGGTCCGTTCGTGCTGCCGGTGTCCGCGCGTGACACGAAGGCGTTGCGCGAGGCTGTTTCCCGGCTGCGTGAGCGGCTCGCCACGGACGCGCCGGATCTCGGGGACGCGGCGTACACGCTCTCGGTCCGGCGGGCGTTCGCGTGCCGCGCCGCCGTGGTCGCGGACTCGGTCGCGTCGGCGATCACCGCGCTCGACGCGGTGCTGGCCAACGGAACCGGCGTCGAAGGCCCGGCCGGGGAGGAGCGAGACCTGGCTGCCCACTGGGTCGAGGGCGGCGAAATCGACTGGGCGGCGGGCGGTGAACCGGGCCGCGTCCCGTTACCGGGTTATCCGTTCCAGCGGGAGCGGCACTGGATCGACCCACCGCCTCACCACACATCCGACCAGGGGAGCCCTCGGTGACCGACACCTTGCCCGTCGCGGGCGGCCACGGCCCGCCACTGTCCTATCCGGACACCACCCTCACCGGGCTGATCCTCGCCCAGGCCGCGCGCACCCCGAATGCCGTGGCCGTCCGGCAGGGTGACGCCCGGCTCACCTACCGCGAACTGGTCGCGTCGGCGACCGGCGTCGCCAGGCTGCTGTGGGCACGGGGCGCCGGTCCCGGTGCCCGCGTCGGCGTCTGCGCCGACCGGCGGCCGGAGCTGATCTCGACCGTCGTGGGTGTGCTGCTGTCCGGGGCCGCCTACGTACCGCTCGAACCCGGCGGCCCGAAGGCGCGGCTGGCCGAAATCGCCGCGGACGCCGGGATCTCCCTTGTCGTCGGTGACCGCGCGCGGGCCGAATTCGGTGCCACGGAAGGCATCGAGGCCCTCGACGTGCCCCCGCCCGCGGACGGGGCCGCCGAGTGCCCCGCCGGGCCGGACGATCTCGTCCACCTCCTCTACACCTCCGGCTCCACCGGCCGCCCCAAAGGCGTGCTGACCAGCCACCGCAACGTGGTCGCGTTCGTCACCGGGTTCGCCACCGCCCTCGGGATCCGGCCCGGCGCCCGGGCGCTCGGCATCTCCTCGCTCGCCTTCGACGCCTTCACCATGGACGTGTTCGTCCCGCTGGCGCACGGCGGATCGGTCCAGCTCACCGGCGCCGCCGACCGGGCCGACCCCGAACGGCTGCGGCGGTTCCTCGTCGAGCACGACGTCGAATGGGGCTTCGTCACGCCGACGCTGCTGTCCATGGTGGACCCCGAGGCCGTGCCCGGCTGGCGCGTCGTCGCCTGCGGTGGCGAGCCGGTGCCCGCGGAACTCGCCGCGCGCTGGCTGCCGGGACGGCGGTTCTTCCACGTCTACGGCCCGACCGAGACCACCGTGGTGGTCGTCACCGACGAGGTCACCGGCATCCCGGCCGACCCGCTGCCGCTCGGCCGCCCGACGCCGAACCACCGGGCGTACGTCGTGGACGCCGAACTGCGGCCGGTCGCGCCCGGCGAAATCGGCGAGCTGCTCATCGGCGGTCCGGGTCTCGCGCGGGGTTACCTCGGCAGCCCGGAACTGACCGCCGAGAAGTTCGTCGACGACCCGAGCACGCCGGGGGAAAAGCTTTACCGCACCGGTGATCTGGCCCGTGAGCTGCCCGACGGCCGTCTCGAGTTCGCCGGCCGCGCCGACCGCCAGGTGAAGGTCCGCGGCCAGCGGATCGAGCTCGGCGAGGTGGAGGCGGCGTTCACGGCTCATCCGGACGTCGGCGCCGCTGCCGTGGAGGCGGTCGCCGGGGCCGGCGGAACGCGGCTGGTGGCCTTCGTGGCACCGGCTTCCGCACCGTCCGATGTGGACGAACTCGGCCGGGGAAGGCTCACCGCGGCGATGCGCCCGGCCGCGGTCCGGGTGCTCGACCGCCTGCCGGTCAACCCGGTCACCGGCAAGATCGACCGGCCCGCCCTGCGTGACCTCGCCGAAGCGGCACTGGCGGGGCAACGGGGGGAGGACCTCGGCCCGCTCGGCACCCCGGCCGAACGCGCGGTCGCGGCCCTCTGGCGGCGGGTGCTCGGTGACGGCGCGGGGACGGATTTCCTGGCCTCGGGCGGGAATTCGATCGCCGCGATGCGCCTGGTCGCGGCGCTGCGGGCGGAGCTGGCCGCCGACGTCGCCGCGGAGGACGTCTTCGACGGCGGAACTCTCGACGGGCTCACCCGGCGGGTCGCGGCCGCGCCGCCGCTGACCGGACCGGGGCTGACCACCGGGCACGCGCCCGCGCTGTCCCCGCCGCAGCGGCGGTTGTGGTTCCTCGACCAGCTCGCCCCGGACGCCGCGCCGTACAACATCGCGATGGCGTTCCGGCTGACCGGCGTGCTGGACGTCGACGCGCTGCGCCACGCCTTGCGCGCGGTCGCCGAGCGGCACGACGTGCTCCGCTGGCGGATCCGGGCCGTCGACGGCGCTCCGCTGGCGGATCGCCTGCCGTCGGCGGACATTCCGCTGCCCGTGGTGCCGGTGACCGAGGGCGGGCTACGGGCCCGGCTGGCCGCCGACGCCGCGACGCCGGTGCACCTCGACCGCGAGGCTCCCTGGCGCGTGCGGCTCTACCGGCTCGGCGAGACGGAACACGTGCTCGGCTTCACGCTGCATCACGCGGTGTTCGACGGCTGGTCGCAGGAGCTGCTCTGCGCCGACCTGTCGGCGGCCTACCGGGGCGAGCCGTTGCCGCCGCTGGTGGCGTCCTATGCGGACTACGCGGCGTGGCGGGCCGGACGCGACGAACGCCGGGAGGCCGTGGACGTCGCCTGGTGGACCGGACATCTGTCCGGTGCACCGGCCACAGTGGACCTTCCACGGGACCGGCCGCGCCCGGCCGTGCAGACCTATCGGGGCGCGAGCCTGCGTCAGTCCTTTTCGGACCGTACCGCCGAGTCGGTTCGGGAATTGGCCGCCCGCACCGGCACGACGCGCGCCGGGGTGCTGCTCGCCGCGTTCGGCCAGCTGCTGCGGCGGCTCACCGGCGCGACCGACCACCTGGTCGCCACGGTCGTCGCCGACCGGCAGCTCGCCGAATTCCAAGAGGTCGCGGGATTCTTCGTGGACATCGTGCCGGTGCGGCTGCGGGCCGACGACGCCGCGGACTTCGCGACGCACGTCCGCGACGGCGGCGCGGCACTCCTGGCGGCGACCGCGCATCCCGCCGCGCCGGTCGAGCGGCTCGTCGAGGCGCTCGGCGTGCCGCGTGACCCCGCGCACGCCCCGCTCGTGCAGGTGATGTTCAACGTCCTGAACTTCGCCGAGCCGCGGCTGGACCTGCCCGGCGTGGCCTCGGCGTGGCTGCCGGTCGACAAGCCGGGGTCGCCGTTCGACCTCACGGTGTACGTCCACGACGACGGCGTCGAACTGCTGTACAACCCGGACCTGTTCGACCACGCCCGGATGGCCGGGCTCGCCGAGGACTATGTCGCCCTGCTCGACGCGCTCGCCGCGGCACCGGACGCGCCGGTCGGGACGAGCGTGCCGGAGTTGCCGAGGGCGGGTGTCCGCACCGCCGCGCCCGCCGCGGCGAACCGCGTCCAGGCCCGGCCGCCGTCGGTGACCGCCGACCCGGCGGCACTGGCCGCGACCGAGGCCGTGATCGCCCGTGCCTGGTGCGACGTCCTGGGCGTCGCCGAAGTCGGGCACAGTGACAACTTCTTCGACGTGGGCGGGCATTCGCTCGCGCTGGCCCGGGTGCACGCCCAGGTCACCACCCGGCTCGGCCGCCGGATCCCGATGGTCGACCTGTTGAGCCACCCCACTGTCCGCGCCCTCGCCGCGCATCTGCACTCCGGCGGCGCCGCGTCCCCGGAGCTGGCCCGCGCCGCCGAGCGCGTCGCTGCCCGCCGCGGCCGCACCCAGACCAGAAGACCCCGTCGCACCGCCGGCCAGGCCGGTCCCGAATAGGAGCACCACCGTGAACCACCTTCCCGAAACCGGCACCGGCGATCCCGGAGCCGAACCGATCGCGATCGTCGGACTGGACGTACGCGTGCCCGGCGCGCGTGACGCGCGGCAGTTCTG
The DNA here is from genome assembly GCF_055575975.1 of Amycolatopsis sp. NPDC033938. Lineage (NCBI taxonomy): Bacteria > Bacillati > Actinomycetota > Actinomycetes > Pseudonocardiales > Pseudonocardiaceae > Amycolatopsis > Amycolatopsis sp. NPDC033938. The sequence continues at coordinate 88,515 of NZ_JBVIRO010000009.1, forward strand.
GCGCAACCTCGTCGACGGTGTCGAGTCGATCGTGCCCGCCACCCGCGAGGAGATGATCGCCCGCGGTGCCGAAGAGGCCACTGTGGACGATCCGAGCTGGGTGAACGCCACCGCCGTGGTCGACGGCTTCGACGAGTTCGACGCCGAGCTGTTCGGCATGACCAGCCGCGAGGCCGAGATCACCGACCCGCAGCATCGGCTGTTCCTCCAGTCGTGCCACGCCGCGCTGACCGACGCGGGCTACGATCCGGCCCGCTTCGACGGCGCGATCGGCGTCTACGGCGGATCAGGGGGCACCGGCTACCTGAAGGAGAACCTGCTGCGCAACGAGCGGATCCTCGCCTCGCAGCACGGTGGTATCGGGATCTCGACCGGCAACCAGCCGAGCTACCTGACGACCTCGGTGTCGTACAAGCTCGACCTGCGCGGCCCGAGCCTCGCGGTGTTCACCGCGTGCTCGACGTCCCTGGTCGCGGTGCACCTGGCCTGCGAGGCGCTGCGCAACGGCGAATGCGACATGGCGCTGGCCGGTGGGGTCAACCTGGAGATGCCGCACGGTATCGGCTACATGGGTGTCGAGGGCTTCACCTCGCCGGACGGTCACGTGCGCGCGTTCGACGCCGGTGCCAATGGCACGGTCTGGAGCAGCGGCGCCGGGGTCGTGCTGGTGAAGCGGCTGTCGCAGGCGATCGAGGACGGCGACCACATCCGGGGTGTCGTGCTGGGCAACGCGATCAACAACGACGGCGCCACCAAGGTCGGCTTCTCCGCGCCCAGCGTGTCCGGGCAGACCGAGGCGATCGCGCAGGCCGTCGGCATGGCCGGTGTCGACCCGCGCACCATCGGCTACGTCGAGGCGCACGGCACCGGTACCGCGCTGGGCGATCCGATGGAGATCACCGCACTGTCCACTGTGTACGGGAACGGGGCCGAGGACACCGGCTGGTGCGCGATCGGCTCGGTGAAGTCCAACATCGGCCACCTGTCGCAGGCGGCGGGCGTGGTCTCGCTGATCAAGGCCGTGCTGGTCATGGAGCACGGGCTGATCCCGCCGACCATCAACTACCACGAACCCAACCCGGGCATCGACTTCCCGGCGAGCCCGTTCTATCCGGCGCGCGAGGTGACGAAGTGGGAGGCGGGACCGGCGCCGCGGCGGGCGGGTGTCAGCTCGTTCGGTGTCGGCGGGACCAACGCGCACGTCGTGCTGGAGGAGGCGCCGAGTCCGGAGCGGTCCAGGACGTCGCACCCGGCGCACCTGCTGCGGGTGTCGGCCAACACCGCGGAAGCGCTCTCGGCCGCGGTCGAGCGGCTGGCCGAGCGGCTGGCCGGGGACGTCGACCTCGACCTCGCGGACGTGGCACACACCCTGGCCGCCGGACGCACCGAATACCCGCACCGCGCGGCTGTCGTCGCCCGTGACCTGGAAGACGCGGTCGACGGGCTGCGGGATCCCCGGCGCCTCGTGTCCGCACAGGCCGGGGAGGCGAACGTGGCGTTCCTCTTCCCCGGGCAGGGTTCCCAATACGCCGGGATGGGCGCCGAGCTGTACGAGGCCGAGCCGGTGTTCGCCGCGGCCGTCGACGAATGCCTGCGGCTGCTCGAAGGCGAGCTGCCGGGGCTGCGCGAGCTGATCTTCGGGCGCGGTGGCGAGCAGGCGCTGCGGGAAACCCGCGTGACCCAGCCCGCGCTGTTCGTCGTCGAGTACGCGCTGGCGAAACTGTGGCAGAGCTGGGGTGTGCGGCCCGCGGCGATGATCGGTCACTCGGTCGGCGAATACGTCGCCGCCACCGTCGCCGGGGTCTTCACCCTGCCGGACGCGCTGAACCTGGTCGCCACGCGCGGCCGCCTGATGCAGTCGATGCCCGCCGGGGCCATGCTGGCCGTCCAGCTCGACGAGGAGAGCGTCGCCTCGCGGCTGCCGGGCACCCTCGCGATCGCCGGGGTGAACGGGCCCGGCACATGCGTCGTGGCCGGGCCGCCGGCCGCGGTCGCGGATTTCGCGGCGACGCTCAAGGCCAGTGGCGTGCAGTGCCGCGAGCTGGTGACCTCGCACGCGTTCCACTCGCCGATGATGGACCCGATCCTCGCCGAGTTCACCGAGGCCGTCGCCTCCGTCGCCCGCACCGCGCCCGCGCTGCCGTTCCTGTCCAACGTCACCGGCGACTGGATCACCGACGCCCAGGCCACCGATCCCGCCTACTGGGCCTCCCATCTGCGTCGGGCCGTCCGGTTCGGCGACTGCGTCAAGAACCTGTTCGCGCGCGGCGGACGCTGGGCGCTCGTCGAATGCGGCCCGGGACATCAGCTGTCCGGGCTGTCGCGCGGCCAGGTTCCGAAGGGGATGCCCGCGCCGCAGCCGAGCCTGCCGGGCCGTACCGAGCGCATCGGCGACGTCGAAACCCTGTACGGCGCGGCCGGTCTCTTGTGGACGAACGGGGTTTCCGTCCAGCCGCGGACGTCCGGCCACCGGGTACCGCTGCCCGGCTATCCCTACGCGCGCAAGCGGTATTGGGTCGATCCGGATCCGGTCACGGCCGTCCAGCCCGCGCGGCGGAGCGGTCCGCTGCCCCTGTCCGAGTGGTTCGCCGTCCCGGCGTGGCGGCAGGCGGAACCGGACCTGAGACGCGAGCCTTTCGCGAACGCGCTCGTTTTCGCCGCCGACGACGTCCTGCCCGGCCTGCTGCGCGACGCGGGTGTGACGGTCACCGAGGTGCGGCCCGGCGACGGATTCGCCGCGACGGAGACCGGTTTCACCGTCCGGCCCGGGGTACGCGAGGACTACGACGCGCTCGTGGCCGCGCTGCCCACCCGGCCCGAGCGGGTCGTGCACGCCTGGACCCTGGCCGGGGACGAGCGCGGGATGGCCGCACAGGACCTGGGGTTCTTCAGTCTGCTCAACCTCGTCCAGGCCTGGGGCGAGCCGGTGCGCATCGACGTGGTGAGCACCGGTACCGCCGACGTGACCGGCACCGACCTGACCCGTCCCGAGCACGCGACCCTCGCCGGCATCACCCGGGTGGTACCGCTGGAGAGCCCGGGCACGGTGGTGCGCCGGATCGACGTCGACCTGGATCGCTTACAGGACACCATCGCCGAGCTGTTCCGCCCGGCCGACGCGGCGGCCGAGGTCGCGCTGCGGGCCGGTCGTCGCTGGGTGCTGGACTACAGTCGGCTCGAACTGCCCGCGGCCGCCGAGCCGGTGCTGCGGGACGGCGGCCGGTACCTGATCACGGGCGGGACCGGTGGTATCGGCATCACGCTCGCCGAGGACCTCGCCCGTCGCGTGCGGGCGAAGCTCGTGCTGCTCGCCCGCACCGGGCTGCCGCCGCGGGCGGAATGGGACGCGCACCTGGCTGCGCACGGCGGCACCGACCGCGCCGGGCGCACGATGCTCGCCGTGCGGCGGATGGAGGCCGCGGGCGCGGTGGTGCACGTCGTCGCGGCCGACGTCACCGACGCGGCGCGGCTGCGCGAGGTGCGTGAGCTGGCCGAACGCGAGTTCGGTGGTCTCGACGGGATCGTGCACGCCGCCGGATTGCCCGGCGGCGGTGTCGCCGAGGTGAAGGAGCGGACCGCGGCCGAGGCCGTACTGACCCCGAAGATCGCCGGGACGCTGGCACTGGCCGAGGCGTTCGCCGATCTGCCGATGGACTTCGTCGCGCTGTGCTCGTCGATCACCGCGGTGGTCGGCGGCATCGGGCAGGTCGATTACTGCGCCGCCAACAACTTCCTCGACGCCTACGCGCGGGGTGACCATGGCTGGCAGGCGCGGCTGGTCTCGCACGCCTGGGGTGGCTGGGACGAGGTCGGCATGGCCGCCGAGGTGGCCGCGCCGACCACGATCCGCACCGCCCGGTCGCGGTCGCTCGGACCGGTCGAGCACCCCGTGCTCACCACGCGCACCGAAGACGGCGCGCACGGGCTCGTCTCGGCGGCCACGCACTGGCTGCTCGACGAGCACCGGATCGCCGGGGTGCCGGTGGTCCCGGGCACGGGACATCTGGAGACCGTCCGCGCGGCGGTGGCCGCGGCGCTGCCGAAGCCCGGCGACGGGCACGTCGTCGAGCTTCGGGACGTCGCGTTCCTGGAGCCGTTCGGCGTCCCGGACGGCGCCACCGCGGAGTACCGCGTCGAGTTCGACGGCGACGACTTCACCGTGACCAGCCACATCGCCGGCGCGAGCCGGACCCACGTGCGCGGATCCGCCGGGTGGATCGCGGCCGGGTCCTCGTCCACTGTGGACATCGAGGCGGTGGTGGCCCGGACCGAGCCGATCGACGACGGGCACGGCTTCGGCACCGGCCGCACCAGCATGGTCACCTTCGGCCCCCGCTGGGCGGCCCTGCGCGAACACCGGATCGGCGCACAGGAGGAGCTGGCCACGATCACGGCTCCCGACGCGGCGGCGGATGACCTCGGCGCGTGGGGGCTGCACCCGGCACTGCTGGACGTCGCGACCGCGTTCGGCCGCGGCCGGGGGAGCGGCACCTATCTGCCGATGAGCTACGGCCGGATCGTCGTGCACGACGCGCTCCCGGCGAGTTTCCGCAGCCACCTGCGCTACCGCGACTCCGGCGGCGACCAGGTGGTGGCGGCCGACCTCTCGCTGTGCGACGAGACCGGCCGCGTGCTCGTCACGATCGAGGACTTCGTGCTGCGCCAGGTCGATCAGGACGCCGTCGGCGGCGGCCTGGCTTCGGCGGCCGCGGTGTCCACTGTGGACACTGCTGGGACTTCGACCGGGATCCGGCCGGTGGACGGCGCCGAGGCGTTCGTCCGGGCGCTGGCCCCCGGCCTCGGCGGGCAGGTGGTGATCAGCACCCTTCCGGTGCGGGAACTGATCGAGCACCGGGTCAGCGCCGAGGAACTGGACGAGCCCGGCGAAGCCCCGGTGAAGGTGTCGGACGACGACTACGTCGCCCCGCGCACCGATCTGGAGGCCGAGATCGCCCGCCAGTGGACCGAGCTGCTCGGCGTGGAGAAGATCGGCGTGCACGACGACTTCTTCGCCCTCGGCGGCAACTCACTGGTCGCCATCCAGCTCATCGCCCAGGTGCGCAAGGCAACCGGGACGCGGCTGGCGATGAAGACGCTGTTCGAAGCGTCCACAGTGGCCACTCTGGCCGAGCGGATCGAGGAGCTGCGCGCCGGCAAGACCGAGGCGCCCGCCGAACCCGCCCGGACCACCATCCCCAAGCTCGAGCGCTGAAGCGGTGACTGTCATAGAGGGTAAGGCAAACGCGGCGTGGCCATGGGGGTCGGGGGGGGGGCTAGGCGGGGTCAACCCCCACGCCCCCCCCCCCCCCGGGCGCGGCCCCCAGGGCGCGGGCGCCCCCGGGAGGCG
>NZ_JBVIRO010000009.1:93871-248591 GCF_055575975.1 Amycolatopsis sp. NPDC033938
TCGTGCGTTACCCCAACCCGCGGCGGGCCGGGGGGGCGGTGGTGGGCCTCGGCGCACACCACCCACACCCCCACCCCACGACCGGTGCGCCGGAACCTGGGCCGAAGGCTCCCTTCGTCGCATCAGACGCGGCGAAGGGAGCCTTCACCCCGCCACTATCCCCCGCCACGCCACCGTTGCCTTACCCCTCGCGGACGCGGGTTCACCACCAGACACTGAGAACAGGAAATCATGAGCGACACGAAGGAATGGACGTTCCCGGCCTCGTTCGGGCAGGAACGGATCTGGCTGTCCGGCCAGCTCGACCCGGCCTCCCCGGTGTACAACCTGCACTGCCAGGCCCGGCTGGACCGCCCGCTGACCGCCGACCAGTGGCGTACCGCGCTCGGCGTCATCGTCGGGCGGCACGAGGCGCTGCGCACGTCGTTCCGCATGGACGGCGGCGCGCTCATGCAGGTGGTGCACGCCGAGGTGCCGATCGAGCCCGCGGTGCACGACCTGCGGGACCTGCCCGCCGACGTCCGCGCAGACCGGCTCGCCGAACTCGTCGCCGCCGTCTCTCGCGGCGCCATCCCGCTCGACTCGCTGCCGCCGTGGCGGGCACAGCTGTGCCGCCTGGCCGACGACGAGTGGGTGCTCACGTTCGTCGTGCACCACACCGTGTTCGACGCCGGCTCGGTGCTGGTGCTCCAGGCCGAGCTGAGCGAGGCGTGCGACGCCGTGTTCGAGGGCCGCGAGCCGAAGCTGCCCGAGCTGGCCATCCAGTACCCGGACTACTCGGCCTGGCAGCGCGGTCAGCTCGAAGCCTCCAGCGAACAGCTGGACTACTGGCGGAAGCAGCTCGCCGGGCTGCCGCCGGTGCACGGCCTGCCCACCGACCGGCCGCGGCCGTCGGAGCTGACCTTCGCCGGTGACCAGGTGGACTTCGCCCTCCCGGACGGACTGATCGACCGGGTCGGCGAGCTGAGCAGGGAACTGTCGGCTTCGCCGTTCATGGTGCTGTTGGCCGGCTACACGGCACTCCTTTCGCGACTGTCCAGAGTGGACGACATCGTCGTCGGCGTCCCGGTCGCGGGCCGTGACCTGCCGGAGCTGGCCGAGCTGATCGGCATGTTCGTCAACCAGATGGCCGTGCGCGTCGACTGCTCGGGCGCGCCCGCGTTCACCGAGCTGGTCGGCCGGGTCCGGACCACGCTGCTGGAGGCGATCGACCACAGCCAGGTGCCGTTCCAGGCGGTCGCCGAGGCGGTCGTGGCCGAGCGCGACCCCGGCGTGCAGGCGCTGTATCAGCTCGGGTTCAACTTCCTGCCCGATTCGGGGCTGGAGCCGATCCGCTCGGTCACCGCGAAGGACGACATCGCGATCGACCTGACCACCGTGGACGGCAGGCTCGTCTACCGCACCGACCTGTTCGACCGCGAGACCGCCGAAGCCGTCGCCGAGCGATACGTGCGGCTGCTGACCGCGGCGGTCGCCGATCCGGCCCAGCCGATCGCGGACCTGCCACTGCTGTCGGACGCCGAGCGTGAGCTGGTACTGACCGGCTGGAACCCGACGGACCTGTCCACTTCGGACGTGACCACCGTGCACGCCCGGTTCGAAGCCCAGGTGTGGCGGACGCCGGACGCGCCCGCCGTCGACTTCGGCGGGGTCCGCCTCACCTACGCCGAGCTGAACGCGCGAGCCAATCGCGTCGCCCACCGGCTGCGCGAGCTGGGCGCCGGTCCCGGCACCGTCGTCGGCGTCTGCGTGCCGAACTCGGCGGACCTGCTGACCGGCGTGCTCGGGGTGCTGAAGAGCGGCGCGGCCTACGTCCCGCTCGACCCGGCCAACCCGGCCCCTCGGCAGGCGCTGATCCTCGCCGACGCGGGGGTCCCGTACGTACTGGTCGCCGGAGAGTCCACAGTGGACACCAAGACGCTGGCCCTGGACGACCCGGCCGAGTGGCCCACCGCGGCCACCGAGGACCCGGAACCGGCGGCCGGACCGGGCGACGTCGCCTATGTCATCTACACGTCGGGCTCGACCGGGCGGCCCAAGGGCGTCGAGGTCGAGCATCGCGCTGTCGACACCTACCTGGCGTGGGCACGTGAGGCATACCCCGGTCTGGCCGGACGGGCGTTGCTGCACACGTCGCCGTCGTTCGACCTCACCGTGACGACCCTGCTTGGCACCCTCACCGCCGGAGGCGCGGTGGTCGACGGCGGCCGCCCGACGTTCGTCAAGGCGACCCCGACCCATCTCGCCGTCCTCGCCGAGGAGCTGTTCCCGACGGGTGAGCTGGTCCTCGGTGGCGAAGCGCTGACGGCCGAGGCCGTGCAACCGTGGCGGGAGCGGCACCCCGGCACGCTCGTCGTCAACGAGTACGGCCCGACCGAGGCCACGGTCGGCTGCGTCGTGCACCGGATCGAACCCGGGGACCAGTTGCCGTCCGGAGCCGTCCCGATCGGCCGTCCGGTGCCCGGCACCCGCGTGTACGTCCTCGACGAGCGGCGGCGGCCAGTGCCGCCGGGCGTCCCGGGCGAGCTGTACATCGCCGGAGCGCAGCTCGCTCGCGGCTACCTCGGGCTGCCGGAGATGACCGCCGAGAAGTTCGTGGATGGCCCGTCCGGCCGGATGTACGCCACCGGCGACCTCGCCCGCTGGCGCCGCGACGGCACGCTCGACTACCTCGGCCGTATCGACGAGCAGGTGAAGCTGCGCGGCTACCGCATCGAACCCGGCGAGGTCGAAGCGGCGCTGCGCGAACTGCCGGAGGTGCGGGACGCGGCCGTGGCGGTCCGCGGCGACACACTCGTCGGCTACGTCGTCGGCAGCACCGAAGGCGCGGCCGAGGCCCTGCGGAAGACGTTGCCGGACTACCTGGTGCCGACCAGGTTCGTGCCGCTCGACGCGCTGCCGATGGCGGCCAGCGGCAAGCTCGACCGGGCCGCGCTGCCGGATCCGGAACCCGGCGAGGCGCCGGCGTACGTCGCGCCTCGGACCGCGGCCGAAGAACTCGTCGCCGAGGTGCTCGGCGAGCTGCTCGGGGTCGACGACCTCGGCGCGCACGACGACTTCTTCGCTCGCGGCGGCAACTCGCTGCTGGCGATCCGCGCGATGGCCCGGCTCCGCAAACAGATCGAGGTCGACATCCCGGTGCGGGGGCTGTTCACCCTCACCACCGTCGCCGGGCTCGCCGCCGAGATCGAGCGGCGGCTCGCCGAAGACCTCGACCAGCTCAGCGACGAAGAGGTCCAGCGCCAACTGGCCGAAAGCGAGCCCTCATGACCACGATCGACGAGACCAGCAGCGCGGCCGCGCGTCGCGCCCTGCTCGAACAGCGGCTGCGACGGCGCACGGAAAAGGCCGCGACGATCACACCGCGCCCTGCCGACGCCGTCGTCCCGCTCTCGTATCAGCAGGAACGCGTCTGGTTCATGGAGCAGTTCGCGCCGGGCACCGGGTCGTACCACATCCCGGTGCCGATCCGGCTGACCGGCAGGCTCGACGCCGCCGCGCTTCAGTCCGCATTGGACACCTTGCCGGTGCGGCACGAAGCACTGCGGATGCGTTTCCCCGCCGGAGACGACGGACAGCCGACCGTCCACATCGAACCCACGGTCCAGGTTCCTCTGTCCATAGTGGACGCGGGAAGCGAGGAAGCCGCCCGTGCCGCCGTCGACGCCGCCGCGGCCGAGACGTTCGACCTGGCCACGGGCCCGCTGCTGCGGGCGACGCTGGCCCGGGTGTCCGACGAGGAGCACCTGCTCGTCCTCTGCACGCACCACATCGTGGGCGACGGCTGGTCGGTCGACCTGCTGCTGCGTGACCTCGCCGCGCAGTACCACGCCCTGAGCACCGGCGGCACGGCCGAGCTGCCCGCTTTGGGCATCGGTTACGGCGACTTCGCGCACTGGCAGCGCCGCACGCTCACCGGCGGCGAACTCGACCGGCAGCTGGAGCACTGGAAGGCGCAGCTCGCCGGGGTCGAGCCCCTGGAGCTGCCCACCGACCGGCCCCGGCCCGCCAAGCAGAGCTTCGACGGCGCGATCCACGAGTTCTTCGTCGAGCGCGACCTCGCCCGTGCTCTCGGCGAGCTGAGCCGGGGGCACGGAGTCACGCTTTTCATGACCCTGCTGGCCGCCTACCAGGTGCTGCTGGCGCGGTACTCGGGCCAGGAGGACTTCGCGATCGGCTCGTCGTCGGCCGGGCGCGGCCTGCCCGAGCTGGAGGGCGTGGCGGGCATGTTCATCAACATGCTGCCCCTGCGTGCCCAGCTGGCGGGCGATCCGACGTTCGCCGAACTGCTCGACCGCACCCGGCGGCATGTGCTGGACGCGTTCGACCACGCCGACGTCCCGTTCGAGCGGCTGGTGAACGCCCTCGGCGTACCCCGCGACGTCAGCCGCTCACCAGTGTTCCAAGCGATGTTCGTGCTGCAGAACTACGAAATGGGCCGGATGGGCGCGGCGGGGAAGTCCGAAGTGGACTTCCGCTGGCTGCCGATGGACCTGCCCGCGACCCGGTTCGACTTCGAGTTCCACGCGATCGAGATCGAAAGCGGGCTGATCGGCAAGCTCGTCTACAACACCGCGCTGTTCACCGGAGACACCGTCGCCGGGATAGCCGGGCGGCTGGTCACGCTGCTGCGCTCGATCGTCGCCGCCCCGGACCGGCGGCTGTCCGAAGTGGACATCCTCGACGCGGCGCAGCGCGAACTCGTCCTGGAGCGCTGGAACGCCACGACGGCCGAGTTCCCGCAGACCACGTTGCACGCGCTCGTCGAGGAGCAGGCCGCCCGGACGCCGGACGCGCCCGCGGTGACCTTCCGCGGCGCGTCGCTGACCTATCGCGAGCTGGACGAACGGGCCAACCGCCTCGCGCACCGGCTGCGTGGCCTCGGCGTCGGGCCGGGCGTGCTCACCGGGGTGTTCGCGGAGCGGTCGTTCGAGCTGGTCGTCGCGCTCCTCGGCGTGCTGAAAGCCGGGGGCGCGTACGTCCCGCTCGACCCGGAGTACCCGGCCGACCGGCTGGCGTTCATGCTGCGGGACGCGGCCGCGCCCGTCGTGCTGACGCAGGCGGCGTTGCGCGAAACGCTGCCGCCGGGTGACGCGACCGTCATAGTTCTAGACAATCCTGACGACCTTGCCGAGACGGCCGGACAGCCGAGCACTCCGCCCGACCCGCTCGCCGGACCGGACGACCCGGCGTACGTCATCTACACCTCGGGCTCCACGGGGCAGCCGAAGGGCGTGCCCAACGGTCACCGCGGCATCGTCAACCGGCTCGACTGGATGCAGCGCGCGTACCGCCTCGACGGCACCGATTCGGTGCTGCAGAAGACTCCGGCCGGTTTCGACGTGTCGGTCTGGGAGTTCTTCTGGCCGCTGATCACCGGCGCGCGGCTCGTGCTCGCCGAACCGGGCGGTCACAAGGACGCGGCCTACCTGCGTGAGCTGCTGGCGTCCGAAGGCATCACCACCGCGCATTTCGTGCCGTCGATGCTCACGCTTTTCCTGGCCGAGCAAGGCGTCGAGACCTGCACGGCGCTGCAACGGGTCGTGTGCAGCGGTGAGGAACTGCCGCTCGACGCCGCTCGCGAGTTCACCCGGCGGTTGCCGGACTGCGAGCTGCACAATCTCTACGGCCCGACCGAGGCCGCCATCGACGTCACCTCCTGGCACTGCACGCCCGCCGCGCTCGCCGAGGTCGCGTCGGTGCCGATCGGGGCGCCGATCCAGAACATCCGGATCTACGTCCTCGACCGCGCGGGGCGGCCTTGTCCGGCCGGGGTGCCCGGTGAGCTGCACATCGCCGGCGTCGGCCTGGCCCTGGGATACCACAACCGCCCGGAGCTGACGGCCGAACGGTTCGTGCCCGATCCGTTCCACAGTGGACGGATGTACCGTACCGGCGACCTCGCGCACTGGCGCCCGGACGGGACGATCGCCTTCCTCGGCCGGATCGACCACCAGGTCAAGCTGCGCGGCCTGCGCATCGAGCTGGGGGAGATCGAGACGACCTTGCGCGCCCAGCCAGGGGTGCGCGACGCCGCCGTGATCGTCCGCGAGGACACGCCGGGGGACAAGCGGCTGGTCGGGTACGTCGTCGGTGACGCCGAGCCCGGCGCGCTGCGGACGGCGCTCAAGCAGAGCCTCCCGGACTACATGGTCCCGCCGTCGTTCGTCGCGCTCGACGAGCTGCCGCTCACCCCGAACGGCAAGCTCGACCGCAAAGCACTGCCCGCCCCGGTCGCGTCCCGGGACGCGACCAAGGAGCTGGTCGCGCCGTCGACCCCGGTCGAGATCCTGCTGGCCGAGATCTGGCGCGACGTGCTCAAAGTGGACGAACTGGGCGTCGACGACGACTTCTTCGACCTCGGCGGCCATTCGATGCTGGCCACCCAGGTGGTGGCGCGGATCGGCAAGGCGGACGCCGGCCAGGTCGGTGTCATGGACCTGTTCCAGCACCGCACGATCCGCGAGCTGGCGTCCTTCATGGACGACGACACCCCCGACCGGCCGCGTCATCTGCTGTACGAGCTGACCAAGCCGGCAAAGCAACGGACGCTGACCTACGTCTGCTTCCCTTACGGCGGCGGCAGCGCGATCGTCTACCAGCCGCTGGCCGACGCGCTTCCGGAGGGCTACTCGCTCTACTCGGTCGCCATCCCCGGCCACGACGTCGGACTGACCGAAGAGGCCCTGCCCTTCGACGACCTGGTCGAACGGCTGGCCGACGAGATCCTCGACCGCGTCGACGGCCCGCTGGCCATCTACGGCCACTGCGGGGTCGGCAACGCGCTCGCCGTCGGCGTCGCCCGGCTGCTCGAAGAGCGCGGCCGCGAGCTGGAGGTCGTCTACATCGGCGCGATCTTCCCGTTCGCCCGGATGAAGGGGCCGGTGGGCGCGCTGCGCACCCGGCTGGAGAAGCTGCGCAGCAACCGGTACTACTCGAACTGGCTCAAGGGCATGGGCGTCGACACCGACGACCTCGACCCGGCGCAGGCCGACCGGATCATCACGAACATGCGCGCCGACAGCCGCGCCGCCGAGGAGTACTTCAGCGGCCTGCTCGACGCCCGGGTGGCCAAACTGCGCGCGCCGATCGTGTCGGTGGTCGGCTCCGAAGACCCGGTCACCGACTACTACGCCGAGCGGTACCGGGAATGGGAGTTCCTCACCGACACCACCGGGCTCGTGGTGCTCGACCGGGCCGGGCACTTCTTCCTGCGCTACCGGGCCGACGAACTCGCGGAGATCGTCACGCGCGTGCACCCGGCGCTGGACGATCCCGGCGAACTCGACGTCCGGGTCCGCGGCGAGGACGCGGGCTGGGCGGTGCACGAGACCCACCAGTCCTCTGTGGACGAAAAACCCGCGGTGCGGCCGAGTATGGCCCGGTTCGTCACGATCACGATCGGGCAGCTGGTGTCCTCGACCGGCTCGGCGCTGACGTCGTTCGCGGTACCGATCTGGCTCTACACCCGCACGGGCTCGGTCGCCGACCTCGGCCTGTTGTGGGCGCTCGCGCTGCTGTTCGGCGTGCTCGTCCTGCCGGTGGCGGGCGCCTTGGTCGACCGCGGTGACCGGCGGCGGATCATGATCGCGGCCAGTGGTGTCGCGGGCGGGATCCAGCTGCTCTTGGCGTTGCTGCTGATCACCGGGCACGTCCAGCTGTGGTTGTTCTACGTGCTGATCCCGCTCGGGTCGGTGGCCGCTTCGTTCCAGCGCATCGCCTATCAGTCGTCGGTGGCGCAGCTGGTGCCGAAGCAGTACCTCGGGCACGCGATGGGGCTGGCGCAGCTGTCCACCGGGTTCGCCCAGCTGCTGATGCCGGTGATCGCGGCCGGGCTGCTGGCGACGATCCAGCTGTCCGGCATCCTGATCCTGGACATGGCGAGCTACGCGTTCGCGATCGTGGGCCTGCTGCTGGTGCGCTTCCCCGATCTGATGGGCTGGCGCCCGCGCGAACCGCTGCTGACCGCGATCGCGGGCGGGCTGCGGTACTCGTGGAACCACCGGGGCTTCCGCACGATGCTGCTGTACTTCGCGCTGGCGAACGTCTTCCTCGCCCCCGCGCTGGTGTTGCTCTCGCCGCTCGTGCTGTCGTTCGGTTCGGTCACCGATGTCGCACAGGTGGCACTCGCGGAGGCCGTCGGCGCGGTGGTGGGCGGGATCGGGATGGCGCTGTGGGGCGGCCCGCGGCACCGGCGGATGGTCGGCGTGCTCGTCGGCAACGTCGGGATCGCGCTCGGCAGCCTGGTGATGGGCCTGCGGCCGTCGCTGATCGTCGTCGCGGCCGGGGTGTTCCTCCTCGCCGCCGCGATGTCGGTGTCACAGGGCATCTACGCCACGCTGGTGCAGGTCAAGGTGCCGCAACGGTTCCACGGCCGGGTGTTCGCGATCAACCAGACGATCACGTGGTCGACACTGCCGATCGGGTTCGCCGTGCTGGCGCCGCTGGCCGTCGGCTGGTTCTCGCCGCTGCTGGCGCCGGGTGGCGCGCTGACCGGGTCGGTCGGCGCCGTGCTCGGCACCGGCGAGACCCGGGGCATCGGGCTCGCCTACGTCGTCTTCGCGCTGATCCTGCTGCTGATCAACGTGGGCGGGTTCTCGCTGCGGCTGCTGCGCCGGTTCGACACCGAGGTGCCCGATTCGCTGCCCGACGACCTGGTCGGGGCGCAGGAACGGGAGCGCAAGCTCGCCGGGAAGGAAGCCGCATGAGTACGGCAGTGCTGGTCAGGGAGGCCCGCGGGCACTGGGTCGGCGAGGTCGCCCCGGCGATGCGGGCGGCCGGGCACCGCGTGGTGCTGCTCGCCCCGCCGATGGACGCGGCCGGGCGGGCGGCGCTGGACGGAGTGGTGGACGACGTCGTCGCGCTCGACGACGTCCACGACCCGGAAGCCGTCGCGGCGAAGGTCCGGGAGATCGACGGCGGTGCGCTGGCCGGGATCTTCACCGGCTCCGACGGCGCTATCGCGAGCACCGCCCGCGCCGCGGAACTGCTCGGGGTGGCGCGCTGCCCGGCGTCGGTGTTCGCCTTGTGCGCGAACAAGTTCGCGGTCCGGGAGGCCCTCGCCGCGGCCGGGCTGCCCGGACCCGCCTATGCCCTGATCTCGTCGGCGGACGAGGCGGCTTCGGTGGCTTCGGCGGTCGGGTTCCCGGCGATCGTCAAACCGGTCAACGGGGCGGGCAGCAACCTCGTCCGGACCGTGTCCACAGTGGACGAGCTGGCGGCCGCGTACGAACTGCTGGCAGCGCGGTTGCCCGAGTCCGCGGATCCGCGCTACCACCGTCCACTGGGGACAGTGAATCCTTCGGCGACGTTCCTCGTCGAAGGATTCCTGTCCGGTCCGGAGTACGCGGTGGACGTGCTGATCCGTGACGGGGTGGCCGAGCCGGTCGAGATCCTCGACAAACCGCTGATCGACGAGCGGAAGTTCGAGCTGGCGCTGTCGTGCCCGCCCGCCGGGCTCACCGGCGACCGGGCCGGACTGGTCACCGCGGCGGCGGTCGCGGCGGTGACCGCACTGGGGCTCGACAGCACCTGCGCCCACGTCGAGCTGATCGACGACGCCGACCGCGGCCCGACGATCGTCGAGGTCAACGCGGGCAGGCCCGCTGGGTCGATCATGCCGCTGCTGGCGAAGCTGCGCACCGGCATCGACGTGTTCGCCGAGCTGGCGGCACTCGCCGTGGGCGCTGCGCCGCCGGTGCGGGAACCCGCGAAACTGCCGATCCCGCTGGGCATGCTGATCCTCTACGCGGCCGGTTCGGGCCGGTTGAGAAGCATCGGCGGACTCGACGAGATCGCCGAACTGCCCGAGGTGATCGACGTCGTCACCACCGTCTCGCCGGGAGAGGTGCTCACCGACGAACAGGAGACCTACGCGGTCAACCTCGTCGTGGCCGGATTCGCCGATCACGACGACCTCGCCGCCCTGCACGCCGAAGCGAGCAAGCTCGTCCGGCTGGAACTGGAGGACGTGTGAACACCGCGTTCGTGGTCCGGGAGACCGCCGGGCAGTGGATCGCCGACGTCGTGGCCGCCGTGCGCGCGAGCGGGTTGCGGGCCGAGCTGGTCACCCAGCCCCTGGAACCGGCCGAGCAGGCACAGCTGGCGGACCTGGTGGACGGCTTCGTCGTCGTCGACGACGTCCGTGACGCCGAAGCCGTCGCCGAGGCCATCCGGGCGCGGGACGCCGGTCCGGCCGGGGTGGTGACCGCCGCCGAGGGGATCATCGCGAGCGTCGCCCGCGCGGCCGAACTGCTCGGTGTCGCGCGCTGCCCGGCGTCGGTGTTCACCCTGACGCACAACAAGTTCGCGGTCCGGCAGGCGCTGGCCGCGGCCGGATTGCCGGGGCCGCGCTGCGCGCTGATCTCGTCGGCGGACGAGGCGGCGTCGGTGGCTTCGGCGGTCGGGCTGCCGGCGATCGTCAAACCGGTCAACGGGGCGGCGAGTAACCTCGTGCGCACGGTGTCCACTGTGGACGATCTGGCGGCGGCGTACCGGCTGCTGGCGGAGCGGTTGCCGCTGTCGGAGGATGCCCGGTACCACCGGCCCGTCGGTGGCGGACCGGCGCCGATCGACCCGCTGAAGGTGTTCCTCGTGGAAGGTCTGCTGCGCGGGCCGGAGTACGCGGTCGACGTCCTGGTACGCGACGGCGTCGCGGAGCCGGTGGCCGTGGTGGACAAGCCGCTGATCGACGAGCGCAAATTCGAGCTGGGCATGGTCTGCCCGCCACTCGAACTGTCCGAAGAGGACACTGGGCGGTTGTTCGCGGCGGCCACAGCGGCCGTGCTCGCGTTGGGCCTGGACAGCACCTGCGCGCATGTGGAGCTGATCGACGACGCCGAGCTGGGCCCGGTGATCGTCGAGGTGAACGCGGGCCGCCCGGCAGGCGGCGCCCAGCCCGTGCTGCTGAAGCTCGCGACCGGCATCGACGTCACCGCCGAGGCCGTGTCGCTCGCACTGGGCACACCGCCGCCCGCGCGAGGTGCGGGCCTGCCGGTGCCGGTGGGCTACCTGATCTTCTACGCCGAGGGCACCGGTCGGCTGGTCCGCGTCGAGGGCACCGACGAGGTCGCCGAGCTGCCCGAGGTCCTGGAGGTCGTCACGATCGTGCGCCCCGGCCAGCTGCTCACCGACGACCAGGAGATCTACGCGGTGAACGTCCTCGCCGCGGGATTCGCCGACACCGAAGACCTCGCCGCGCTGCACGCCGAGGCCGCCAAGCTGATCCGATTCGAACTGGAGGAGTCATGACCGCCGAACTCGCGGCGAACCCCGGCACCGTCGAGGGCAACGAACACACGAAGATCACCGTGTACGCGGCCACCGGCCTGGACTGGGTGCGCGCGCACCGGGAAGCGCTGCAGGACAGGCTGCGCGAGCACGGCGCGATCCTGCTGCGCGGCATGCCTGCCGACCTGACGGTGTTCAACCAGGTCACCGAGGAGATCGGCGGCTCGCTGCTGACCTACACGGAACGGTCGACGCCGCGATCGGCGGTGTCGGGCAACATCTACACCTCGACGGAGTACCCGCCCGCCGAGTCGATCCCGATGCACAACGAGAACTCGTACTCGGCGCACTGGCCGGACCGCCTGTTCTTCTTGTGCGACAAGGCGGCCGAGACCGGCGGCGCGACACCGATCGCCGACAGCCGCGCGATGTACCGCCTGCTGCCGGCGGACCTGCGCGAGCGGTTCGCGGGCGGCGTCACCTACACCAGGGCGTTCCGCGAAGGACTCGGGCTGACCTGGCAGGAGGCGTTCCAGACCGAAGACCGTCAGGCGGTGGCGGATTACTGCACCGGCAACGGGCAGACCTACGAGTGGACCGACGAGGGCCTGCGCACGCGGCACGTCCGCCCGTCCTTCGTCGCGGAACCGCACACCGGCGCGACGGTGTGGTTCAACCAGGCCAACCTGTTCCACGTGTCGAGTCTGGGGGAGGAGGTCAGCGAGGCGCTGCTGGAGCTGTACCCCGAGGAAGACCTGCCCCGCAACGCGTACTTCGCCGACGGCTCACCGATTCCACTGGCGGACCTGGCCACGATCAAGGCGGCCTACGACGAGGTCAGCTACGCGTTCCCGTGGCAGCCGGGTGACATCATGGTGATCAACAACATGCTGATGGCCCACGGACGCGAACCCTTCACGGGCACACGGCGGACCCTGGTCGCGATGACGTGACCCGGCTCGGGTTCGACCGCGACGGCCCAGTGCTAGCCGTCGCGGTCCCGGGCCTCATCGATTTTCCCGCTGTCCGCGTAGATCACGAGCGTCTGCTCGGGTTGTCCGGTGACGTCGAACGCGGTTTAGGTGAACTCGGCCACCGGTTCGGTGAAGACCCAGCGGGCGAAGTTCGGTCGCCGGTTTCCGGCCGTGGTGAGGTGGGGGAACAGTTCTTCGGCCGCTTGGTTGTGGCTAGAGCAGTAGCGGCACAGCGGCGACACCGGCGTTCGCCGAGGCGTCGTCCAACGAGCAAGTCCGACGGCACATCACGGAAACCCGCGATCGGATCGCGATTCCCGCGGCCGCCGTGGCCACTGCCATCGCCTTTGCGATCGGCCAGCCCTCCGATGTCGACGTGAGCGAGATCGTCGTTCGGCCGACCGCTCAGGCTTGACCCGCAACGAAAAACGCGGCGGTTCTGTTCATCTCCGGTGAAAGCGGATCACACGGGGCTCCAGCGGGTGCAGAACCACACGTTCGATTTCTGGCAGACGCGGAAAGAGACGATCGGATTGGACGATGTTCCCGGAATGACGGCGCTGCAGCCCTTGTCGGTGCCGTTCGCGTCATCCACGTGCCCCGGCGTGCCGTTGCGAAGGGTGAACTCGGTGCGGACGCCGATCCCGTCGCTGTAGGTGTCGCAG
Organism: Amycolatopsis sp. NPDC033938; assembly: GCF_055575975.1. NCBI lineage: Bacteria > Bacillati > Actinomycetota > Actinomycetes > Pseudonocardiales > Pseudonocardiaceae > Amycolatopsis > Amycolatopsis sp. NPDC033938. The sequence continues at coordinate 106,740 of NZ_JBVIRO010000009.1, forward strand.
GAGTAGGCGCGGGTGTGGTTGTTCGTGACGCCTCCATAACCGCACTGCGAGGCCAACTGGGGGTAAACCCCGCAATGGTTCACGGGCACCGACGCGTCGTGCGCGGACGCCGCCGGTGCCGTGAGCACAGTGCCGCCGCAGGCCGCGGCCACCATGGCCGCCCCCACGAATACCTTGCGGATCCGCACTGCTGTACTCATTTTCGACTTCACTTTCTGCATTGTCACTCCCTGCTGATCGGTCTCGTTTTGGTGAGGCGTTATCCGGTGCTGACGGTCTCGAAGCTCGCCATCGAAGCCTTGATCACCGGTCGCTTTCGGTTTCTTCAGGCGCCGGATGCTGATTCGCCACGGCCGGTGAACCCCAGTGGACCGGCCTGTGACACTTCGTCTGCAACTGTCACATCAGCTTGGCAGGGTAGATCCACTTCGTCAAGGGCTGGATATCGAGACTGGGCAGCGGTGTTCCTGCCGTGTCGTGCTTTCGCGGCATCCGCCCACTGTCTGAAGCTCTGGGTGACGTGGCACGGCACTCGCGTGCTTGAAGGCGGAACTCACGTGCTCGGGGCCGGAACACCCGAGTGCGGGATCCGGGCGCGTTTGCCTTGTCCCCCAAGGACTGTGGACAGCATGACGGGGTGTCAGGGCCGTTAAGGAACGGTCGTTCTTGACTGATCGTTCCTTAATGCTCTACGGTCGGGTCATGGGCAGGCCAAGAGCGTTCGACGAGGACAAGGCGGTGCGCGCCGCCGTGGGATTGTTCGGTGGCCGCGCGTACGACGGGGTGTCCATCGACGACCTCGTCACCCACCTCGGCGTGCACCGCAACAGCCTCTACAAGACGTTCGGCAGCAAGCGCGGCCTCTATCTGGTCGCGCTGCGCCGCCATCTCGCCGACGACGTCCGCCCCTTGGCCGAAGCGCTCGCCGCGGCGACGGATGCCGCGACCGCGCTGCGGCTGGTCACCTCGGCCGACCTCGGGCTGCTGGTGCTCGCGGCGGTCGAACGGGCACCGGTCGACGAGGAGGTGGCCGCCGAGGTGGCCGCCGCGTTCGCCTCCGTCGACCAGGCGATCGCCGACGCGCTCGGCATTCCCCTCGCCCTGGCCGCCGCCCTCACGTCCGCCGCACTGGGCATCCTCCTGCGCGGCAACCCCGACGGCGTCGGCGCCGCGCTGACCCGACGACTCGATCCTCTTGACTGAAAAGGAAAACCGACATGGCACTGGTCCACATCGACGGCGACGACCTCGTCGTCGTGATCGAGGGTCTCGACAAGCTCTGGGCTTTCAAGAGCAGCCTGACCATCCCGCTGGCCAACGTCCGCGGCGCGACCGAGGACCCCGGCATCGCCGCCGATCCCAAGGGAATCCGGGCGCCGGGCGCCCATCTGCCCGGCGTGATCACGGCGGGCACGTTCCACCTCGACGGCGAGAAGATCTTCTGGGATGTCAAGGATCCGTCGAAGGCCGTCGTGATCGAACTCGCCGACGAGCGCTACGCCCGCCTGGTCCTCCAAGTCGATGACCCCCGCGCGACCGTCGCGTTGGTCGAGAACGCCCTACGCTGAAAGAGGCAAACCGGTATTCTCCCAGCTCACTTCCGAGCGGACCTACGGCGCGAACGACGTCGGCCACCCGGATTCTCTCGCCCCGGTCGTGCCCGACGCCTGCATCGGTTCGCGGGGGCGAGTCAACCCGAATCTTTACGCCGAGCTGTGGACAGGAGCCCCGCGGACGTGTTGGGCTGAGACACGGCCGAAGTGGCGGGATCGGCTGTTTTCTGCCCTGCGACGTCGAGGAGCGGCAACCTGAGCCTGTCGGAGTACCTCCGAGAGAACTGGATCGACGTCGTGAACGACGCGATCCTGCACGTGGATCTCACCCTGGCGGCGATGGCACTGGCCGTACTGGTCGGAATGGCGATCGGTCTGCTCACCTACCGGCGCCGGTGGCTCGGCGCGATGGCGACCACGACGACAGCGGCGTTCCTGACCATCCCGTCGATCGCGCTGCTGGGCATCCTGATCGGCCCGTTCGGGCTGGGGTTGACGAATGTCCTGTGCGCACTGGTGCTCTACGCCCTTCTGCCGATCACGCGCAACACGATCGTCGGGCTCCGTGGCGTCGATCCGGCCGTGGTGGACGCGGCGCGCGGGATGGGGTTCGGCCGCGCGAGGCTGCTGTTTCGCGTGCGCCTGCCGCTCGCCTGGCCGGTGATCCTTTCCGGCATCCGGGTCTCGACGCAGATCACGATCGGTATCGCGGCCATCGGCGCGTACGTCAAGGGCCCCGGCCTCGGCAACGAGATCTTCGACGGGCTCGGCCGGTTCGGCTCGGTCAATTCGCTGAACCAGGTCCTCACCGGAACGCTCGGGATCATGGTGCTGGCGCTGCTGTTCGACCTGGCCTTCGTGGTGATCGGCAAGCTGACCACACGGCGGCGTCCCCGCATCCGGCGAGCGGCGGCCCCGGCGACGGCCGGGGGAGCGGCCGGAATGGGCGGTGAGACGATCGAGCTGCGCAACGTCAGCAAGCGCTACCCCGGACGAGCGGTACCGGCGGTCGAAAACCTGACGATGCGCATCCCCGCGGGTGAAATCGTCGTGCTGACCGGTCCGTCGGGGTGCGGCAAGACGACGACCATGCGGATGATCAACCGGCTCGTCGAGCCCACCGCGGGCGTCGTCACGATCGGCGGCACCGACGTGTCGGCGCTCGATCTCGACGAACACCGGCGCAACACCGGCTACGTCATCCAGCAGGTCGGGCTTTTCCCGCATCTGCGAGTGGACGCCAACATCGGCGTGGTGCCGAGGCTGCTCGGCTGGACCCGGCGGCGCATCGCCGACCGCGTGCGCGAGTTGCTCGACGTCGTCGGCTTGACCCGCGAGCACGGCGTCCGGTACCCGCGTGAGCTTTCCGGTGGCCAGCAGCAGCGCGCCGGTGTGGCGCGCGCGATGGCCGCGGACCCGCCGGTCATGCTGATGGACGAGCCGTTCGGCTCCACCGACCCGATCACGCGCGCCCGGCTGCAGGACGAATTGCTTCGCCTGCAACGGGAAGTGCGCAAGACGATCGTGTTCGTCACGCACGACTTCGACGAGGCGCTGAAGGTCGGCGACCGGATCGCCGTGCTGCGGCCGCGGTCGGTGATCGCTCAGTACGACACGCCCCAGGCGATCCTCGCCGCGCCGGCGGACGACTACGTCGCGAGTTTCGTCGGCTCGAAGCGGAACCTGAAGCGGCTCGCGCTGATCCGGGTGGGTGACCTGGACCTCCGGTCAGCGGCCGGGCCGGACGGCCTGCCTCCGGTCCGGCCTGACGCCACCCTGCGGGACGTCTTGGACGTGATGGTGCGGACCGGCAGCACCGCGGTCATGGTCACCGAGGACGGCACCGCACAGCCGCTGGGGGTGTGCGATGTGCCCAGCCTCCTCGCGGCGCTCAGGCTTTCCGGAGAGGGGCCCGCCGGGGAGGCACCCGCATCCGCGATCCCGGACGCGGAGGAGGCGCCGGTCACGGTGCCCGCGCGGCCGCACCGCCGCCGGCTCGGGCTGCTGGTGCGCCCGGTTCTGCTGACCCTCGTCCTGCTGGCGCTTTTCCTGATCGTGCGGGCGCACCCGATCGACTCGATCGAACAGCGCTTTCTCAACGCCGGCGAGATCTTCACCGAACTGGGCGCGCATCTGCGGCTCACCCTGATCTCGACGGCGTGCACCATCGCCATCGCCCTCCCGCTCGGCATCCTGCTCACCCGCGCCGGTGCCCGCTGGGCCCGGCCCATCGGCCTGGGACTGGGCAACCTCGGCCAGGCGATCCCGTCGATCGGGCTCGTCGTGCTGCTCGCGCTCTGGATGGGCACGGGCACCGCGACAGCGGTGACGGCACTCGTCGTCTACGCGACCTTGCCGGTGCTGCGCAACACGATCGTCGGACTCGACGGCGTCGACCCGACGCTCGTCGACGCCGCGCGCGGTATGGGCATGGGCAAGACGGCCATCCTGTGGCGGATCGAACTGCCGCTGGCGGTCCCGGTGATTCTCGCCGGGATCCGGACCGCGCTGGTACTCACCGTCGCGAGCGCGACACTGGCGACGTTCATCGACGGCGGTGGTCTCGGTGGCGGGCTGGTCGCCGGCATCGGGCTGTACCGCCCGATCCTGAGCTTGACCTTCGGCATCATCGTCGCCGTGCTGGCGCTCTTCGTCGACTGGCTGGGGCTGGTCGCCGAGGAGTTCCTGCATCCGCGCGGAACGTAGCTCGACCGACTTCAAGGAGGACCAACCATGCGGATGCTCCAGCGCACGACCGCCGCCGCGCTCGTGTTCGTCGCGGCAGCGGTGCTCGCGGCAGGCTGCACGATCGGCAAGGACGAGACCGGCGCCCAGGTGGGGGCGGGATCCATCCAGAAGATCGACGCGCTGAACGGTGTCCAGATCCGGGTCAGCTCCAAGGAGTTCGACGAGCAGCTGCTGCTCGGCCAGATCGCCCTTGTCGCACTGCAGGCGGCCGGGGCGAGCCCGCAGGACAAGACCAACATCACCGGTTCGAGCAACGTCCGCCAAGCGCTCACCAGCGGCGCGGTCGATTTGTATTGGGAATACACCGGCACCGCGTGGATCAGCTACCTCAACCAGACCAAGCCGATCAGCGATCCGCAGGCACAGTACGACGCGGTCAAACAAGCCGACACCGCCAACGGCGTCACCTGGTGGGCACGCTCGCCTGCCAACGACACCTACGCCCTCGCGGGCAACCCGGCGACACTGGCCCGGACCGGTGTCAAGACGCTGTCCGACTACGCGGCCCTGGTGAAGCGGGATCCGGCCGCGGCCTCGACCTGTATGGGCCCGGAGTTCAAGAGCCGGGACGACGGTTTCCCCGGCTTGGCGAAGGCCTACGGGTTCGCCCTGCCCGACCCGCAGCTGCACCTGCTCAACGACGCCGTCGTCTACCCGAGCGTCGGCAAGGGAGAGCCCTGCGGTTTCGGCTCGGTCGCCTCCACCGACGGGCGGGTGGCCGCGCAGCACCTCACCGTGCTCGAGGACGACAAGCACTTCTTCCCGACGTACAACCCCGCGATCACGATCGCCACCCCGCTCGCCCAGAAATATCCGCAGCTGGAGCAGGTCTTCACGCCGATCGCCGCGAAGCTCGACACCGCGACGCTCACGGACCTGAACAAGAAGGTCAGCGTCGACGGCCAGAAGCCCGCCACGGTCGCCCGCGACTGGCTCAAGTCGGCGGGCTTCATCAGCTGAACCGTCCAGCTCCGGCCGGGCCGCGGTCGCTGTGTCAGGATCGTCGGGTGGACGAAACCGAGCTTGTGATCGGACCGGAGTCAGGGATACCAGTGGACGAGTTGCTGGCCCTCTACGAGGCGGTGGGCTGGTCGGTCTACACCGACTCGCCCGGCCTGCTGCAGGCCGGGGTGGCCGGAGCGTCCTACGTGGTGACCGCGCGCCAGAGCGGGAGGCTGGTCGGCCTCGCTCGCGCGTTGTCCGACGGGGCGACCATCTGCTACCTGCAAGACGTGCTCGTGCACCCGGCCGAGCAACGCCGGGGGATCGGCCGCGCTCTGGTGACCGCGGTGCTGGACCGCTATCGCACGGTGCGGCAGAAGGTCCTGCTGACCGACGACGAACCGGGCCAACGCGCCTTTTACGAGAGCCTCGGCTACCGCGAGATCCGCGACTACGGGTCCGGCACGCTGCGCTCCTTCGTCCGTTTTGACGACGGCGCTTGAGGAAGTGTCCGGTCCCGTCATCCGGCGGGCTGGTCGGTGGCAAGGAAAGGGGTCAGGAGGCGGAGCAGTTCCTGGGGCCGGTCCAGCGGAATGATGTGGCCGCAATCCTGGACGAGGTGACCAGTGAGGTCGTCGGTGACGGGGCGCAACTGTTGTTCCAGCGCGCGGCCGACCGGGTGGGAGCCGATCGCCATGGTGGGCACGGTGAGCCGGTCAGCTGCCGTGGCTTCGCTGATTTGACGCGCGCTGGCCGGTAGGGCGCGGTAGTGGGAGAAGGCGCAGCGCAGGGCGTCGTGTCCGGTGTAGGCGTGGGCGAAGGCGTCGCGGATATCCGGTGGTACACCGCGACCGTGGGTGCCTGCGGCGAGGAACCAGTCGAGGTACTCCGCCTCGTGTCCGATCAGGACTGTTTCGGCCAGACCGGGAACGGCGTGGAACCCGAACCACCACGGCGGGCCGTCGGCGAGGAAGTCCTCGGCGCCGGGCAGCGGACCCAGGAGGGACTCCATCACGACGAGTCGCCGCACCAGGTCCGGCCGCCGCATGGCGAGCAGGAAGGCGGCCGGGGTGCCGGCGTCGATGGCGACGACGGCCGCCGTGGGTTCGGCCAGTGCGTCGAGGATTCCTTCGGCGTCGGCGGCCAGCGTGCCCGCGTCGTAGCCCTCCGCCGCGCGCGTGCTCGCCCCGAGCCCGCGCAGATCCGGGGCGATGACCCGGTGGTGCTCGGCGAGCGGGCCGATGATCTCGGTCCAGAGCCGCCAGGTGTGCGGGAAGCCGTGCAGCAGCAGGACCGCCGGCCCGGTTCCGGTGACAGCGACGTTGGCTTGGATGCCGTTGGTGGTGATCCGCCGGAGCACGATGTCGGCTTCGTGCCGTGGAGAAGTGGTCGCGGGTGGTGTGCCGGGCACGTCGCCTCCGAGGTGGTTACCATTGGTTATCAGGAAACGATAGGTAACTTCGGTTGTGCCGCCAAGACGGCACCTTTCCCACAGGTGGTGAGCTCCAGGTGACCTCCCAGCCGGTGCGCTCGGCGGAAAGCGGGCGCGGTGATCTGTTCGATCCCGAGTGCCCGACCCGCCGTCTGCTGGACCGCATCGGCACGAAATGGACGTCGATGGCGGTCAAGGTCCTCGCGGAGGCGGCCCCGGACGAGGTGCGTTTCGCCGAGTTGCGGCGACGGATGCCTGGTGTCTCACAGAAGATGCTGTCGGTGACCCTGCACAGCTTGACCCGCGACGGCCTCGTCGCCCGCCGGGTGGAGCCCACCGTGCCGCCACGCGTGCATTACCGGCTCACCGAGCTGGGCTCGTCGCTCGAGGTCCCGCTGGCGGCGCTGCGAGCATGGGCCGAGGACCATATGGCCCAGATCGACCGCACCAACGCGATCAGCGACGCCCAAGCCGGCCCCGCCGAAAGACGGTGAAGTGGTCGCGCATTACGCGTCGTACCACCGATACCAGATCGGCGTGTCCACGCCCGCGTCCCAACGCCGGAAGGCGGCGTGGCGCTGTTCAGGCGTCGTCAACGCCTCCTCGTGGGTGAGCCAGTCCAGGTACCACTCCGTGAACGTCGCGGGTCGGCGGTCGTCGTTGAGTAACGGGTTCAAGCGATCGGCCGTCGCACGTCCGTCGAACCACATGGTTCCTCGCAGCGGTCCGCTGACCACGAGCAGCGTGTAGAGGCCGCAGCCGTTGTCGTTGAGAAAGACGGCCCCAGGGACCCGCTCGTCGTTCTCCTCCTCGATGATCACCGGTGCGCTGTCGCGGGCCGGAAAAGGGATATGAAGCGTGTCGTGGTCCTTGTACCGCGCACCTTCCCAATCCCAGCGCGAACCGTCGGAGCGCAGGGTCCGCACCCGGCCGCCCGCGCTGACCCGCAGCAGGTACTGGCGATAGTCCTCGGGGAATTCGAGACCGAACTGTGCTTCGGCCTGGCGCACCTGGGTCTCGGTCAAGACCTCCGGGAAACGCGGGCCGCCGAATCCGAGCCGCTTGCTCAACGCGACGGTCCGATCCCGTATCTCGTTCCAGTCCACTGCCCGCATATGCGCAACCATAACGGTCGGCCTGCCTGCTGCCCTGAAAGGACGGTTACGGGCGGAATTCCGCGCCGCTCAAACGAACTCGTGCGGTGACGACTGTGTCTCCTGCGGCGAGCCGTTAGGCTCCGGGAAGTTCGGCGACGCGTAGGGGCGTCGCTCGAGGTGCTGAAAGGCTGTGTTTGATGGCTCAGAAAGTCAGTGTCGAGATCATCGATGACCTCGATGGCGGTGAGGCGACCCAGACGGTGCCCTTCGGGCTCGACGGAGTGCAATACGAGATCGACCTCTCCGACGAGAACGCTCAGGCGCTGCGTGATGAGCTGGAGCGTTACATCGCAGCGGGTACCCGCACGGGCGGACGTAAGCTCCGCGTCGCGGCGGGCCAGTCCACGGCTGGGCACAACCGCGCGACGACATCGACCGATCGTGAGCGTAACCAGCAGGTCCGGGCCTGGGCGTCGGCGAATGGCTACGCGATCGCCGAGCGTGGGCGTATCCCGAACGAGATCTATGAAGCGTTCGACAACGCCGGATCGCTCGAAGACGCGGAACCGGCACAGGTGGAGGAAACACCCGCAAAACCGGTACGCAAGCGCGCGCCGCGAAAGAAGAAGACGGATAGCTGACAGCTCTTCCGGACCTTTCCGCCGCAGAAAAGACGAAGAGCGCTGATCGATCCGATCAGCGCTCTTCGTTGGGCATACTGAAAGTCATGCACGAGCACCAAGATTCGGACACCGCCGGTGGCAATGCGTTGGTCGCCCGGCTGGCCAACCTCGAACCGGCCGATCCAGAATGCCGGACGGCGGCGCGCATCGAGGCGCACGAGGCGCTCTCTCAGCACGCGCACGCGGTTGTGCCCGACCCGGCCGGGTCTGCCTGGCTGGCCACCCTGGCGGCCCATCCGAACAGCTCGGTCCGCGCCATCGCGGTCGGAGCCCTTGGTTCCGGCCGCGATCCAGCCCATCAGCCCGTCCTCGTGCGGGCTCTGTCCGACCCCGCCTCCAACGTCGTGCACGCCGCACTGGAAGGCCTCACCGCGCAGTCCTCGGACGAGGCGTTCGACCTGCTGGTCACGCTGCTGAACGAGACGGACCGCGACTGGCCTTGGCCCGTCCGCGAAATCGCCCGGCGCATCACCGAGTCCAGCGACCCGAGACGGCTGGACGTCCTGGCCGGTGCCCTGGGACGAATACCTGATAGCGCGGCACACGACATCACCCGCGCACTGAGCCGGGCCGGCGACCCGCGGGTCGCTCCGGTGCTGATCGAGCACCTCCGCCACCGCCGCCCGTGCCGCTTCGCGGCGGCGGAAGTGCTCGGCAACCTGCGCGTCGCCGAGGCGACCGGCCCGCTCATCGATGTCCTGCGCGAGTCCGACGGCGTCCAGGCGCTGTCCGTGATGGAAGCGCTGGGCAAGCTCGAAGCGCTGGAGGCCGCGCCGGCGATCGTGCCGCTGCTCGACCACAGTTCGCCCGACGTTCGCGAGGGTGCTCTGCTGGCACTGAACCGGATCGGCGGGCCGCTGGCGACGCCCGCCGCCCTCAAGGCCGCCGACGACGTCCATCCCGCCGTCCGTGCCAGAGCCTTCCGGGTGCTGGCCAAGCACGGCGATCACCGCGCTCTCGGCCGGTTGGCCGCCGCCTGCGACGGGTGGCATGTCCACACCGCCCTCACCGGCTTGGTTCGCTTGGCCGACGACACGGTCGCACCCACCGTGGTGCAGGTGCTGCTGACCACCGATGAGTGGCGTGTCCGCAAGCTCGCCGGACGAATCCTCGCCCGTATCGGCACACAGCACTACCTGCCCGACTACGATCCCGACCCGCTCGTCCGCCGCGTCCTCGTCTGGGTGATGGGCAGGCAAGCCGACCCGGGCCATCTCCGGGCGCTGACCAACGCGATCGAGGACGAGGACGAGGTGGTCCGGTCCCGCGCCGCCGCGGCACTCGGACGGATCACCCACGAGAAGACGCTCCCGCTGCTGACCGAGGCCCTACGCGACCCCAGGCCGCGCGTCCGCGCCAACGCCGCGACAGCTCTGGGCCGAACCGCTCCCGACAGCCTGAGTTCTCTCCTCGCCGACGCCTTGGCCGACCCGCACCCGGCCGTCCGGTCCGCCGCTGCCGCAGCACTGCGAGCGACCGCCCGTCGACTGTCCTCTATGGACGATTAGCTCGGCCCGCAGAACCCGGGTGCTCGCTGAGCGTCAGACGGTGTCGTGAAGGTGGCCTTTCCTCGTTCGAACGAGGAAAGGCCACCTTCACTTCAGGTACCCGGTGCTCAGTCGGGCAGGTCGTAGTCGGCGCTGACGGCCACCCAAGCGGCCGGGCAGAAAGCGGTCGCCCAGTTACCCGGCTGCGTCCAGTCGCTGAAGAAGACCTGCCAATCACCACGAGTCGACTGGCAGCGGACGCCGACCCGGAACGCGACGTCGTAGCAGACTCCCGTGGCCCTGTCGCTCAGCCGTCCGATCGGACCGCAGTCCGCCATCTGGTGAACCGCGGCCTCCGGGCCGGTGCCCACGCTGGTGGTGGCGGAGGCGGCTCCAGCACCCATGGTGGCCAGCACGCCGGCGACGGGCAGCGCGGCCAGGGCGAGCAAGGATTTCCCCATTGTTCTCCTCGTTCTTCGGTTCGGAACCCGAAGATTAAAGAGCGCCGCTGTCATACCGCTGTCACCACCGAGCGGCTTTGGACCCGAACGGCCGGAACCGTTTCTTCTGAGTTCGGATGCGTGCGGATAGGATCTGAATGACACCTTCCCGCTATTTCCGGAACCCGGCGGCGGGCTCAGGTGCTGTAGTTGATGGTCTTGCCGGACGCCAGGTCGCCGGAATAGCACCAGATGGTGCTCTTCTGCAGCCCCGGGTGCGCCCAGCTCCCGGTGCGCGGATAGGTGTTGGATTGTCCCGGCGTCCGGCAGTCGATTCTGATCCGGAAGGTACCGGTGCCGCCGGTGCAGCCGGCCTCCGCGCCGGTCCCGTTCGTGATGTACACCGACGAGCATCCGGTGGGCGCGGCGGTCGCGACCCCCGGTGCCGCGACAGTGGCGCACGCGACGAGGAGCGAGCCCACGCCCAAGAGCTTGATTGTCCGGTTCATCAGGGAAACTCCTTGAACTCGGTATCCGATGTCGGCTAGATCATGGCAGTGTTCGCCGCACTTGCGCCGCGGTTCGATGATTTCGTCGAGCAGGGACGGCGAGCTGATCACCCTGCGGCGCAGAGCAGAGGTGGGACTAGCGTGATGACCATGGCCGAGGTTCGTGTTGGTGTGGTGTTCCGTCCGCAATCGCCGCCGGAGGAGCTGCGGGAGACCGTCGTCGCGGCCGACGAGGCCGGTATCGACGAGTTGTGGCTGTGGGAGGACTGCTTTCTCGAAGGTGGTCTCACCAGCGCCGCGGCCGCGCTGGCGTGGAGCGAGCGGCTCACGGTCGGGATCGGCCTGTTGCCGGTGCCGCTGCGCAATCCGGCCGTGGCCGCCATGGAGATCGCGACGTTGGCGCGGATGTTCCCCGGCCGGTTCGTCCCGGCCGTCGGGCACGGGGTGCTCGACTGGATGGCGCAGGTGGGCGCCCGTGCCGCGTCGCCGATGACGTTGCTGCGTGAGCATGCCGGCGCCGTCCGGCGGCTGCTGCACGGCGAGACCGTCAGCGTGACCGGGCGCTATGTGAACCTCGACGCGGTGACGCTGGACTGGCCACCGGTGCGGGTCCCGCCGCTCATCATCGGCGGGCGGGGGCCGAAGACCGTCGCGCTGGCGGGTGAGGTGGGAGACGGAGTGCTCCTGGACGCCGGGCTCGTCAACCCGGAGTACGTCGCTTCGGAGGCCGCACGTGCCGCCGAGGCCGCGCAGGCCGCGGGCCGACCGGCGCCACAGATCATCGTTTTCGCGGAGATCGAACCGGACCTACCCGCCCTTGGCGACCGCGCCCGTGCGCTGATCGACGAGCTGGCCGCCGCCGGCGCCACCTCCGTCATCCTGCAGTGCACGTCGCAGCATCCCGATCCCGGCCCGCTCATCGCCGCACTGTCCCGCTGAGAGACGCCTCCGGTCCTACGAGTGATCACCGCGAGGCCGGATCATCGGCCGGACGGGAAGGAATAGGAGCCGGGATCGCGGTAAGGACGGGGCAGCTCCGGCTTGATCGAAGGGCCGACCGCGGCGAGCTGACGTTCGCGGGCTTCGACATCGACGAGCACTGATTTGTCGACCTACTGGTGGAGTTGTGCCCTTCATGGACACGCTCGACGGCTCGCCGAATCACTGCTCATAGGGTGGTCAGACGGAGGTACACAAATCCGTGAAGGCCTCCTGAGGGACTCAGAGTCCCTCAAGGAGAGCCCGCATTTGTGTACCTACGCCTGACCTGGATGAGGGTGGTTCCGCGGGTATCGTCGCCTGGTCTGATCAAGCTCGTGCCCCGAACACGACCGGTGGACCGGCGACCGAGCGGGGAAGATTCCGGACGTTCAGCGGCCGGAATCTTCCCCACCCGGACCGCCCCGCAACCCGCACAAGCTCCATGACGAGCGTTACTGGCCGGTTTTCTCTTCCAGCGCACGGCGTCGAGCGGTCACCTCGTCGGGGTCGTCTCCGAGGACCAGCAGTTGCAAGGTGCTTTGCCTGATCGGATCGTCCGTGTGGCCGGTGTCATGACCGGCGACGATGAGCAGGCCACCGGCGGCCAACGCCGGGCGTATCTCGGCGAGCAGGTCGGTGAGGGCGCCGACGACGGTCAGCTTCACGGACTCGGCGGGGCGGTCGAGGGCGTCGGGGCGGACGGACTGCATCGCCAGCAACGGGATCGACCCACTGGTGATCCGGAAGTTCAGGTCGAGCACGACCTGCTGGCCGTCCCGGGTTTGGGCACAGTCGAGGCTGCACAGGCCGCGGTAACCGACGTCGGCCGCGCGCTGGGTGATCGCCAGGCATTCGGCGAGCAGTTCGGCTGGAGGAGTGGTGACCGCACCGAATCTGCCACCGGCGTAGACCCCGATCGCGTCGACACGTTGTTCGGTCACCGCCAGCAGGCGAGCCCGCGCGTCCGGTCCCACGTAGAACTGCAGGCCCCAGTTACGCAGGATCTGCAGGTATTCCTCGACGACGAACTCGGTGAGCACCTCGGCGAACGCCGGCAGCGTGATCTGCTCGTCGGCCCGGTGCAGATAGACATCGAGGCTGCCGCCGTGCGCGTCGTTGGTCGCGGCCTTGAGCACCCACGACTTCTCCGCCGGCGCCGCCTCCGCGAGTTGCCCGCGCGTCACGACGCTGCGGTGCGCCTGGAAACGGGGATCGACCAACGTGGTGATGCTGGCTTTGTTGTTCAAATAGCCGACGAGTTGCGCGCTTTTGAGCGCGCGTTCGTCCGGGCACAGCGTGGTCGGCTGCGGGTACTCCATCGACATCAGCAGGCCGTCGGACATCGCTTCGGTCACGCGAGCGGCGAATTCTCTTTCGCTGCGGAACTCGCGCAGGTCCGTGCCGACAGGCAGACCGCTGTCGCGCAGGTGCGCCAGCAAATCCGGGTCCGTGCCACCGGAGCTGCAGATCACCGGCGTGTCAGCCGCGACCGCGATCGGGCGCGCGGAGACCACGTCGCGGCTGTGGCGGTGCCTGTGCACCGGTTCGGTGGCGGCCAGTTCGGGGCGCGCGCAGACGGCGATGCCGGGACCGTATACGTCGGTGAGGGAACGAGGGGCGCTGACTGCGGGCGGCAGAACGACGGGAACAGTGATGGAGGGTCTCCTGTGGAGTGAGTCGGACCGGTCAGAACCGGCACTGGCAGATGAGGAGAACCGAAGAAAGACGACAGCGCCGGCCGATCGACCGCCGCGAGCACCAGCGGCAGGGAGCTTGCCCCGGCCGGTGCGCTCAACAGTGTCACGCCCGCTGCCTGATTACCATGCTACGTCCTGACCAGGTGTCTTGGGCAGGCACGTGGTGCGCGCTGGAACGGCGCTCAGTCCTGTCGCGGCGTAAGACCCAGGGCCTAGCGCCGCGGTCATGATCGGTCCCCGGCCCGACGCGAGCGGGTGCCCCGCCGGAATTGACTGGTGGGCGGCACGATCATGCTCGACGGGAAGAAGACCTGATGCTCAAGTTCGACCGGCTCACCAAACGACGGGGATCGGCGACGATCCTGTCCGACGTCAGTTTCGAAGTACGCCCCGGCCGGGTGACCGGCTTCCTCGGTCCCAACGGTGCCGGGAAGTCGTCGACACTGCGGATCCTGCTCGGCCTCGACCGTCCCACCTCGGGAACCGCGCTGGTCGACGGCGTTCCGTTCGCCAGGCTGCGGGATCCGCTGCGCAAGGTCGGCGCCGTCCTCGACGGTTCGGGGGCGCATCACGCGCGCACCGGCCGGGCGCATCTGAACTGGGTCGCCGCGGCGGGTGGCGTTCCGCGCGGCCGGGTGGACGAGGTGCTGGCGGAGGTCGGGCTGTCCGACGCCGCGGGCAAACGCGTGCGCGGCTACTCGCTGGGGATGGGGCGGCGGCTGGCACTGGCGGCGGCACTGCTCGGTGATCCCCAGGCCTTCGTACTCGACGAACCGGTCAACGGCCTCGATCCGGCGGGCATCCGCTGGATCCGCGGCTTCCTCCGCGAGCGGGCCGCGACCGGGCGCACCGTCCTGCTGTCGAGCCATTTCGTGGGAGAACTGTCCGAGACGGTCGACGACGTCGTGATCATTCACGGCGGCAGGATCGTCGCGCAGGGAACACTCTCCGAGATCGTCGGCGCGCACCGGAGCCTGGAGGACGCCTTCTTCGCGCTCACCGAGGGGGCCGTGCGATGAGGGCCTACCGAAGCGAGCTGCGCAAGCTCATCTCCCTGCCGTCGGTCTGGGCGGCGGTCGCGGCCGGGGTCCTGCTCCCGGCCGCCCTCACGTTCCTCAACGCGAAGTCGGCGGTCGCGGCCCACCGCGGCGTCACTGTGGACATCGGGTTCCAGGAACTGGCCTTCGGTGTGGTGGGCGCGATCGTCCTGGGTGTCGTCGCGGCGAGCAGCGAATACACCGCGAAAGGGGAAGACGCCGGTGGCGGGCGGCAGATCACCACGAGCCTCACTGTCGTGCCGTCCCGGCACCGGTTGCTGATCGCGAAGCTGGCCGCGGTGAGCACCGCGGTCGCCGCCCTGGCGACCGTCTCGACGGCCATCACTCTGTCGATCGTCGAAGCGCTGCTCGGCGGCGGAGCCGGCACGAGCGGCGTCACGCGACTGGCGGGAGTCGTCCTCTACTGGGTGTTGACGGCCCTGCTCGCGATCGGCCTGACCTTGGTGACCCGTAACGGGATCCTGCCGCTCACCGTGCTGATCCTGAACACGTCGGTGGTCACGGTCACCTACCTGCTCACGAAACTCACGCCACTGGCCGTGTTCTTCCCAGATCTGGCCGGGATCCGGCTGTTCATCAGGCGAATTGATCTACCCGTCCAGCTTTCACCGATCACCGGTGGACTGGTGATGACGGCCTGGGTCGCCGCGCTCCTCACCGTGGGCTGCGTCGTCTTCCGCGGGAGGGACGCGTGACGGGCGTCCGGGCGATCAGGGCCGAGACACTCAAACTGCTCAGCCTGCCGTCGACGTATTTCACCCTGCTGGGCACCTTCGGCGTTTCGGTGGCCCTCGCGATCGCGTTCACCTCCTCGCGGCAGGGCGGGAACGCGGGACTGTCACCCGTCGGTTACTCGCAGGCGGGGTTCATCGTCCTCGGCGTCGTGGCCGCGACATCGGAGTACAGCGGCGGCCAGATCCAGGTGACCCTCGCCGTCATGCCACGCCGGATCGCGCAGCATCTGGCCAAGCTGACCGCCCTCCTGATCGTCGCCGTGCCCTCAGCCACCCTCACCGTGCTGGCCGCGGTCATGGTGGCCAGGGGACCGTGGTTCACCGTGGCGGGGGCGAGTGCCCATCTCGCGCTCACCACGGTCATCGCCGCCGCCGTCGCGACGGTCCTGCGGCGGAGCGTCCCGGCGGTGGCACTACTGCTGGGGTACTACTTCATCGTGGGCCCGCTGCTACGCGACGGAGCCGCATTCGCGGCCTATCTGCCGGACTCCGTTGGCCACGACCTCGGTTCGCGGGGCGTGCTCGATGGTTCGGCCGTGGTGCTGGGGTGGGTGCTCGTCGCGGTGGGGATTTCCGCGGCGTCGTTCCACCGGCGGGACGCTTGACCGCGTGCCTCAGCCTCGCGGGACCACCAGTCCCAGGTCGTACGCCGTGATCACCAGATGCGCGCGGTCGCGGGCCGGTAATTTGCTCAGCAGCCTGCTGATATGGGTCTTCACCGTCTTGATGGAGATGGTCAGCGTCTCGGCGATCTCGGTGTTGGACAACCCCCGGCCGACGAAGGTGAGGATCTCGACCTCCCGCTGGGTCAGGCCGGACGGCCGCCGCGGGCCGCGGTGCGGCGCCGCCGTGACGTAGTGCTCGATCAGCCGGGTGAGGATCGCGGGCGCGAACAGCGATTCGCCCGCGTGCGTCCGGCGGACGGCGTCGATGAGCTCGTCGGGTTCGGTGTCCTTGAGCAGGAAACCGCTCGCTCCCGCGCGAAGCGCACCGTAGACGTACTCGTCCAGCTCGAACATGCTCAGCACGAGGATCCTGGTCCCGGCCAGGCCGGGGGAGGCGCTGATCTCCTTGGCCGCCACGATCCCGTCCTGGCCGGGCATGCGGATGTCCATCAGCACGATGTCCGGATGGAGCCGCCGCGCCAGCTCCACCGCCCGCGCCCCGTCCTCCGCTTGTCCGACGACGACCATGTCCGGCGTGGCGCCGATGATGATCGCCAGGCTGTGCCGTAAGAGCCGTTGGTCATCGGCGAGCAGGACCCGGATCGGGGGCTGTGCGGGATCCGTCACCGGTGCGCTCCATCGGGTAGCCGGGCGGTGAGCCGGAATCCGGTCCCGGCCGGAGCCGCGCGCAGCTCGCCGCCGAGTACGCCGACCCGCTCCCGGAGTCCCGGCAGGCCGTGGCCGGCACCGTGGACGGGCGACCAGGTACCTCGCGGCCCGTCGTCCTCGACGGTCACGACGATGGTGGCGTCCTCTCGCCGTAGATCCACGTGAGTGGTCGTCGGCCCGGCGTACCGAGCGGCGTTCGCGACGGCTTCGCGGACGATCTCGCAGACGGTCGCCTGCACGCCAAGGGATACGTCGCCGAGTTCGCCGACGTTCAGCCGCGGCTCGAGGCCCAGTGAGCGAGCGTTCTCGACGATGGCCGGAAGATCCGACAGGCCTCGCACGGGCCGCAGAGGTGCGCCGCGCTCGTCAGGGTCGCGCAGAACGGCCAGCATGCGCCGGAGTTCGGTGACCGCGTCCCGGCTCGCCTGCTCGATGTCGACGAGCGCCTGCTCGCGCTCCGCTTCCCGGACCTGTCCTCGGATCCGTCTCGCCGCACTGGCGCGCAGCGTGATCACGCCGAGGCCGTGGGAAACGATGTCGTGGAGTTCCCTGGCGATCCGTAGCCGCTCGTGATGCGCGGCGTGCTCGGCCGCCCAAGCGGTGAGCCGGGCTTCGAAGTCGAGGCGCCGCCGCCGGGCGAGAACCAGTGTCCACGTCGTCACCCCGACGGCCGTGGCCACGACGAGGATCGGCACGACGACCGCGCCGGGCCCGTTCGCCCCGACGGCCAGCAGCGCGAACGCGGCCACGACCAGCACCGCACCGGCGACCAGCCACGCGCGTGATCGCCATACGGGACGGTCCGGCGTTGTCATCGTCGTCCATCGTATTACCGGACGGCTGGCCGTCGTGCCGTTCCGAAAAACCCGGCGCCGATGCCGTGACCCAGCGTCCGGTCATTCCCGGCCGGCGACGGTGAGCCAGGTCAGTCCCAGCGCGGCCACCCAGACGGCCGCGCCGACCACACCGATCGTGTGGAGCCCCGAGACGAACCCGGCGCCGTCGGTCGGCGCACCCACGACCGCCCCGTAGACGGCGACGGCCAGGGCACCGGCCGCCTGCCGGGATGTGTTGTTGACCCCGCTGGCGAGCCCGGCGCGGTCGGCGGGGACAGAGCGGACCGCGGCGGCGACCACGGCGGCGGTCATCAGGCCCATACCGACGCCGAGACCGAGCAGGACCGGAAGCAGCCGGAGATATCCGCTGTCCGGTTCAAGCCCCACCATCGCCAGCGAACCGGCCGCGCCCACGAGGAGACCGCAGGTCAGCGGCAGCCGCGGACCGTGGCGTCCGGCGAGGCGGCCGGTGACCGGGGCCAGCACCGCCGGCGGGACGAACAACGGCAGCAGCATCAGCCCGGCGGTGAAGGCGCTCCGGTGCTGCACGGTCTGCAGATAGAGCGTCGTGACGAAGATCGTCCCGATCCCCACCAGGTTCATCGCCGCCGCCACCAGGTTCGCCCCGGCGAAAGCGGGTTCCCGCAAGAGGTTCAGCGGGATCAGCGGTTCGGCCGCTCGGTGTTCCCGCCGGCCGAATCCGGCGAGCGCGAGCACGGCGGCGGCCAGGGCGAGGGGTTCGTCCGCGATGACGGCGGATACGGTCGCGGCCAGGGCCGCCGTCGCCAGGAGGATGCCGGGGACGTCGAGCCGTCGCGGGTGGTCGTCGCTGCTTTCGGCGACCAGCCGCAGAGTCAGCGGGATCGCGGCCACGACGATCGGCAGATTGATCAGGAAGACGGCCCGCCAGCCCACACCTGAGACCAGCGCGCCGCCGATCAGCGGTCCCGCGGGCAGCGCGAGCGCCGAGACACCCGCCCAGACACCGACCGCCCGAGCCTGCTCGGCCCGTCCAGGAAAGGCCCGCGTGACGACGGCGAGGGTGCCGGGCAAGAGCATCGCCGCGCCGATACCCTGCAACGCCCGGCCTCCGACCAGGGTGGCGACGCCGGGCGCGACGCCGCACACCAGCGACGCCACCCCGAACAAGGCGAGCCCGCTGAGGACCACCCTTTTGTGGCCGTACCGGTCACCTAGCGTGCCTCCAGCCAGCAGCAGGCTGGCGAGGACCACCGCGTAGCCGTCGACCACCCATTGCTGGCCTCGCAACCCGGTGTGCAGGCCCTCGGCGATCTGCGGCAGCGCGACGTTGACGATCGTGACGTCCAGCTGTACCAGGAACATCCCGACGCACATGACGGTCAGCAACAGCCGTGGTCTCGTCGAGGCCGCCCGTCCTCCGTTTCCGGGTGTCACGCCGTGGCCGGCGCCGCGAAGTCGAAACCGAAGACCTCGGCGAACCCCGCGCGACCCTCGTCCGTCACCCACAGCGTGCGGGGAATACCGTTCACCCGACGGGTCACCCAGCCCAGTTGTTCGACCCTGGTCAGCAACGCCGCGCCCAGGGCACCGGCCAGGTGGTGCCGTTGTTCGGTCCAGTCGACGCAGTAGCGCACGACCTTCCGCCGCCCCGCCGGGACCACCACGCCCAACTCGCCGAAGAACTTCCAGCCGGTCTCCGTGACTCGATACTCGAAGTCGTTGCCAGGCGCGGAAAGCCGGTCGTTCCCCGCGGTCTCCGGGTGATGCCTGCCGTCGCCGCCGTCGAGTGCTTCGTTGGCGAGCAACGAGCGCATCACCTCGACACCGAGCTTGCCCGCCATGTGGTCGTAACAGGTTCGCGCCGCGCGCAGTGTCCGTGCCCGGCCTGCTCCGCGCAGCGAGCGGACCGGCCGCGGCGGAGCCAGCCGTGCCAGGGCTTCCAGCGCTTCGGCGACCTGGGCGGACGCCAGTTCGTAGTAGGCGTGGCGGCCCTGCCTGCGGACCCGCACGAGATCTCCTTCAGCCAGCTTGGCCAGATGAGCGCTCGCCGTCGACGGCGCCACCCCGGCCTCCGCCGCCAGCACGGACATCGGCAACGCGCGACCGTCCAGCAGCGCCAGCAGGATCGCCGACCGGGCGGGATTCCCGACCAGCTCGGCGGGACCGGTGAAATCCGCTTCCCCTCCGTGCCGGACGTTCTCGTGCTTCCTGGCCATACGTCCACTGTAGAACGCTGTCGTTTCGTTTCCGGACGAAACATGGGCGTCGTTCCGTCAGGCAGAGCCGGAACTCACGTGCTTGAACCCGGAACTCATGTGCTTGGAGCCGGGACACCGAGTGCGTGATCCAGGCACGCGAGTTATTGATCCGTAAGGCAAACGTGGCGTTGTCGAGCCGTTGCTGCGTAGGTCCTCTTCGCTGACTCCCGGGGGGCTTCGGCACGGGTCCAGTCTGGCAGGCGAGCGAATCATGTCCCGGGTGTCCACAAGGGACACCCCCGGGCGACTGGGCGTCTGACTGATGGCACTCTGTCCGGTTCTGTGCGGGGTCGCGAGTGGCGATTCGGGTTCTGGCCGAGGGTGCACCCCCGGTGATGGGTCCGTAGCGGACGGCCATCACGAGCCTCAACAGCACCACCAGTCACACCGGCTGCGCGTGAAGGCCCCCTTCCCTCGGCTGAGCCGAGGGGAGGGGGGCCTGAACCGCGTACCCCCCCGGCCCGCCCCCCATCCCCCCCGCGCACCGCCACAGCCGAGGGAAGGGGGCCTTCACGCGCTTCCCCCACGAGCCAGGCCCGCAAGCCACAGGTAGGCACCTAAGAGAGGTTCGCCCTAGCCCGAATCGCCACTCACGACCACATGCGACACGCCACGTTTGCCTTACCTCTCAATACGTGTCCGAGCACGCGAGTTACGCCTTCGCTCTGCCCGCCACCCCGGCGAACAGGCCGCCCACAATCACGACACGGTCGCCTTGTCCCGCTCCAGCGGCGGACGGGTGTCCGCACGCGGTTCCGTGCTCGCGGGAGAGTGCTTGAACCCCTTGAGAATCAGGTACCCGGCCAAACTTACTTCCCAGGCGAACACGGGAAGCGCGGCGGCCGAGCCCCAAGGGGAGAGCTGGTCGTAGAGCCCGAACAGCACGGCGGCCGCGGACACGCAGATGAGCGGCCCTCCGGCGAGCCCCAGTACGGCGATGGGCCGCGGCACGAGGCGGGACCGGTACATCAGGAAAGCGAGCAGCAGGCTGTTGGCTCCCAGGAAGAAGTTGGGGCCGAACAGGAAAGCCCAGTCGTGGATGGCGACCAGCGCCCGGGCCGCGGTGACCAGCGAAGCCTTGTCCGTACCGGGTGTTCCCGCGAGGTCCTGTCGCAGCGTCACGACCGACAGGACGCTCAGAATGCCGACGACGATCACGGCGGCTTCCATGAAGCGGCCGCAGAGGTAGGCGAGGGCGATACCGCTGTTTTGTCTTTTGACGACGGGATACAGCGTGGTCGCGGTGCCGACGACGGCGACCACGAG
Organism: Amycolatopsis sp. NPDC033938; assembly: GCF_055575975.1. Classification (NCBI taxonomy): domain Bacteria; kingdom Bacillati; phylum Actinomycetota; class Actinomycetes; order Pseudonocardiales; family Pseudonocardiaceae; genus Amycolatopsis; species Amycolatopsis sp. NPDC033938. Next base: position 127,777 of record NZ_JBVIRO010000009.1, read on the forward strand.
GATCAGTTCGAGGAACCCGCCGAGCAGCACCCGGCTGTCGTCTCCGTCGCCTGCCACGTAGTTCGAATCGCGCAGAACAGGTTGGTACAGCAGGAGTCCGGCCACCGCGGCGATCTCCGTGAGCAGGAAGAACACCCCTGCGGTGACCGCGGTTTTTCTCATTGAGCCCATGCCGGCCTTCTCTCGCTGCTGAGGTGTACGGCGTACACCTGATGGCGAAGGACTTTAGGTGTACGCTGTACACCTGTCAAGGGCGGTGGTTGCCGCGGAGTGGAGAGTGAGCCGATGGAAGCCGGCCGTCGTACGCCGTTGAGCCGGGACCGGCTGTTGCGCACCGCGGTCGCCCTGGCCGACCACGCCGGGATCGACGCGGTCAGCATGCGCAAGCTGTCGCAGGAACTCGGCGTCGTGCCCATGGCGCTGTACAAGCACGTCGCGAACAAGGAAGAACTTCTGGACGGCATGGTCGACGTCGTGGTCGACGAGATCGACCCGCCGGATGCCGGTCGTGACTGGAAAACCGCCGTCCGGCAACGCATCCTCTCGGCGCGGCAAGCGCTGCTGCGCCACCCCTGGGCCTCGCGCGTGATCGAGTCGCGCACCACTCCGACGCCGATCACGTTGGCCTATCTGGATTCCATGATCGGGATGTTCCGCGCGGGCGGATTGTCGGCCGACCTCACCCATCATGTGATGCACGCGCTCGGAAGCCGCATACTCGGGTTCACGCAGGAACTGTTCGACCCTTCGCCCGACCTCGATCCTGAAGCGCGGGCGGCCGCGCTCCGGGAGATGTCGGCCAGGTATCCGCACATCGCGGAGATCGCGGCCGGCTCGGACCATGACGGACATACTGTCGTCGGCCCTGGCTGCGACGACCAGTTCGAGTTCGAGTTCTCGCTTGATCTCCTTTTGGACGGTTTCGAGCGACTCCGGCGGCAAGGGTGGAGCTCCGCCGGGACCTAGGCCGTGTCCTGCAAGTCATGTTCGCGGTCTCCGCGCCCAGGCGGCCCCTGACGGCACGGGTGGATGCGGCCGAGTACGACCCGGTACGAGGCCGATCCGCCCGCACCGCCAGGAACCACCTGGATCACGAAGCCCATCGAACAGACTTACAGGACACGGCCTAGGCGGTTTCGGCGTCGCTCTCGACGCGTCCGGATCGGCGAGCGCCGCAGTCCTGCTCATCCAGGACTGTGGGCCCGGCCGGCCGGGACTTCGGTCTCTCCTCCTGGGCTCCTCGCTGGTCGAAGCTGGGAACTGACCAGACGGGAGAACGAAATGAAGATCCTCGTAGCGGCGGCCAGCCGTCACGGCGGGACCTGGGAGATCGCGGAGGAGATCGGCCGAGCCCTCGCTTCGGAGCTGCGCGGATACGCGGTCGTGCGGGTCTCCCGGGCCGAGGACGTCACGACGGTCGAGGAGTTCGACGTCGTTCTGGTGGGCAGCGGCGTGTACCTCGGGCAATGGCTCGAGCAGGCGAGAGACGTCGTCGTCGAGTACGCCGAAGTTCTCCGGACCAAAAGCGTGTGGCTCTTCTCCAGCGGCCCGGTGGGGACGCCGCCGAAGCCCGCGGAGGATCCGGTGGACGTGGCCCGGCTGATGACGCTCTCCGGTGCCCGCGGGCACGTGGTGTTCCCGGGCCGGATCGAGCGGAGCCTGCTGCGGTTCGCCGAACGAGCGGTCGTGACGGCGCTTCGGGTCAAGGACGGTGACTACCGGGATCGGCAGGCGGTGCGGGCCTGGGCGGGCGAAATCGCCGCCGCCTTGAAGCCTGCCAGGACGAAAGAGGTGAGCGGGTATGCCGAGCGCGACTGAAGGCGCGGTCGTCGTGGGGATCGATGGTTCGGCGTCCGCCCGGCTGGCGGCGGTGTGGGCGGCCGCCGAGGCCGTCAAGCGGGGGAAGCGGCTCCGGCTGGTCCACGTGTACGCGGTCCCTCAAGTGAGGATGCCCGCGGTGGTGTCGTCCGCCGAGGCGCTCCGGTCGGCGTTCGAGGCGCGAGGAGCGCAATGGCTCGCCGAGGCCTGTGACGCGGTGGCCGAGCGCTACCCGGAGCTGATCGTCGAGTCCGCCGCGCGGGAATGGGCCCCGGTGGCCGCACTGATCCAGGAGTCGCTGACGGCGAGCTTGATCGTGCTGGGTTCCCGCGGCCTCGGTGGCTTCACCGGTCTGCTGGTCGGCTCGACGGCGGTGGCGTTGGCGCAGCACGGGCATTGCCCGATCGTCGTCGCGCGAGGGAAGCGCCCGGAAGACGTTCCACCGGAGACCGGCCCCGTCGTCGTGGGCACGGACGGTTCCGAATCGAGCGACGCGGCCTTGGCCTTCGCGTTCGACGAAGCGTCGCTCCGCGGCACGGATCTGGTCGTGGTCAGGGTGTGGAACGAGGTCACCGACCACGAATCGGCCAGGGTGCACGCCTTGACGGTGGACCCGGACGCGGTCGAGTCGGCGGAGCGGCAAGCGTTGGAGGACCAAGTCGCGCCTTGGCGGGCCAAGTTCCCGGAGCCGCAGGTGGAGACGGTGGTCGTACGCGGCCGTCCGGTCCGCGCGCTGCTCGGGTTCGGCGAACGTGCCCAGCTGCTCGTCGTCGGGTCGCGAGGCCGCGGCGGGTTCCAGGGGATGTTGCTCGGCTCCACGAGTCAGGCCCTCGTCGCGCATTCGGAATGCCCGGTGGCGGTCGTACGTCCGGCTTTGACCGGACAAGGAAGCGAGTGAGGATCATGCGCGCACGGGATTTGATGTCCGCCCCGGTCGTCACGGTGACGCCCGGTACCACGGCCAAGCACGCGGCCGAACTGCTGGCGGAGAAGGGTTTCACCGCGTTGCCGGTAGTCGACGAGGACGACCGGCTGGTCGGCATCGTGACCGAGGCCGACCTGATCAGGAACCGGTTCCCGCACGACGTTCGCTCCGGCCCGGACCACGAGACGCGTCCGAGGCCGGGGCTGACCGTCGCTCAGGTGATGACGACACCGGCCACGGGGATGAGTACCGGTGCGGACGCCGCCGACGTCGGCAGGGCGCTGCTCGACGGACGTATCCGTGCGATGCCCATTGTGGACGGTTCGAAGGTGGTCGGGATCCTCACGCGAGGTGACTTCGTGCGTGCCTTCGCCCGTTCCGACGAGGCGATCGCGGCGGACGTCCGCCATCACTTGGCGATCTACGGCGGGCCGGGCCGGTGGACGGTCGAGGCGCGCGACGGTGTCGTGCGGGTCGGCGACGCCTACGACAGTGACACCGATCGTCATGTGGCCAAACTGCTGGCCGAGGCGGTTCCCGGTGTCGTGGAAGCGAAAGTGACCTATCAGGAGGACGAGCGATGAACGCGGCGGAGCGGAAGATCGTCGTTGGAGTGGACGGGGCGGAGCCGGGACGGGCGGCCGTCCGGTGGGCCGCCGCCGTCGCCGAGGAGCGACGGCTGAAGATGCTCATCGTGCACGCACTGCGGGTCGACAAACTGGCCTACGGCGCCGGATTGGCCGGCCCCGCACCCTGGTACGACCTCCTCGCCGAGGAAGGTCAGCGGGTGCTGGAGGAGGCCGTCGGGCAAGTCCGCTCGGTGGCACCGGGAGTGGACGTGGACACGCGGATGCCGGCGGACTCCCCGGTGCCCACCCTGATCGACGCGTCGAAGTCGGCCGCGATGGTGGTGGTCGGCGGGACCGGGAAGGGCTTCTTCGGCGAGATGACGATCGGTTCGACGGCGTCGGCGGTCGTCGCCCACGCCCACTGCCCCGTGGTGGTCATGCGGGGCCGGAAGAACACGACCGCGTACCCGGCCGAGGGACCGATCGTGGTGGGACTCGACGGCAGCCCGCTGAGCGAGCGCGCACTGGAGATCGCTTTCGAAGAGGCCGCGTGGCGGCGTGCCGACCTGGTCGTGGTCCACGCGTGGCGGGACGTCACCTATGACGACGCCTACGGGATGGCACGGCTTGTCGTGCAGTGGGAGTCGATCGAGGACGAGGAACGACGGCTGCTGGCGCAGCGGCTCGCGGGCTGGCAGGAGAAGTACCCGGACGTCAAGGTCGAGCGGGTTCTCGTCCAGGACCGGCCGCGGCATGCCCTGCTGGAGTGGAGTGCCAAGGCTCAGCTGGTGGTCGTGGGTAGCCGGGGCCGCGGCGGATTCACCGGTCAATTGCTCGGCTCGACCAGCCAGGCGCTCGCGCACCACGCGGAATGCCCGGTGATGGTGGTCCGGCCGGAGAAGTCGCGGTGACCGTTCTCGGTGCTCCCCCCGCGCCCGCGGTGCTGACCCCTGCGGAGTTGTCCCAAGTGGACGCTCAGTGGCGGGCGGCGAATTACCTCGCCGCCTGCCAGATCTACCTGATGGACAATCCACTGCTGGAATCGCCGCTGAAACCCGAGCACGTGAAACCGCGTCTGCTCGGGCACTGGGGGACGTCTCCGGGGCTGAATTTCGTCTACGCCCACCTCAACCGGGCCATCGTGCGGCGGAACCTGAACGCGATGTTCGTGACCGGACCCGGTCACGGTGGCCCTGCTCTGTACGCGAACACCTGGCTGGAAGGCAGCTACTCGGAGGCGTGGCCGGAGGTCCCTTACGACAAGAGCGGTCTGCGAACGCTGTTCCGGCAATTCTCCTTCCCCGGCGGAGTCCCCAGCCATGTCGCGCCGCAGGTACCGGGGTCGATTCACGAGGGCGGCGAACTCGGCTACTCCCTCGCGCACGCCTTCGGTGCCGCGTTCGACAACCCGCACCTCGTCGTCGGCTGCGTCGTAGGCGACGGTGAGGCGGAAACGGGGCCACTGGCCACCAGCTGGCATTCGGGTAAATTCCTCAACCCCGTCCGTGACGGCGCGGTGCTGCCCATCCTGCATCTGAACGGGTACAAGATCGCCAACCCCACCGTGCTCTCGCGGATCAGTGGCACCGAACTCGACGAACTGCTTCGCGGGTACGGATATGCCCCGCACTACGTCGAGGGCGACGATCCGGCCGTCATGCATCAGACCATGGCCGCGGCGCTGGACGGCGCGCTGGACGAGATCGACGGAATCCAGGTGCGCGCCCGTTCCCTCGGCGTGCCGACGGGACCGGTGCGCTGGCCGATGATCGTACTCCGCAGCCCCAAGGGCTGGACCGGACCGTCCTTTGTGGATGGGAAACCGGTCGAAGGCACCTGGCGCTCGCACCAGGTCCCCGTCCCGAACGCGCGGGGGAATCCCGAGCATCTGCGCCAGTTGGAGGAATGGCTGCGTTCTTATCGGCCGGAGCTGCTCTTCGACGAGGACGGCAGGCCGACGTCCGAGGTCACCGCGCTGATCCCGCACGGCGATCTGCGGATGGGTTCGTCACCGCACGCCAACGGCGGTCTCGTGTTGCGGCCCCTGGAACTGCCGGAGGTGCCGCCGCATACGATCCCGCTCGACCGGCCGGGCGGCGCGGTCGCCGAACCGACGCGCGTACTCGGGCGCTGGCTGCGGGACGTGTTCGCGCTGAACCGGCAGGCGGCGAACTTCCGGCTGTTCGGACCGGACGAGACCGCGTCCAACCGGCTCGACGCGGTGTTCGAGGTGACGGCCAAGACCTGGCTGTGCGAGATCGAACCCGTCGACGAGAACCTCGCCGCGGACGGCCGGGTCATGGAGGTGCTCTCGGAACACCTCTGCCAAGGTTGGCTCGAAGGCTATCTGTTGTCGGGCAGACACGGGCTCTTTTCCTGTTACGAAGCCTTCGTGCACATCGTCGACTCGATGCTCAACCAGCACGTCAAGTGGCTCAAGGTGCATCGTGAGATCCCGTGGCGGCGGCCGGTCGCGTCGCTGACGTATCTGTTGACCTCACACGTCTGGCGGCAGGACCACAACGGGTTCTCCCACCAGGATCCGGGTTTCGTCGACCACGTGGCCAACAAGAGCCCGGAAGTCGTCCGGGTCTACCTGCCACCGGACGCGAACACCCTGCTGTGGGTCGCGGACCACTGCCTGCGCAGCCGGGACTACGTCAACGTGATCGTCGCGGGGAAGAACGACAGCCCCGTCTGGCTCGACGAAGAAGAGGCCGCGGTGCACTGCGCGCGCGGCGCCGGGATCTGGGAGTGGGCGGGCACCCATCAGGATCGGGAACCCGAAGTGGTACTCGCCTGTGCCGGTGACGCGCCGACGGTCGAGGTGCTCGCGGCGGCCAAGCTGCTGCGGGAATACCTGCCCGAACTGGCGGTCCGGGTGGTGAACGTGGTCGACCTCATGCGCCTGCAACCCGCCGCGGAACACCCGCACGGCATGACCGACCGCGAGTTCGACGCGCTGTTCACCGCCGACCGCCCGGTGATCTTCGCGTATCACGGTTACCCCTGGCTGATCCACCGGCTGGCGTACCGGCGCACGAACCATGACGGCATGCACGTGCGTGGGTACATCGAGCACGGAACCACGACGACACCGTTCGACATGCTGGTGCGCAACAACATGGACCGCTTCCAGCTCGTGACCGACGTGATCGACCGGGTGCCCGGACTGCTCGCCAGGGCCGGCGCCGTCCGGCAACGGATGGCGGACGCGCGTGAACGGCACCGCCGGTGGATCGTCGAACACGGTGAGGATCTTCCCGAAATCCGCGACTGGACATGGGAAGCATGACGGATCGGCAAAGGAAAGGAAGTACGGACATGACAACTCTCGTACCCGGTTCCCGGATGACCCTGCCCAGTATCGCGGCCTGGCTGGAGAATCCGTGGCCGTTCGCCGAACACAATCCGGTGCGGATCGAAGAGTCCGTCGAGGACGGCAAGTACCTCGTCCGGGCCGAGCTTCCCGGTTTCGACCCGGAGAAGAACATCTCGGTCACCGCACACGAGGATCTGCTGACGATCACCGCCGAGCGTGAGGCGAGGACCGCGGAGCACGGTCGCAGTGAGTTCTACTACGGCAAGTTCAGCCGGACCGTCTCCCTGCCCGCGGGTGCGAAGACGGCGAAGATCACCGCGGCCTACAAGGACGGAATCCTGGAGATCTCCATGCCGGTCGAGGACAAGCCGCACGAGAAACAGGTCAAGATCGAGGTCGGCAAGGGCTGACCATCCCCCCGGCCGGGCGGGCGCGCCGACCCCCAGCGCGCGCCCGCCCGGCGCCCCTGTGCCCGAAGGAGTCTCCATGCGTGTCCTGACGTTGAATCCCGGCTCTTCGAGCCTCAAATCGTCCTTGGTCGTCGACGGGAAGCCGGTCGGATGGGCCGCCATGAGCCTGGACGACGCCCACGACGCCGCGAAACAGGCTCTCGACCGGTGGTCCACAGTGGACGTCGTGGCCGTCAGGTTCGTGCACGGCGGCTCCAAGACCGGTCCGGTCCGGCTCACCCCGGATGTCGTGGAGGCGCTCGAAAAGCTCAGCCCGTTCGCGCCGCTTCACCAGCCGCAGGCGGTCCGGCTGGCACGAGAGATGTTTCGATTGCGTCCTGGCCTGCCGGTGATCGCGTCGTTCGACACGGCCTTCCACTCCCGCCTCCCCGAAGAGGCGTCGAGGTACGCGCTGCCACGGGAATGGACCGCTCAAGGGCGTTTGCGGCGCTACGGTTTCCACGGTCTTTCGTGCCGTCACGCGGCGCGTCGGGTGGCGGAGCTGCTGGGCGCCGCCGAACCACGGATCCTGTGCTGCCACCTCGGCGCCGGTGTCTCGGTGACCGCGATCCGCGGTGGCCGGAGCATGGACACGAGCATGGGTTTCACCCCGCTGGACGGGGCGGCCATGGCTACGAGGTCCGGCTCGGTGGATCCGGGGCTGCTGCTGCACGTCCTGCGGACGGCGCCGATGTCGGTCGACGAGATGGAAGACGCGCTCTATCACCGTTCCGGTCTCGCCGGGATGAGCGGGACGAACGGAGACCTTCGAGCTGTCCTGGCGCGCGAAGCGGCCGGGGATCCCGACGCGATGTCGGCCGTCGCCGTTTACCTGCATAGGATCCGCCGCGAGATCGGCGCGATGGCGGCGAGTCTCGACCGGATCGACGCCGTCGTGTTCACCGGCGGGGTCACCGAGCATCAGCCGGAGCTGATCGCGCGACTGGCCCGAGGACTGGGCGTATTCGGGATCTCGGTCGATCCGGCCCGGTGTCTCGGAGACGGCGACCGGGTGCTCAGCCCGGACGACGCGCCGGTGACCGTCTACGCCATGGGAACGGGTGAGGACGTCGAACTGGCACGGGACGCCGAGGCGGTTCTCGCGGTGGAACACGTATGACAAGTCCGTGAAGGCCTCCTTGGCGATCACTGATTTGTTGACCTACTGGTGGAGGTCTCGCACCCGTACCGGGGACCTGAGTGAGGTGCCCTTGATCAGCCTCCGAACCGGTGGCGATCCCCGCTGTCTATGAAGGATTTGGGACACTCAACGTCCCAAATCCTTCACAGACACGCTCGACGGCCCGCCGGATCACTGCTCATCTGCTGGTCAGACGTAGGTACACAAGACCACGCCTCCTTGAGGGAATCAGAGTCCCTCAAGGAGGCCTTCACGGACTTGTCAGGAGGCGGCCGGGCTGAACCGGTGGACCGCCTGCGCCGACACCAGTACGACGGGACACGTCGCGTGCCTGACGCAGGCGGTGGAAACACTGCCGAAGACGAGCCTGCCGACCGCGCTCTTCGCGCCCGTGCCCAGCACGAGCATATCCGCGTCGTGTGCCGCCGCGAGCAATTCCGACGTCGGATTCCCTTGCCGCAGCGAGGTCTTCACCTCGACGTCCGTGTCAAGCTCACGCTGGATCCGGGCGACCGCGTCGTCGAGCGAGTAGCTCTTCCGCACCGGGACCCTGCCGTGCGGCTGGAGGGCGAACGACGTGCCGGGAAGGAGTTCTTCCCTTGGCAGAATCATCAGGACCTCGACGTTGTCGCCGACGGCGGTGGCTTCGGTGATGGCCCACCGGATCGCTTCCTCGCTGTCGGCCGAGCCGTCGGCGCCCACGAGAAGGTGGCGGGTGTTTTCGGGATTCGTGTTCATGGTTCATTCCTTTGCGCGGATGGCCCGGCACGGAGCAGGTCCTGCCAGGTGATGACACCGATCACGCGGCCGTGTTCGAGGACCGGGACGGAGCGGAGCCGGCGCTCCAGCATCTTCGCCGTCAGGTCGGTCAGGTCGCCATCGGGATGGGCGCCGGCCGCTGGTCGCCGCATCAGCGCGCTCACCTTGGTGTGCCCGCCGAGCATGACGCCGCTGTCCGGGTCGCCGCCGGGAAGGTAACGCGCCCGGAGCAGGTCCTCTTCGGCCAGCACGCCGAGCAGCTCACCGGTGTCGCCGACGACCGGTAGCGAGGTGATTCCCTTGCCGGTCAGCACGGCGATCGCTTCGCCGATCGTGGCCGCGGGCGTCACCGCGACCACCGGGGTGGTCATGACATCACGTACTCGCATGAAGCCAGTCTCGATCCGGCGGTGGGCCGGGAATACGGCTGGAGGTCCCGACCGGGCGGGACCGTCGCCTCTCTTACCGGGCGGCATCGCAGGGTGATCGTGGCGACGACACGTTCCGGCGATCCACCGCGGAGGTCCAGCTCATGAGCACGTCGTCTCGCTGGTCGCGAGCCTGGCACCTGGTCCATCCCGGGCGAAACCCACTCGCTCGGCGCGAAGATCGCATCGAGGCGTTCACGGTGCTTCTCGCGATCGCCCTCGTGGTGATCGCCCTGCCGATCGCCGCGGCGGTGGCTTCCGGTGTCTTCGCGGCCCGCGCCGAACAGGCGGCGACCGAGCAGGCCACCAGATATCGCGGGGAAGCGACCCTGCTCGAAGACGGCGCGCCCATCGCCATCGGGGGCCGGGCGGGTGCCGTCCAAGACACCTCGCCCGCCAAGGCCAGGTGGGTCACTCGTGCCGGGGACAGCCGAGTCGGCGAGGTCCCGGCGACGCGAGGGGCCCTGGCCGGCGCGAAGGTCCCGGTCTGGCTCGACGAGTCCGGGAACGCGGTCGCCGCACCCCTCACCGTTCTCGACGCCCGTCTTCTCGGCGTCGGGACGGGAGCAGGCCTCTGGCTGGCCTTCATCGTGGTTGTGCTGCTCGGTCAGCGCTGCGGCCGGATCCTGCTCGACCGGGCTCGATGGGCGCGGTGGCAGGAGGAATGGCGCGAGTTCGCGTCGCACTAGCGGTGCCGAAGGTCCCGGCACACCGGGCCCACGGCCACTGCCGTCCTCGTCCGCCACGCGAGACGCTGAGATCGTCGAAAGGCAGGTGCAGCACGATGGTCCTTACTCGTTCTCCGGTCGTCACGGACGCCCTGCGCGCCGCGGTGCGCGCGCCGTCACCGCACAACACCCAGCCGTGGATCTTCGAGCTGGCGCCGGAAACGGTCGACCTGGTGCTTGACGAAAGCCGGATCCTCGGTGCCTGCGATCCGGAAGCGCGAGAGGCGCGACTGGCCTGCGGCGCGGCGTTGCTGAACCTGCGGCTCGCCATCGCCGCCGCGGGCCGAGTCAGCGAAGTCGAGCTGGCCCCCGAACGGGAGAGGCCTTCCCTGCTGGCGCGGGTCACGCTGGGTCCCCGTCACCGTCCCACCGCGACCGAACGACGTCTCTCCGCCGCGATTCCCCGGCGATACAGCAACCGCCGCCCGTTCACGGACGAGCCGGTGTCACTCCGCGTGCGGACCGCGGTATGCGAGGCGGCCCGTGAGGAGGGGGCACGGCTGATCCTGCTCGATGAAGCCGGGCTGCTGGAGGCGACCGCGGGACTCATCCGCCGTGCCGACCACGTCCAAGGCCTGGACGCGGCCTTCCAGCGAGAACTCCGGGCCTGGACCCGGCAAACCGCCGAGGATGACGGTGTCCCCACCTACGCAGGCGGGCCTCGTTCTGCCGGCGGGCTGCTCCCGGGACGGTACGTCAACGAGGGCGGCGCTCCTCGCGTCTTCGAGCGGGACCCGCTGGTCGCGGTGCTGACGATGCCGAACGACGCGCCGATCTCCCAGGTCCGCGCCGGGTGCGCGATGCAGCGGGTGCTGCTCACCGCCACGGACGCCGGACTGAGCGCTTCGTTCTATTCCCAGCCGATCGAGATCACCGCCGTCCGCGCCGAACTGCGGGACCTGCTCCGTGGTGCCGGCCATCCCCAGACCTTGTTCAGGCTCGGTCACGGCTATCCGGGCGTGAAGACGCCACGCCGTCCGGTCGAAGCGGTCACCCGCGACAGGAACGAGGGGGAGCGGTCATGACGACTCTTGTCACCGGGATCCCCCGAACAAGCACAGGGCGCGGGACAGGGGCGGGCCTGTGCAAGACGGCACTGCGGCACGCGACCTGCCCGGTCCGATCCTCTGAGCGAACCCGGACACAGGAGAAAGCCATGAAAGCGCGGCCCGAAAACATCACCGTGATCACGCGGTTCCCCTGGTTCACGCGAAATCCGCTCCTCCGGCGGTCCGACCGGCTCGAAGCCGCGCTGATGATCGGCGCCGTCCTGCTGGCACTGCTGGCGATTCCCTTCGCCGCGGCCGCGGGTTCCGGGGCCTACGCCGAAGGGCTGGAGCGCGCGGCCGAACAGGCGGCGAACGGTCAGGAGACGACCGTCGTGCTGCTCGCCGACGCCCCGCCCTTGCACGTGCGCCTCGACGGTGTGCCGCTGGACGAGAAGGTCGAGGCCGCTGCCCGCTGGACGGGGCCTGGTGGGCTGATCCGCGAAGGCGTGGTGACCGTCGATCCCGGGATGGTGACCGGGAACGAGGTGCGGATCTGGCTCGACGCGCGCGGCCATCCCGTCGAGGCGCCGGTCACCACCGATGACGCCCTGAGTCAAGGCATCGGTGTCGGCACGGGGCTGTGGCTGGGCTGGGTCGCCCTGGTCGGGACGGCCTTCCTGGCCTGCCGGGTGGCGCTCGGTCGCAGGCGCGCCGCCGAGTGGGCGCGCGAATGGCGGCGGATGGCCCAGGACCGGCCCACGGCCTGAAAGGAGACAAGGATGAGAATCCTGCTGACAGAGGCCGGCTTCGACGCGTCCCGCGAGATCGCGGCCGAGTTGCGGGACCTGGGTTGCCGGGTCAGCCCGTGCCATCTCCGATCCGGAGTGTGCCGCGCTCTCGCACCCGGTGGAACCTGCCCGCTGGACGAGGACGACCGGCCGGATCTCGCCGTCGACGTCCGCGGTGCCGAGCCCGGCTTGACCTCACGGGAATTCGGGGTGGTGTGCGCGCTCCGGGAGAGGGTCCCCGTCGTGATGACCACGGCCGGGGACACCGGCGGCCCCGTCGTCCCGCCGGGTCTCGAACACCGAGTCACGGCTTGCCCGCCGGAGGACCTCTTCGAAGCGTGCAGAGGTTTCCTGCGCTCACGTGCTTGACCCAGAACGATCACAAGGAGGCTCCGATGCGTGCTTCGGAGATCATGACCAGTCCGGCGGTGGCGACCACGCCCGCGACACCCCTTCGCGAGGCGGTGGCCGTGCTGACCGAGAAGGGATTCGCCGGCCTTCCGGTCGTCGATCACGAAGGCCGGGTGCTGGGGACCTTCACCGAATTCGACGCGCTGCGGGGAATCCGGGCAGGCGGTGACGGGATCACGGTCGGCGCGTTGATGTCCACGCCGGTGGAGGTGGTTTCGCCGTCCACCGAGGTCACCGAGATCGGCAGGCGGATGCTGGCCGATCGGCTGCGGTGCCTGCCGGTCGTCGAGGAGGGTGTCCTGGTCGGTGTGGTGAGCAGGCGTGATCTGCTCCGTCCGCTCGTCCGGCCCGACGACGCGATCGCCGCACAGGTGCACGGCCTGATCACCGACTACGCCGGACATCGTCCGAAATGGACTGTCAAGGTCGACGGCGGTTACGTGAACATCGCAGGCGAGTTCCGGGACGAAGCCGAACGGCGGGTGCTCGACGCGCTCGCCAGGACGGTGCCGGGAGTGGCCGCCGTCGTACTGGATTCCCGGAATCCGGCGGTGACATGACGGCCGGGACGAGCGCTTTGCCGGCGGACGGGACATGGTCACCGTCCGCCGGTTGCGTGCGGAGGACTTCGACGCCGTCCTGAGCCTGCATCAGCGTGACCGAAGTCCTCGGACTGCTGCGTTCGCAACGGTCTGCTCCTGCCCGAGCTGAGCCGGAAGACCACGGACGCGCTCCGGCGGCGTGCCGACCGGCGGCCAACTGGAGTCCGTCGCCCCGCACCGTGGGATTCCTTGCTACGCCGATGTCGAGGAGGCCGCGGCCGTTTTGGCGAAGCTGTCCGAACGGACCCGCTGGCTCGAGGCGGGGGAGGGCAGCAGGCCCGATCTCTCCGGTATCGATCTCGCGACGGCGACCCGGCGCCGGTTCGGTGATCGCGGGCGCCGTCCGGGTACTTGTCCGGCAGCGGCCATGGACCGATCACCACCTTCGCCGACTGTGAGAAAACGAAGTCCCGGCACCGGGTGAACGGTGCCGGGACGGGCCTTCGCAGCGGGTCATCGGAGCCAAGGGTTACGGTCCACGAAGGACAGTCGACGCCAGTGCTCTCCCAGCCCCCAGATGTTCCCGGCGGCCGTCGCGGCGAGCGCGATGAGCACCAGCGCGTAGATCAGGTGGTAGTCGATGATCGGGTTGGTCGACATGGTCGGCTTACCCGCGCCGTTCGTGCGGGCGGGCGGCCACTCGGCGACCCACATCAGCAGCATCATCACGGTGCCGGCGATGGCGGAGAGCCGCATACCCACGCCGACGGTGACGGCGAGACCGATGCCGAGCAAGCCCGCCATGAACAGCCAGTCCGCCCACCAGGTGCCGCCCCAGGAGCGCAGGGTGTCGGCGAACGGGCCGACGTCGACCCGGCTCAAGAAGCCCTTCGTCGGCGAACCGCCGTTGATCCAGGCGTTCTGGGAAGCGGTGGCGTAGCCGAGACCGAAGGCCTTGTCGAAGAACGCCCACAGGAACAACAGACCGGTGGCGACACGGAGGACGGCGAGGCTCTTGGCTCCGGACGACCGTCCATCATGGACTTCCTGCTGGACGGGAACGCTGCGCCGCTGCCCGCTTTCGGTGGTGGCCATGGAATTCTCCTCTGGTTGGCATTTCGGGTCGATTCGAGTGTGTTACGACACGGCACGCGGCTCTGGGGCCGAAAGGCCCGGGTACAGGAGGCCATCGTCATGCGCCGCGGGGAAGCTTGCGCGAATCAGCTGCCCGCCGACATGGGAGGGTCCTCGCTTCCGATCCGCGGGTTGCTGCCTGTACTCCCATCGTGCTCGGCTCGCAGGAGACACAGGAGAGGCGGACGCCCCGGGCGAAGTGGCCCTTCGGTCCGCCCTGATCCCTTCGAGAGCAGGCCGAAGGTCCTCCCCGCTCAGATGCCGAGGGAAGCGGGGCGGATGACGTCGTCGTCCCAGACGAAGTCGAGCCGGTTCCGGACGTGGACCACGCCGGGGACCTCGCTCGACAGGGTGCCCGCGCGTTCGACCGCGCCGCGGTTGTCCAGCCTGCCGAGAAGCGTCACCACCCCGTCGGCGACGGTGACGGACGCCTGTCCGGGTGCCACCCACAGGGTGCCGGTGAGGATGTCGTGTTCGATCTCGCCACGGATCTCCTCATCGGGCCGCCGGAATGTGGACAGCAGATCCCGGCGCGACACGACACCGACCAGCTTCGCGTCCTCGACGACGAACAGCCGTCGCACGTCCTTCCTGGCCAGCCGGATCGCCGCGGCGCCGAGGGAGGCGCCTGCTTCGATCGTCACCACGGGCGCGGTCATCAGATCCCTGGAGAGCAGGGCTTTCGCTTTACGGGTCTCGTCCTTGGCGTGGTGACCGGCGAACAAGACAGGATGGGGATCGCGGAACCGGGCCAGGAGATCGGCCTCGGAGACCACGCCGATCGGCGCCCCGGAATCACCGACGACGGGCACGGCGCTGATGCGATGCCTCGCCAGCAAAGCGGCGATCCGCTTGTACCCGGTGTCCGGCGCGACCGCGATCGGGTTGCCGGTCATGACCTCGGAAACGGTGGTGCACATGGGTCGCTCCTTCGCTGTCAGGAATCCGTGGTGCGGGCGATCAGTACCGGGCAGGCGGCGTGGTGGATCAGCACGACCACCTGGTGCACTTCGACGTCGGGATAGCTGTCACGGAACTTCGACACCTGCTCGGTCAACATCCGTCGAGCGGACTCCGTGAAGGCACCCCAGCCGTAGTTGCCCGCGGGATCACCGAAGGAGCGGGAAGCCGAGACGTCCTCCCACGCGTGTACCGCGACTAGATCGGCTCCTCGGACGCAGGCCTCGTCGAACGCCGCGGCGAGCGCGGTCGTCACCGATCCGCCGAACAGGGCGGTGAAGCGGCTGTGCTCGGTGGAACCGAGGACGATCAGCCGGGCGGTGCCGGAAGCCTCGATCAGCGCTGGGGCCGCGGAGTCGTCGGAGAGGTGGGTCCTGACGACGGGTCCGTACGCGTGTCCGACGGTGTCCGCTGCTTCGCGAAGAATCGCTTCTCCGCGGTTCTTGACCTTGTGCAGGAGTTCATCGGTGGGTGGCACGCTACCGAGGTAGTAGTCCGGGATTCCCAGCGCGTGCCAGAGTTCGAGGGAGGTCTCGTGGCGGTCGGCGGCCTGCATACCCCAGGTTGCCGCGGCGCGGGCGCCCGTGGATCCGTCGGCGCCGACCACGATCGGCCCGGTCAGCCGGAGGGTTCGATTCATCATCGGCTCTTTCCAGTCGCTACGGCCCTACATGGGCAAAGTTAAGCGGGCGGACGTGCGTGGTCCGGTGCCGTTGGTCCCGGATTCCCGGGACCTCGGGTGCGCCTCTGGTCACTGGTACACGTGCGCGCGGAGTCGTTTACTCGGGTGATGACGATCCTCATCGCCGGCGGAGGACTCAGCGGCCTCAGCCTCGTGGCACATCTGGTGGCACGACCGGAATCCCTGGGGCCGATCGTCGTCGTGGACGACGGCAGCCGGGCGCTCGCGACCGCGGGGTGGGCATCCTGGTCCGCCGAGCCGGGACTTCTCGACGAGGCGGTGTCGCGCACGTTCGATCGGTTCCACGTGCACGCGGCCGGGCGTAGCCGGATCGTCGGCCTCGGCCGGTACAAGTACCGCTTCGTCCGTGGCGATGATCTGGCGGCGGCGGTCGGCAAAGCCGCGGAGAGAAGCGGTGATGTCGTCTTCCGCCTCGGGCGGATCACCGACATCAGGCAGGCCGGCCGGGGCGCGGAAGCCATTGTGGACGGTGAAGCACTGAGCGCGGACTGGGTTTTCGACAGTGTGTCGTGGCCTGGCCCGTCCAGGGTGGACGGCTGGCTGACCTTCCGCGGCTGGTACGTGCGCACGGCTGCCCCGGCGTTCGATTCGGCCGTGCCCACCTTCTTCGACTTCCGTACGTCCCAGGGTCGCGCCGCGAGCTTCGTCTATGTCCTGCCACGAGGTCCGCGAGAAGCCCTGGTCGAGTACACGTCCTTCGCGCCGCCCCATTCGCGGGGTGTGGCGTATCCCGAGGAACAACGAGACGCTTTGCGCGCGTACCTCGCCAGTGTTCTCGGCGTCCGGGAGTACGCGGTCACCCGTGAGGAAGCCGCTTCCCTGCCGCTGTCCGCTTCGGCCGTCGACCGCAGACGCGGTTCGATCCTCGCCATCGGAATCAAAGCCGGGCTGGTCAAGGCCTCGACCGGCTACGCCTTCCAACGCGTCCAAGCCGACAGCGCGGCGATCGCGAGATCGTTGGCGGTCCACGGTCATCCTTTCGATCTGCCGAAACCCAAGCCTCGGCATCTGCTGTTCGACGCCACGCTCCTCGATGTCGTGGCACGGGACCCGGTTCAGCTCGAACGGGTCTTCGCGGCGCTGTTCGACCGATCGTCGGCCGAGCCGGTCCTGCGCTTCCTCGACGAGGAAAGCTCCCTGCCACAGGAGGGAAAGCTGTTCGCGCGTTTGCCGCCTTCGTTGTACTCAGCGGTAAGCCGGAGGCATCGATGAAGCTCTCCTTCGCCCGCTATCGGCGTTCTTGGCTACGCGGTGACCTGCTGGCGGGGGTGACGGTCGCCGCGTATCTGGTGCCGCAGGTGATGGCGTACGCGGAGGTCGCGGGACTGCCTCCGGAGGTCGGGCTGTGGGCGGTGATCGGGCCTTTGGCGGTCTACGCGGTGCTGGGCTCGTCGAAGCTGCTTTCGGTGGGCCCGGAGTCGACGACCGCCTTGATGACGGCCGTCGCGCTCGGACCGCTCGCCGCGGGGGATCCCGCCCGTTACGGGATGCTCGCGGCCATGCTCGCGGTTTTGGTAGGGGGCTTGTGCCTGCTGGGAGCCTTGGCCCGGCTCGGCGTGCTGGCGGATCTGCTGTCGAAACCGGTACTGACCGGCTACCTGGCAGGGATCGCCGTGCTGATGATCGTGAGCCAGCTGGGCAAGCTGACCGGCGTCCCCGCCACGGGCGACGGGATGATCGCGGAATTCGGTTCGTTCCTGGTGAACATCGGGCACCCGCACTGGCCGACCTTGATCCTCGGCGGTCTCGTCCTGGCTTGCCTGCTGACGTCGCAGCACTGGCTTCCGCGTTTTCCCGGACCGCTGGCCGTCATGCTGGTGTCGGCGGCCGTCGTCGCCGGCTTTTCCCTCACCGAGAAGGGGATCCGGGTGATCGGACCGGTCCCGGACACCCTGCCGGTACCCGGGGTTTCCGTGGTGAACGGTGCGGATCTGGCGAACCTGCTGCTGCCCGCGCTGGGGATCGCCCTTGTCGGCTTCTCCGACAACGTCCTGACGGCCCGCGCCTTCGCGGGCAGGCACGGCGAGCAGGTCGATTCCACTCGCGAGTTGCGGGCGCTGGCCGCGTCGAATCTCTCGGCGGGACTCCTTCATGGATTCCCGGTCAGTTCGAGCGGCAGCCGGACCGCTCTGGCCTCCGCGATGGGCGCCCGGACCCAGCTGTACTCCCTTACCGCGCTCGCGACGGTCGTGCTGACGGTCCTTTTCGGGGCACCGTTGCTGGCCGGCTTCCCCAAGGCGGCGTTGGCGGCGATAGTCGTCTACGCGGCATTGAAGCTGATCGATCTCAAGGAGTTCCGGCGTATCGCGCGGTTTCGCCGCAGTGAGTTCGTGCTGGCACTGTCGACCTTGCTCGCGGTCGTCGCGCTGGGTGTCCTGTACGGCGTACTGGCCGCCGTCGGACTGTCCATTTTGGATCTCCTGCGCAGGCTGGCGCGGCCGCACGGCGCGGTACTCGGTTTCGTTCCCGGCGTGCCCGGCATGCACGACGTCGGCGACTATCCCGACGCGACCACCGAACCGGGCCTGGTGATCTACCGCTACGACGCACCGCTCTGTTTCGCCAACGCCGACGACTTCCGGCGCCGAGCCCTCGAACTCGACATCACCGCGGCTGACGCCTTGCGCGGGATCTGCGAGGAGCTGCGCCGCCGCGGCATCACGTTCGCGCTCGCCAGGGTGAAACAGGAGCTACGCGAAGATCTCGAAGCCGCGGGCCTTCTCCGGCTCATCGGCTCCGGCTCGCTGTACCCGACGCTGCCCAGCGTCGTCGACGCGTTCCGTGAGAGGAGGAAGGCTCATGCCGAATCCGGGTGAGCGCATGTGGTCCGACGGTGAGATCGAGGTCCTGGCACGGGCGGTTCTCCGAGCGCCGTCCGTGCACAACATCCAGCCGTGGTCGCTGACCCTGCCCGGTATGCGCGCGGAACTGAGCGAGCGGACCGATCTCTCCCTTCCCGAACACGACCCCACCGGCCGCGACAGGCTCATCTCCTGCGGAGCGGCTCTGGAGAACCTTGTGCTGGCCGTCCGGGTGCTGGGATGGGCCACCGAAGTGGAGATGTCCCCCGGACGTGGGCCGCTGGTCGCCATCGTGACGACCTCCGGCCGCGAGCCACCGTCCGACCGCGAGCTGCACGCGTATGCCGCCCTCTCGCGGAGGCGGAGTCACCGTCGTCCGTTCGCCACGATCCCGGTCGCGCCGTCGTTGCTCGCCTCGGTCACCGGGCAGCTGCCACGCGACGTCGGCTGCCGGGTCCTGCGCACCGGTGACGAAGACCTCCTCGCGGTACTGCTCGAACAGGCTTCTCAAACGATTCAGGGCCGCGAAGGCCTCCAGCGAGAACTTGAGGAGTGGACAGGGGAGTGGCGGGCCGACGGTGTCGGTGACGGCCTGGTCCGGCTCGGCTACGACAAGGCGGGTCTTCCGTGGGCGGGGCTGGTCCGCCGGACCAGCCTGATCCCGGACGTCCGGACCCTCGCGCGGAGGCTGGCCGCGGAAAACGTCTTGATCTTCTGGGCGAAGGAGGACGATCGTGCCGGCCACGTCGCGACGGGCGTGGCCATGCAGCGCTCGTGGCTCGCGGCCGTCGACGGAGGGCTGGCCGCGTCGGTGCTGACCCAGCTGCTGCACGAGGAAGCCGTCCGGAAGCGCATGACCGCGGAACTGAACCTGCCGGGGCACCCTCGGCTCATCATGCGGCTCGGTTATCCGGACGGCCGGTTCACCACGCCGCCTTCCTGACGGCCGCGCGGCTTGGCATGGAGCGGCCGGTGGTGAAACGCTGGAGCCGATCGAGCGACTAAGACAGGTCGCCATGCCGACCCAGGAGGAGTAACCGAATGCCGCCGGAGCGAGGTTCGGCCGACGAGACGCCACCGAGCGCGGCGGTGTTGACCGGGCTACGGCTCGACGAGCTGCTGCACGAGGTCCAAGAGCGGCTGTCGGAGATCGTCAAGACCCGGGATCGGCTGCAAGGCCTGCTCGACGCGGTGCTGGCCGTGGCCACCGGGCTGGAGCTCGATTCGACCCTGCAGCGGATCGTGGAGGCGGCGGTCGAGCTGGTCGACGCCCGGTACGGCGCACTCGGCGTGCTCGGCGACGAGGACGGACTCTCGGAGTTCGTCCACGTGGGCATCGATGCCGAAACCAGGTCTCATATGGGGCACTTGCCTGAAGGCCGGGGCCTGCTCGGGTTGCTCATCGCGGAGCCCCATCCCGTCCGGGTGCCGGATCTGAGTCTGCACCCGGCTTCGGTCGGGTTCCCGGCGAACCATCCGCCGATGCACAGCTTCCTGGGTGTCCCGGTCCGCGTCCGGGACGAGGTTTTCGGCAACCTGTACATGACGGAGAAGCGAGGTGCCGGCGAATTCACCGCCGATGACGAGGTCGTCCTGCAGGCGCTCGCCGCGGCCGCCGGTGTCGCCATCGACAACGCCCGGCTGTTCGAACGATCACGGACGCGGGAGCGCTGGCTCGAAGCGGTCGCGGAGGTCAACGGCGAACTGCTGGGCGGCACTTCGATCATCGACACGCTGAACCTGATCGCCGCCAGGGTTCGCGAACTCTCCGCGGCCGATCAGGTGTTGATCCTCCTCGCCGCGGACAGCGGACAACCGTTGACGGTGAGCGTCTTCGCGGGGGAGCGGATGACCCGGCGGGAAGGTACGTCGATGGCGGGCGGGCATCCGGCCATCGACCAGGTGCTCGCTTCCGGTCAGCCCATTCTCGTCCCGGACCTGGGTACGGTCTCCCCTGGGCAGGCCGAACCCGTTTTCGACGGCCTCGGACCGGCCGCGGTGATCCCGTTGAACAGCGCTTCCGGTGTCGGCGGGGTCCTCGTCGCGGGGAGGGACAAGGGCTCCGCGCAGTACAAGGCCGATCAGCTCCCCATGCTGTCGTCGTTCGCCGACCAGGCCGCGGTCGCGCTGGAATTCGGCGAGAAACAGCGCAATCAGCGGCTCCTGGACGTGCTCGCCGATCGGGACAGGATCGCTCAGGACCTGCACGACCACGTGATCCAGCGGATGTTCGCCACCGGGATGAGCCTGCAGAGCATCGTGCCCCGGGTACCCGACGCGTTCGCGCGGGACAGGGTGACGCAGGCGGTGGAACAGCTGGATCGCACGGTTCGTGAGATCAGGACGTCCATCTTCAATCTGCACACCTCGGGCTCGGACGTTTCGACGAGCCTGCGCCGACGGCTCCTCGACGCCGTCACGGAACTGACGACCGAGAGCACGCTCACCCCTTCGGTCCGGATCGCCGGGGCAGTCGACACGCTCGTGCCGCAGACGCTGCACGAACACGCCGAGGCGGTGGTCCGTGAGGCGCTGAGCAACGCCGTCCGGCATTCCGGCGCCGACGAGATCACGATCAGTGTCGAGGCCGGCCGCGAGCTGATCATCGAGGTCGCCGACAACGGCATCGGTATCCCGCGAGAGGGACGGCGAAGCGGACTGTCGAACCTCGCCGACCGAGCGGAGCGGTGCGGCGGTGAAGCCGAGTTCGGTGACCGTGACGGTGGCGGCGCACTGGTGCTCTGGCGCGTTCCGCTGACCTAGCGGTCGCCGAACACCGGGGGCGTCGCGGTCCGTTTGAGTTCGGTCGCGAGGACCGCGGCCTGGGTCCGGCGCTGGATACCGAGCTTCGACAGGATCCGGGAGACGTAGTTCTTCACGGTCTTTTCGGCGAGGAACATCCGCTCACCGATCTCGCGGTTGGTCAGCCCTTCGCCGATCAGGTCGAACACGGTTCGTTCCTGCTCGGACAGGGCGGCGGTCGGATCGTTCTGGTCCCGTTCGCGCCGGATGCGGTTCATCAGCGCGGCGGTGGTCCGGCTGTCGAGCAGCGAGCCGCCTCCCGCGATGGTGCGGATCGCCGACACGAGGTCGTTCCCCAGTACCTGCTTGAGCACGAATCCCGAAGCCCCGGCCATGATGGCGGTGAAAAGCGCCTCGTCGTCGGCGTACGACGTGAGCATCAGGCACCGCAGGTCCTTCTCGGTGGACAGGAGGTCCCGGCAGAGTTCGATGCCCGTCCCGTCGGGGAGGCGCACGTCGAGCACGGCGATGTCCACGTCGCTTTGCGGGACGCGGGCGAGTGCTTCGGAGACGGACGCGGCTTCGCCGGCGATCTCGATGTCGGGTTCGTTCCCGAGCAGGTCCGCCAGCCCTCGCCGGACGATCTCGTGGTCGTCCACGAGGAAAACCTTGATCGCCATCTCTCGTTCCTCCTGCGGGGTCACGGCTTCTCGACCGACGGTACCCGTGCACGTCGGCAGACACAGCCACCTGGACGTCCTGAGGAACCGGGACCTTGGGCCCTAGTGGGCCGATCACCGGGTATTTGGTCCCGGCGATCGGTGCCCTCGGTACCTGCTCCAGCCCCGCGAGACAGGGGCACCGTGGAACTCGATCGAGTGACGACTGAGGAGGGGACACATGGCGAACGAGTGGACCAGGGCCGAGACCGAGGTGCTGGCGAGGACGTTGCTGCGGGCGCCCTCCGTGCACAACATCCAGCCGTGGCGACTGGACCTCGACGGAGACCGGCTTCTCCTGCGTGAGCGGCGCGACCTGGCGCTGCCCGAACACGACAGCCGAGGCCGTGACCGGCTCATCTCGTGCGGTGCCGCCCTCGCCAATGTGGAACTCGGGGTCCGCGTTCTCGGCTATGACCTGACCACCCGGATGTTCCCGGAGGACGGTGAGCCGGACATCGTCGCCGCGATCGAGACCACGGGGCGTTCGGCGCCGTCCGATGTCGACCTGCACCGGTACTCGGCGATAGCCCGGCGAGGAAGCTACCGCCACCCCTTCTCCGGCAGGCGAGTCTCACGGGAGAAGATCGGCGACCTGATCGCCGCCGCGACCGAGAGCGGGGTCGAAGCCAGGCCGATCCACGACGAGCTGGAACTCTCCCGGGTCGCGGATCTGCTCGAATTCGCCGCCGAGGCGTATCAGCACGATCTGGCGTACCAGCGCGAACTGGCCCTGTGGACGATCCACGACGAGCACTATCACCGCCATGGCGTCGGACTGGCCGCGAGCACGCTTCCCACCGGATCGCTTCCGTGGGCGGGACTGGTCCGGCCAGGGACGGCTCTCCCCGATCGCCGGGTCCTTCAGCGCCGCCTCGCCGGTGAGACCCTGCTCGTCTTCCTCACCGTCGACGATGGCCGGCATGACCACCTGCACGCGGGACACGCGCTCCAGGACACCTGGCTCGAAGCGGTCGACGACGGTCTGGCCGGTTCGGTCCTGACCCAGCCCTTGCACCTGCCCGAAGTCCGGTCCGCGCTGGCCGAGGATCTGGAGCTTCCCGGATTTCCGCAAGCCGTCATGCGCTTCGGCTATCCCGCCGGCCCGGTGCCGCCGAGCCCCCGCCGTGCCGTCGACGAAATCCTCGGAAACGGCTTCTGAGCTCCTCACGAGAAAGGTGTCATCGTGACCGTCGCGCTGACCTTCCATGGCGGGGCCGGAACCGTCACCGGCAGCAAGTACCTGCTGGAAACCCCCGAGTCCCGCGTTCTGGTCGACTGCGGGCTTTTCCAGGGGCTCGCCGATCTGCGCCGTCGGAACTGGGCGCCACTGCCGCGTGCCCTGACCGATATCGACGCCGTGGTGATCACCCACGCCCATCTGGACCACTGCGGGTACCTGCCCGTTCTGGTGCGGTCCGGCTGGCGCGGACCGGTGTACGCGACGCCGGGCACTGCGGCGCTCGTTCCGATCGTGCTTCAGGACAGCGCCCACCTCATGGCCGAGGAGGCCGCGCACGCCAACAAGTACGGCTGGTCGAAACACCGGCCCGCGTTGCCGCTCTATGACGCCGGTGACGCGCAGAAAGCGATCGGACTTCTCGAAGAACTCGAGTACGGCGCCGAGACGATGGTGGGCAAGGACATGGCGCTGCGTTTCGGGCAAGCCGGTCACATCCTCGGCTCGGCGTGGGCACAGCTGCGGTCCGAGGGGCGTGATGTCGTGTTCGGCGGCGATCTCGGCCGTCCGGCGCACAGTCTCCTGCGGCCGCCGTCGCCGCGACCCCCTTGCGACGCGCTGGTACTCGAATCGACCTACGGCTCCCGCGTCCACCACGACACCGGTGCCATGGACCAGCTCGGCGATGTCATCAGGCGGACGGCCAGGCGCGGCGGCAGTGTGCTCATCCCGGCGTTCGCCGTCGACCGGACCGAAGTGGTACTGGCCGCGCTCGCGAAACTGATGCGGTCACATTCCATCCCCGAGCTGCCGGTCTACGTCGACAGCCCGATGGCCTTGGCGGCGCTGCGGGTATACCGCGAGGCGTTCCGCGACCACTGGCCGGAGATCCGGCCCGAACCGGCCGGGCACGATCCGCTGACTCCGCCTTCGTTGACCGAACTGCGGACCGTGGAGGAATCCATGCGGGTCAACGCACCGAGGATGCCTTCGATCATCATCTCCGCGTCGGGGATGGCGAGCGGAGGCCGGGTACTGCATCACCTGGAACACATGCTGCCCGACCACCGGCACACCGTGCTCATAGTCGGCTACGCCGCCCCTGGCACCCGTGCTCGCAGCCTCGCGAACGGAGCCAGGCAGATCAAGATCCACGGCCGCTACACCACGGTCCGCGCCGATGTGGCCCAGCTCGACGCCTTCAGCGCCCATGCCGACGCGGACGAGCTGGTGCGGTGGGCCACCGCCGGGGCGCCGCCGAAGACCACCTATCTCGTGCACGGCGAGCCCGAGGCGTCGGAGGCGGTCGCCGAACGGCTTCGGGCCGAAAAGGACTGGCAGGCTGTCGTTCCGCGTGATCGGGAGCGGGTGCTGATCTGACGGCTATGCGTAGGCGACACGGCCGGGCCGTGAAGGACTCAGAGTCCCTCAAAGTTCCCCTCACCCAGCTCGGACCATCACCACCACGACCTACACCGTCACACCCGACGCACCAGTCGGCGAGTCGTATGACGTCTCATACAGCTAACGCACGTTCGCGCCAGCCTCTTCTGGCTCGACATTCCACCCTCACCAACGGCCTGCGCGTCAGCATCAACCCCCGAGTCCCGCCCGTAGCCCGGTTCAGTCGATCTGGTACTTCGACCGCAGCCGTCACCTGGCGATGATCAACCAGTCAATCACGACGATGAGCGAGAACACCGCCGCGCCCACCACGACGCCGAGCCACGGTGACCGGCGTCGCCGATCAAGACGCGTGACACACAACCCGCCGAGAACGATCGAGGCTATCCAACCAGCCAGCGGAAGCCAGAACGCGACGTTCTGGCCAGTGCCGGTGCACAAGAACGACCCGTCCCCCGGTCGACACGAATCACTGCTCATCGCCCCACCCACACCGAGCGTGAACGCGACCAGCCCGCCCGCAAGCACCAACAGCACGGCCACCGCCGCCAGCGGCCCGTGGCGCGCCGACGATTCCGAACTGTCCAGCACGTTCACCTCCGAGAGGTTTTCGAAGCAGGAGCACCGCCGGCGCGTTGCTTGGCCGCGGTCGTCAAGTGACAACCAGTCTCGATCGAGATCACCGTGGTCTTGTCCGTCGACAGCGTCAGGCTCGCCTGGTATTGGTCTTTCAGTTCGAATTCGAACGCGGGCGGCTTGTTCACTTGGAGTCCCGGCTTGGCGAACCCATGTTCCGCGCCGATCTCGGTCACGATCCGCGTCGCCGTCGGCCACTGCTCGCCCGTGACCGGCTTCGGCGCGATCAAGAAGCTCAAGAACATCCGGACCGCGTCCTGGCTGTCCACCCCGGGGAACTCGTTCGCGCACCCCGACTGGCGCCCGTCCTGCTTGTCCGCCCAACCCGTCACCCCAAGTTCCGTGGACAGTCTCGCCTGCAGGGCCTGGCGGAGCTTCTCGTAGTGCGCGACCGCCTCATCGATCGACGGCCTACGGGAGAGCTCGGCGTATTGATCCTGACTGGGCATCGACTTCTCCGAAGCTGGTGTTCCAAGGTACTGCCCGCTATCACTGCACGCGGCCACCGGCAGCAGCAGGCTCGCGGTCAGGATCACGGCATAAGAGGTTCGGCTCGGCATGAGAAACACGTCTTCCTAGCGTGCGGCGACAGCCAGCTGCGGCATACCCGCAACGACAGCGGCGATGTTGTGCTTGCTGGTCGAATCAGCTCCACCGGGCATCGTCTTGGTGTACTCGCTGTGCCCATGCGACGCGGCCAACGGGGCTCCGTCGGTGCCCACCGCGGCATCAGCCGACAGCTGATTCATCCCCTCCATCGCATACGGCGCCCGGCCATACCGCCACGTCTCCGGCACATACTGGGCGACCGCGTCGCCCTCGGCCTTGATGTTGTAGGCGTGTCCCTCAGGCACCTTCAGATCGTGGGCGGTGTTGTCGGTTCCGAAATTGTTCGCCACACCAGGGCTGCCGAACACCACCGCATCATCCACCCCAGTACCCGCGTGGGTGAGGCTGATCCCGGTCACGATCGACCCTTGCGAATGCCCCAACGCGGTCAGATGCGGATCTGTCGGGCGCGAGGCGTTGATGCCCTGATCGAACTTCGCGAGTTTGTCCCCGCCCACGTCCACGTTCTCTGCGGTCGCCAACCCCATCAACGACGCTGGATCATCGAAGGTGGACGGTTCGTAGCCGATCCAGGTGACCGTGGCCACCGACCCGCCGCCCTGGGTGGCGAGCATCCGCTCAGCACTGCGCGCGACACCATCCATGTCATCAACGTAGCCGCGCATGTTCCCGTCGACAGTGGAGTTCATGCCCGGGGTGAACACGGCGACATGCTCGGCGGTGTCGAGATTGCCGTTGGCGATCGCAGCCTTCGGATGGTCGCCGGTCAGATCCAGCGACATCAGCTGCCGGTTCGGGTTCAGGCTGCCGTCCGGGTTGTGCATCATCCCGGTGATGGAGTCGATCGCCTTCACCCGTTCCTCGAGGCGCGTAATCTCATCCGAATCGCCATCCTCCCGGCGCAGCCGCTCCAACTCCGCGGCGAAGCCGCGTTTCTGCTGCTCGAGCAGGTTCAGGTTCGCGCGGCTGCGGTCGGAGGCTTTCACCCCGTCCCGGTTACCGACCCAATCGGGGTGCTGCGCGATCAGCTGCTTGCGCTGCGATTCGGACAGCGCAGCCCACCACGCGGCGTTCGTCGACGGATCCGCGCTCACCGGCGGTGGAGCCAAAACCGACAAGGCGCCGTTGACTGCTCCCGAGTTGCCGGCCGCAGCCAGGCTGGTGTTCTGGTTGTCGTTCCCCGTGGCGTCGATGACGTTCCCGGCTTCGATTCGCCCCAACACCGCGCACAAGTCGTCGTCAATGTCGGTGGCTTGCCGCAAGACCTGCTCGACCCGGTCCTTCAACTCCTCGGCGAGCCGGGCGCGTTCCTCAGCGACCAGCTGCGCCTGCTCAGGCGGCACGTCCGGCGCGCCGTTGTCGACGACCGCGCCATCGGCCGTGATGGTGAAATGGTTGCCCAAGGCGATCGTCTCGGCTTCCCGCACCCCGTTCTGCACACCGGTGATCGCGTCCCCGGTATCCCCGGCCGCTCGGCGCAGCGCCGCGATGTCCGCGGCGTACTCCTCCAGGCCATCGATGATCTGATTCACCTCAGTCGCCGCCGCGCCGGCCGCGTCACCATGCCATCCCTCAGGCGTGTTGATGTCGCGCAGATCATCCGAACATGCCACCAGCTTGTTGTAGGCGGCGTTGATCGCCTCGACAGCCTCCTGCAACACGGCAGGATTCCAGCGCTTCGCCTCACCCCAAGTGACCATCAGCTGGCCTTCACCGGCCCAGGCGCGGGCACCGTGATGTCCGCCGCCGCGGCCGCTTCCTGGCCCGAATACAAGTCCGCGGCCTTCGCCATGTTCCCGGCGTGGGTACCGAGCCGGGATTCGAAGCTCGCCTGCCGAGACACCAACACGTGCTTGACCCGAGCCATCGCCAACGCCGCCCTCGACCCCGGCATACCGAGATCACCCGCCGGTACCGCGGCCGGACAGCCAGCACTGCGTAACCCGTCGACGACCCGCCCGGCAGCCTGACTCGTGCCGCGAATCCTGTCGACCACCACCTGAAAACCCGTCACAAACGCCTCCCCGGTCGTCGGTAACCAGTTGTCACCCTACGACAGCGACGCGTACCCACTCAACCCGTCAGAACACCAGTGAACAGCGAAAACAATGTTTCGAGTCGATCTACCCACGCCCAGGTAGGTAGGACTACTCAATCCTGAGCGCCAGCTGCTCGATCGCCGGAATCCGAAGGTTGCTCGCCCACGGAAGTGCGCGCGGTGGTCTGAGCGAGCCGGTCGACCAACTCCCGGACATTCGCCGGGGCACTCCCGTCCGCAATCGCCTTCCCCAAGATCGCGGCCGCCTCCCGGGGGCCCGTGCCGCGGAGTCACGAGCTTCGGCCGCTCTGGCCGACTGCTGGTCGCGAGAATCCTCCTCGGTCGTTCGACCCGCCACACCCAAGCTCCTTTGTCGTCAGACCCGACCCTGAAACACTAGATCGAATCCAATGAAAAGGAAGATCGCTACCTCGCATACCAGGCAACCTATCGACCGCCGAAATTATCCGACCACTGTCTCGCGGCCATCTCCGCTGACATAGGCCCTGTTCAACGCCCGCGTCACAGCTATCTGCGGTTCGCGCTATGACCCAGTGCCTCAGGGGCCTGGATGTCAACCTCGCGAATAGCCGCACTCTGCTTCGGTGTAACAATTTTTCTGCGTTCCGCCTCGTCAAGCACAAGGTCAAGAAATACTTCGTTCATGTCTCGCGCCGCTTCCAGGAAGAAGCCGCGATAGCGCTCACCTGGATCGACGCCGAAGGCGACACCGCGACTACTGGCGTATCTGACCGGGCTCGATTTCGATCGACGTTACGGCTGATCACGGACGGTCTCACGTACCCCATGATGCGCCCGCCGTCCCACCCTCCACAGTGGACTGGTAGGTCGAAGGTCCCGTCTCCTGATTACGAACGCCGCTGCCTTCCTCGCGGTTCAGTTCCTAATGTCCAAGGCAGTTGCCGAAATCAGGATGGGGTGAACCGTTATGCCGGAGAATTCGGGCCACAGGGTCGTCGTCGGTGTGGACGGCTCGGAGTCCGCGAGCAGGGCCGTCCGCTGGGCGGCGGATCAGGCGCGACGCCGCCACGCCGAGCTCACGCTGGTGCACGCGATCGACGACGAGTCACTGAGTCATCCGAGGCCGATGCCGACCCGGGAAGATCTCGCGGGCATGATCAGGATGCGCGGACATCGGCTCCTGCGGGAAGCCCGTGATGTCGTCAGGGAGGTCGCTCCGGATGTCCACGTCTCGCTCGATCTGCGGCACGAGCGCCCGGTGCAGGCGCTGAAAGACGCGGCCGAGAACGCGGACCTGCTCGTGCTGGGGACCGAAGGGCTGCGTCCCTTGGGCCGGGTGCTGGTCGGATCGGTGTCCATCGCGCTGGCGGCGCGCGCGGCGTGCCCTGTCGCGTTGATCCGCCCGCACGTCGCGGAAGCCGAAGCACCGCACGACGGACCGGTCGTCGTGGGCGTCGACGGGACAAGGACCAGCGAAGCGGCCCTCGGGCTCGCTTTCGAAGAAGCGTCCTGGCGGCGGACCGGACTGGTCGCCCTGCATTGCTGGGACGACGTGTTCCTTTCGGCGGTGTTCGAGGAGACGCACTGGAGCCTGGAGCGGTCCGAGATCGAGGAAGGCGCGAACGAGGTTCTCGCCGAACGCCTCGCGGGCTGGCAGGAGAAGTATCCCGACGTGCGTGTTCACCGTGAGGTCGTGCGGGGCCGCCCGGCGGACGAACTGCTCAAGCGCGCGGACCGGGCGCAGTTGCTGGTCGTGGGCAGCCGCGGACGCGGCGGGATCGCCGGAATGCTGCTCGGTTCGACCAGTCAAGCGGTGATGTCCTACGCGCTGTGCCCGGTGATCGTGGCCCGCGAGGCAGGGGACCGGTGACCGGTCCGGGCGTGGTCCGGGAACGGGCGGGTCTCACGGCGGCCGAAGCGGCGGCCGCGCTTCGCCGGGACGGGCCGAATATCCTGCCCGCGACGAAACAGCGGAATCCGTTGCTGACGCTGGCCGGGCAGATGGTCCACTTCTTCGCGCTGATGCTGTGGGCGGCGGCGGGCCTGGCCTTGCTCGCGGGTATGCCGGCGCTGTCGATCGCGATCGCCGTGGTCGTGGTGCTCAACGGTGTCTTCTCGTTCGCTCAGGAGTACCGCGCGGACCGGGCCGCGGAACGGCTGCGGGATCTGCTGCCGGTGCGCGCGACGGTACGCCGGGACGGGCGTGCGATCGTCGTGGACGCGGCGGACCTGGTCGTGGGCGACGTGGTCCTGCTCGAAGCGGGGGACCGGGTGTGCGCCGACGGGGAACTCGCCGAATCCGGGTCGCTGTCGGTGGACGAGTCGATGCTGACCGGTGAGAGCCGACCCGTGCGGCCGGAGGTGGGCGGATCCGTCTTCGCCGGTACCTATGTCACCGAAGGACACGGCGTCGCGATCGTGACCGCCACGGGAGCCGGTTCCCGCCTGGCCGGGATCTCCGCGGTGACCGCGAGCGCGGTGCGGCCGAGGAGTCCGCTGGCCACGCAGTTGCACCGCGTGGTCCGGCTGGTGGCGCTGATCGCGGTCGCGGTCGGCTGCGTGTTCTTCGCCGCCGCCCTCGGCCTCGGACGGGCGGGAACGGAAAGCTTCTTGCTCGCGATCGGCGTGACGGTCGCACTTGTCCCGGAAGGGCTGCTGCCGACCGTGACGCTGTCGCTGGCGCGGGCGGCGCAGAAGATGGCGGGCCGCCACGCCCTAGTGCGCAGGCTCGAATCCGTGGAGACGCTGGGCGCGACCACCTTTATCTGCACCGACAAGACCGGCACGCTGACCCGTAACGAGATGTCCGTCGTCCGGGTGTGGACGCCCGCCGGAACGGTCGAGGTCACCGGCGAGGGCTACCGTCCCACCGGCGAGCTGACCGGCACTGCGGCGGCGGTGCGGGCGGCGGCGACCCTCGCGGACTCCGCGGCGCGATGCTCTCCGGACGCGCACGCCGTCGAAGAGGCGAACGGGTGGCGGCCGGTGGGCGATCCGATGGAGGTGGCGCTGCACGTCCTCGCCGCACGAGCCGGAGTCACCGCCGCCGCGCCGCCTGCCGGGCGGCGGCCGTTCGATCCGCGTCGGCGCCGTTCGTCCGTCACGGACGACGACGGCCTCCACGTCTCAGGCGCGCCGGACACCGTTCTGCCGCTGTGCGGAGAGGTTTCCGGTGCGGACGAAGCCATCGCCGCGTTCAGCCGGGCGGGTCTGCGGGTGCTCGCGGTGGCGCATCACGCCGAATCGTCCACACAGGAGGAGCAGGGCGGGCTGACGCTGCTCGGCCTCGTCGGGCTGGAGGACCCGCCCCGGGCCGACGTCGGCGCCGCGATCGCGTCCTGCCGTCGCGCCGGGATCCGGCTGGCGATGGTGACCGGCGACCATCCGGGAACGGCCGCGGCCATCGCCGCT
Organism: Amycolatopsis sp. NPDC033938; assembly: GCF_055575975.1. NCBI lineage: Bacteria > Bacillati > Actinomycetota > Actinomycetes > Pseudonocardiales > Pseudonocardiaceae > Amycolatopsis > Amycolatopsis sp. NPDC033938. The sequence goes on from NZ_JBVIRO010000009.1 coordinate 158,926, forward strand.
GAAGTCGGGCTGCTCGGGCCGGACCGCCTTGTGCTGGAAGGCAAGGATTTGCCCGCCGCCGACGATGAACTCGGCAAGCTGCTCGACGTCGACGGCGTGGTGATCGCCAGGGTCGCCCCGGAGGAGAAACTCCGGATCGCGAAGGTCCTCCAGGCACGAGGACACGTCGTGGCGATGACCGGCGACGGCGTCAACGACGGCCCGGCCCTGCGCACGGCCGACATCGGTGTCGCCATGGGCGCTTCGGGCAGCGACGTCGCCAGGGAGGCGGCCGACCTCGTTCTCCTCGACGATCATTTCGGCACCATCGTGGCCGCCGTGGAACTCGGGCGCGCGACGTTCGTGAACATCCGGCGCTTCCTCACCTATCACCTGACCGACAACGTCGCCGAACTCACGCCGTTCGTCGTATGGGCGCTCGCGGGCGGGCAGATCCCGTTGGCCATCACGGTTCTGCAGGTGCTGGCGCTCGACATCGGCACCGATCTCCTCCCGGCGGTCGCGCTCGGCGCGGAACCGCCCAACCGGCGCACGATGGAGGGACCCGCCAAGGGCGGTTCCTTGATCGACGGCAGGCTGGTGCGCCGCGCCTTCGGAGTGCTCGGCCCCGCCGAGGCACTCGCGTCCATGGCGGCGTTCCTGGTCGTGCTGCTCGGCGGTGGCTGGTGGTTCGGCGAGACTCCGGACGCCGCGCTACTCGCGACGGCGTCCGGAACGGCCTTCGCCGCGATCGTCTTCGGCCAGCTCGCGAACGCCTTCGCCTGCCGGAGCGAGTCACGCTGGATCGGCAGGATCGGCTTGCGGGGAAATCCGCTGCTGTGGTTCGCGATCGTCTTCGAACTCGCGATGCTGGCCGCGTTCGTCTTGATGCCGCCGTTGCCCGGCCTTCTCGGCGGTACCGTGCCGAGCCCGCTCGGCTGGGTGCTGGTCTTCGCCACCGTTCCGGTCGTCCTGCTCGCCGACACCGTCCACAAGGCCGTCCGTGCCCGGACGTGACCGACGTGCGATCCTCGCCAAGGCCGAGAGCTCGTTCTCGATGGCCTTGGCAAGGAAACCGGCATCCGGCGCACTCGCGAAGTCCAGGGTGATTCCGAAATTGAGCTTGTCGCGATAGGAGAAAACGGCCACGCCGATCCGTAGCCGCAAGGCGACCGGGGCGAACGGCGCGGAGGCCGCGACGCCGGCCAAACCGGCGCCGGCTTCCGCTTCCTTGCTCGCCTTCAACGCGGCCGAACGCCGATGAACGGCGAGCAGCCGTCCGGCGGGATCGGGGACGTCGACGGGGAGCAAGGGCAGCATCAGCGAGACTTCGTTGTCGACGGTGTCGTGGTTCCCGCGGACGGAGACCGACACGAGAGCACGTATCGCGTCCGTGACGGCCGCGAGTGCCACGTCGTTGATCGTGACTTCGAAGGCACGGCAGACAGCGTGGACGTCGTCGAGGGAGGTGTGCGCGACCTCGTAGCGCCGGTCCGGGCCGATGGGGCCGGAGAGCGACGACCTCACCGCGGGGACGAGCGCGGAGGCGAACGCCGTCAGGCCCGTGACGGCGTCCGCGATGCCGCGCACCGCCCGTGAAGGTGAGAGAACCAGTCCTGCCATGGAGCGAAGCAGTTCGGCGGGAGTCAGCAGAAGTCTGCGTGCGGCGTCCTTGAGCAGGTCCGCGGTGCCGAGGTCGGGGACTGGTTCGGCGGCCGCGGCGACCGCCGGAAAGTCCCTCCATGACCCAGAATTCCCACAGCGGATGATCCCGGTCGAGGCGTTCCCCCATCAGCAGGGCGACCAGTTCGCACAGCTCCTTCTCCCCGCCAGGGGAGGGAACGGCGATCCGGTGGAAGTGCCGGGCCGCGTCGAACCGGTCGTCGTCGACCCAGACCGGCGAACCCAGATCGAGCGGCACCCGATGGATCTTCTGCCGGTATCGGGGAATCAGCGGCAGCCGGGCGGTGATCGATCCGACGAAGTCCGCGTGCGATGGCGGCGGGCCCTCGATCACCGCCACCGACGCGATGGACAGCGAGGCTTTGGGATCCCCGTCTTCCAGCTCCAGGAACGCCGCGTCGAGCGGGCTGAGATGGTCCATCAGTGCCTCCCGGTGCTCGCGCAGGACACCGACGGCCCGGTCTTCGGCCGCACGGAGCAGCAGGGCGACCTCTCGGCCCATCACAAGAGCAGCGTCACCGGCAAGCGCCGGGGTGAGGGTTCAGGCGGGCCCGCGGGCAGAATCGGACCGGAGGGCGGCACGCCGTGCTTCGAATTCGTCCTTGTCGATCTCACCGCGGGCGAAGCGTTCGTTCAGGATCTTGATCGCGTCGTCGTGTCCGGACGAGGTCTTGGTGGTGTGGCGCACCAGGATCACCGCGACGGTGATGAGCCCGCCGATCAGGATGACCACGGTGATCAGCATGAGCAGCATGCCGATCCAGCCACCTTCGGAGTGGTGCCAGTAAGGCATGGTCTTCTCCGTTCGATTCAGTGGCTCTGGTAGTGCACTTCGCGGGTCACCGGTGTCCCGAGCGGTGCGAGCACCTCGTCGAGGTTCCGGCGCGGGGGCGCGGGAAGCGGGTCGGCGTTGACGGGCGCCCAGCCGGTCCGCAGCACCATCTGCGGGAAGGTTCCGCCGGTGACCAGTTCACGCACTTTCGTCCGGGTGTCCGCGATTTCCAGCGGTTCGGTGAGTGGCGAGGTGGCCAGGCCGAGGCTGGTCGCGGCGAGCAGGACCGCGCTGGTGGCCTCGCCGGCGCGGAGTCGTGACATGGCGTCGTCCGAAGCCGTGCTCAACACGAGGAGCACAGTCTCGTCCGCTTCGCCGGTCGAGCCTTCGGGCTGGTCGAGCCGGGGATCGGCGAACGCACGCGCGGGCAGGGCGCCGGGGGTGTCGTCCTGTGCGGGTACGTTCGCCGACGGGACGCCGTCGGGAGCGGTGTTCCTACCGCTCCAGGCGGCGAGTTCGGTGCGGTACGCCGGGTCCGCCGCGTGGATCCCGGCGGCTTCGGAGACGGCGCGGGCGAGGTGGTAGCGGGCGGCGTCGAGGGCCGGACGCAGAATGGCTCCTTCGTCGGCCGCGCGCCGGGCCAGGGTCTCGAGGTGCCCGGCTGGCACGGTCCAGGAGCTGTGCCTGCGCCGGTCGGTCCGGCGCCGGGGGATGGCGGCGGCGAGCGTGATGTCCTCTTGGGTGGGCTCGTGCCGGTGCAGTTCGATGGAAGCCAGGTGGTCCGGCTCCGCCGGGTTGGGCAACCGGTGCACCTCGGCCCGCCAGCCCAAGGCCGCGAAGCCGACCCGGAGGTGGTGCAACGCCGCGCCACAGCTGAGCATCAGGTCACGGCCGTCGGGATCGGTCCCGGTCAGCTGCCGGGCCCGGTCCGCGTACAAGTGGACGGTGCGATCTCCGACGCGCCATTGCCAGGGCTGGGAGTTGTGCACCGAAGGGGCGCGGTCGGCCAGGGCCACCGCGGTTTCGACCGTGTAGTCGTCGGGAAGGCCGTGGTCCATCGGAAACCTGCCTCTGCTCAAGGGTGAAGGGGCCGCGTTTCATGGTTCTCCGGACGCTCCGGGTCGTGGAGGGCCAGAGGGCCCGGTTCGCCGGGCCGTTCGTTTCTGTTCTCCCGTGCGGGCGCGCGGGATCGTCGAAAGGGTCCGCTTCCCGCAAGGAGGCGTCCCATGAGCTCCGCTGTCCGCGTCGAGGCGCCGTACCGGATCGAGCCTGAGTCCCGCAAGCGACCTCGCACGAGGCGCCGGTTCGAGTACGCCACCCCTTGCTGTTCCTCGGTTCCGGCTCCAGTGCCATCAGCCGAGTTCCGCCGGGACCAAGGTCCCCAGCCGAGTACGCCGAAGATCCCTTGGTAGCGCATCCCGTTCCCGGCAGGATCGGGGAAAGAGACCGCACCGGCGACTTTGCGAGGCCGTGGTCCTGCTCCCCGAAGAAGGAGAATTCCTTGCTGTCCCCAGCATCCGCCGCGGTGGTTCGCGCCACCTTGCCCGTCGTGCGCGCGCACGCCGTGGAAATCACCGGTGAGTTCTACTCGTCGATGTTCGCCGCGCATCCGGACCTGCTCGACCTGTTCAACCAGGGCAACCAGGCCGACGGCCGTCAGAAGCTCGCGCTGGCCTCAGCCGTCGCGGGCTTCGCCGAACATCTGCTGGCCGAGCCCGGTCGCGATGCCGCGCCATTCGACCGTGTCGCCGAGCGAATCGCGCACAAGCACGTGTCGCTGGGCATCCGGGCCGAGCAGTACCCGGTCGTCGGTCACTATTTGCTCACCGCCGTCGGCACGGTCCTCGGCGCCGCGGTCACCCCTGAAGTCTTCGCGGCGTGGCACGAGGTCTACTGGTTGCTCGCCTGCCGGCTGATCGCGGCCGAAGCCCGCCTCTACGAACGTGGCGACCTCGATCCCGCAGACCTCTGGCGACGCTGGCGGGTGGCCAAACGTCTCGATGAGGCCGTCGACGTGGTGTCGTTCACCCTGGTGCCCGATGACGGCGCGGCCGTCCCGGACTTCCTGCCGGGCCAGTACGTTTCGGTCGCTGTCGACCTGCCCGGCGGCCGTCGCCAGCCTCGCCAGTACTCCCTGTCGCAGGGCCCCGGGCGGGGCTCGCTGCGGATCACCGTCCGCCGGGTTCGCGGCCGCGACGGCGCCCCGGACGGCGCGGTGTCCAATCACCTGCACGATCACGTGACCGAAGACGACATCTTGCTGCTCGGGCCGCCCGCGGGCGAGACGACCCTCGACACCGGTGACGGCCCGGTGCTCCTGGTCAGCGCCGGTATCGGGATCACCCCGATGGCCGCCATGCTGGATCACCTCGCCCGTACCCAGCCGACCCGGCGGATCATCCTCGCCCACGCCGATCGTTCACCCGCCCACCACGCGCTCCGCCGCGAATGTGCCCAGACCGCAACGGGTTTGGGAGAGGTCGAAGAGTTGTACTGGTACGAGAACGACCACGACGACAGCTCGAGGCCCGGTCTCATGGACGTCGACGCGCTACCGCTGCCTCCGGGCACCACCGCGTATCTCTGCGGCCCCTTGCCGTTCATGCACGGGATCCGTGCCGGGCTGGTCCGTCGCGGCCTGGCCACCGAGCGGATCCGTTACGAGGTCTTCGGCCCTGGAATGCTTGACCGAGACTGACCCGTCGTACATGAAGGCCCCCTTGCTTGCGCCTAGCGCAAGCAAGGGGGGCCTTCATGTACCTAGTAGTTCTTTGTCAGGTGCGGCGGAGCTGGGTGCAGATGGCTTGGGCGACGGTGGCGAGGGTGTGACGTGTCCTGAAGGTCCCCTTGGAGAACTCGTATTTGTCTACCTACTGGTGTGGAGCTTGTGCGGGTTGCCGGGGTGGTCCGGGTGGGGAAGATTCCGGACGTTGAGCGTCCGGAATCTTCCCCGCTCGGTCGCCGGTCCACCGGTCGTGCTCGACCACGAGCTTGATCAACGGAAGATCAGGGACGTTGAGTGTCCCGAATCTTCCGTTGATCAAGAGGTGAGGCCGGGCGACGATGCGCGCGGAACCACCCTCGTCCAGGTCAGGCGTAGGTACACAAATGCGGGTTCCCCTTTGAGACGTTGAAGGTCTCAAAGGGGACCTTCAGGACATCACGCTTCGACGCTGGGGCTGCGGTGTTCGCGCCTGTCGCGAAAGCCCCTTTCGCGACACGGGCAGCGGGCGCTGACCGCGCCATATTTGCCTTACCCATCAAATAAGAGGGTAAGGCGGAGCGTGCGGAGACGTCGGCGTCGCTGCAGAACCCCGGTCAGACGGCGTTTGAGGCAGAGCAGGCCCACGATGGACCCGTCGTGGCCGACCACGGCGAGACGCCGCTGTCCGCGCGTGAGGAGGAGTCGGCGTGGGCAGCGCGAGGTCGGCGCCGTCCAGGTCCGCGGGCAGGTCGGTTCGGATGAGGGTACCGATGAGGCGTCCGGCCTCGGTGAGCAGGAGCATGTGGACGTGGTCGTCGGCGAAGCAGACCCGGGCCTGATCGACAGAGATGTCCACGGGTGACGTTTTGGGCTGTCGCACCAGTATGTCGCCGACGGTCTTGCCGATGAGGTCGGGCGGAGCGGAGACAGGCACGGTCCGTCCTTCTCAGTGCCGGGTGTCGTGCAGGGTCCGGTTCCGCACGGTGGCCGGTGCCGGGGCAGGAGTGGCGGGCTTTCCCCGGCGGGCGCGGTAGACGACATAGGGGCGCCACAGATAGGCCAGCGGTGCCGACCAGACGTGGACCAGCCGCGTGAAAGGCCACAGCGCGAGGAACAGGAACCCGCCGACCGCGTGCAGCTGGTACACCAGCGGCGCCCCGCTCATCAGCTGAGGCTCTGGAGAGAACCAGAAGACGCCGCGGAACCAGATGGCGATCGTCTCGCGGTAGTCGTAGCCCTCGCCGAGGAGGTTGGTCCCGATCGTGGCGGTCATCCCGAGTACCACCATCGCGGCCAGCGCGGCGTAGAGCACCTTGTCCATCGTGGTGGTGACCCGGCGGACGCGGCGGTTGACGAAGCGGCGGGCGATCAGCAAGGCGAGGCCCGCCACGAGCATGACGCCGGTGACGGTGCCGCCCCAGACGGCGGTGGCGTGGTAGACGTGCTCGGAGATCCCGATCGTCGCCGTCACCGAAGCGGGCATCAGGAGGCCCATGGCGTGACCGGCGATGACGCCGAACGCTCCGAGGTGGAACAGCGGCGAACCCCAGCGCAGGATGCGGCTCTCGAGCAGTTGGCTGGTGTGGGTGGTCCAGCCGAACTGGTCATGCCGCCACCGCCACACGTGGCCGAGCACGAACACCGCCAGACAGGCGTAGGGGATGACGATCCAGACGAACGTGCTCACGGGACACTCTCCATCGAACGACTGGTGAAGGGGTGTGCGTGGGCACACGCCTCGGTGCTGAGATCGGGACCGAAGCCGACGGCGTCGACATCGGTTCCGTAGGGCGCCAGCCCGACCGATTCCACGGGCGGGCCGTCTCCGGCGAGCGCCCGGATCGTGTCGCGGTCGGCCTCGGTCAGGGGCGGCAACGCGGTGACGACCGCTTCGAGCAGGTGCCGGTAGCGCGATCCGCTTTCGTCCAAAGTGGAGCGCAGGAGCTCCAGGCCCCGGCGGTGCTGGCGCAGCGGCGCCTCGCCGTCGCCCCGGCCGGCGATCGCGGCGAACTCGAGGACCACTGGAAGCAGATCGGGCAGCTCGCCGGGGGTCAGGCGCAGGCCGTGGGCGCGGTAGCGCTGTTTGAGGGTGAGCAGGGCGATGCCGCGTTTGCGGGTGTCGCCGTGCAGGTAGTAGGTCAGGTACAGCCCCGAGCGGCGGCGCAGGTCGAACGTGCGCACGTAGTGGGTCTCGACCTCCAGCACGTCGGCGGCAAGGAACCAGTCGAGGAACGCGGTGAGCTGTTCCCGTACCTCGTCGTGGGTGATCTCGCTGACGGCGGCGGACAGTTCCTTTCCCGCCCCGATCAGTGCGGTGTCGGGGTAGGTGAGCAGCACCGAGGCGAGTTCGAACAGCCGGGTTCGGTCGGAACCCTCCACAAAGGACCGTCCGGGCGCGGTCATGAGCGGCCTCCGGCGGGATCGATGGTCAGGCCGAGCCTGCCGTCGCCGCGGCGGGCGAACAGGCTCCGGCGGCCCGGACGGACTTGCCGGTCTTCGGTCACGAGATGGAACCGCTCCGCGGTCGCGGCCGGTTCGGTCATCCCGGGACCGCCGTCGCAGTCCAGCGAACAGTCCGAAGTGGACACCGCCTGTGCTTCGAGCGCGGCGGCGTCCTTGGCGTAGGCGGCGGGGATGACGTAGCGCTCGTCGTATTTGGCGATCGCGAGCAGCCGGTACATCGCCTCCATCTCCTCGCCGGACATGCCGACGGCCTCGCAGAGTTCCTCGGCGACGGTGCCGTCGAGGGTGCGGGCGCGCATGTAGGACCGCATCGCGGCGAGCTTCATCAGCACCCCGGCCACCGCGTCGGCGTCACCCGCGGTGAACAGTTCGGCGAGGTATTCCACGGGGATCCGCAGCTCACGGATGGTGTGGAAGACGTCGTCGGCGTCGGTGTCGTCACGCCCCGCGGCGTTGACGGCGTCCAGCACGGGGGAGAGCGGCGGGACGTACCAGACCATCGGCAGGGTGCGGTATTCCGGGTGCAGTGGCAGCGCGATCCGGTACTCGCTGATCAGCTTCCACACCGGCGAGGCCTGCGCGGCGAGCACCCACTCCTCGGGCAGGCCCGCCTCGGTCGCCAGACGCACCGTCTCGGGATCGCGCGGGTCCAGGAACACCGCTCGTTGCGCGGCCAGCAGTTCCTGCTCGTCTTCGACCGAAGCGGCGGCGAGCACCGCGTCCTCGTCGTAGAAGACCAGGCCCAGATAGCGGAGCCTGCCGACACAGGTCTCCGAACAAATGGTGGGCTGACCGGCTTCGATGCGCGGGAAACAGAAGGTGCACTTCTCGGCCTTGCCGGTGGCGTGGTTGACGTAGACCTTCTTGTAGGGACAGGCGCTCACGCACATCCGCCAGCCGCGGCAGCGGTCCTGGTCGACCAGGACGATGCCGTCCTCCTCGCGTTTGTACATCGCGCCCGACGGGCAGGCCGAGACGCAGGCGGGGTTGAGACAGTGCTCGCAGATCCGCGGCAGGTGGAACATGAAGGTCTTCTCGAATTCGAACTTCACCCGTGCCGCCGCGTCCGGGGCCATCGCGGTGATGTTGGGGTCGGTACCGGCGCGCTCGTGCGCGCCACCGAGGCTGTCCTCCCAGTTCGCGCCCCATTCGAGGCTCATCGGTTCCCCGGTGAGGGCTGAGCGCGGCTGCTTGACCGGGGTGTCGGTGAGTCCGGCGGGAGCGTTGACGAGGACGTCCTTGTCGAAGGTCGCGGGCTCGTAGTAGTCGTCGAGTGCCGGAAGGTCGGGGTTGGCGAAGATGCGCGAAAGCCGCTTCGCGCGGCCGCCGGAGCGCAGGACCAGCCGCCCCTTCTTGTCGAGCTTCCAGCCGCCGTTCCAGCGGTCCTGGTCTTCGTAGTGCTTGGGGTAGCCGATACCGGGTTTCGTCTCGACGTTGTTGAACCAGACGTATTCGGTGCCTTCGCGGTTGGTCCAGGTCTGTTTGCAGGTCACGGAACAGGTGTGACAGCCGATGCATTTGTCGAGGTTCATCACCATCGCGACCTGGGCGCGGATGCGCATGTCAGTACTCCACTTCCTGGCCGCGGCGGCGGATCACGGTGATCTCGTCGCGCTGGCTGCCGATGGGGCCGTAGTAGTTGAAGGCGTAGGTCAGCTGGGCGTGGCCGCCCGCGAGATGGGTCGGCTTGATGAGCAGCCGGGTCATCGAGTTGTGGTAGCCGCCGCGTTTTCCCTTGCCTTTGCCGGCTTTCTCGGTCTTCGGGACGTTCACGGTGCGTTCGGGCGAGTGGTACTGGAACACCGTGCCCTCGGGCATCCGGTGGCTGACGACCGCGCGGGCCACGATCACGCCGTTGCGGTTGACGGCCTCGACCCAGTCGTTGTCGGCGACGCCGATCTTGGCGGCGTCCTCGACACTCATCCAGATCACCGGTCCACCGCGAGAGAGCGCGAGCATGAGTTCGTTGTCGTGGTACATCGAGTGGATCGACCATTTCGCGTGCGGGGTGAGGAACCGGACGGTGACCCCGCCGTCGGCGAGTTCGCCGGGCTTGCCGAAGTGCCGGGCCATGTTCAACGGCGGCCGGTAGCCGGGCAGATGCTCGCCCAGTTCGGCGACCCAGTCGTGCTCGACGAAGAAATGCTGCCTGCCGGTGAGGGTGTGCCACGGCTTGCGCCGCTCGACATTGATGGTGAACGGCGAGTACCGGCGCCCGCCCTTCTCCGAACCGGACCACTCCGGACTGGTGAACACCGGCTGCGGCGCCTCCTGAGTGGAGGCGTAGGTGACGTGATCGGTTTCGTGGCCCTCGATCAGGTCGGTGAACTGATGCCCGGTCCGCTTTTCCAGTTGCTGGAAGCCTTCATGCGCCACCCGGCCGTTGGTCGTGCCGGACAGCGCGAGGATCGCCTCGCACATCCGGTCCGCTGTGGACAGTGACGGGCGACCGGCGAACGGGCCGTCGGGTACGACACCGTTCTGGCGGCGCAGGTACTCCAGCTCGGTGGTGACGTCGACGGTGATGCCCTTGGTCGTGGTGCCGAGCTTGTCCAGCAACGGGCCGACGGCCCGCATCTTCGCGCCGATGAGGGTGTAGTCGCGCTCGATCTCGACCAGCTTCGGCATCGTCACACCCGGCACCGGCTCGCATTCGCCGCGTTTCCAGTCCCGGACCCGGCCGGACGGCGTGGCGAGCTCGTCCGGGGTGTCGTGCTGCAGCGGCGCGGCGAGCACGTCGCGGCGGGTACCGAGGTGGGTGACCGCCAGCTCACTGACCTTGTCGGCGATGGAGAGGAAGGCGTCGTAGTCGGTGTGCACCTCACCCGGCGGGGCGACGGCGGGGGAGAACGCGTGCACGAACGGGTGCATGTCGGTGGTCGAGATGTCGTGCTTCTCGTACCAGGTGGCGGCGGGCAGGACGACGTCGGAGTGCAGGCCGGTGTTGGTCATCCGGAAGTCGATCGCGGTGAGCAGGTCGAGCTTGCCGGTGGGCGCTTCGTCCCGCCACGCCACGTCGCGGGGCCGTTCACCGGAACCGCACTCGTCGGCAGATGCCAAGGAATCCGCGCCGAGCAGGTGCTTCATGAAGAACTCGTTGCCCTTGCCGGAGGAGCCGAGCAGGTTCGCCCGCCACAAGGTCAGGCAGCGGGGGAAGTTCGCGGGGTCGTCGGGGTCGTCGGCGACGGCCTTGAGCCGTCCGGCGCGGAGTTCGGCGACGATGTGCTCGCTCGTGCTCACGCCCGCGGCCGCGGCCTCGTCGGTGAGGTCGAGCGGGTTGCGGTCGAACGCCGGGTGGCCGGGCGACCAGCCCATGCGCTGGGCGGCCGCGACGGTGTCGGCGAAGGCCATGCCCGCGAACCGTCCCTGTCCCAGCGGGGAAGCCAACTCATCGGCGGGCACCTTCTCGTAGCGCCACTGGTCGGTGTGCAGGTACCAGAACGGGGTGCTCGCCTGATGCCGCGTCGGGCGCTGCCAGTCGAAAGCGAAGCTCAGGTGCTGCTGCCCGGTGATCGGCCGCGCCTTCTCCTGGCCGACGTAGTGCGCCCAGCCGCCGCCGTTGACGCCCTGGCAACCGGTGAGGGTGACCAGCGCGATGAACGCGCGATAGGTCATGTCCGAGTGGAACCACTGGTTCGTGCCCGCGCCCAGCGCGATCAGGGACCGGCCACGGCTGCGCTCGGCGTTGCGGGCGAATTCGCGCCCGATCTTGGTCGCCATCGCGGCGGGAACGCCGGTGATCCGCTCCTGCCAGGCGGGCGTGTGCGGGGCGCCGGCGTCGTCGTACCCGGTGGGCCAGTCGCCGGGCAGGTCGCCGCGACGGACGCCGTACTGGGCCATGACGAGGTCGAAGACGCCGGTGACGAGGTGGTCGCCCACGCGCGTGACCGGGACACCGCGGCGCATGGTGGTACCGCCCTCGGTCTCGCCGACGTCGAACCGGGCGAGGTCCACGGGGACCTGTCCGGTCGCGTGATCGAGCACGCCGAGCGCGGGCACGACGTCGCCGAGGTCGAGGTTCCACCGGCCTTCGCCCTCGGGGCCGTAGCGGAATCCCAGCGATCCGCCCGGCACCACCGGGGCGCCGGACGCGTCGTCGAGCAGAACGGTCTTGTGCTGTGCGCCCGGGTCTTCGTCGCCGAGGTCGGCGGCGGTGAGGAAGCGGTCGGCGACATAGACGCCCGGTTCCCGTTCGCGAAGCGTCACCAGGAAGGGCAGGTCGGTGTAGGACCGTACGTAGTCGGCGAAGTAGGGGACCTGGCGGTCGCGGAAGAACTCGGTGAGCATCACGTGGCCCATGGCCATCGCCAGGGCCCCGTCGGTACCCGGCCGCGGGGCGAGCCAGTCGTCGGCGAACTTCACGTTGTCGGCGTAGTCGGGGCTGACCGCGACGACCTTGGTGCCGCGGTAGCGGGCCTCGGCGAGGAAGTGGGCGTCCGGGGTGCGGGTGACCGGGATGTTGGAGCCCCACATGACCAGGTAGGTGGAATTCCACCAGTCGGCGGCCTCGGGGACGTCGGTCTGGTCGCCCCACACCTGGGGCGAGGCGATCGGCAGGTCGGCGTACCAGTCGTAGAACGACAGCAGCGTGCCGCCCAGCAACGCGTGGTAACGGGTGCCCGCCGCGAAGGAGGCCATGGACATCGCCGGGATCGGCGAGAATCCGACCACGCGGTCGGGTCCGTAGGTCTTGGTGGTGTACACGTGTGCGGCGGCGACCATGGTGGTCACCTCGTCCCACGAAGCGCGCACGAAACCACCGCGACCGCGCTGTCCTTTGTAGACGGACGCCTTGCGCGGGTCCTCGACGATGTCGGCCCAAGCATCGACCGGATCGCCGAATCGCCGCAGTCCGGCCCGGAACATCGTGATCAGCGACCCTCGCACGTAGGGATGCCGGACACGGGAAGGCGAATACTCGTACCAGGAAAACGACGCGCCGCGCGGACAACCCCGGGGTTCGTAGTCGGGGCTGTCCGGGCCCGTGGTCGGGTAGTCGGTCGCCTGATGCTCCCAGGTGATCAGATCGTCCTTGACGAACACGTTCCACGAGCACGAACCGGTGCAGTTGACGCCGTGGGTCGAACGCACGACCCGGTCGTAACTCCAGCGGTCGCGGTAGATCGATTCCCAGGCGCCGGAATCGATCTGGTGCAGAGTCCGTCCGTGGTCACCGACCGTCTCCTTGGTCAGGAAACGACGGGCACCGAGGAGCGCCCCGTGGCCGGGAATTCGGTCGTTCGCAGGGGCAGGATGGGAAGACACGGGAACGCGGCTCCTTCGGGTGATCCGGACACCGGGAGAGATGGCGGGTGGCCGGTAAGGCATGACCTATGTTCGGCGAAAGCCGCCCGCCGATCACCAGGCGAACGTCCCGCACCGAGGGACCTTCGGTCCCGTCCTCCCGGGCCGTCCGGCGGCGGGCAGGCCGGGCGGATCAAGGAAAGCCGGACGGCGATTCCGCCGGAAGGGACGTTCGGCCCGCGAGGACGGGACCGTCGATCTCTGTCGATCCGCCGGTCCGGTTCGCATCCTTGAGCTGTCCACTACTTACGACGAGAACGTCCGAGGCGACATGACGACGCACGTGACAACGCCGGGACCGCATCCGGCCATGGGCAACAAGGACGAGAAAGACGGCGGACCGCCGTCGCCCGGACGGCGGACGCTCATGCTGGCGATCGCGACCGTGGGCTTCGCGGTGAACTTCTGGGCGTGGGCCTTGCTGAGCCCACTCGGCCCACTGTTCAAAGAGGACCTCGGGCTGAGCGCGTTCCAGCTGGCGCTGCTGGTCGCCGTACCGGTCGTGGTCGGCTCGGTCGGGCGCGTTCCCGTGGGTGCGTTGACCGATCGGTACGGCGGGCGCGTGATGTTCCCGCTGATCTCCGCCGCGACGATCGTGCCGGTGCTTTTCCTTGGCCTGGCTGGGAATTCCTCGCTGGCGGCCCTGCTGATCGGTGGCTTCTTCCTCGGCATCGGCGGCACCGCGTTCGCCGTGGGGGTGCCGTTCGTCAACGCCTGGTTCCCGCCACAGCGGCGCGGCCTGGCGATCGGCGTGTTCGGGGCGGGCATGGGTGGCACGGCGATCAGCGCCTTGACCACCGTGCAGCTCGTGGACGCGGGCGGAGCGGCGACGCCGTTCGTGCTCACCGCTGTGGTACTGGCTCTCTACGCCGTCATCGCGTTCCTCTTGCTGCGGGACGCGCCGGGCCGGACGGTGCCGACCGAACCCGCCATCCGCCGCTTGGCCGACACGGCTCGTCTGCCCATCACGTGGCAGGCTTCGGCCTTGTACGCGGTCGCCTTCGGCGGTTACGTCGCGTTTTCCGTCTACCTTCCCGCCTACTTGAAGGCGGCCTACGGGCTGACTCAGGCCGACGCGGCGAACCGGATGGCGGGCTTCGTGCTCCTGGCCGTGCTGATGCGCCCCGCGGGCGGGTGGCTGTCCGACCGTTTCGGTCCGGTGCGGGTGCTGGCCGGAGTCTTCGCAGTGGTCACCGCCGCGGCCGCGGTCACGGCGTTCACCCCGCCCTTGATGCCGGTCGGCACGGTCACCTTCCTGTCCATGGCCGCCGCACTCGGCGCCGGCAGCGGCGCGGTGTTCGCACTCGTCGCGCTTCTGGCACCGGGGAACAAAGTCGGCTCGGTCACCGGGATCGTCGGCGCCGCGGGCGGTCTGGGCGGATTCGTGCCGCCGCTGGTGATGGGCGCCCTGTATGGCGCATTGGGCTCCTACGCGTTGGGCCTGGCCGCACTGGCCGCCGTCGCCGCCGCCGCGTTGGCCTTCACCACGACCGTTGTCCGTCGTGCGATCACCGGCCCGTAGTCCCACTCCGGTCACGGTGGCGACCAGCAGAGTCGTAGAGGCCATTGTGGACGGTTGATGGCCACCCCTCGAGTCCGGTCGTCGGCACTGGACAGCGCATGGGGCTAGGCTCCCTGGAGCACGTCGTACCTGTGAGAATGAGCTTGGTGACCACCATGAGCGACCACGAGTTGACGCGCCGCGGCGTGGAGCTGCGGCACGAAGACCGGCACGACGAGGCTGTGCGGACACTTCGCGAAGCGGTTGCCGCGGGAGAACCCGACGCTCCCAGGGAGCTTGCCTACGCCCTGCTGGGTACCGGCCGGTCGCGGGAATCCATCAAGGTGCTCAAGCGTGCCATCAAATCCGGACGGCTATCGCGAAAGGCGATGTCGAAGCGCTCAACGACTACGCTGTTTTTCTTCAAGACGAGGAACGATTCGGCGAGGCCCGGGAAGTCTTGGAGCGGTCCGCCGAGCTCGGTGACGCACTCGCTCCCGGAAATCTCGTCGTCCTGTATTCGGAAGATCTCGATGATCTCGCGGCCGCGGTCGAAGTCGGGGAAAAGTACCTGGGTCCACGAGCTCCGGGCGTCTATGCGGCTCTTGCCGCTGTCTATGCCCGTCTCGGGCGCATGGGTGAGGCCGAAAGCCTGTTCCAGCAGTCAATCGACCTGGAATCGCCGCGGATTCATCAGCGGTACGCACGATTCCTCTGGCACCACCGCGCGGATCTCAAAGCCGCCGAAGAAGAATTTTGGGAAGCGTTCAATCACGATGAAGAGGGTTGGAGCTCCGCCTTGGGCGAATTCCTTCTCAGCCAAGGACGTGTCGACGAGGCTCGTGCCGTTCTCGAACGCGGGCTGGTCTGGGGCGACCTTGCTGCTGGGGAACTCTTGGACGATCTGAACCGTCGCTGAGCCGCCGAACCGGACACGGACGAACCCTTCATTAGCGGGCTCGGCGGTTCCCCTTCCGCGGCCAACCGGGCACCGCTGAGAGTGGATCGTGGGCCACCGTGCCGCACACCCGCGAGCGGCGCGGCGCGGTGGCCCACTGCGCCTCCTCGTTCGCGGCTACGCTCGCGAGAGCAGGATCAGGTAGATCGCGTTGGGCTGCAGGTCCGCCCGGTAGGTGTAGCCCTCGCCGGGGATCACAGTCCGTTCGTCGACCTGCTGCAGCGCGGCTTTGGCAAGATCGGTGTTGTCCGGTGCCGAGTAGTAGTTGCTGGTGTTCTGGTCGACCCGGTAGACCTGCACGCGGACGGGACATCCGTCACCGAGGTCCGGCGGCAGGTTCGCCATGTCGATAGTGGTGTGGAAGGCTTTTGTGCCGGTGCCCTGGTAGTTCCACACCATTACCGACGCGCCGCCGGCGTCCTTGGCTGCGAGCGCGTAGACACCGATGCCCTTGGCGTCCAGGCTGTCCGACGTGGCAGACACCCTGTTCTTTTTCATCTTCGACTGCATCAGCAGCGAGTTGCCGTAGGGTGTGAAGGCGTTGGTGGCCGGCCCGTCGGGGCACGTCGTCGTGGTGCCGGTGCCGCCCGCGCCGGTGACGCTGGTGCACCCGGGACCCCGCGTGACGAACTGATCCTTGCGCTCGTTGCCGGAATGCCGGGTGACCCAGTTGAACGCGTACGTCCCGGGCTGGTTCTCGTACCAGTACAGCACTGACGCCTGACCCGCGGCCTGCCGGACGTAGTCGGTCGTGTACCACGGAGTGGCGGTGGTCGTGGGTGCCATGTCGGTGCAGTCGTCACACAGCGGGCCCGGATAGACACCCGACTCGGTGATGAAGGCCGGCACGCCGCGATCGAGATGGCGCGCGGCCAGCATGGCCTGGAGTTCGGCGCGCTGGCCTTCCACCAGCCGCGGGTTGTCCTTGTAGAACCGCGGGTTCTGCAGGGTCGCCATGTCGCCGAATTCGACGTAACCGTGGTAGGAGAAGAAGTCGAGCCGCTTCTTCCGGTCCGGGTCCGCGGCGTAGTCGTCGAGGAACTTCCCGATCCACACCGGGTCGAACTCGAAGAACGCCGGTCCTCCGACCCTCAGCCGGTTCGACGGCTTCAGCTCGTCGTTGACCTCGTTCGTGATCTGGTAGAAATCCACGTAGTAGGGGTAGACGAGAGCCGGGTTCATGAATCCGCGCTTGTCCGGTGCGTCCGGCTCATTGAACGCCTCGAGGTAGGTCACCTTCGGGTACTTCGCCTTGACCGTCTTGACGATCTGCTTGAGCAGCGGCTTGGCCTGCGTCGGCGATATCCCCTGTTCGATCAGCGGGCTGACGTCGAGGTTCAGCAGGATCGAATCCGATACGGTGGCGGCGTTGGTGAGATAGCCGTTGATATCGCCGGTCGGAGAGGCGGGGTCGGAAGAGAGCGTGCACGACGTGGCCGACCCTCCGCACCAGTTCACCTTGGCCCACGCCCGGTACACCGAGCCGTGCAGACCCACGTCGTTCAAGTAGGCCACGTCGGTCGTTCGCGGGTTTTGCCAGTTCGTGGCCGACGTGAAGTTGTTGTACCGCTCGCTGTGCCGGAGGGGCCCCTGGTTCGTGGCGAAGTCCACGGACACCTGGGCGGGCGAAGCCGGGTCGGCGTTCGCCGATTGCGCTGACAACACCGCCGAGGTCGAGAGCAGCACGAGAGCCGACGTCAGCACTGCCCATCGTCGACGGCCAGGGGCGCCGACGGAGAAAAGGATTCTGGTGGTCAAGGGCATCCTCGCTTCCGGATTCGCCGTGCCGGTGTCGTCCACGGCCTGACGATCACCTTGACCGGGGGCCCCGGCCTGGCGCATCCACCCAGTGCGGTACCGAGTCGTACCGCCAACGCCGTAGCCGGAGCAGCAAGGCGAGCGCGCGTGATCATCGTGGGCGCACGAAGGTCTGCTGTCTTCGAAGTTCTTTCTCGCCGGACTACCGCTTGCCGTTCAGCTGATGAGGTCGACGACCAAAACGACGGTGTCGTCACCGGGCCAGGTCGAGGTGTCCGGCGGGGAGTTGTGCAGGGTGGACCAGTACGGGTGGTGGGGTGGGACGACGATGGTGCGCCGGCCACCGGGTCGCATTCCGGCGAGACCGTCACCGGCGCGGTGACCCCGCAAGACCTGTGGTGCGGTCTGTAGGTTCCAGGTGGACCAGACCAGTTTCCCGGACCAGGACAGCGCTTCGGTTCGGATGGTGAGCTGGAGCTGGTCGTCATCCTGTTCAGGCACTGGTTTGCCGCGTTTACCCGTAGTGATGTCGTTGACGGCAAGCGAGGCGGGCGGTGCGCAGTCGCGAGGAATGGTGATACTGGGCCGTTGACCGGCCGAGCCGGAGATCTCGATCCGGTCGATGGGACAGGGGGCCTGGACGGTTGATGACGTCGAGGACTTCGTGGCCGATGCGGGTGGTGTCGTGGGGTCAGGTGCGGCGGTCCGCTGGTCGTCGCCTCTGGGCCACAAGACCGCTACCGCGACGACCACTATCGCGATGGCGGTGATCGTGGCGATCCTGAGCAGGGGTGCCCGACGTCGGCGTTCCACGGCGAGGTCGTCACGAGCGTGCTCGAGGAGGGGGCGGACGGACTCGGCGTCCAGCCGGTTCTTCGCGGGGGCGAGCAGGCCGGTGATGACATCGGCGAGAGGTCCTCGGGTGCGGCCGAGGACGGGTTTCTCGGTGAGAACGGCGGCCATGGTGGCTTCGAGGTTGGCTCGCTGGAACGCCGGCCGTCCTTCGGCCGCGTAGAACAGGGTGGCGCCGAGCGCCCACAGGTCGGACGCGGCCGTGGCGTCATCGCCGTTGAGGCGTTCGGGTGCCATGTAGGCGGGCGAGCCGATCAGCAGGCCGGTGCCGGTCAGCCGGGTGTCGTCCGCCGAGTGGGCGATGCCGAAATCGGTCAGCTTCGCCGAGTCCGAGGTGAGCACCACGTTCGCGGGCTTGACGTCTCGGTGGACGATCCCGGCGGCGTGGGCGGCGGTCAGTGCCGAGAGCAGGTCGAGCCCGATCTGGGCGACGCGGTGCCCGGGCAGCGGACCGACCTGTTCGACGTGCTCGGCGAGATCGGTGCCGTCCAGCAGTTCCATCACCACGTGCGAGACGCCGTCGTGATGGAAAACGTCGTAGACGGTGACGATGTTGGGATGGCTGAGCTGGCCCGCGAGTCGTGCCTCCCGGATGAAGCGCAAGGACGCGACGTGACCACCGTCGAGCGTGTGGAGCTGTTTGATCGCGACCAGACGCTCCAAGACCTGGTCGTGGGCGAGCCACACGACCCCCATCGCGCCGCGGCCGAGTTCCCGGACCAAGGTGTACCGGTCCTGGAGCACTTCGTTCGTCATCCCGCGCCCTTCCGCCGCCGAACTCGTCGCGCAGCTTAGGGGGAGCGGCACTCGTGTGGGTTCCCTCCGTTCTGGTCGGGACTGGCGGGACGACATCCGGTTGTGCCGATGTCGCGGTCCCACCGATGGCGGGAACCGCCCCGAGGCCGGAGGTGGTTCCCGCCGCTGCCGTGCGCCCGGTCAGTACCAGACGTAGAGCAGGTAGGTGCCGGTCGACTTCCTCGGGCACCGGAACGCCTGCCAGCGGCCCTCGCCCAACCCCCGGTCTCCGGTGGTGAGGCAGGCGTCCGCGGTCCGGTACTCGTTGAAGTAATGCCAAGTCCCGGCCGCCACGACCGGTGCCTTACCGGTGTTCGCGGCGGTGGTTTCGGCGCTCGCCGTGCCCGCGCCGAGGGTCAGGCCGATCGCCGCCGCCACCAGCCCGGCTGCCACTCGCTTGCCCGTCATGGTTTCTCCGATCCGTGGTGAATCTCGAACGCGCTCGTTCGAAAACCGAGCGTCGTGAGGGTCGGCCGAAGCTTTTCGCCTGCCCGGATCCTTGGGCAATACGAACCCGCTGTCCCGGACTGTCCGGATTTGTACTGCCTGGTCAGCGGCCCTGTCCGGCACGTTGTCCGGATTCCCGGACAACGCCTTGCCAGCGCTGAAAGCCCGTCGATAGGGCCGTTCGCCGTAACGGCCGGTCGGGAGCGGACGACAACAACCCAGGCACGAAGAGCCGTTCGGTGAGTGCGACCGCGGTGGAGGGCACTGATGCTTACGGATGATCTGAGCGGGGTGGCCGGCACCGGCGGAGGCATGCCGATGGGCATGACGCGCGCGCCCGGTCGCTCGGTGCTCGAGGGTGCGTTCGCGTTGCTGGAGGTACTCGCCGCGGCCGACGCCGGCGCGGGTCTCGGCCTCACAGAGGCGGCTCAGCGGGCGGGTCTGCCGAAATCGACAGCCCATCGGCTGCTCGAGCAGATGTGCGGGATCGGCGCGGTCGAGCGGCTGTTCCGCGGTTACGTCGTCGGCCCCCTGGCGGGCAGGCTGGTCCAGGGGCGCGGGCGGCTGCACGCGAGGATCCGCGCCGCGGTGGGGAGACCGGCGATCCGGCTGGCGAAACTGACCAGGGCCGACGTCGTGGTCTGCGTATTGGCGGGGTCCGAGGTCGTGGTCGTCGCGGCGGTCTCGGGGCATTCCGCGAGAGTGCCCGCCGTCTCTCCGGGCACGATGCTGCCGTCTTCGGCCGCGGTGGCCGTGGTCCTTCTCGGCGGGGTCGCCCGTGGTGCGGCCGCGCCGATCCGGTGCCCGGAAGGCCGGGCCGTGGCCGCGATCGGTTTGCTGACCACCCCGGCGAGTGATCTCCAGCTGATGCGGCAACTGGTCGACGCCGCCGCGCTGGAAGCCGGTCACGAGTTGGCCGAATCCGCCCACTGATGGCCGGGAAATCACCAGTCCGCTGAGTGGACCGACCTCTTCACGTGGATTTCACAACTGGTCAGCCTTCTCCGAGTGAACGGCGCGTCGTCGCGCGCCCGTGGACGGGGAGGTGCCCGATGGGCTCACGTGCCGGTTCCCGGTGGCTCGCGCTGACGACGGCGTTCGTCGTCTCGATCGGGATGGGCGTGGTGGTCACCCCGCCACCGGCGCGGGCGGCGAGCCCGGGCGTCGGCACGCTGGTCAACGCGTTGGCCGGGCCCTCGAACAGCTTCGCCACCTGGAGCAAGGGGCTCGGCGCGATCGGGCAGCTGGCCAAGGCCTTGCCCGCCGTGCAGACCAGCCCCGGTGCCGCTCTCGGGTTCGACACCCTGGCCCAGGAGGCGTTCAACGCGGGCACCAAGAAGCTGTCCGCCGCGGTCGACGACGCCGATCTGGAGATCGACCAGCCGATCACGCTGTCGGCCGACCGGGCGGGGACGCTCAAGACCACCTTGAGCACCGTCGGGGAGGACAAGAAACTCGACCTCACGCTGACCGTGTCCCGCGTACTGCAGAACCAGGCGCTGAACATCCCGGTCCCGCTCGGGGAGGGCAGCAACGCCCCGCAGTCCGCGTTCTCCTCCACCGGCGGCGTGCGGCTCACCGTCGGCACCACGGTGAAACTGACCCTGATCTGGGACAAGGCGCACGACAAGGCCTACATCCTCAACGACGGTACGACGCCGTCGCTGACCGTCGACGCTTCGGCGGACTTCCCCGACGCGAACGCCATCAAGGCCGTCAACGCGGCCATCGGTGTCCTCGGGGTGAAACTCGTCGAGACGGACACCTCACTGGATCTCAAGGCGCATTTCGCCGCCACGATCAATGACCCGGACAACGACGGGCGGCTGGCGTTCCTCAACAACGACGGCACCGCGGGGGAGCTGGCCCAGAACGGTTCGCTGGCAGGTCTCGTCAGCTTCGGCTTCGCCAGCCCGGCGGGTTCGCTGAACGGTTCCCTGCACCTCGCGGCGGCGCCCGCCGCCTCCTTCTCGCTGGCGCTGCCCGCGGTCGACGCCAAGATCGGCATCGGCTGGCCGGATATCGCCACCGGCTCCCCGCAGATCACGCCGGAGGGCATCGGCACCGTCGGCCCGTTCCTCAACATGACCCCGCGCGACCTGGCCACCGGTCTAGCGCAGCTGGCGACGACGCTGACCTCGATGCAGCGCGCGAAGTGGGGCGACGCGGCGAACCCGATCGGCAACCTCGACCTGCCGTTCCTCAAGGGCACCCTCGCCGACGCGATCCAGCTCAACGAGTCGATCAAGAAGTTCCTGCAGGACAACACGAAGACCGCGGCGGACCCGACGCAGGCAGGCGAACCGCTGTTCGCGTCGCTGCAGCAGATGCTCGACAAACTCAACACCGCGGCGAACCTGCCCGGCGGCGGCAAGATCGGCATCTCCGACGTCCACTTCCCACCGGGTTCGGCCAAACTCGACTTCAAGATCACGTTGTCCCGCAAGGCACCGTCGACGGCCGTGGACCTCAACGCGGCCGCGGCGGCGGCGTCGGGACCGGCTGGCACCCCGGCCAAGACGAGCTACACGCAGACCACCCTCAAGGACGAGAACCAGACCTGGAAGCCGGGGGAGTTCGCGGGACGGCGCGTCGTCGCCGGCGCGGCGGGCGCGACCATCGAGAACAACGACGGGAACACGCTCTTCCTGCAGGCACCCGGCTGGACGCCGGTGATCCCGGCCGCCAACGCGCCGTACACGATCTCCGGGATGCAGGGCGACGTCGGCGTCGTCCAGCTCGGCAACGACCTGAAGACCGGCGGCCGCGGTGTCGGCGAGGCCAACGCCGTCAACGCCACCGCGAAGGTCAAGCCCAGCTACGACGCCGCTGTCACGCTCGTACTCGACCTCCGGAACCCGACCGTGCACAACCCGCCGATCGAACAGAAGAACCCCGACGGCAGCACGACACTGGTCGGCGCGACACCGACCGGCCCGGACCGGGTGCTGCTGCGCACCTCGGGGGCTCCCTCGCTGTTCACCGCCGACTTCCCGATGGACGCGGGCATCGACCTCTTCGCCAACGCCGGATTCCTCCAGGTGCAACTGAAGGGCGCGGCACACGTCTGCCATCCGAACGCGGGCGCGGACTGCGCCGGCACGCCGGGCGCGGACGACCACATGGTGCAGGTGAAACTCAAGGACTCAGGCGACCTGACCTTCGGTGCTGTCGTCGACAAACTGCTGCACGATCCGGGAGCGCTGCTCGACTTCCAGGTGCGGGTCCGCGGCGCGGGTGGCGTCGACGCCAGCGCGCCGGGTACGGGCGACTTCCTGAAGGGTGCCACCGCGCACGCGGGATTCACCTGGAACGACCTGACCAAGCCGACCGGTCCCGACGGGCCGCAGTTCAGCGCGAGCGACCTGTCCGAACTGGCGAACTTCGACTTCGATCCGGCCAACCCGAAGGCGCTCTTCTCGATCATCCTCAAGACACTGCAGACCCTCAACGCGTCGCTCGGCGACGCCTCGCCGTCGGGGGCCGCGGTGTTCGGCACGAAGATCCCCCTCGTCGGCCGTTCGCTGAAGGACCTTTTGCGGGCCGACCAATCCGGCTCCGGCCCGACCGTGAGCTACGGCACGAACTCCGTGAAGGACATCGCGCGCACCGTCGAGAAGGGCAACGCGTTCCCGCCCTCGCTCGTCGGCCGCACGGTCGTCGCGGGCACCCAGGTGGGCGTCGTCGGCAGCGTCACGCCGGACACGCTCGTGCTGGCCGGGCCCTGGGCAAGCCAGCCTTCACCGGCCACGTCCTATGTGGTCCGGTCCGAATTGGACGACGTGATCTCGATGCTGGAGGCGGCGCCGTCCGACAACCTGCAGCGCCTCGTCCAGACCATCAACACGCGCTTCAAGGACAGCGTCCCGGTCACCTTCGAATACGCCGAACCCGGCGGGACACCGTCGCTGATCATCCGGCTGGACTGGAAACGCGCCTATCACACCAGTACGCCGGTGCAGTTCGACTTCAGCCTGCCGACCGGCGGTCAGCGGGTCGCCGGGGTGCAGGGCGACGGCTCGGTCTCGCTCGGCGTCGGCGGTCAGGTCAAGATGGGCCTGGTCGTCCCGCTGCAGCCCGGTGCGGGCCCGGCCGACGCGAACGCGCTGCGGGTGCTCGACGATTCCAAGATCGGCGTGAAACTCGACGCCACCGTGGAGAACGCCACCATCGCGACCACCTTGGGCCCGTTGAGCGTTTCGCTCGGCGACCCGAAGTCGGCGGACAAGGCGACCGCGAAGGCGTCCTACTCGATCGACCTCGCCAAGGGCGGTGGCACCGGCACGCCGGTCAGCTTCACCGACTTCCTCGGCGCCGTCGGGCCGACGATCAACGCCGGGAGCACCGCGGTCGGCTGCGGCCTCGACGGCGGTACGCCGCTGGCCCTGTGTGCCAAGTTGCCGCTGTACATCAGCGAGGACGGCGGCGCGACCTACAGCAAGGTGATCGCCGACGCCGCCAAGTCGAACAACTTCGCCTTGCGGCTGCCCAAATCGACCGCTGTCGACGACTACTTCAACCTCGGCGGGGTGCCCATCGACGGGCATCCGCGCTTGGAGACACCGGATCCGGCCTTGCTGGCGGACGCGCTCGCGGCCAAGCTGATCGACTTCGGCAGGCTCGACGGCCTCGACAGCTACCTCAACCTCGTGGAGCAGGCCCTCAACACCGCCAGCTTCGGCGGCAAGCTGCCGTTGCTCGGTGACGACCTCCAGCAGGGCGCGGACTTCATCGGGAAACTGCGCACGGCGATCCACACCGCGCTGGACCAGTTGCCCGCGAACGGTCATTTCACCGACATGGCCGCGGTACGCGGCTGGGTCAACGACCAGCTCGGCGGCAAGCTCGCCGGAGCGGGCCTCAACCCGGACACCGTCACCGTGGACACCCTCTGCAAGACGCCGCTGGGCACTGTCGGCACACCCACGGTCAAACTGCACGAAGGCGCCACGGCGGCGGACAAGACCTACCGCTACGTCGTCGCGTCCTATGTGACCGTCAACGGTGAGAAGAAACAGGCCAAGGCCAGCGATCCCGGCCAGATCACCACCGGCCCGGCCGCACTGTCCACAACGGACTCGCTCGACATCGCCTGGGAGCCGGTCACCAACGCGGCCGGGTACCTGGTGTTCCGCGAGGAGGGCGGCGCCTTCAAGCTGATCGCGGACGTCACCGACGCCAAGCTCACCGACGTCGGTACCGCTTCGATCGGCGGGGCGCCGGAGAACCCGCCCGAGAACCCGCGGCCGCACGATTGCTCGTACAACGACCTCGACGCGGTCACGATCAGCCTGAACGTCAGCCAGGGCGACTTCAGTGGCGACCTGCTGAACTGCGCCGGGTTGCCATCCGGCCACGAATGCCTCAAGAAGACCGTGCCACTGGACCTGGGCATCCCCGGCTTCTCGCTGAAGGCCGACGGCGGCGCGGGTCCCGAGGTCCAGCTCGGCTGGCGGCTGCACCTGGCCATGGGCATCAGCCGCAGCGAGGGGTTCTTCATCAGCACCAAGGATTCCGCGCAACCCGAGTTCGCGGTCGGGCTGAACGTCACACTGCCGAAGAAGATCAACGCGCAGCTCGCGTTCATCAACATCACCGCGGAGAACTGCACGAAGCAGAAGAGCCAGGACGACTGCGACCACGCGGCGGCCCCGGCGAACGACGCGGGAGTCCTGCCGTTGTTCGGTGGCGCGTTCAAGATCGACCTGGTGGCGCCGGACGATCCGACCAACGGCAGGCTGCATCTGACCGATCTGCAGAACGCCGGACTGGACCGGCTCGCCGACGTCAAACTGCACGCGAGCGCGGACATCAACTGGCTGCTCAAGGCACGGCCGGGGGAGGACGCCGGCTTCCCCGGCATCCAGGCCGACTTCCGGCTGCACTGGGCGTGGAACAACGTCAAACCGGGGACCAACAGCGCCGACGGCGGCAACTCCCCGCTGACGCTGGCCTTCGACAAGGTGGCCATCGACAGCGGCGAGATCTTCGGCAAGATCCTCGGCCCGATCGTGAACAAGATCAAGCAGGTCACCGGACCGCTCGACCCGGTGATCAAGACGCTGTACGCGCCGATTCCGGTCCTCTCGGACCTGTCCCATCTGGCAGGTGGCGGAGACGTCACGATCGTGTCCATCGGCAAGGCCTTCAGCACGGTCGCCGGTGGCCCGGACCTGAAGTTCGTCGACACCATCGCGGGGGTCGTCAACTTCATCAACCACTTCCCGACCTGCACGACCTCATGTCTCATCCCGCTCGGCTCGTTCGAACTCGGTGGCCAGAAGGCGCTCGACACCACGGTCACGCCGGACAACACCGAGAGCCTGATCAGCGCGAAGAAGGACGCCGGTGGCGGCAACGCCTTCACCCCGATCCTCGGCACGATCAACGGCAAGAACCAGAACAACGACCCGGAGTCGGCCAACCCGATGACCACCAAGGCCGCGACGGCCGGGTTCAGCTTCCCCGTGTTCGAGAAGCCCGCGTCGCTGTTCAACGTCCTGCTCGGCGGTGACGTGGACCTGGTCAAGTTCGACTCCGGACCGCTGCGCCTCGGCTTCGACTGGCGTCAGCAGTTCGGGCCGGTGTACGCGCCGCCGCCGGTGGTGATCACGTTGCACGGTTCCGCGTCGGTGACGCTGCGCATCGTCGCGGGCTTCGACACCTTCGGTATCCGCAAGGCGTTCGAAGCGGCTCGTGCGGGAGAACTCGACCTCGCGACCGTGGGGCAGGCCTTCCTGCAGAGCCTGTTCTTCTACACCACGGAAAACGGCAAACCGATCCCGGTGGTGTCGTTCACCGGTGAACTCGCCGCCGGGGCGGCGGTCACGGCCGTGGTCATCACCGTCGGCATCGAAGGCGGCGTCGGGCTCACGGTCTCGTTCCTGTGGAACGATCCCAACCACGACGGGAAGTTCCGGATCACGGAGTTCCTGCAAACGGCGCTGAACAATCCGATATGCCTGTTCACCGTTTCAGGGCGCCTCTATGTCTTCCTCAAGCTCTACGTGACTGTCGGCTTCGGCCCGTTCTCGGTGTCGTTCAGCTTCACGATCGTCGACGTCACGCTGCTCGACTTCACCGCGACACCGAACTGCACGCCACCACCGCCGAAACTCGGCGGGCTCAGCGGTGACGGGAAGACGCTCGTGGTGTACGCGGCCGCGCTCGGCCACACCGCCCAGCGCGGTGGCGGCGCCGGCGACCCGTACGAGTCGGACAAGCAGGAGAAGGACACCGTCAAGATCACGTCGCTGCACGACTACGCGAACCCGGCGAGCCCGGCGTTCACCGGCGTGGCCGTGGACATGCTCGGGATCCGGCGTGAGTTCCGGAACGCGAACATCGAGCGGGTGGTCGTGGACGGCCGCGGTTACGCCAAGCCGATGAGCGTGACGTTCATCGGGGACGCCAAGCTCGACACCGCGAAGGACGGCCCACCGCCGCCGACAGCGCAGTTCGACCGCGACGCGATCGTGTTCGGCGGCGACAAGAACGACCAGATCAAGACCGGTATCGGCAACTCGTGGGTCGATGGCGGCAAGGGTGACGACACCATCGTCACCGGCGACCGCACCGTGCTCGCCGCGGACAGGAAGAGCTATGTCCAAAATGGAGCGAAGGCGCGCGTCGCTGGAGGCCCGGGCGTCGACAGCATCACCGTCGGCAACGGCGAGGACGTCGTCGCGGGCGACTCGAGCCTCGGCGCGCCTCCGGTGACCTCGGTCGGCTTGAAGGAACTGAAGAACGACGGCCGCGACGGTGGCGACCCGATCGCGGACGGCGCCGGCGGTCCGACCGTCTCCGTGCCGAACTGGGCGATCCTGCCCGATCCGGCCGGCGGGACCGGGACCGGCGACGGAGGCGACACGATCAAGGTCGGCTTCGCCAAGTCGACCGCGTTCGGCAACGGCGGCGACGACACCCTCGGTGTCGCGGCCGACGATCCGCTGAAGGACGTGCCGACGCTTCCGCAGGCGCTCTTCGTCTCACCGGGCGCGATCCTCATCGGCGGTGACGGCAGCGACCGGTTCGCCGGCGGCACCGGGCCGGACGAGATCTACACCGCGGGCAAGGTCGACCCCGGCATCGACGGCTACGGCTCGGACGACGCCAACACCACGGGCGGCCCGGCTGGCGGGCCGATCAACACCGTCGACACCGGCTCCGGTGACGACAAGGTGTTCGGCGGCAAGGGACAGGACCGGGTCACCGGCCACTCGGCGAAGACGCAGAAGGACGACTTCCGCGGTGGCGGCGGCAACGACATCCTGTTCGGCGGGTACGGGGCGGACACCCTCTACGGCGGGCCGGACGACGACTACGTCATCGCCGAGCCGTCCACTTTGGACTTCCCGGATCCGGCGAAGACCGACGACTACGGGCCGCTCTACTTCGTCACGCACACCCCGCTTCCGCAGGGGGTGAGCCCGTCGCACAAGACGCTGGTCGGCGGCCTCGGCCGGGACCACATCATCGGCGGCGACGGTGGCGCGGACGTGTACGGCGACAAGCAGACGACACCGTGCAAGGCCGGTGCGCCGCTCCCGTCGACCCCGGTCGACGAGACGGTGAACGACGCGCTCGACGGCAACGACCGCGTGCTCGGCGGCGCCGGTGTGGAGAACGTGCGGGCAGGCGGCGGTGACGACAATGTCGACGCCGAGGCGAACGAAGACCTCGTGTGCGGTGAGAAGGGCAAGGACGTCCTGCGCGGCGGCCGCGACGCGGACCAGGTCTGGGGCGGCTCGGACGACGACTCCGTCTACGGCGACACCGGCGCGGACACCTTGTACGGCAACGACGGCGTCGACACGATGTTCGGCGGCGACGACCCGGACACCATCGAGGGCAACAACGGCAAGGACTGGATCTCCGGTGGCCTGTCCGGTGACGTGATCGTGGGCGGCACCCGGGCGGCCGGGCAGCCCGACGACGCCGACAAACTGTTCGGCGACGGCGGCACCGACACGATCATCGGCGACAACGGCGATCCGGCGGCGCCCGGGGGACCGGTGTTCGATCTGGCCAGTAGCGCGGACGCCACGCTGGGCGGCGACGACACCATCGGCGGCGGCATGGACACCGACGCGCTCTACGGCGGGTTGGAGAACGACACCGTCTCCGGCGGGAAGGATCCGGACCGTATCGAAGGAAACCCCGGCGCCGACACGCTGAACGGGGAGACCGAGGCCGACGACATCATCGGCGGCAGCCATCAGACGCCCGGCGACCCCGCGGCGAAGAACGCGGCCGGTTACCCGGACGCGGGTGACACGATCTCCGGCGGCGACGCCGACGACGTGATCACCGGTGACAACGCCACGATCACCGGTACGGGTGGTGGCGACACCGGCGACCCGGTCACCCGGGGACGCGGGCTGTCGGCGGGCAGGCACGTGGTGTTGTTCGACCTCGGCTTCACCGCGAACGCGGCGAACTCCGGCGGTGACACCATTTCCGGTGGCAACGCCACGGACGTCGTCTACGCGCAGGCCGGAACGGACACCGTGCACGGCGACGCCGGTGACGACTACGTCGAGGGTGACCAGGACGCCGACAAACTGTTCGGCGACTCCGGGCAGGACGATCTCCTCGGTGGTTCGTCCGCCGTGGAGATGGGCGGTGGCCAGGGCACCGTCGGTCAGCTCGACACCGGGGACACCATCTCCGGTGGCGAGGACGCGGACGTGATCACCGGCGACAACGCGCTGGTGACCAGGGACGCGGGCATTCCGAAGAGCCCGATCACCCAGGGCCGCTTCGACACGGACCTGCCCGGCGCGGTCCCGATGACGCACCGCAGCATCCAGCTGTACGACCTCGGTGACACGCCGGTGCCGAACACCTCCGGCGGTGACGACATCACCGGTGACAACGGCTGCGACGCGATCCTCGGCCAGTCCGGCAACGACCGGATCAAGGGCGGCAACGACGGCGACCACGCCGAAGGCGGCCCCGGCCGGGACTGGATCGAAGGAAACAACGGCGACGACGACCTCGTCGGTGGCAGCTCGACGATCCACGGCGGCGACACCGCGCTGACCACGCAGGGCCAGCCGGACACCGCGGACGTCGTCTTCGGTGGCTCGGGCGACGACGTGATCCTCGGCGACAACGCGATCACAGACCGGATCGCGCCGCCGTCGCCGTACCTGCTCCGCGTGGGCAGCAACGGGACGTTCGAGACGCAACGTTCCCTGCGGCTGCTGGATCTCTCGTGGAGCAACGGATTCCTCGGCGCGCCGGCCCGTGCCGTGGCGGGCGGGGACCAGCTCTCCGGCGGTGGCGGCGTCGACGTGATGTTCGGCCAGGACGGCGACGACCAGATGTCCGGCGGCGCGCACGACGACTACGCCGAGGGCAACGGCGGGCACGACACGATGTTCGGCGACCGCACCCTCGCGGAGGCCGGGATCGCGATCAGCCCACCCGTGCCGGCGTGGCCGGGCGCGGCGTCGGACGACCTCGGCGACGTCTCCGCGCCGAACGGTCAGGACGACCTGATCGGCGGCAGCTCGCTGGCGGTCTTCCGCGACACGGCCGACGACGTGCACGGTGACGGGGCCGCCGACTTCATCCTCGGTGACAACGGCACCGCGATGCGGGACATCGTGGACCAGACCGGCAAACCGGTGGCGCTCGGCGACGACCTCACGAAGGTTTCGCTGCCGCTGACGAACCGGATCTACGCGAAGCGTTACGACCCGCAGAACCTCCCGCAGGGCGCGGCGTTCGTGCGCCACGGCGTCAACGGTGCCCCGACGCGCTTCTGCACCACCACACAGGCGACCTGCGAGGCGATCGGCGCCTCCGGCGGCGACAACCTGTGGGGCGACGCGGGGGAGGACACCCAGTACGGACAGGACGGCGACGACCTGATGTACGGCGACACCGGCACGACGACGGCTCCGGGTGACGGCGCCGACGACATGTACGGAGAGCTGGGCGGAGACCGGATGTGGGGCACCGGCGGCGAAGACGCCATGGTCGGTGACCGCGGCGGCGTCGTGGACGTGTTCCAGAACGGGTCGAACAAGTTCGTGATCGACAATCCCCAGGTGCCCGCGATCCACTACGAGGGTTTCCTGGCCGGTTCGGTCACGCGGCAGGTCGACCTGCAGCACGACGTCAACGGCGACACCTTCGCCGCACCCGGCGACGCTCCGGCGATGCCGCACCGCGGCGACCTCGAAGGCGGTGACGACCGCATCCGCGGCGGCGACGACCACGACTCGATCCACGGCGGCTTCGGCGACGATCTGGCCAACGGGGATTCGGGCGGGGACATCGTCTTCGGCGACGACGGCGCGGACGTGCTGTGGGGTGGCAAGGGCGGTACCGACCCGGCCAACCCGAACGACCGGGGTGTCAACGACTCGCTCGTCGATCACCTCGTCGGCGGCAAGGGCGCCACGTCCGGACCGTCGGTCGACCCGGACACCGGCGCGCTGGGTTCGGACATCCTCGACTGGCGCCCGCGTGGCACCTACGGCGCACCGGGGCAGACGACCTGCACCGCGAACCCGTGGCCGCAGACGTTCGGCAACGGCAAGAACGCGGTCACGGTCGACCCGTGCTCGTGGTTCGAGATGACGAACATCGACAACGCCGACGTCGCGGACAATCAGCACCACCAGGGCATCGACTGGATCTACGGCGGCTGGGACCGCGACGTGCTGCAGGCCGACGTCGCCGACAACGGGCCGAACCTCGGGGACCGGCTGCTCGATTGGGGCGGTGCGTACAACCTCTACACGCACTGCAACGCGGCCTATGGCGGCTACAACGACGTCCGGCAGCACAGCCCGACGCATCAGGACTTCCTGCAGCGGTGGGCGTACTCGCTGGGCGCCGGTCAGGTCGCCGGGGACGTGACCGCGGCGGGCACGTCGGCCTACGACGAACTCGCCCTGGTGTATCAACCGGATATGAACGACCACGGTACGGGGCCGGCGTTCCCGACCACCCCGGGTCACTTCGACAACCCGAACGCGTGCGCGCCATGAGGGCGCGACGACTCACGGTGAGGAGGACGGCGGGTAGGCGGAATCGTCACCGGTGAGTGTGGCCCGGGTCGGGGTTCAAGCGCTCTTCCGATCCGGGACAGTACCGGCGACGCGCCTTTCCTCAGGCTGGGTCAGGATGCGGCCGACGGAAGGTCCATGATGCCGGTGGCTTGCGACCAGACACAACGCCACGTGCCACCGGCATGGGTGTAGACGTCGGTGTGCCAGGCATCGTGCCGCGGGATGTCCGCGCCGTCGACGGTGAGTTCGATGACGCACCGATAGCGGAGGACGACGACGTCGGTGCCGACGATGGCGTCCACGTCGCCGGTCAGCCTCAAGTCCCGGTAGACGACCCGCCCGGTGGTGAGGAGATCCAGGTATTCGGCCTTCGTCCACACGGTGCCGGTCGGGTTGCACAGCCGGTACTCCGCGGCGTGCAAGCGGTCGTAGGTGCCGCGATCCACGTCGAGGAGGCATTGGATCCGATCCTGCTCCGCCTTGATCACTTGGCCGGCCACGTCGTCGGTCATACCCGCTCCTGTTCACTTTTCGTTTCTGGTCGGCGACACGGTATCGGGGGAGCGGGAGAGTACGTCACGGCCCGCTGCCGTGAAGGTCCCCTTACCTACCCTCACGGTAGCGAAGGAGGCCTTCACTACCTGGCGAGTGGCGTGGGACCACCTCGCGAAACCATGCGAACAGTCCAAGTCGGACACGTATCTTCAGAAAAGTGTCTCTTGTGGACACTCGGAGCCGCGGCTCGCAAGTGCGGCTACGACCAGGGCGTCTGGTGTCCGCGGTTGATCCAGTGGCGCATGATGTCGGCGGCGAGCCAGTGTCCGAGGATCTCCGCCTCCTCCACGACTGGGATTCCGTTGCGGCGCCGGAGGGGATCGGCTCCGCGGGCGAGCAGGAACGCGGTGATGTCGGCGTGGAGAGGTTCGCCGGTCTGGACGTGACCGTCGTGCTCGACATCGACGGCATGGCGCAGCAGGGTCCAGCCGTCTCCATTGTCGTCCTCGACGTCGTGACCGGCGTCGAGCAGATCCCGAAGCTGAGACAGGTTGTGAAGTTCGACTGCTTGGTGAGCTGGCGACCAGTTCATAAGGGGCTCTTGTCCCTTTCGCCGTCGGCTGGAAGACGGACCGCTCGCGCCGGGGCTCCGCCGAGCGCGATTGCCCGCACGGCACCATGATCACGGGCACCAGCAGGGTGACGTACCCGGGCTCGATGGACGCGCATGTTCCCAACCTGCCAGATCAGCCTCTTGGCTCGTCCGCCGACGCGACAGGGCCCCGGGCACTGGTGTCTTGACGAGGCGGCGATCTCCTGCCAAGCTCATGTGACAGGTCGCAGTGTGATGTCACAGTTGTGATCGGATCAGGGCGGCGTATTGGGGGTCGTGTCGAAGGTGGCAATCCGTACGCGGTGCTGAGGTCGGTGTGTGACGAGTGCGCGTCGCGTCAATATCCGGATCAGGGCTCACCTCGGTTTCGTACGGCGCCACAAGCCGGACCAATTTTCCGGTATCGGTTCGTGGACATATTTTTGCGGGAAAAGGACGATGATAATGTCAATTTCAACGAAGGTGAAAGGACGCCATTGTCCTGGACGCCGCGGTTGGCGCGGCGAGGCTGACCGTTGTCCCGCCGACGGCCTGCACGGTGTGTCCGGGCACCTCGGTGAACCTCGATCCCCGGGGGTGGTGCCGGGTATGACGGTGTCGTTGTCGATCGTGCTGGGCAACTACAGTGCCACCTCGTCCGAGGCCAGGAGCGGATTTTTCCAATGAACAGATCCTGGGTTGTTCTCGCCACGGTAAGCCTGCTGCTTGCGGCTTCAGCCTGCGGCGGTCCGGACGAAAGTCTCACACCTCCTCCGTCGTCGTCGTCGAGCAAGCCGACCCCGAGCAAATCTGCCCCCAGCAGCACACCGCCTGCCTTCACCCCTGCGATCTCCCCGGCGAAGGTGACCGCCGCCTGCCCGTTCCTCGGGGCCGGAGAACTCGCCCCGATCATCGGCATTGTAGGTATCGTCGCCACGGAAGAACCACCCGGAGCGACCAAGACGGCGCCTGAGTACACCTGCGCTTACGCAACCGACGATCAGCGGTCCGAAACGACGCCAAGGCTCTACTATTTCGCCTTCGCCAAAGCCAACCCCAACACTCCGGTCTTCACGACGGCCGAGAACTGTCCTGGCCCGAACACGCCGATCCCCGGGGTCGGAGACGCTGCGATGTACTGCGACCTGGATGATTACTGGGCCACGCTCGCCGTCGCCAAGCGCGTACATGGAGAGACCAGGATGCTGAATCTCCATCTCCCGCAGCTCCGGAAGAAAGACGGCTACATCCAGGTGGCGAAACTTTTGGGAGAGCGACTGTAATCCGCGAGGCCTCTTTCTCCACACTTGGATCCGCTCAACTCGTGCTGTCGGCGGGCGCCCTTTTCGACGTACGTTGTGGGAGCGAGGACGGCGCTGCGCGGTACTCGCGAAGGGGGCGATGCTCGTCCGTTCTCGGTACTTCCAGGCGGTGCCGGTGCCGCGGTATCGCTCGGCGGCGATGTGGACGCTGCTCCGGTGGAGCGTCAAGGGTCTTCCGGTGGGCGAGGCAAGCTTCGACATCGCGTGCAAGGCGCTCGAGATAACGGGCGAAGGTGGTTCGGTCGGAGGAACTCCAATCGGCAGTGAGTTCGACGAACTTCGCTCGCTGCCACTGGTGTGATTGGTTGAGCAGGTCCTGTCCGGCAGTTGTCAACGCCACTACGCTGCGGCGATCATCCGGCTGACTCCGGAGCGGTCCAGACCGAGCTGCTGGGCAACCTGGCACTCACGCGGGCTGATCCCGAAGAACTCCGCGTCGAACCCGGCCACGTCCGCCAGGTACCCGCCGTCGAACGTGTACGACTTGCCCGGCCGCATCTGGTTGACGTCGTGATACCGGTCCAGGTCGAACCGGTCCGCGGGCGGGGCTCCCACCGCCTCACGGCCATCGGACAGCAAGGACCACAAGCTGTCCAGGTCATCGACTCCACCGGGGAACCGGCAGGCCACCCCCCACGATCGCGATCTTGTCAGGCACCCGGCCATGGTGCTGTCACACGCGACCCGTCGAGCCGTTGTGACGGCGATTCACACGGATCTCCAACCTAAGAGGTGATCCGGTGGTCAGTCGGGAACATCTCGCACCCCACCGAGTCGCCGAAGATCGAGCCTCAGATATCTGGGCTGCGGCGCTGGACGGTCGGTGCGGGTTCGGCGAGGCCTCCGACGGCGATGTGGGCGTTGTCGAGATAGGTGCTGAGGTGTGCGCAGGTGTCCACGGCCCGGGTGAGCCACAGCCCCGCGGTTCGTACCGCCTGGGTGGCGTCGCCGCTGAAAGGGCCTTCGACCGAAGCGAATTCGGTGGTCGTATCGGTGGTGAGAAGCTTCATCCCGAGGCCGGCGAGCATGCGGTTCATCGCGGTCGTGGCCGCGGAGAGATTGGCGAGAGTGGTGCCGATGTCGGCCGGTTGGGCCCAGGTGCCGCCGAGCGCTCGAACTCCCCGCCGGGCACACCGGCATTCGCCTTGCGCTCACCCGATGTTCTCGACGACCCGCGTCACCGCGCACGAGGTCGGGAACCGGCTCCCTGCCACCGGATGACCGTCAAAACCCATCACCGGCAGGAACTCGCTCGCCTGATGATCGCCGTTTGGCGGACAGACAGTGTTCCGTCGTACTGTGATCTTCTGTCCGACTGACATGAGGAGAGACGATGTTCTGGACCATCCTGGGCTGGATCCTGTTCGGTCTGATCGCCGGATTCCTGGCCAGAGCCCTGGTCCCCGGCAAGGACGACATCGGCCTGCTACGGACGATCGTGCTGGGCGTTGTCGGCTCGGTCGTGGGTGGCCTGTTGTTCGGCCTGCTCACGGTCGGTATCCGCGGCTTTCAGCCTGCCGGGTGGATCGGGTCGGTCATCGGCGCGGTCATCGTTCTGGTCATCTACAACAAGGTGACGGGCCGCAAAAGCCACCGCGGCGCCTGATACCCCACAACGCGTCCGGATCAGATCGGAACGCTGTCCACTGGTTGGTGGATGACACTTCGTGAGATTGGTGGGTTCGGTCACGTCCGTTCGGCCTCACCACCGTGATTCCCATACGGGGCTCCTTGGCTCGCGGGCAGGCGGTGCCTCGCGACTCGCGGCATGAGCGGACGTTGCGGGTTGGTCTACCAGTCACGGATGGATTCGAGACCTTTGACGAGGTGTTCGCCTGCCCAGGCGAGATCGCGACCGAGTTCCTCCTCGGCGGCCTTCACGATGCCGGCCAGTGCGTCGAAGAGGTCTTCACGTTCGACTGTTTCGATGAAGGGATTCCGACGATCCATGTGGTTGAAGGCTTCGCCGTATTCGCGCCCGAGCGAGAACAGCCTTGATGGTTGATCAGCCGTGTCTGGGGCACGAAGTTCGGCCAGCACGGCACGTCGCGTGGCCTTGTACTGGGCGACGGCTTTCTTGAAGCGAGCGGTACCGATGTGCTCGCGCCCATCCCAGTCACGCAGCGGGTTGTCTCGATTCTCCGCGACCCAGTCCGGCTTTCGTGGCGCGTGGATGTCCACGTCAGTTCCGTTGGGGATCTCCGCGCGCCAGGTCGCTCGCATGGCGGTGGCGTATTCGGCAGGCACGCTGGACAGGAACAGCGTCTCCAGGTGTGGAACACGCTCCGGTGTGAGGCGGTCCGCGCTGGTCATGCCGAAGAGGTCCGAAATGGAGAGCCGCTGAAGCGCGGCGAGCCGGTTGAGGCTCTCGGCATTGGTCAGCGTGCCGAGCTTCCCGCGCAGAGTCAGCCGTTTCAGGCCGGGATAGGCAGCGACCAGACGGGAGCAGTCGAGGGTGTCCACGACGGTGATCTCCACGTCATATACGCCCCCATCGGTGCCTGGACGACCGCCGACCTCGTGGAGGAAGTCCTCACTGCTGAACGTTCGGGCACCCGGGTCCACCCAGGAATCGTGATTGCCGCCATCCCAGGAGCGCTGCGCAGCCAGTTGCAGCCCGAGCTGCCACGCGGAGCCGTAGCTGGTGGAACCTTCCGTTCGCAGCAGCGGCTGATTGCCGATCACCTTGTGGCTGCGCGGAAGAACCCAGTTGAAATGGCAATGAGACAACTTGCCTTCCCAGCTGTGATGGGTCAGACGCAAGGGTGTGAGATCGCCCAGGTCCAGCAGCGACGTCGGCTCTGGGCCCGACCAGTCCAGATCCAGCACATCCACCTTCTTCCAGTCCCCGTCGATGCCGGTGATCTGCCCGGCGGTCCATGCCCCCAGCGGGTCGGAGTACGCCGCGACAACGTCGCCGACCACGATGGGCCGCGGCGGCGAGGAGAACGATCTGGCAGCCATGCGAAGAATCTACCGATCCGAAGACAAGGTCGCCTTTCGCTGTTCGTCCGGGACCGCGCAGGACGGCGTCGCCTCCTTTCTCGAGATTGATGGCCGCTTGATGCAGGTCGGTCAGCTCCACTTCGAAATCCGGCATGGTCGGCAACCCCCTCGGCTGGTCGCTTGCCCAGTAGGTTAGGAAGGAGTCCTTACCGCCCGTTGATCCACGGCTGACCGCCCGTCCGCGCCTGCAGTTTTTTCAGGCCGACCCACTGCAGCGCGGCGAAGCCGGCGACCACGCACGCCTGCGCCACCGTCCATGCGGTGCCGATCGGGTTCGTCCCGAGCCAGCCGAACACGGCAGCGACGACACTGACCAGTGCCCAGCCGATGTTCGCCTCGATCACCAGCCTGGTGGGCCACGGTGCCGGCCGCGATGGCCTCGCTGTCGCGGCGACCATGATTCCGTACGCCACCAGGAATGCGCCGACAACGAGCAGTGGGGTGGTCCGCATATCGAAGAACTCGGCGATCGGTTCGGACGCGAGCAGGTACAGGAGGCCGTTCCCGCTGGTCACGAGCGCGTCCAGCATGAGTGCTCGCCGCAGGAAGGTGGCCGGAGCGGTGACGTCTTTGTCGGTGATGGCAGGGGAAGTCATGCTGTTCTCCTTCGTTGAACCGGGCGTTCGTGAGCAAAACCGATTCTGCCGCCGAAGAGGAACACCGTCGATTACCCGGCGGGTAATGCCCGCGGGCCACGTCACCGGCGGAAAGATGTCCACATAGGACTGTCGACGGGTTGACGCAGGCGATCCGGACTGGCTTGCGGAAGCCGGGCCGCGGCTGCCTCATGACCCCTCACTGTGAACCGGGTGCCTGGGTCTCACCGACACGCTTGCTGTTCCGGATGACCGGTGCACTCTCCAGTTGGCGGATCCCTGGCAGCTTTCCTATTCCGCGTTCGAGGAAGTCGTACAGGGAGTCCACGTCGCGGCAGGCCGCGAAGACCAGCAGGTTGGTCGGGCCGGTGGTGGCGGCGGTGAAGGGAACCTCGGGATGCGCGGCGATGGCCTCGGCCGTCGAGCGCATCCGGGCTGGATCGACGGTCAGCCAGAGGATGGCGAGGGTCTCGACTCCCAGCAGCAGCGGATCGATGTCCACGTCGAAGAACAGTGCGCCGCGTCGCCGCAGTTGCGCGAGTCTGCGTTTGGCCGTCATCTCCGACCAGCCGGTCGCCTTGCTGAGATCGGGATACGTCGTGCGGCCGTCGCGGGCCAGGGCGGCCAGTATCCGCTCATCGCCGTCCTGCAGCGCGACCCGCCCTTGTCGTTCGTCGGGTGGTTCGGGCGTGAGAGCACTGACCTGCTCGGGCGTCAGCGAGTCGGCTCTGCCGTGCCAGCCGGACGGGCCACCGGTGAAGACGCGCAGCAGGCAGTGCGCCGTAACGCCGGTGACCCGCGGGGTCCTGGGCAGTTGCCCGAGCAGCAGCGCGTCGCGTTCCCGCGAGCTGCGCACCCGCGTGACGCAGCAGATCTGCGTCCCGCCGGAGGTGAGGCAGACCCAGGAAGTGTCCGGCCGACGAGCCAGCGCGTCGGCGACGGGCACCGCCGCGTCGGGTGTCACCTGCACTCGGACGAACCATTCCACCCAGCCCAGTCGCCGGGCGTTCGGCAGACCGATCACCCTGAGCGATCCGGCGGACCGAAGCCTGCGGTAGCGCCGCGCGACCGTCTGGTCCGACACACCGAGCACTGAAGCGATGTGGTTGAAGGGTGCGCGCCCGTCGATGTGCAGCGCGTGGACGATCGAGCGGTCAAGCTCGTCCAGTACCGGATAACTCACCAGTGTCACGGTAGTTGGGCCTAAGCGAAGCGCCTGACGTACGGGAACGATGGCCAGCCGGGTGAGCCGGTGTGGACGAAACCCGTCCAGGCGCGCTGCACCTGGTCCACCAGCCGCCGTAGATCGGCGGGATCGGCGCCGGCCAGCATCGGCGCCGCATGCCAGGCGTCCAAGCCGCCGAACACGAACGGCAGCTCGATGCAGTGGCAGGCGCCGAAGGGACTGCCGGGTGGTGCCCAGTCGAATTGGAAGGCGAACGCCGGACCGGCCTGCCGGGCCAGTTTCCGGCTGCCGTCGGCGAAGAGCCGCGTGGTCAGGTCCGCGGGCGCGCCGGGGAAGAATGCCCAGGCCTCGTCGCGGGTGGTGCCGATCAGTGCCGGAAGGTCGCCGGGGACGCCGGCGAGCAGGTCGGCGGGTACGCCGCCCTCGGCGACCAGCTGGAACGGTGGGGTCACGGTGAGCGGCGCGGCCATGCGCCGCGCGAGCTCCCGCTGGGCGGCCAGCAGGCGGGGGACCGGCACGGTCCGCAGCTGTTCTGCCTCGTCGGGGGACAGGCCGAGAATGTCCAGCAGTTGGCAGCCGTTCCTGGCTGCTTCCGGTGGGCTGAAGGGTGCGACTCCGGTCGGCGTGCTCTGCAGGATGACCTGGTGGAACAGGCCAGGACCGGCGGGGTGGCCCAGTAAGGCGAGCGTCGACAGCGCACCGGCGGATTGGCCGGCCAGCGTGACGCGGTCCGGGTCGCCGCCGAACGCGCCGATGTTGTCCCGTACCCAGCCCAACGCGGCGAGCGAGCTGATCGAGCAGGCCGGGATTGGCCGGAGCGAACTCCGGTGACAGGTACGAATACCCCAAGGCGCCCAACCGGTAGTTGACCGTGACGACCACCATCCGGCCGCGTTCGGCCAGGAGCGCCCCGTCATACCAGGCCTCCGCGCCCGAACCGCTGGAGAAGCCGCCGCCGTGCAGCCAGACCAGCACCGGCAGTCCGGTACCGCCCGGAGTCCAGACATTCAAGAACAGGCAGTCCTCGGCCTGGGCCAGGGCACTGTCCGGTCCCATGACCCGTTCCAGCCGGGAGGGCGGCTGCGGGGCCGCCGGTCCCAGGCGGTCGGCGACCCGCACCCCTTCCCAGGCGGGGGCAGGCCGGGGCGCGGCGAAGCGTTCCGCGCTGCCGTACGGAATACCGAGAAAGGCCATGGCCGAGCCGGTGGAAACACCGCGCAGTGCGCCGCCGGGCAGGTGGACGAGGTTCGTCATTTGTCAGGCCTCCAGGAAGGCGATGGCCGCACCGCGCGCCTCACCGGCGCCGACGAAGAACCCGCCCGGCATGTCGCGGACGGTGAATCCGTTGCCTGCCACCAACGTCCGGGCCACACTGACGTCCTTGACGGCGACGGCCTGCCCCGCGAGATAAGGCAGCGCGGGTACCGGCTCACCGGGCAGAACCTCCCCGAAAGCGGAGACGGCGACGATCTCCATTCGCCCTGCCGGGAGGGGAAGGACCCGCAGTGGCCCCTCGGCCACTGGTTCGGTGCCCAGCGTGCGGGCGTAGCGGCCGACCGTCGCCTCCAGTTCGGCGTCGTCCACCACCAGCAACACGCTGTGCAGATGGACGGCGCCGTTGGCGTGGCCCAGGTAGCGAGGCTGGTGGATCAGCTCGGGCGTCAGGTGGCGCGCGATGTGGATCAACCCTTCGGGAGTGCTCGCGCGGTCGAGGTGAACCGCCTGGAACCGCGCGGTCGCCACCCCGTCGGCGGTCTCCACGTCTCGTTGCAGCGGCAGCACCCCGGACGACGAAAGCCCCGCCTCGCGCAGTCTCTTCTCGACCGCCACGGCGTCCTCACAACCGAATGAGCAGCCGTGCAGGCCCTCGTACTGGGCGATCAGCGGTCGGATGTTCCACGGGTCGACCGAGCCGTCCCCGAAAAGGCCGAGCAGTTCCAGGTAAGTCCGGCCGAACAGCGCACACCGATTGCCGGCGCCCATCGGCTTACGCTCGCCGCCGGGGCGATCGGAGCCCCTATGCATGGACAACGGGCTGAGGGTGAAGCCGAGCGCCTCATATGTCGCCGCGGTGGCATCCAGGTCGGTGGTGTAAAGGACGGAGTGGTCGATCCTGTCGATGTCATGATCGGTCATGACCCACAGGCTGCTGCCGCAATCCAGGTGCTTCCAGCTGCCAGGGCTCAACTGGTGGATCCCGACAGAGACCGAGGCGAGGTGGTGGAATCCGTCTCCGGCTCAAGAAGTCCCTCACCGGCGGCCAGGTGGTGAAGGTCATGCCGGGTCCGCTGCTGAACTACCGGCCAGGATCGATGATCCAACCGCCGCAGTCCACCGGCCCTTGCGCGACTGCGGGCACCATCCTGCTCCGGACGGCCTAACCGGGTGCCCGCACATCGCCCAGTGCGGTATCGGCCTGATGACCGGTGGTGAAGGGCGTGGCAAGGTGAGCGGAGCCCTGGACAGGGCCGAGTGGAACGCACATCATCCTTGGCATCCGGAAAGTGGCGACGCCTGTGCTCGGGCACCTCGACGAACGCGACGTGGAGCGGTGGCGTGCCGGTGACGCGAACGCGATGCGCGCCGACCTCGACGACGCACTCGGCATCGGAGAGCAGCCGAGCCCGCTCTCCGATGCCGAACTGATCGAGGCCGTGCGCGGCGGGACCGTTCAGGCGTACGGCAGCCTCTATGCCCGCCACGTCCATGCCGCCCGGAATCTGGCTATTCAGCTGGCGAAGTCGTCGGCCGACGCCGAAGACCTGGTGTCGGATGCCTTCGCGAAGGTACTCATCACCCTGCGCGCGGGCGGCGGGCCCGGCTCCGCGTTCCGCCCCTATCTGCTCACGACAGTGCGCTACGCCGCCTACGACCGTTTCCGGCAGCAGCGCCGGCTCGAACTGGCCGACGACCTGGAAGCGGTTCCGGGCGTCGAGCGGGTCACCAGCCTGCCCTTCCGCGACCCGGCGGTCGCGGGCCTGGAACGCGCGCTGATCACCAGGGCGTTCGCCGACCTTCCCGAGCGCTGGCAGAACGTGTTGTGGCATACCGCGATCGAGAATCGATCGCCGGACGAACTCGCGTCGACGTTCGGGCTCACCCCCAACGGCGTCGCCGCGCTTGCTTACCGGGCCCGCGAGGGCCTGCGGAAGGCGTATCTCCAGGCCCATGTCACGGGCGAGCCCGCCGAACGGTGCCAGGCGGCGGTCGGCAAACTGGGCGCGTGGACTCGTGGCGGCCTGTCCCGGCGTGAATCCATCCAGCTCAACGCCCATTTGGACGAGTGCGCCGCCTGCCAGGCCGTCGCCACCGAACTGGCCGACGTCAACGGCGCGTTGCGGGGCATCGTCGCTCCGATCGTGCTCGGTGCGGGCGCCGCCGGTTATCTGGCCGCGACGGCCAAAGCGAGTGCGTCCGTGTCCGCCGTCACGGCGCCCGTGCTGCTCGGCGCGGCGGCTTCGGCTGTCGTGTTCGCCGTCGCCGTGGGGATCGGGACGCTCGGCCCGCCGCCTCGGGCGGGGGCTCCCGCGACCGCCGCCGCACCACCCGCGTCCAGCAGCACCGCGGCTACTCCGACCACGCCGCCACCGGGCGGGGCGTCCGCGCCGACTTCGACCGTCGGCGCTACGACGCCGTCCACGACCGGCGGCCAGCCGAGCGCCACCACGCCGGTGACCACCACGCCGACCACGGCGGCCACCGCGCCCTCGCTGGTCGCGGAGGGGCCCAGCGGGTTCACGATGTCCACCGGCGGGCCGCCCGCCGACTTCCCGATCACCGTCCGCAACACCGGTTCGGCGCCCGCCGCGCCCATGACGGTGACCCTGACCCTGCCGGACGGCGTGAAGGCGGTCGGACCGGGCGACCCTCCGGCCGGATCGATCGGCTGCCCCGCGGGCAGCGGCACGGTGACCTGCACCGCGAGGCAGCAGCTCCCGCCGGGCGCTTCGGTGACGTTCGTCTTCCGCCTGCTCGCCGGACCGAAAGCCGCCGACGGCACCCTCACGGCCACCACCGGCGCGGTCCGGGTGGACGTACCCCTGACCGTCAAGGGAAAGAAATGACGCCGTTCCCCTCGTCGACCGTGCGGCGGGCAGCTCTTCCCGGTTGGTTCTCCCGGAGGAACTTCCGCCCGGGATTCGTCCGGCGGGACGAACGGGGCGCCCCCGAATCCTCCTAGGGTCCTCACCAGCCGGTCCGGGCGAGGCCGGATCGACCTTCGGGAGTGCGGACACCGGTGCCGAGCAAACCGCATACGAGTCTGAGCCGCGTCATCGAAGCACTCGGGGACGTGCTCCTCGAGCCGATCGCGGTCGGCAGGGCCGCCCGTCGCCACCTCGGCGGCGTGGTGATCCACGACCCGTACGACGACGCCGAGTTCCCCGAGCGGGCCGTGGTGCTCGGGGTCGGGGTGCGCGATCCCGAGGAGATCGTCGAGCTGCTGCACGAACTCGGCGAACGCGGCGCGTCCGCGCTGGTCGTGCGTGCGCCGGTCTCCGCTTCGACCGGGCCGGCGCGGGCGGCGGCGTCCTCCGGCGTCGCGTTGCTCGGGCTGGCGAACAGGGCGTCGTGGACCCAGCTGGCCGCGATGCTCCGCACGTTGCTGGCCGAGGGCGACGTCGGCGACGTCTCCCCGCAGGCACTCGGCGGAATCCCGGCCGGCGACCTGTTCGCGCTCGCCAACGCGATCGCCGCGCTGCTCGACGCGCCGATCACCATCGAGGACCGTGACTCGCGGGTGCTCGCGTTCTCCGGCCGCCAGGACGAAACCGATCCGCCGCGGGTCGAAACGATCCTCGGCCGCCAGGTGCCGGAGCGCTACACCCGTGGCCTGGAAAAGAGTGGCTTCTTCGACCGCCTCTACAGCGAGACGGGACCGGTCTATTTCCATCCGGACGACGACGATGGCGAGAACCGTCCCCGGGTGGTGGTCGCCGTCCGGGCAGGCGATGAGGTGCTCGGCTCGATCTGGGCCGTGGTCGATCACGCGCTGAGCGAGGAACGTGCGGCGGCGCTTGTGGACGCTTCGAAGGTCGTGGCGTTGCATCTGCTCCGCCTGCGCGCCGGATCCGATGTCGAACGCCGGCTGCGAGCCGATCTGGTGAGCACCGCGCTCGAAGGCGGACGCCAGGCCCCGGAGGCCGTCGCACGCCTGGGCCTGCTGGGGCAACCCGCCGTCGTACTCGCGATGGGTTTGCTCGACCCGGCAGGCGACGATCCCTGGCTCGCCACCGAACGCCAACGGGTCGCCGACGCGCTCGCCATGCATCTGAGCGCGGTCCAGCCACGCTCGGCGGTCGCGCTCATCGGCGACGTCGTGTACGGAATCGTGCCGGTGCCCCGAAACCACGGCGATCATCAGGAACGCTCGGTGCGCGTCGCGACCGCGTTCCTGGAACGAATCGGGCACCGGGTCTCGGCGGTGATCGGCGTCGGACCGCCGGCCTTCGAGGGTGCGGGCCTGTACGACTCCCGCAGCGGGGCGGACCGGGCGTTGCGGGTGCTGCTCGCCGACGGCGGCTCCAACCGGGTGCTCACGGCCGAGGACGCGCACGTCGACGCGTTGATGCTCGAGCTGGCGGACCTGTCCGCGGCCCGCGGCGATGTCGCGACCGGGCCGATCGCGAGGCTGCTGGCCTACGATCGCGAACACCAGTCCCAGTTCGTGCACACGTTGCGGTGCTGGCTCGATTCGTTCGGGGACACCAACGCCGCGTCGGCGGCGGCATACGTGCATCCGAGCACCTTCCGCTACCGGTTGCGCCGGCTGGCCGAGGTGGGCGGAATCGACCTCGACGACCCCCGGGACCGGTTCGCGGCGATGGTGCAGCTGCATTTGCTGCTTCATGGCATGCGGCCCGGAGAAGCCTGAGTCCCGTCCGCGCGGATGAACTTTCCCCTCCGCTCTCCTCGGTCCGGACGAACAAAGGACCGCCCGCCGGGACCTAGCATTCCCGCAACGCCGGACCATCCACACCGGACAAGAGGTGCGCATGTCGAGAATTTCGGAAATCGATACCTGGCTCCGCGAGAATTTCGCCGGCCTGCTGCGCCGGCACCGGGTTCCCGGTGCCGCGATCGCGGTGTTCGCCGACGGCGAGATCGTCGAGCACGCGTCGGGTGTCGTGAACACCAACACCGGGGTGGAGTCCACAACGGACTCGGTGTTCCAGATCGGGTCGATCTCGAAGATCTGGACGATCACGCTGATCATGCAGCTGGTCGACGAGGGCCTGGTCGACCTCGACCGTCCGGTGCGCGACTACCTG
Source organism: Amycolatopsis sp. NPDC033938 (assembly GCF_055575975.1). NCBI lineage: Bacteria > Bacillati > Actinomycetota > Actinomycetes > Pseudonocardiales > Pseudonocardiaceae > Amycolatopsis > Amycolatopsis sp. NPDC033938. Next base: position 203,637 of record NZ_JBVIRO010000009.1, read on the forward strand.
CCCGAGTTCCGGGTCGCCGACGCCCGCGCCGCGGCCACGATCACCGTCCGGCAGCTGGCGTGTCACACCGGCGGGTTCGAAGGCGACGTCTTCGCCGACACCGGGACCGGCGAGGGCGCGGTGGCGAAGCTCATCCCGTTGCTGTCGGACGTGCCGCAGCTGTTCCCGCCGGGGGAGCGGTTCTCCTACAGCAACGCCGGCTACTGCGTGCTCGGCCGCATCGTCGAGGTGCTGCGAGGCCGGTGCTGGGACGACTGCGTACGCGAGCGGCTGATCGGCCCGCTCGGCCTGACCCACGCCGGTTGCGGCGCCGAGGACGCCATCCGTCATCGTGCCGCGGTCGGCCACAGCCTGCCGGAACCGGGCGGCGAACCGGTGCCCACGAAGGTCTGGTCGCTCGCCCGCTCCAACGCGCCCGCCGGTGCGACGCTGATCATGCGCCCGCGCGATCTGCTGACCTTCGCCCGCCTGCATTTGAACGAGGGCAAGGCCGACAACGGCGTCCAGGTGCTGTCGCCGGAGTCGGTGCGCGCGATGCGCGAGCGGCAGGTCGCCGTGCCGGATCTCGGCATCATGGGCACGCACTGGGGACTTGGCTGGGTCGACTTCGGCTGGCAGGGCGGCACCGTGATCGGCCACGACGGCGGCACGATCGGCCAGTCGGCCTTCCTGCGGATCGCGGTGGAGCGCGGCGTCGCGTTCGCGTTGATGACCAACGGCGGGGCCACGCTGAAGGTCTACCACGAGATCGCCACCAAGCTGATGAGTGAACTCGCCGGGGTCACGGTCCCGCGACTGCCCGAACCGGATCCCGCGCCTGCCCCGGCCGATCTCTCCCGGTACGTGGGGGAGTACTCGTCGCGGGTCGTCTCCACCGTCGTCACCGCCGAGGGCGGGAGGCTCTGGCTGCGGCGTACGCCGGAGGGGGAGTTCGCCGAACTCGACGAGCCCTCGGGCAAGGTCGAACTGCTGCCGTGGCACGGCGAAACCTTCGTCGCCGTCATCCCGGAAGTCCCCGGCGCCTATGTGGCCCACGAGTTCGTCGGCGACGACGGCACCGGCCGTGCGCGGTTCCTCCACAATGGACGCGCGGACCGGCGGGTGTCACGGTGAACGACATCCGCGAACGGATCGAAGCCGTGTTCGCCGCGGCGGGTGCCGAAGGGTCGCTGCACGCGAGGGAGGTCGGCGTGCCGGACGGTGCCGAGGTGTCGGCCGGCGCCGATGATCAGGTGGTCCTCGCCTCGGTGTTCAAGATCCCGATCGCGCTCGCCTATGCCAAGGAAGTGGTGGCGGGACGACTCGACGAGACCGAATACACGAAGGTGACCGCGCGGTACCGGATCGGCGGCATCGGCACCGCGGGCTGTGCCGACGACGTCGAGATGACCTGGCGTGACCTCGCCTGGTTCATGCTCACGATGAGCGACAACGCGGCGACCGACCTGATCTGGAACCGGCTCGGCCAGGAGACGATCTGTCGGGCGGTCGCCGATCTCGGGCTGAGTCGCACCCGCCTGATCGGCTCCTGCGAGGATTCGTTCCGGATCGGGGTCGCCGAACTCGGCGGGACCGATCTCGCCGAGATCGACGCGCTGCTGGCCGAAGCCACCGAAGAACAGGTGCGGAACCTGTCGATGTGTGACCCGGAAAGGGAAACCTCGTCGACGCCGCGCGAGACGACCGCACTCCTCGACGCGATCTGGACCGACCGGGCAGGCGAACCCGAAGCCTGCGAACGCGTCCGGACGATCATGGCCCAGCAGATCTGGCCGCACCGGTTGTCCTCCGGATTCCCGTCCGGGGTGCGGATAGCCGCGAAAACCGGGACGCTGCCGGGCATCCGCAACGAAGCGGGAGTGGTGACCTTGCCCGAGGGCCGCCGATTCGCGGTCGCGGTGTTCACGCGCGCCCATTCCCTCGACGACCGCCTTCCCGAGGTCGACGCGTCGATCGGTGCCGCCGCCCGGTTGGCCGTCGACCACCTTCTCGCCGAAAACGCGACACCGTAGGAGAACTCCCATGAAAACTGCTCGGCACACCGCCGTGACGGCAGTCGTGGTGGCTTTGACCATGAGCGCGTGCACGGCCCCGGCGCCCTCCGGGACGGATCCGGCCGCGAACCGGAAACTGGCCGACGGCAAGACTTTCACCTATTCGGTCGCTTCTGATCCGGGAACGCTCGACCCGGCGCTCACCGTGCTCTCGGTCGCCGGCGAGATCGATCGCTACCTCTATGACGGGTTGCTCGGCATGGACGGCAAGGGGCAGCCCGAGGCCGGGCTCGCGGCGCGGTGGGAGGCCACCACGACCACCGCGTCCTTCACGCTGCGCAAGGGCATCACCTGTCCCGACGGGAGCCCGCTCACCGCGAAGGACGTCGCGGCGAACATCAACTTCGTCGGCGACCCGGCGAACAAGTCGCCGATCGCGGGCAACACGGTGCAGGTGGGCACGAAGGCGGTCGCCGACGATTCCGCGGGCACCGTGCGGGTCACCAGCGGGGCACCGGACGCGTTCCTGCTGCGCAACGTCGGCAACGTCCCGATCGTCTGCGCGAAGGGCCTCGCCGACCGCAAGACGCTGGCCAAGGGCGAGCACGGAACCGGTATGTTCACCGTGTCCGAGATCGTCCCGAACGACCACTACACGCTGACCCGGCGCAAGGACTACGACTGGGGCCCGGGTACCTTCGATTCCCGGCAGAAAGGCTTGCCGGACAAGGTGGTCATCCGGGTCATCCCGAACATGACGACCGTCGCGAACCTGCTGCTGTCCGGCGAACTCAACGCCGCCCAGGTGATCGGGCCGGACCAGCAGCGGCTGCGGGCGCGCGGGTTGTTCCACGCCGACACGACCGTGGCGTTCGGCGAATTGTGGTTCAACCAGGCGCCCGGCCGGTTCGGCGCGGACCAGGCGATGCGCCGCGCACTGGTGCAGGCACTCGACCTCGCCCCGGTCGCCAAGGTGCTGACCCGGGACACCGGCGCCCCGGTCCGGAGCCTGATCACCATGGAACCCCCGGCGTGCACCGGCGACTCCGCCACCGGGCACATCCCCGGCTTCGATCTCACCGCGGCCAAGGCCGCGCTCGACGCGGCAGGCTGGAAACCGGGCCAGGACGGCATCCGGGTGCGGGAGGGCAAGCGTCTCGCGCTGACCGCCATCTACGGCACGCAGATCGGCGCGACCATGACACCGGCCGCCGAGCTGATGCAGCGGGGCTGGAAGGAGGCAGGCGTCGACGTCACGCTCAGGGGCCTGGACAGCCCTTCGATCAGCCAGACGATGTTCGCCACCGGCGACTGGGACCTCTCGATGGCACCGGTCAGCCTGAATCTGCCGAGCCAGCTGATCCCGTTCGTATCCGGCAGCCGTCCCCCGGAGGGCACGAACTTCGCGCACATCGACAATCCGCGGTACGACGCGCTGGTCGCCAAGGCGGCCACCCAGGCGGGGGACGCGGGCTGCCCGGACTGGCTGGCCGCGGAGACGGCGTTGTTCGAACGCCAGGACGTCGCCCAGTTCGCGAACTCGGTGCTCCCGACCTTCGGGAACAAGGCGAGGTTCGAGATCTCGAACACTTTCCTCCAGCCGTCGTCGATCCGGATGTACGACTGACCGACGCGTCGACACAGATCCGGCAGCCGGAATCGGGTACTGGATTTCCGTGGGAACTCCCGGTTCTGGGGAGTGCTGGTCCTCAAGGAACGTCTACATCGGACGCGACCGGGTCCGACCTCACCGGCTCGGCCGTTTCCGGCGGAGATCTTCCTTGACCCTCTTGGCCTTGCGGACGACCGGATCGAGCAGATCGCGCGGCCCGAACCTGTGCTGTTTTCGCGAGGAAACCTCGGCGGGCTTCGCCCGTGGCGGAGCTTCGGCCGGCTCCGCCACGGCGGTCGCTTCAGGGACCGCGGATTCGAACCGCGGACCCGCCTGGGCCGGAACAGTGCCGGGGTCGGAGACCGGCGCGGCGACGGACCGCGTTCCGGCGAGGTTCGGCCGGGGCATCGGCGAGCGAGGCCAGCCGGGAGCGTGGACCCCGCCTGGCCGGGAAACCCGCCTGCGGCCGGGGCCGAGGATCATCTCCGGGGTGACCGCCGGGATCATGAGCGGCGTGTGCGCGGTATCGGCGTTCGGCACCGCCGGTTCACGAAGCGCGGGATACCGGGCGAGGACGTCCGCCGCCGGAGGCCGGGCCTGGCTGTCCGTTCGCTGCCGGACTCGGACGAGCCCGTAGACGCCCAGAAGGCCGAATAGTCCGAGCAGACCCCACAACGCCGCCGTCATTGCCTTCCTCCCTTTCCTCGTGCCGCTGGAAACCGGATGACCGGTGGGCCGCCGTCTAATCCGAAAAGCCCCGTGTGGGTGACAAATCCGGGTGATCCTGGGTGTGAGCGGGTTCCGCGCGGGTACGCACGGACCGATCACTCATCGGCACCGGAGGGAAGGATCTTCGAATGCGCCACAAAACAGCGAAATTGATTTCCGTATGTGCGGCGTCGGCAGCCATCGCCTTGACCGGAACGGTTCCGGCGGACGCGGTATCCGCGTCCGCGGTCGCGACGCAGGCAGGACAGCAGGCCGGCAACGACCGGAACGACTCCGACGGGGACAACGGTTCATGGGGCCTGTTGGGTCTGCTCGGCCTCCTGGGCCTCGCCGGGCTGGTCCGCCGTGGGCCGAAACCGGGCGCGATGGCGGGATATCCGGCCGCGGGTCCGGGGGCGCCGCCGGCGAACACGTATCCGCCCGCCGAACCACGCCGGAACCCGCCGGGTGCCTGAGCGCCGCCGGTACGCGAGCGACGGGTGTCACACGATGGGGTCGTGACGATCTTCTCAGGGCGGGGTCCTAGTGGTGTGGAAGTAAGGATGGAGCGAGCGTGAACTTCCATCGAGACCGCTAGAACCGACCCGAGGAGAAGTCATGACGAATTCGACTGCCACCAAGGTCCCCAGCCAGTCGTCCCAGGTCGAGAAGGCCGGCACGGGCGCGTTGGAGTCGAGCAAGGGTGCCACCACCATCGCCGATACCGTCGTGGCGAAGGTCGCCGGGCTGGCCACTCGGGAGATCTCCGGCGTGTACGACCTGGGCGGCGGTGCGGCCCGGGCGTTCAGCGCGATCCGTGAGCGCATCCCCGGTGCCACGGCCTCGGCGAGCCAGGGTGTGTCGGTCGAGGTCGGCGAGAAGCAGGCCGCTGTCGACCTGCAGATCCTCGTCGAATACGGGGTGTCCATCGCCGATCTGTCCCGCGCGGTGCGCAGGAACGTCATCGGCGCGGTCGAGCAGATCACCGGGCTCGAGGTCGTCGAGGTCAACATCAACGTGTCCGACGTGCACATCCCCGGCGACGACGAGGACGAGGACGCCAAGAGCGACACCGGCCGCGTCCAGTGACCCCCGGCGTCGAGATCGACGCCGACCGCATCGCCGCCGCTGTGCAGGCCCAACCCCATGTCGCGGGCCTGCACAGCGGCCGGTTCGGCGAGATCGCCACCCTCCTGCGCGGGCGCCGGATCGCGGGGATCCGTATCCGCGACGACGAGATCACCATCGGTGTCACCGGCCGTTATCCGGCGACAGCCGTCGAGATCAGTGACGACGTCCGCGCGGCGGTGGGGCCGATCGGCCTCCCGGTCCACGTGCGGATCGGCGACATCGCCTCCGCGCCAGCCAAGGAGAAACCATGAATTCCACGCATCTCGGCCTGCTCACCGGCCTCGCTCTCGGCCTCGCGGCCGCCTTCGGCGGGTTCAGCGCCTTCATCGTCGTCCTGGTCCTCGGCGCTCTCGGGCTGCTGGCGGGCCGTGTCCTCGACGGCAAGCTCGACCTTTCGCAACTCGCCGGCCGCGACAAGGGCTGATCCCATGACCGCAACCCTGTCGAGCGCGGCCCTCGGAACGGCTCCCGCCGACGCCGGAGACCGGGGCATCCTCACCATTTCCGACAGCACGGTGCAACGGATCGCGGCGCACGCGGTGACCGAGGTCGACGGTGTCGGCGGTGCCGCCGGCCGCGTGCTCGGTGTCGCTGTCGGCGGCGAAGACATCGACAACAGCGCCAAGGTCACCGCGAAAGTCACCGGTGGTACCGCCGACCTCGATGTCAGGATCTCCATCAGCTATCCGATGTCGGTCTCTCGCACCACGGAGAACGCCCGCCGCCATCTGACGCGCCGCGTCGAAGAGTTCACCGGCCTCACGGTGTCGCGAGTGGACATCACCGTCACCGCGCTGCACACCGCCACCGCCGAAACCAGGAGGGTCCAGTGAAACGCCGCCCACGCCGCAGCATTCCCGCGACCCTCACCGCGCTCGTCCTGCTCGCCGCTTGCGCCCTCGTGGCGGTCGTCGCGGTCCAGATGCTGCTCGGCGAACCTCCCTGGATTCGCTACGACTCCGTCGCCGGCACCCTGCACGAGCTGCGCTGGAGTGACCTCACGACGGCCGTCATCGGCGGCGTCGCGGTTCTTTTGGGGCTGATCCTGTTCCTGGCGGCGGTGCTGCCCGGCAGGCTCACTGTCCTGCCGCTCCAAGGTGAGCTGGACTCCGGAGCCTCGCGTCGAAGTTACCGCTCCACCCTTCGCGCCGCGGCCGCCACAGTGGACGGTGTGTCCAGCGCGACGGTGAAACTCAAGTCCCGCAAGGTGTCCGCGAAAGTGAGCACCGGGCGGGCGACCACCGATGGTCTCGCCGAAGCCGTTCGCGGCGCGATCACGTACCGGCTCGACCAGATCGACCCCGCGCTACGCCCGACCGTCAAGGTCAAGGTCCGCAGCGTCAGGAGTACGTCATGACCAGCCTCAACCGGCCCTCCCGGCTCAATCGCACCTTGCTCGCCGTGTTCGGTCTCGTCCTGATCGCGGCCGGTGCCTTCACGCTGCTGACCCATTTCGGCAGGCTCACCGTCGTGCGACCGGAATCCGCGGTGGTGGCGGGTACGGGACAGCCACCGACCTGGGCGCTCTACGTCGCCGCCGCGGTCGCGGTCGTGCTGGGCCTGCTCGTGCTGCGGTGGCTCGTCGCGCAGCTGACCCGGAAGCCCAAGACCCACACCTGGCGCTTCGAGACCGACCCCGCCGCCGGCCGCACCGAGCTGGCCGCGGGCGCCGCGATCGAGCCGTTCGTCACCGAGGTCTCGAACTATCCCGGCGTCCACGCCGCGCACGCGACGCTCGCGGGGACCCGCCAGACACCGGCCGTCGCGCTGGTGATCAGTGCCGAACAGGACGGCGACGTCACCGAAATCCGCCGCCGAATCGACACCGAGGGCCTACCGCGGCTGCGGCAGGCCCTCGACCTCGACACCCTGCCGGTGACCGTCGAGTTCCGCTTCTCCGCCAAGACGGGCGCCCGCGCCCTTTAGCCGCTGTCCTGCAAGTCTTGTTCGCGGTCTTCGCGCCCAGGCGGTCCCTGACGGCACGGGCGGACGCGGCCGAGTACGAGGCCGATCCGCCCGCACCGCCAGGAACCACCTGGATCACGAAGCCCATCGAACAGACTTACAGGACAGCGCCTTGCCGTTCCCTTTCTCAGCCGGTGGTCACTTCCGCGGACACCCCACGGGTGGTGACCACGCGGGCGCTGCCGTCGGCGAGCCGGTAGGAGAGGCCCGCGATGGCGGTTTGGCCGGACGCGATCTTGTCGGCGAGGAGCCGGGAGCGGTCGGTGAGGAGGTCGACGGTCTGGCGGATGTGTTCGGCGATGATGTCGTCGTCTTCGCTGAGGCCGGCGGCGCGGGCGGCGAGCACGCTGGGCGTGACGCGTTCGATGACGTCGCGGACGAAGCCGTTGGTGCCGAGACCGTCGTTGAGGGCGGCGCGGGTGGCGGCGACGGCGCCGCAGGAGTCATGGCCGAGGACCACGACCAGCGGGCAGTCCAGCACGCTGACGGCGTACTCGATACTGCCCAGCACTTCCGAACCGGCGACGTGGCCGGCGGTGCGGATGACGAAGAGGTCTCCCAGGCCGCGGTCGAAGATGATCTCGGCGGCCAGTCGTGAGTCCGAGCAGCCGAAGAGGGCGGCGAAGGGGCGCTGTCCTGGTGCGGTTTCGGCGCGGCGGGCGGCGTCCTGGTTCGGGTGCTCGGGTGTTCCGGCGACGAACCGCCGGTTTCCGGCGAGCAACAGGTCGAAAGCCTCGGAGGGGGTCAGTTGCGCGTCGATCATGGACAGAGAATAACCGCTCGAGAACCGGCGAATCGGACATGACGCAGGTCTCGTCGCACAGGTCACAGGAACGGAGCCGAGCCCGTGACCGGTCATGACCACGCGGATCCGTGGACGGGCCAGGCGGTCGACGGTCCGGGCTGGTCAGGGACGGCGTCGGCTGCCGGTGACCTTGGTGCGGGGCAGGCGTCCGGCCCGGGACTGGCCGCTGAGTTCGTCGCCGATGGCGACGATGTGGAAGTCGAGGTTGAGGCGCAACGGGCGCGTCACCGCTTGGCTCCAGGTGACGCGCTCGCCGTCGGAGGTTTCCTCGGTGACGATATCGCTGAGGGTGACGGTCTCGTCGTTGGTCGTGGCGGTGCCGGTCAGACCCTCCGCCGTTTTCCAGTACGAGCCGTAGGAGCGCGGTGCCCGGTGACACCATGTCGCTCACCGTGTCGATCCACTGGCCGGCGGTGGGGCATGGGACGCACCGGTGCCGGTGGGGCGGTGGCGAGCAGATCGGCGGAGGAGACGCCCATTTTGTCCAGGAGCAGCCGCGGGGCCTCGATCTCGGCGGGACTGGCGGTGGTGTGGTCCGCGGTCATCGCCGGTCACTCCCGCTCAGCCGGGTGTGGAACATCAGCAGCATGCGCTCCACTGAGGTGGGGGAGTGCACGACGAGGACGTCCTGGGCCGGGTCCGCGGCGATCAGGACCCGGGCGCCCGTGTGCAGGAAGCACCGCGCGCGGACCGCCGCCGGGATCACGACATACGGTTTCGCCGTCATCGCCACGGTGCCGTTGGGGCGGCGCTGGAACACCACCGACGTCTCGAGGACGGTGAGCAGCAGCGTGTCGCCGCGCGACCACCCCAGCAGATCGACCGAATCGCGATTCTGCACCCGGCCCGAGGCGTCAACCCGCGCCATGCCGACATAGGGCGCTGTGGTTGGCGGCGGGACGGGCAGCGACGCCAGGACCGCGGGTGGTGGCGGAGCTGGAGAACCCTGGGCCGGACCGGCAGGACGGCGGGCGTTCCGCAGGGACAGGCCCGGCACCAGGCCGCTCATGACGCACCTCCCCGGCGCAGGCGTTCAGGGGAGGAACCAGCGGACACGTCCAGCCTCGTCGAACCAGAAAACCCGGACCGCTCCAGTGATCTGGAACGACCGGGTCGATACTCTGTGGTGCGGGAGATTTCCCGTGCAAGTGTGTCCGAGGGGCGAGTTGCTCCCTATCCACACGCCTCTGGCTAACGTAACACTCAGTAGTATTTGAGCACGTCGACAGTCGGTGGCGAGCACTTCCGTGTCAGGGAAGATCGAACTAGCTCCCGACCAGGCGTTTCTCCCGTTTTTTTTGCAGGTCTGCGGACTCTTGTTCCTCCTCGTTGGGGCGGCTTCGAACACGTTTCGTCGCGTTCCGGTCGCCTGAATATCGCCAGTTGATCTTGGATGGCTAGTTACGGGGAGTTACTTCGCGTCTGTCAAAGCTGTTGGTTTTCCAGTTGAGCGTGACGTTGTTCTGCAGCTGGTCACGGTGATCGTCGGCGTCATCGTGGGGTTGACGTTCCTGTTCGGGTTCAGCAACGTCCTGGCGTTCGGTTTCCGGCTGGGTCGCGCCGCTGGTCGCACCCGCCGTAGACCTGTCGGTGCTGGCTCTGCTGGTCGCGATCCGGCAACTGTCGCTGCGTGGCGCCTCTGCCGAGGTGATCCGACCAGCTCGGCGTCTGCTGCTGCTCTCGAGTGTCGTCACGCTGGCGTTGAACGTGGCCGAACCGCTCACCGCGGGGAGATCGGCTGGGCGCTGTTCGATGCAGTCGGGCCGCTCCTGCTGATTGGGTGGGCGGACGTGTGACCCGCGCTACTTCGCGAACTCGCTTCTACGGAGTCGCCTGTCGAAGAATCTGCTGATCCAACTTCGTTGCCGAGCCCACCTGAGTCGCTAGCTCCCGAAGTCTCATCTGATACTTGGCCTCAGCCGACCTACCCACCTCAGCAGCCGACAAGGCGGTCAAGTTTGTCGAAGATCGAGGACGACCTAGTAGCGAAAGTTATCGAGGAGGACCGTCGTCACCGCAAAGAGCACCAACGTCCGATCTCGGCGGAGAGTTTGATGCGGATCTTCGGCCGGGGAGCAGAACGCTCGCGCCTGCTGATGCGCACCGTCCGTGCGCGATGGGAGAGCGAGTCCTCTGCCTCCGACGACCAACCCCACACACGCCCCGCGTACTGAGAGATGTGCTCGCCCGTCAGCAGTTGCCCGATTCGGGTACAGAACTCGCACCGCTCACTTCTCCCGAAACGTTGAGAACATCGCATCGGTCCGATGAGGACGGTGCACCGGCTTGGGGGGCAATGACGCGGGCGGGCTGGCGCGAGACTCGGATTCGCGATCCAGATACATGCGCGCTCGGTCGTACTCCTCGTCGAGGTTGTGGAACTCGGTGTCCATGAAGTCCAGGATCTGCTCGAGTGTGTCATCGTCGATGTCGGCTTCGTGGTCTTCGTCTGCCCACTTCTCGAGTTCTTCGATACCGGCCGCCAGCTTCTGGGACTCGATCTCCTCCTCGCCTTCGGCTGCCACTTTTCGGCTCAGCGGCATGAGTTCGTTCACTATGGTCTCGAACTGATCGATGTCATCCCAGTCGTTGACTTCGCGGATCGCCTCGGAGTACGTCAAATCCGCGAGCCTCTCCGTCTTCTGCCGCCACGCCGAGATCGGTGACGCCGCGACGTCGACCGTCACCTGGAGGAGAGCGTTCGCCATCGGGCGCGGGAACTGTTCTAGTTCGGACAAGAGGCGAAGTCCCACGGCCACGAGCTCGGGCGATGCACCGGGGTCACCGAGAGCAATAACGAACCGCGCATTCGTCACCTCAGGGTCGTTGCGGTATTCGCCGAGCAGCAGCGCACCTTCGTGGAGCCGCACAACGGCGTTACGGAGGCGATCCCGTTGGCCGGCCACGGCGGCGTAGAGCGCCTTCCTGTGTCGCCTGCTCGCCGCCGTCCAGATGGTCACGAGTTGGTCGAAGAACACCGCTGAGTCGACCAGTACGCTGACGAGGCCGGGGTGCTTGGCCAGGTGTTCGTGCAGGAAGTCGACGATGGACGGGTTACTGAACTCCACCCGGTTGTCGTCGAGGTCGATGATGACCGGTTCGAGACGACGCAGGGCGCGCCGGAATCGCCGGTCGGCGTCGGAGGTGGCGACCGGTCCGAGATGTGCCCACCAGGCTTCGCGCAGCCGGTCGTGGTCGGCGGCACGGTGCGCCGTGTAGAGGGTGAGCACCAATGCGAGTTCATCAGCCTCGAGCACCTCGTCGACTAGCCGTTCCCACAGATGAGCGGGGTTGTCGAGGTTTCGGAGAATCGTCCGCGCTACGTTCTCGTGTTCCTCCGTAGGAAGCTCGACGATCTCGGCGATCGCGTGTTCCAGCAGTCGGGGGCTGTAGTTGCGGTGGCCGATGATGGCCTGGTAGGCGCTCGGCTCTGCGAGTTGCGCGCGTTGCCGCTGGTCCAGGCTGGAGAAGTAGACATGGTTATAGAAAATCTCGGCCCGGATCTCGACGGGCAGGGCTGTTGCATCGAGGATGCACCCGTAGAGGTCCAGTTTGCGGGCGTCCAAGCGCTCGTGGCGTTCTTGCGCCTGCTTGATCAGGTAGTTCCGCGAGGTGAGCACAAGCCGCTTGGTTGACGACTCCCGGATCATGCGCAGCAGCCGGGGCAAGTCCTGGTTCGCCACGCGCGCTGCACCCTCGTCCAGGATCGTCTGGCCGACGAAGTCGTCGACGAAGAAGATTTGCTTTTCCTCGTCGTCCCACGCGCGGTGGACGTTGTCCAGCCGGTTGGTGGCTTCGATGATCGTGAAGCCTTCGGCTTGATGGTGGGCGAGTAGGACATGGGCGAGCGTAGTCTTGCCGGCCCCCGGCGGGCCGACGATGAGGCAGCTGTGCTGGGCGTCCAACAGCCTGCGGGTGTACTCCTGGCTCGGGTGGGGCGCGAAGACTCGCAAGCTCTCGTCGATGTCGCGGGCAAGCGCCCGCGACAGGGCCAGGATGTCGCGGTTCAACAGGGAACCGAGCACCGCGCTGCTGGCGAGCCACAGCCGGATATGTCGGCGCACGATGCTGGGGTGCTGTCGGAGCAGGGCGACGATCTCGTGGACGCCGTAGATGTCTCCGGAGGATCGCACGAAACCGGAAAACATGTCGGCGATCTGGTCCTTCGACGCGACCGTGAGATCTACCGTCGTGGCGACCAGGTAGCGGTTCGGCGAGAGGCGTTCGACCTTTGGCAGCTCGTCCTTCCCGAGGTGTCTGATAAGGGCGTCCCGCCCCGACCTGACCCAGTGCTTGCACTGAATGATCGTGGTGCCGCTCGAAGCTGGAGCAATATGTCGAAGATCGATCCCGCCATCACGACCGCGGGCGAAGACTTCCAGTGGGCAACCGAGGACGATCTCGAAGAGGTCCTTGCAGAGCTCTTCGAAGTCAAAATCTGTCAGGCGCCCTAGATCGAACTCATCCACCAGGAAGATCCTACCGTCGGTCTCGACGATGAAAACGCCGACGTAGCGCCGAGCAAGGTCACCAGGCCGCCGGTGCGTGTCTGGTCGTTGGGGATGAGTGGAGGCTGCAGGTAGTAGGGGCAATCCTTCAGTCATGGGTTTCGCGCGAAGCGGGCGAAGGACAGTACGAAGATTGATGACAGTAGCCAGCCTAGTATCGTTGCGGCGTTGAGTAGCATTCCGAGTGCAAGTCCCGCTGGTGATCGGCTGTCTGGGTACCAGGTGCTTCGTTGTCCGAATGAAATTAATGGCACGACGGTGTCGAGAGAATAGAAGATCGTGTCGAAGCAGCGAACCTGGCCGTCGCCGCAGATGTCCGCGCTTGCTGGATTTGTTGTTACTGTGGCGAAGTCTCCTCGGTGGGTGTCCGCTGTTGACGGTGTGCCGCCGAGGGGGTTTGCGGGTGTGTCGGTCACGGTGACTAAGCGGCCGTTGGGTGTATATACGTTTCCTCGTGGGTCGGTGGCGCGGAATTCGGCGCGGGTAGTGTGAACGCTGATGACCACGACGATGAGCAGGGCGGCGATTGCCCATAGGGCGCGTGCTGGGCGGAAGCCGTACCCGGCGAGGAGGCCATAGAGGGCGGCTCGCAGGTTTCCGAGCCTGTGATGCGGGGGGCTCCCGTGCCCATTGGCACTTGCTTGGAGCGTGCGTTGTTTTGCTTGTTTCTGCTGTGCTATTAGGAACGACTCGGCTTCGACCTGGAAGCCGTGCTGACGGAAGACTCTTGCTGCTTGTTCGTACGGGCCGCGGTCAAAGTCGGTCTGACCTTCGAGCCAAGCGAGGCGGGCGCGGCTGTTCCACACCGATCGGGGTGACAAACCGGGCAGGTGTCCGAAGCGCTCGTAGGTGAGTCCTGAAATGACATATTGGGGTGGCCAGCGCGCCGGGTCGTCGACAAGGGTCGAGGTGGTGCATCCGGTCAGGTCGATGCCGGGCGCGAGGTGGCGCCAACCCAGGTAGAGCCCGCCTTGAATCGTCGCGGAGATGGCATCGACGGCGTTGGTCTTCGTCGCGCTTTCAGGGCGAGCAGCCCCGGAAAAGCTTCCGCTGGAGCATTCGAGACGCCCCTTGATGTGGCAACGATTGAGGGAAATTCTGCCGATGGACGTGAAGCCTGCGTTGAGGTTCACCGACCCTTCAACGACTGTTTGGTGGAGGCTGATCGTAGACCCGGTCGGATTGGACAGCTCGGCGCCGCCAGCGTCGAAGACGCTCCCCAGTGTCGCGTTGCGAAAGCGCAGCTGGCCCCCTACTGCAGAAAGTTCTTGCAGCTCTACGTCGCCGGCGATCTGAGCGGCTTGAGCCGCGAGAAGCGAACGTCCCTCGGGGCGGCGCAGCGAGGCGCCTTGGAGGACGAGATTGCCACCGATGCGAGCGCTGGTGATGCGGATGGTTCCGGTGACCTGGACATCGGGTGCAAGCACCAGGTCAGCATGCAGGTCTGCTCGTGTCAGGTCGAGTGCGGTCCGATGGTCTGCCTTGATCGTGCAGCCGGTGTGGAAGACGAGGTGTCCAAGACTGGCCCGGCTGAAGTCGATTCCTCCGATAATACTGCAAGTTCCTTCGAAACTGACGTCTCCTTCGACCGTCAGCCGGGGCGCGTTGATCGTTGTACCGCGTCGCTTGACGCTGACGTACTCTTCGGGTTCGCGTTGTGAGGAGTTCTCTTCCAGGACAGTGTTTCGTAGGAGAAACTCGCCCTTGAGGTGTGCGTTGCCCATGTCGATAAGCCCGCGAATATGTGATGGTCGTGTTCCGGCAAGGTTGGTGATGAACATGCTGCCGCCGATCTCTGACTCGGCGAGGTCGATCGCGCGCCGTTTGCTGTGCACTGCAGCATTGGTGAGGTCGATTGAGCCATCAATCTTGGCGCCGATCATCCGGATCTCTCCGCGCGCGATGAAGCCAGCGAGAAGCCTGATCGTGCCACCAACGTGAAGCCGATCGGCGTGGATTGCGCGGCCATTGCCCGGATCAATGACCGTGCCGACGCAGAGAATTTTGCCGCCGATGTTCGCTTCGCACAGCCAGACAGCGGCAGTCTTGGATGTGCTACCGGATGTTGTGTGGCTGCCTGCGACGCGAGAACCCGACAAGGTTAGATCGCGGGCGAGATTGAGTCCATTTGCGAGAAGACTGGGAATCCGTGGGCAATTGGTCAATGAAAGATCGTGGAGCGAGGCGCCTTCGAAGTTTAGGGCAGTTTCAAAGGTGCAGTTTTCGAACCTGATTGGGTAATCAAAGCTCATCGCACTGAAGTCGAGGACGCCGGTTAAGGATGCGTTGGAGATTGTCAGTCCGCGGGCATCGGTTTCCTCGCGTGCGAGCGCGACAGCCTCTCGAACCAGCGTCGAGTCGAGCCGAAGGAACTTCATGTCGACGGGTTCTCCTGATCGGAGTGCATCCTGGATTCTAGCCAGCGTCACTGTCGCTCCTTCTGAAGCTGGATTGACTCTCGGGTTCGGAAGTTCGGCGTTTCAGTCGCGGATGTCGATTCACTGTAATTCCGCCGAACCCACACGTCGATGTTCGTGAACCCAAGGTCCACATCGGGGCTGACATCGACCACGTGAGAGTGGGCCAAGAGGGCGAGCTCGCCACTCTTGATGGCGACACGAGGCCGGTGAAGACGCCACAAATCTGCAGCGCCCAGGTTGGACAGGTGGAGACGTGCTAGAGAACGACAGTGATACCTGGAGTGCCGCCACTCGCCGACCTGATGTCGGCGATAATTGAACCCGAGTTCACGGACAACGCCGCAGACGCGGCCGGGTATGCCTGGCCGAGATGGGCCACCTTGGTCTGCTGTCGCCCGATGCGCTCAGCTCCCAGTAACCCGCTCCGGTGACGGCTTTGCTGGCTGATGACGTGAAGTCACGCAGGAATTATGAGGGCGTCCGGCATCGTCGCTCGTCGCCATCACTCGAGAGCGGGTTTTCCAGCGGCTGAAGACGCGTTACCGTCGGGTGAGGACATTGACGGCGACAGCTGGGGTGCGATGAGGAAACCCGTAGTCGCTCTCAGCTGGATCTGCTCCGGCTTCCCCAAGGGCCAGGTGTGTTGTCAGGCGGACTTTGCTGGCGTTCCCCCGGCCCATCAGGCCGGGTCCGACCGAGGTCGTTGGCGGTGCCGACGAACACCGGCCAGTACATGTCCACGGTGTCCTCGTCAGGCGAGCGTCCGACCAGTTTGCGCTGCTCGTTGGGGTGCACCAGATTGCGGAAGCCACGCACCGCGCTTGCAATGCGGTAGGCGTCCGTGTCAATCCACTTGAGGCGGTGCGCCACGTAGATCAGCGCCTGGAGATTCAACTTTTCCGCTGTCTTCGCGGGCCGGATGTTCTCGGCCTTCGCTTCCGGTTCATCCCAGATCGATGCGGGGATGGGCCGGTTCTCCGCCGCGTCGAGCAGGAGCCCTTCGATCAAGCTGCCGAGCAGGATCATCGCCGCCAGGTAGCAGCCACTGGCACGGCACTTCTCCAGTTCGACCACCCGTTGTTCGAGGACCGGCACCAGGCGCTGGTCGGTCACGATCTCGGCGATCGAGTACTGCAGTTTCTGCCGGCTGATGTCCACCGGCAGATCTCGTGGAGCCGCACGACCGGCACGCACGGCAGGCCGCAGATCCGCATCGAGCTCGACGTGCAGGTTCTCGACCTCCAGGAGGTAGTTGAGGCGCTCGAGGACTTCGTCGGCGGACTCCCGGTCCTGCTGGTACTCACGAGGATCGGTCATCCGCTTCAGCACCTGCTCGATCGCCCCGACATCGTCGCGCCGGCGCAGCAGCTGGGCGATCGTCCACGCCTTGCGGTTCTCTCCGTCGTACTCGCCCACGTCCCAGCCGGCCCGCCGGAAGAAACCGACGAGAGCCTTCACACTCCGGTAGTACTGCGTGCCGTCGGCGCAGATGAGTTCCGCGACTGCGACCAAGGTCTGCTCGTCGATCGACTCCACAATCACTCCTCACCCGATTCGATGCCGTGTTCGCGCAACGTCTGCCAGACGACGGCCAGTGCCTCGTCCGGGTTCAGGACGAACTGGCTGTGGGCGACCCGGCAGAACGGCCAGCCCGCTCGGCGTAGTTCGCGCAGAGCCTCGTCGTCCCTCCGCCGACGTTCAGCCGGAAGCCCGGTGTGTTCGTCGCACATCACAGCGACGGACATGTCCCGCCCGCGCACGACGATGTCGAGCTGACGCCCGCCGATGTCAACCTGGGTGTCGGCGTCGTAGCCATGGGTCCGGATACGCAGGTACACCTGCTGCACGAACAGCGATCTGAACGGATCGACGCGCCGTGCGGCTGGGATCTGATCGGTATCAACATCCCGACGCTCGGGGTCTTCCGGTTCACCGTAGGCGCTCAGCATGCGGTAACGGATGTCGTCGCTGGCCAGCTCAGGGCCTAGGGAGGTGACGAGCCAGAGCTGGTCCCTCGCCCGGCTGACGGCGACGTTCAGATACTGCTCGTACCTCAGGTTGCTGCGAATGGCATTTGTCCGCCCGGCGGCCACGGTCGCGACGAGCATGACGTCCCGTTCGTCCCCCTGGAAGTTCTTGGCATCACCGACCCGGATGTCCCGCCCCTCGATCTCCGACGCCGCGATCCGCTTCCCAAGGATGCCACGGATCATCTCGACCTGGCGGGCGCTCTGCAGAGCGATGATCCCGAAGTTCTTATTTTCATAAGCCGGGTCTGTCAGGCAGTCGTGCAGGATGTCGACGACGCGCTCGGCTTCCGGGCGGTTGGTCAGGTTTTCCGACGATCCGGTGGTGTGCCCGTTAGTGACGACCTCGATCCGGACCGGCTGCAGACGGTCGGCGCCGTGTGGCCGCAGGGGCACCAGTTGGCCGTCGTAGAACTGCTGCGAAGGCCAGGCGATGATCTCCGGCATGCACCGGAAGTGCTCTCGTAGCCGGATGACGGCCGGGAAGGCGCTGCTGAGGATGTTGTAGAGATTGCCATTCGGCAGCAGCATCTCGCGCACGTGCGGGGGCAGGTCCGGGAAGTCGGCCCGCAAGCGCTCGGTGACACCGTCCAGGAGCCGCGGGCTATTGAATGGCGTGCACTGCTTGTCGTCACCGACCACGATGACGCGCGGCGCGAGCCACAGCAGGAACAAGGCGGTCGGTTCGGCTTGACTCGCTTCGTCGACGATGACGACGTCGAAGCTGTTCGCCTCCGCGGGCAGTAGTTCTGCGACCTGGCCGATGGTCATCACCCAGGCCGGCACGGCCTCCTTGGCGGCGTTCACCGCCGATCGCGCGGACTTCCGGTGTTGCCCGGCGTGGCCGCCCTTGCCGTGCTGACGCTTCGAGAAGAACTCGAAGGACTTCAGCCCGCGCCTCGCGCCTTCGCTCATCCCCTGCAGGCAGCGCGCCCATGCCTTGGCCGTCGCGAGTTCGGCGGTGGTGGTGAGCAGCTGCGCCTTGGCGTCGGCCAGCTCGGTCTCCCGCTGAGCGTCGAGACCCGGCTGGTGCCGGGCGCGCAGGAATCGGTCAGCAATCGCCCATGCCCAGGCCTGGTCGACTGCCAGCAGCCGCTCATTCCATGCGTCGTCGTGCGCAGTCGTCTCCAGCGAAGCCAGGAGCTGGCCGTGTCCTTCCGCCAGTGGAGTACGCAGCTGGAGCAGCCGCTGGTGTGCCTCGATGGTCCTGCGCGCGTTTTCGACCGCGGTGACGGCGAGGCCGAACCCCGGGCCATCCCGGCGGTCCATGGCATCCGAGAGGCCCTGCAGCTCCGGCGCAGAGTGGGGCAGCACGGCGGTGTCGGTCAACCAGGTGCTCAGCTGTGCGAGATAGGCCTCGCGTGGGGCTGCCTCGATGCGGTGCCGGGCGAGGGCCGTCGCGTCGCGGAAGGTGAGCCACTGCTCGTGTGTCGTCAAGACGGCGAGGATGCCGTGCTTGCCGAGCGCTGTGCGCAGCTCGAACGTAAGCTGCCCGAGTTCCCGCAAAACCGGTAGGGCGGCTTCGGCTTCGGTGAGCCAACGGAGGCGGTCCGTGGCACGGGTCGTCGGGTCCGGGATCACGGCCACAAAGCTCCACGCGTGCTCGACCTCGGTGAGGGTCACCAGGATGTCCAGCACGTCATGGACGGCGGCAGCGCCTTCTTCGGCCCGTGGCTCACGGTGCCGGTACGTGCATCGCTCCCGCACTGCCTGCGTTTCGCGGCCGAGGCTGGTCAGCCGCCGGAACCAGGGTGTGCGCACGGTTCGGTGGTTTCGCAGGCCGTGGAGCAGGGCCGATGCCTGGTCACGGAGGTCCCGAAGCGCGGGCTGGTCGTGCTCGGGGAACCGGACGTCTCTCAGCAATGGGTTCCGTGACCGCGCCGAGAGGTTTTCCGCCACGGACGACCTCGTCATGACGTCTTGCCAAGCACTCAAGTTGGTGCCGGCGAGCAAGTCGCCGACGGCGCCCTCGAGCCATCGCTGGCTTTCCGAGCCCGCGGCACGCTGGTAGAGATGACGGACAATTTCGGCCACCCGTTCGAGGGAGCTGAGCCACCACTCAAGTTCGGCGGGGTCGACGCGGCCGTAGCGGTCTGCCAGATCACGCGCCTCGTCTCCGACGTCAGGCGGTACCAACTCCGGGAAAAGCTGTGCGGCTTGCTTGACCGCGTCGACCTCCTCGGGCGGCGGGAGGAACTCGGCCGCGCGGACTGGGCCGTCCGGATGCGCCTGGATCAAGACGTGCAGTTCAGCCAGTTCCGAGGAGATCAGCGGGCAGCGCACGGGCGCGTCCGCGTCCAGCGGCGGGAACCATCCGAAGCCGGCGCGTCGTTCTTGAACCAGTGCGGCGATTTCTGCCAGCCGGCCGCCGTAACCGTCGGCGACGGCTGGATGCTCGACGTGCTCGGATTCGCGTAGGTCCGCGAGGGACGCTTCAGCGTCCGCCACCCGCTGCCGAGCCACGGTCCAGCGCTCCTGGGCTGCGTCGACACGCTCGCGCGCTTGGACAGCATCGGTGCCGTTAACGTACTCCGACATCGCCCGAACGCTCGCTTCCAGGTCCCCGGCGCGGCCGTCCTTGGCGCCGGCGAGAGAGACACACAGGTTCTGCATGTCCGGGGGCAGCATCCCGCGGAGCACCCGAAGCGGCTGCTCACGCTGGCTGACGACCAGTATCCGCATCCCCTCGGCCAGCATCGCGGTCAGGAAGTTCGCGATGGTGTGGGTCTTGCCGGTTCCCGGCGGCCCTTGGACGACAGCACCGTTATCCTGTCGCACCCGGTCGAGAACCAGCCGCTGTTGCCGATTGTGTTCCCGGGAGAAGAGCGGGTCGGTGCTGAGCGTCTTGGCGGTCCCGGCCGCGGCCGTAAGCCACGCCTCTTGCTCGGCCGGCGTCAGGTCGCGGAGGATCTGGACTAATGCCTGCGGCACCACGACCGCCGGATCGCGCAGCTTGTCCAGCACGTCGTCGAGGAAACCGGCGATGCTGGAGCGGTCTCGCCGCCGGAGGACGATCGCCGGGGCCGCCGTCACCGAAAACCTCCCTGCGCGCTCGCCGTCCGGAGGCCGTTTCACATCGCTGTACGGCAGTGACTCCGGGAGCAGCCGCCGGCTCCAGTCGGCGAGCCACTTTCCGGCTCCCTCATCGGTAGGCAGCAGATCGGAGTTCTCGACATCACCCCGGATGTCGTCGACCCGGCCCAGCCGCTCCCCCAGTACCGGAACGAGGAACCTCCGATCCTCCAGCACCAGGACCGCGTTCTCGTCGACGCCGATGGTCACCCCGGAGTAGCGTTCATCCATCCGGGCGAACAACCGTTTGACCAGCAGGTGGCGGTTCATACGCCGCCCTGATTCGTCCGTGCCGGAAAGGAGGCCAGCGCAGAGGACGAGCTCGAATTCGTCATCCTGGTTGGCGAGTTTCTCGGCCACCTGGCGGAACTCTTCGTAGAGCTCACGGCGTGGACGCTCCGCCTCGATCTCGGCCAGCCAGGCGCTCCGCGCAGCAAGCGCCGCGCGATACGCCATAACGAGCGAGTCGTCGTCACCGGAGGTCTCCAGCTGGTCGGCCAAGAAGGGCGGCACGTTGGGTTCCAGCACCTCATGGTCTATCCACTGGCCGGGCGCGATGTAGCCGGTCAGCTGCGACGGCAGTGCCGGAGGTGTCGGCAACGGCACTTGGTCGACGGCGACAAACCCGCCATCGGAACCCGGCTGTGCCCGAAGCACCACGCTGCCGGGCAGGTCTGCCAACCACCAGCTTCGTTCGAAGTTGTCGAGATCGCAGGTGTCGGCCTTGGTCGTAACCGCCATGTCGCGGAGATACTCCACCAACTTGGTCGCCTCACGGCGGACGTTTGGGTCGTTCGGACGCATCCAGTCCCCATCGCCACACCCGTCCCCTCTCGACGGGCAGTAAGACAGAATCCGACAGCCCCGCGACCAGATCAAGCAAGGATCGGAAACGACCCCGAAATGTACTATCGGCCTTCACGATCGGTAGCCGAGTCACGCTCCGAACCACCTCACCGGACGACTTGCGCGCGGCGAAGCTGGAACGGCCGGGCGCACCGCTTGCGGTTGTTCAATGCTGGTAACTCCGCGCCCGGGCACCGATCGCCAGAATCTCCTCACGCATCTCCAAAGCCTGCGCGACCAAGCGGCCATTTTGCAGAGTGGCGGCACAGGAGGCGCGTACCAATGGCGTCGATGCGCTCGAGCAGGCGATCGAGGCACTTCGCGAGGTCATCAACCGCTGGTCGAGCACGGATCTGTGCGTCGTCGCGGACAGCAGCTTCTACATCCACCACCCAGTGAAGCTGAAGGAAGTTGACTTGGCCGAGGTCGTAGGCTTCGAACGCGGGTACGTGCGGCTGCTGGTTCCGATGGTGGTCATCGACGAGCTGGACGGGCTGAAGGAGAGCAAGAACAAGCACGTGCGATGGCGCGCCGCCCACACCTTGGGCGTTCTCGACGAGCTCTTCCTGGACGGCTCGCCTTCGGCGAAACTCCGTGCGACTCGCGTCGAGATCCTGTTCGATCCTCCCGGGCACAGCAGGCTGGCCCTCGAAGACGATGAGATCGTCGACCGGGCCGTCGCAGCCCAGGCATTGGCCTACCGGCCGGGGATCGGTCGGAAGGTCGTCCTGCTGACCTACGACACGGGCCAGGCCAGCCGAGGCCGCCGAGCCGACCTGGACGTGTGGAAGCTGGACCAGCCGCCGGAGGCCGAACCGGATCCGGCCTGACTAGTACGGCAGCAGCACTTTGGTGATTTTGGCTGGTTAGGGGCGCACGCGGAGCCTGTTGATCATGGGGCAGCCGCCTCACGATGATCCTTCGTCCTCCCTGGCTCGGTTCCAGCCAGAGTCACCGGACAGGGGGTCAAAATTCAGATGCCACGCCGTGATCAGTTTTCACGTGCCGCCGACAACTTGCGCGCCTTCGGCAGTTCCAGGCGGCCGTGGTGGCAAGGACGCACGGCATCAGCAGTGCGCGAGCGCGCATAGGCGTCGACGCTATCGGCGACGGCTTGCGACAGATGGGCTTGTCCCGTGGCCCGGCCGGGTACGGGTTGGATTGTGAGGACGGTGCAGTCGATTTTGGAGAATCCGCGGTATACCGGCCGGCAAGTGTGGAATCGTCAATGCAGCAAGGGCCACGGCGGGGGAGGCCGTGTCGGTGGCCGTGGTTCCGCTGCGGTGTCCTGGAATCGGGTGGGGGAGTGGGAGGTGTCCGAACAGCTGACGCATGTCCCGTTGGTTGACGATACGCGGTTTGTTGCGGTGCAACGGATCAGGGCTGCCCGGGACACGAAAGACGGTCTGCCCCGTCGGTACGTGCTGGCCGGTTTGGTGGTGTGCGGGTTCTGCGATCGTCGGATGGATGCGCACTGGGTGCACGGTCGCCCGGGCTATCGGTGCCGTCACGGCCGCAGCAGCGGCACACGACGACCGGACGATCCAGTTCCCTACATCTATGTGCGCGAGGACCATCTCCTCGAGCTGCTACCCGGCTTGCTCGCACCCCGAGAGCCTGCGGACGGCCAGCCAACTGCCGTGGCGAGACACCTGGGTGATCATGAGCTGGAGATCGTCTGTAGTCAGAATCGCGAGGTCAGACCCGCGGCTCGGAAGAGAGACATCAGTCCGGTGAACGAACCAGGGCAACTGAGCATGGATCTTCTCCCCGAGGCACCGTCGGCGGATGAGGGCGGCGCCTCGGGGAGGGTGAGCTAAGATTTTTACCCCACGGGCCATCGGGCCTGTGGGGTAAAAGTGTGTTGCTCACTTTCCACACGTCTTACGCTGCCGAGTTGAAGATTCACTCGGTGGGCTGGTGCCTGCAAGGTGTGGTCTAGCGACAGCACCGTTGGGGCGTACGGCTTGCCCGACGAGGATCACATCGAGTCGACGGTCGGGGCCTACTCAGCCCTGACACGTTAAACGAACCAGTTGAACGCGTAGTACCCGCGAACTCCTGTTGCGCAAATTACCCGGGATCCCGCCAGCCAGTAGCACGAGTGGAGCGGGCCGTCGACGGACATCGAAGCGAGGGCAGCTCCGCTATGTGGATCCCAAATCCGCAGGCGGCCCTGACCGCCGGTGACCATGCAGACGGCGAGCCAGCGTTGGCACGGAGAGAGGGCGATATGTGTGACTTCGTCATTGCCGGGTAAGGTGCGCAACAGCGTAGCGGCGAAAGAGCGCCAGATCTTGACAGCCCCAGCGCGGTCGCCAGTGGCGAACCACGAACCGTCCTCAGCGAGAGTGGCGGCCTTAACACCTCCGACATGACCTTCCAGCACGTTCGTCAGCTGGCCGGTGGCCGCATCCCAGAGGTAGACGTTGCTGGAGGTGCTCCGCTGCATTGGAGCGTCCGACGAGAGGAGCCACGTGCTATCGCGGGAGATGAGCACTTTCCCCACGCCTTCACGATGACCGCCCAGCGCGTGGATTATCGCGCCGGACTCAGACTTGATGAGGAATATGGAACGTTCCTCATCAGGTATGCGCGCGCTGTCGGCGACTGCCAGCCAAGAACCATCCGGCGCGAACACCGCCTGGCCGACCCCGTACTCGGTTCCCCGGATCACGTGCAGAGACTGGCCCGTTGTCACATCCCAGATCTGTGCCGGCCACAGCAATGCTCCCTCAAATATTTCATCATCTGGCTGTGTGTGCTGGGTGAGTACCAGTGAACCGTCCTGTGCGAACAGGATCTCGGAGACCAGACCGATCCGGTTGTCGAACTCTCGCGCAAGTTCGCCGGAGTCGACGCTCCACAGCTTGATCCGTTCGCCGTTGGCAACAGCGAGCTGGGCTCCGTCAGAGGAGATCGCGGCGGCTGTGGCGTTCTCCTCTCCGAGAAGCCACTCCGGTGTGAACGAGGAGCGAGCGATGACGAGCCCACCCGTCGGCAAGCCGTAGACCAGTCGCGTGCCGTCCGGGGTGGCGCAGAAGGCTCGGCTGACGTCAGGGGCTGCGGGCAGCGGAACGGTGCGTTCGTCGCGGACCGACCAGATTCGGATGAGACGATGGTCATGAGCATTCTCACCCTTGTGCCCATCTGCCCCCGCCACCCAGGAGCCATCGGGCGCGACCGCCAGATCGCCAATACAATCAAACAGTCCGTGCATCGATTGTCGCAGCTCGCCAGTGACTACATCCCAGATCTGTACCGTTGTCGGAGTGCCGAATGCCTCGGATTCCGGTTCACATGTCACTATCCAAGAACCGTCTGGGCTGCTCGCGGACCACACGCACTTGTCGTTGACCGGCAACTCGAACCGCAGCCCGCCGCTGTCCAGATCCCAGACACGGAGACCTGTGAAGCTGTGGCTGCCCGATGAAAGCCACGAACCATCCGGCGCTATCACGACGGTTGACAGGACCCCGAGTCCGGTCACCGAACGAACGAGCTCACCGGCGGTGCCCCAGAACCTCGCCGTGCCCTCGCGGTCCACGGTGGACAGCGCGCCGCCGGGACCTGCGAAATGGATGCTCATCACGCCCCCGGCGTGCCCGTCCAATTCGTGCAGCAGGTCACCGGTGGAGGCATCCCAGACACGTGCCGCAGACGCGACGTCCGGAGATTGACACCAGTCGCCGGTGACCACCCATGCACCGTCCGGCGAGATCTCCAGCGTTCGAGGCCAGCCCACAGCAGCGATTGCCAACCGCACTTCTCCAGACGAGGCATCGAGCACGTGGACGTCGACCCCCGCCGAGCCCTCGGGGGCCACTGCCGCGGCGATCCACGAGCCGTCCGGTGAGACTGCGGCCACGGGCCATAGATTCCAAGCGGCGAAAACATCAGTCCAGTGATGCCGGATAACTCCGCTCTTGCCATCGAACAACGCGAGCTGCGCGAGCCTGAGTTTGTGGTGACGTGCCCCGGCCAAAATGTGCCCGTCCGGGGTATAGCGCACCGTGTTGACGTGCAGCTGACTGATGATCGTGTGAACCTGTTCACCGGAGCTGGTGTCCCAGACCCGGATCGTACCGGTGCCATCTGCGCTGGCAAGTGTCCGTCCGTCCGGCGACACGGCCACACCCGATGAGCCTCCGACGCTGCCGGGCAAGCTCCTGACGAGCGCGGACGACGGCAGATCGGGCGGGCAGAGACGATTCGTCATTTTCGGCCTGGGCGCTGATGCCTGGAAACGGGCGACGTACTCCGCCAGTTCCGCGATCCCGTCCAGGCGGCTGGCCAGGACAGAACCTAGCGATGCAGGCGGATGGACGTCGGCGAGCAGATGGACACTCTGCTGGACGACCCGGGAGAGTGCATTTGCAGCAGGATCGTCAAGGAAAGCGAGGTCTGCCACGATTGCCGCTGCGCCGCGCTCACGGACACGCCATTCGGCCCAGCGGAGATCATGGAGCAGCTCCCGCAGTTCGTCGTCCAGTCCAGCCTCGCGGAGATGCCGGACGAGATGGTCGGCCAGATACCCTTGCGATTGCACCAGGTTCCACCATGGCCGAGGTTCGGTCTCTCCGGTACTTCCGAGCTCAGCTTCTACTACGGTGAGCAGTGTGGCGTGGAGTGCCTTGGTCTTCTGGTCACCCAGACGATGTTGCAGATACACACGTAACACGTCATGGACGCGGAACGTTCCGGCACTGAAGCTGAGTGAGCCCGTCAGTGAAGCGTCGGCCAATTCCGCGCACAGCGAGTCCGCCTGCGCTCGTGTCAGGCCGCCAGTCGCCAACCAGAGCCGCGCAACGGTGTCAATCGGGATCTCGCTGTCCTCGGCGAACACGGCGAGTTCCGAATAGCGCTCCAGAGCACCAGACGGCAGGAAAGCCAGCCCTGCTTCGACGGTGGCCGCGATGGCCTCTTCTCGGCTATCTGCATCAGATAAGTCAAGCGCCGCTGGCCCGTCCGCCCTCAACCGGTCCAGGAGGTGCTGGGCCGCCTGAGCAGGCGTCATACCATAACGGGCGAGTTGTCCAAGCGCCCTGTCCACGATAGTGAGGAGCACGGGCCAGTGTCCGGTCAACGCCAGCAAATCGGCAATTTCAGGTTCGGGCACGTCCGGAACGCTGCGGGTCAGCAGCGCCTTCGCTTCTTCGCGTTGCATCCGATCGATCAGCAGGGTGGCTGTTTCCGCTGGGAGTACCCACCGTTTGCGAGTGGTCACCACGATCGTGCAGTTCCCCGGCTGTGTCGCGAAAGGTGTCAGCTGGCCGCGATGCCAGACGTCGTCGACAACGAGCAGAACCGGTTCGGGGTACCCCTCGAGGATCTCGGCGAGATGCATCCCGGCCTGCTGCGGATCGGACCAGCCTGGCCGACGTCCCGTCAGCTGCTCCGCGAGGTCGTTGACGTGCGCGGCCAACTCGGCGCCCCGCACGTCTTCCCCTAGAGTCGTCCAGAGCAACGCCGAGAACGCGTCTTTCACGGGTTGTTGGTGACAGACCTGGCGGACGAGGGTGGTCTTGCCGAATCCGCCGGCGCCGTGTACGGCGACAACACCGACGCCTCCGCCGGGATTCTCCGCCAAGAGCTCGATTAGCTCGTCGGAGAGTGCCTGCCGTTCCACCGCGCTTTTCGGGAGTGGCACCTGCCACGACCCACCGTTTCGCCGGTTCGGCTGAAGACGACCCACCATGAGTGGAGCTGGGTCTGTTGTGAGCGGCTGCAGAGCTGCCTGCAGTCTTTTGGCGTCGACCGTGCGTCGTGCCATGGTTGCAGAACGGAGTGCGCCATCGTCCAGCGCGCCAGGCAAAGAGAGCAGCCACGTCTCTGGGTGGCGTGTGTTCTTGTCCTGCGACGCGGCGCGTACCTCGTCGACAACGAGGTCGTAGGCTTTCCACGAGTCGACGTGATCGGTGCCGAGGCGTACCAACGCTGGGCGCATGTGGCGTTCGACGTTCGCTGCCCGGATGTCGCGACGGCCGGGAAGCTCGTGTTCAAATCGCAGGCTGGTAAGGAACTCGGTCAGCTCCTGTGCACTGCAGCCGAACAGGTGCGCTTCGGTGCGGGCGAAGTCGGCGAGGGCTGCAAGATCGCGCTCCCGGCAGGCGCGCGCGAGCTTGGCTGCATTCTCGTCCAGCGGAGCGTTAGTCACGAAGCGACACTCAGGTGGGCGTCCGCAGGACTCCCAGCGTATGCGCTGGCTTGGCAGTTTACCCTCGTCACCGCAGAGTCTTGAGACGGTCCACCCGCGCCGCTGTGGCTCGCGGTGTTTCACACTGACTAGGACCGCGGCCTGCTGCCCGCTTCCCAACACATAGTCGGTGTGCCACTCACACAGCACCCACCCGGGCTCGTCACGGCCAAGCAGATCACAGCAATGGCGAGCGGCCACATGATACTGGAATTCATAGTTCTGCCCGGTGCGACTGCCGGCATCTTCAGCCGGGGGGCGAGCCAGGGCTCCACCTCCATCGGGAGCGGCTCGGTCAGACTCGTCGGGCGGCATTCCGACATCATATAAGAGCACAGGAGACCGTGATGTGAACCGTGCAGGGTATGGAGGCTGACATCCTTCTCCTCCGGCCGGATGGTGTGCTGCACGTCGTCGAGCTGAATAAGGCGAACGTCGAGATCGTCAAACGGTATCGGAGTGGATACGTTCCAACTTCCCCCCCCCCGTGCGCAACGCCGTAAGTCAAGCTGCGAACTATATGCGACAACTCGATGAGGAGTGTAGCGAGATATCCGAAATGCGCGGGGTAGAAACCAGGCGGTCGTTTGCGACGGTTGTGATCGGGCATCCCTGTTCCAGCCCGAGATCGACGCACGGCAAACAAATGAAACTCTGCGTACTTACGCGAGCCACCTGAGCAGGATCGATGCCCTGACCTAAGCAGAACTCCTGGACAGCGCTGAACGATCGCTGAACTTCGAAGACGCCATCGACCACGGCCCGCGAGCCGTACGAGCGGTTGACGCCGACCCGCAGTGTCGGCCGCTGGTCGCCTAGCGAGCGGCTGCTGCATGGAGGTATCTCAATGGAGGCGGTCACCACTGCGTGTGGTTAGTGCGTATCCCACTGGAAGTTGAACCCCCACGATGCTGACCTGCGGGTTTGCAGACAGACCCGATAGCTTCGCGGAGATTTACCTGGTCAAAGGATTAGTGTTGTGTCCGAGGGGGACGTCTACCCCTCCGTGCAGGAAATCTACCGTAATACGGGAGATCGCCCGTGAACCGTATCAGAAGGCGCGCCCTGCTTTGATTCTAGCCGTCGTCTGGTGTCCGCGGCGTCGGCGAACGCGTCGTGCACCTTCGCTCCGACGTTGGTCTGAAGCCGTATCGCTGCCTCGATGATCAGGCTACCGTTTCCGTATGCGGATCCCTTCGAGAAAGCGTCAAGTTGAACGTTCTGGTTGCTGTGCGTCCGACTCATGTCGTGCCGCCTGGTCCTTGTGTAGCTGACGCTGCAGCCGAGCGGGGCTGTTTCAAGATTTCTTCAGGCAGGCGAACCGAACCGGTGACTGTGTCTTGTTCGTGTTCCAACACCTGGTTGAGGTTGTCGATGGCCTGCTTCGTCTCTTCGTGGGCACGTACTTGATCCGGCCCGGTCGCGAACGTCAGCCTCAGTAACGCCAACTCCCAGCGTCGGACAATGATCTCCACGGCGAGCCGTTGAGTCCGATACAATCGCCAGTTCTCGTTCCATGAGTAGAAAGCTCGAACCGAACCCACCAAGGCGATGCCGACGCTGATGCCGGTCAATATCAAGTTCTGGGAGCTCGACTCCACGGTGACAGTGGGAAGAAACGTGACCATAAAAGGAAAGGTCACGCTCAAGACGATCTCGATGAACCCGGTTAGGCGAAACCAGTTCATATGCCAGGTGCCGTACCGGCGATACCGTCGTCCTTCGCGTGCCACCGCTCGATCGACCAGGTCGGCGTGTACCGGAAAGGCTTCAGTCACCGCCTCGCTCCATGGATACTTCGAGCGGCGCTTGCGGACTTTCCGCTCACGCCGCCGAGCAGACCGCGGCGGATCTCCCTCCGCCGTCAGGTTCTCGGTATCCGATGATTCGACCATGGTCACTGGCCCCCTGTCGTTCGACTCGACTCGCGTCGCGGTCGTGAGCGGCGCTTGGCCTACCAGTCGTGCTCTGCATCTGGGAGCGTTTCGACTTGCACCAGGCCGCGACTGAATCGTGATCGCGAACTAGTGCGCCAGTACCGGAAGTCGATGCTGTACCGAGTGAGTTCGGCGTGCAGGAGGTAGAGCCAGGCAAGGTGCATGTGAAGCCCTCGAAAGAGCGGACCTCCGACGAGTCGTTGTACAAGCGCACGGCGAGCTGTGCTTCATCGCGAGAAGCGTCGACCATGGGCATGAATCGTGGTCGCGGTGGCGTGCAGTTAAGGCCCGGATATTGTCACCGAATGTTACTGGTCTGCCAATGGACGTTCCAGTCGTTCACGCCAAGGGCCTGCCGAATGGAACTCAAGGCCGACGAAGGGCACCGGACCCTGAACCTGGCGCTGGGAGCTCGGCCTCATCGGCGAATGGTTCGACCCGGCGGACCGGCTCGGCGTGGACGAGTTCGCCGAGTCGGTGTCGTACACCCCTTGTCAGGCTCTTCGAGGACTGAGGCCGCCCGGTCCTCTGCCGCGCGATGTCCGCGGTGAGGACGAAGGAGGGGCGACCGCTTCGGCAGTCGCCCCTCCTTTGCTGTCTGATCAGAGGTTTTCTTCGAAGAAGCTTCCCAGCTTCGCCAAAGCCTGGTCGACGTACTTCGGCTGGTCGTACAGGTCGTAGTGGCTCGCGCCTTGCACGACGAAGATGTCCTTCTTCTCCGAGCGGGCGCGGTCGAACAGTTCGAATCCGTCCCGGTAGGACCCGAATCCGCCCGGGACGTCACCGACGATGACCTGCAACGGCTGCGTCAGCAACACTTCGGCCAGATGGAAGGCGTCGAAGCCAACCGCCGCTTCCAGGCCGGAGAAGCGCAGCTTGTTGGGGGAGCCGGCGCTCTGCCCCCTCGGGGTGGTGTAGTACTCGACGGCGTTGACGATGTCGATGTCGGTGATTCCGGCCTTCTCCCGTTCCTCGACCGAGGTGGGGATGTAGGTGGTGATGTGCGGTTCCGCGCCGCGGGCCTCGGCAGTGCGCTGCTTGCCGATCGCCTCGAGCGTCGCGACAGCGGCGTTGGCGCTCAGATCGCCCTCGCGCATGACCCGCCCGTAGTTCGCGGCGACGACGGTGCCCAGTGCCTTGATCCGGTGGTCGGTCATCGTGGCGTTCGCGGCGTAGCCACCGCCGCCGCAGATCCCGACCACGCCGATGCGGTCCTCGTCGACGTAGTCCTGCGTCACCAGATAGTCGATCGCGCAGCGGAAGTCCTCGACGCGGGTGGCGGGGTCTTCGAGGTAGCGTGGCTCGCCACCGCTTGCGCCCTGGTGCGACGCGTCGAACGCCAGGGTCACGTAGCCGAGCTCGGTCAGCCGCTCGGCGTAGATGCTGCCGGACGTCTGCTCCTTGCAGCTGCTGATCGGGTGCGCGCAGATGATCGCCGGGTACTTTTTGGCTGGGTCGAAGCCTTCGGGAAAGCGGACGTCGGCGGCGACGTCCCAGGTGCGGTTCTTGAACGTCACGGATTCCATGGGGTTCTCCTCTCGTTCAGGCGGTCAGGTGCTCGCCGAAGAAGCCGGTGAGCTTGGTGACCGCGGGGGTGACGTACTCGTCCTGGTCGTAGAGCGCGACGTGGGTGGCGCCGTCGATGACGAACAGCTCCTTGGGCCCGTCGGCCTTCTCGATGGCCTCGCGGCTGAAGTAGCCGGTGTCGGCGTCGGAGCCGATGATCATCAGCAGCGGCCGGGGCGCGATCAGCTTGATCATCGCGTAGGAGTCGTACTGGGCGATCTGGTCGATGCTGCGCAGCGGCCACTCGTTGGTGGAGTTCGCGTGCCCGCCGCGCGGGGTGCGGTAGTAATCCTGGGCCTCGCGGTACAGCGTCGGCGCTTCCTCCAGCCCCTCCGGGCTTTCCGGCGCCCAGTTCTGAACGGCCGGCGCCTCGCCCCGTGCCTCGGCGGTGCGCAGCGCGCCCGCCTGGTCCAGCATGGCCTGCAGGACCTCCGGGCTCTGGGTGCGGCCGAGGCCTTCGACCAGCAGGCTGCGGATGTCCACGGCGCTGACCGTGGCGACGGCCTTGATCCGGTGGTCGGTCTGGGCGGCGAACGGGACGTAGCCGCCGGACGCGCAGATGCCCAGCGCGCCGATCCTGGCCGGGTCGATGTCGTCGCGGGTGGTCAGGTAGGTGACCGCGGCCCGGACGTCCTCGGCACGCTGGAACGGGTTCTCCAGGCCGCGGGGCAGGCCCTCGCTTTCACCCTGATAGGCGGCGTCGAACACCAGGGTGGCGTAACCCTCACGGGCCAGGCGCTCGGCGTAGATCGACGCGGTCTGCTCCTTCACGCCACCGCCGGGGTGGGACACGACGACGGCGGGCAACGGGGCGCCGGTGTGGTCGTCGGGGGTGTACAGGAGACCGGCCAGCGCGAGCCCGGCGCTCGGGAAGGTGACGTTCGTCTTCATCGTGGGATCTTTCTTTCGACTTTTGTTTCGGCCGGGCGTTTCGTTCGGCCTCGTATTCGAGGCTCACACGCCTCACGTGCTCCTACAATGGGACGGTTCCAGCCCCGCACACCACTGTCCAGGGACACAATTGGCCCAGGCTCCCGAGTTGCACCTGTTGCGACAATGGGGGGCATGAGCAGCGACGACCACGCCAACGAACTGGGGGAGTTCCTCAAGGCCCGCAGGTCGGAGGTGAGCCCTCGGACGGTCGGGCTGCCCGAGACCGGCGCCAAACGGCGGGTCAAGGGGCTGCGCCGTGAGGAGGTCGCCCTCCTGGCCTCGATCAGCCCCGACTACTACACCCGTATCGAGCAGGGCCGCCGGCAGGCGTCCGCGCCCGTGCTCGACGTCCTGGCGCGAGTGTTGCACCTGGACGACGACGAACGCGAATACCTGTTCGAACTCGCCGGAAAAGAGGCCGAACGACCACGACGCCAATCCGCGCAGAAGGTGTCACCGCAGTTGCTGCGGGTGCTGGATGAACTGACCACGAGTCCCGCACTCGTACTCGGCAGGCGAATGGACATTCTCGGCTGGAATCGGATGGCTTCCGCGCTGCTGGTGGATTTCTCGGCGATCCCGGAAAAGAAGCGGAATTACGTGTGGTTGATGTTCTCCGACCCTGCGTTCCGGAATTTGCACGTCGACTGGGAGGCCATGGCGCGCACCGCCGTGGCGATGCTCCGGATGGAAGCCGGCCGCAACCCGCACGACCAGCGGATGGCCGCCCTGGTCGGCGAACTGTCGATGAAGGACGACGACTTTCGCGCCTGGTGGGGCGATCACCGCGTCACCGCTCGTGAGCGGGGTAGCAAGACGCTCCGCCACCCTGTCGCGGGCGAGTTGACGCTCGACTGGGACGCACTCACCTGTACGAGTGACCCCGAGCAGCAGCTCATCGTCTGGACCGCCGAGCCTGGCAGCGCCGCCCACGACGGCCTCAGGTTCCTGTCGTCATGGGCGGCGAGCGAAGACCGCTCAGCGGCGGATCACTGAAGCCCGAGCTGCAAAAGTTCGGCGTTGTGCTGGCCGACCGACGGCGCCGCGAGGGGTGCGAGGCGGCCGCCGTCGACGAGGATCGGCGACTTCGGGGCCAGGTGGGGGCCGACGCCGGGCTGGTCGATTTCGTCGAACAGGTCGAGGTCGCGCAGGGCGCCGCGGCCGAGTTCCTCGAAGGTCCGGTAGCGCTGCCACAGGATGCGGTGGCGATCCAGCGCGGCGGCGGCCTCGTCGAACGTCGTGCTCCGGAACCAGCGGGCCAGCAGTGTCGAGATCACGTCACGGTGTTCATAGCGGGCGGATTCCCGCGAGAAGTCGATGCCCAGCGACTCGCTGAGTGCGGCGAACGCGGAGGTGAGGCCGGTGGCTGTCAGCAACTTCGTCCAGTGGCGCTCGGTCAGCACCACGAGCATGATCCGGATGCCGTCGGCGGTGAGGAAGTCGCGGCCGTAAGTGCCGTAGACGTCGTTGCCGGATTTGGTGCGGTCGTGGTCGGTGACCTGTGCTTCCGCCAGGTAGCCGAGATTGCCGGCGGTGGCCAGGGCGACGTCTTCGAGGGCGACCCGGATCGCGCGGCCCTGTCCGGTCTCCTGCCGGTGGCGTTCGGCAGCGAGCAGGCCGATCGCCAGGTAGAGACCGGCGGCGATATCCCAGGCGGGCAGCACGTGGTTGACCGGTGCGGGGGCTTCGGCGGAGCCGGTGATCAGCGGGAAACCGCTGCCGGCCTGCACCGTGTAGTCCACCGCGGCGCCACCTCCGGGGCGACCTTCGAGCAGCACGTGGATCACGTCGGGACGACGAGCGGACAGCTCCGCGTAGCCGAGATCCGGATGCCGGTCGGTGTTGCTGACGACGACGCAGGGTCCACCGTGGACGATCAGGTCCACGACCCGCTTACGGTCCACTTCGGACTCCAGGTCGACGGCGACGGCGCGCTTTCCCTTGTTCAGCCCCGACCAGTAGAGACTGGTGCCGGAGTCGGCCAGGGGCCATCGGGTCCGGTCGGCCGCGCCGCCGAGCGGTTCGACCCGGATGACGTCGGCGCCGAGCTGAGCCAAGGTGAGGCCGCACAACGGGGTCGCGACGTAGCTGGAGATCTCGACCACCCGCAAACCCGTGAGCAGCGCCGGGTTCGGGTCAGGCATCGTCGTCCTCCCGCCGGGTGAAGTCAGGCTTGCGGCGTTCGCGGTGGGAGGCGAGACCTTCGCGGACTTCCGGCCCGCCGAAGCCGTAGAACTCCAGCGCCAGTGAGGAATCGAAGATCGCGCCCGCGACCTGCCGGTACCACGCGTTCAGGCTCTGCTTGGTCCAGCGGATGGCGTTCGGGGCGCCGAGGGCCAACTCGCGCGCGACTTCTCGCGCGGTCGGCAGCAGATCGGCGTCCTCGTCGACGCAGAGGGAGACCAGGCCGATCCGCTCGGCTTCCTCGCCGGTCAGCGGACGGCAGGTCATCAGGTAGTACTTCGCCTTCGCCATGCCGCAGAGCAGCGGCCAGCACACGGCGGCGTGGTCACCGGCCGCGACGCCGAGGCGGGTGTGGCCGTCGATGATCTTGGCGGTCTTCGTGACCACCGAGACGTCGGCCAGTACCCCCGCGACGAGGCCGGCGCCGACAGCGGGGCCGTGGATGGCCGAGACGATCGGCTTCGAGCAGTCGATGACGTTGTAGACCAGGTCTCGTGCCTCCCGCATCGTGCGGGTTCGCGTTTCGTAGTCGTTCGACAGCTTCTCGACCAGATCGAACGAGCCGCCGGCCGAGAATCCCTTGCCCTCGCCGCGCAGGAGGACGGCGTTCACGTCCGGATCGCGGTCGAACTCCCGCCAGATGTCGGCGAGATCCGCGTGCGCGGCTTCGCTGACCGCGTTGAGGTTCGGCGCGTCCAGGACGAGTTCGACGACGCCCGCGTCGTCCGGGCCGTCCACCCGGAGGTTCTCGAAACGTGCGTAGCGGCTCATGCGCTTCCCTTCTTGCTCTGACCCAGGAACAGGCCTTCGCGGTCGTACTTGCGGAGCCGGGCCAGGTCGTCGGCGTTCACCTCGGGCAGTTCCTTCAGATCGTCCGCCACCGCGAGCCCCCAGCCGCAGCGCGAACGGGCGTACTCGACGCGTTCGGAAAGTGGTTCGGGACCCGGCGCGACGTGGGTGAGGACGAGTTCGTCATCGCGCCGGGTCAGGATCCCGACGTCGGTCACCACGGCACGTACGCGCGCGCCGGGGCTCGTGACGTAGTCGCAGCGCTCGACGAATCGGCGAGGGCTCATCGTTCCGACGACCAGCGTCTCGTCGGCGTTGGTGACCACGTCGTTCGCGCCACCCGAGCCGACGAGGTGGGGGCCTCCGGTGATCCGGGTCGTGTTGATGTTGCCCAGCCGGTCGATCTCGGCCGCGCCGACACAGGCGATCGACCGCGTGAACGGCCCGTTGACCACCGTGCCGAGCACCTGTTCCGTGTCGAGCAGCATCGACGACGTCGGGAAGTTCGCGAAGCCGAAGATGAACGGATCGCCCGGTGCCGGCGTGTAGTCCCAGAGCCCCAGCTCGGCCGCGAGCGCTACACGGTGACCCTCCGCCTTCGCCGCCTCGACACCCACCCAGGCCGCGAGATTCGCCAGACCCGCACCGGCGAGGACGGCGTCAGCGCCGGTCTCCGCTATCCGTGCCCGGACGAGACCGGCCAGCCAGGTGGCCGCGCGTTCGGCCGGCGTCGCGGGGCCATCGTGCTCGCCCCGGCCGGTGGGTGGCGTCGGCTCACCGGCGGAGCGGACGAGGGCGTCGAGCCTGGCCTCGCCGAGCTTCGCGAGGTACGCGTCGTGGCTGGCGGGCTCGAGGATCCACTCCCGGATCCAGTCGTCGAACTCCGGTGATCGGCTCGCTTCCCGTGCGGAGATCCAGAACGCGACGTCCTCGGCGTACCCCTCCACCGGCAGCCGTGTGCCTTCTGGACCGGCGAAGACCCCGCCGGGATGCGCTCCGAACGGCGCTTCTACAACGGCGAGTACCCGGTGCGCCGGGACGCGGACCAGCGCCGACCAGGGGCGGAGATCGTCGACGACCTTCTCCACCGTGGCGAGGACGCCCCGGCGGGCGGCGAACGCGCCGATCGACCCCTCGAACATCGGGGGAGCGATCGCGAGATTGCCCTGCCGGTCGGCGACCGCGGCGTGCACCAGCGCGACGTCCGGCACCAGAGGCGAGACCAAGCCCACCCGGCCGAACCGGGTGTCGACCTCCTCGTAGCCTCCGTTCTCTGCCATCGACGAGTCCCGCACGGATCCGGTCACCACGGCGGGCACCCCGGTGGCGGCAGCGCGCAAACGCTGGATGTAGCTCAGGAACGACCAGTTCTCGACCTCGACCGAACCATCGGCGTAGGCCTTCTGGAAGATCGGGTTCGGGGTGAACACTGGGAACGAGTCGCCGGAGTAGACGGTGACGACCTTCTCGACGCAGCCGGAGCGGAACAGCACTGCGCCGAGCGAGGAGAGGCTCGCCATGATCAGCGTGAACTTCGACGGCCTTCCCCAGTGCTGCCGGGCCAGTTCCCGGACCAGCGCGCTCCAGCGGCTGTGGCCCATCATCACGTGCACGGCGTCACCGGCGCGGACGTGCCGCGCGATCGCCTCGTCCAGGCGGCAGAAGTCGGTCATGAGGGCACCCGCTCGACGAGGTTGACCTTCACATGGTCGGGACGCTTCAACGAGCCCTGGGGGACGAAGCCGACAACGGTTTTGACGTTGAGGGCGGACCGGATCCGTTGTTCGATGGTCGCGCGGAGTCCTGCCTGTTGTTCAGGAGTCAGACCGGTGTCCTCCACGACGACCGGGAGCGGGCGTTGCGTCGAATGTCCTTCGAAATCGGCGCGGATCCGCATCTCGCCAGTGGTCAGTTCGGCGACGAGTTGTTTGATCGCCGAAGGGAAGACGTTGATACCGCGAACGATCAGCATGTCGTCGGTGCGGCCGATGCACCGGACCTTGTAGCCGGTGCGGCCGCAGGAACAACCGGTCCCGGTGACGACGACGTGATCACGGGTGCGGAACCGCAGCAACGGGGACGCCTGGCGCCGCAACGCGGTGTAGACGAGTTCGCCTTGCGCGCCTTCGACCGGGGCGATCTGTTCACCGGTGTCGGGGTCGACGAGCTCGGCGATCATCAGGTCGGGGGAGAGGAAGTGCATACCGTCGGCGGCTTCGCATTCACCCCAGTACGTGCAGGCGATGTCCGTACCGCCCAGCATCTCCCGCGACGTCGCGCCCCACAGCGATTCGAGCTTCTCGCGGACCGCGGGAAGGCCACCGCCGGGTTCACCGCCGACACTGATCGCGCGGACACCGAGATCCCGCGCCGGACGGCCGACGATCGCCGGCGCCTGCTCGGCGAGATGGGCGAGAAAGTACGGGGTACCGATGAGTGCGTTGGGGCGCTGATCGGCTTGGACCCGCAGGAGCCGTTCCGCGCCGGCCTCCGCCCCGACCGGGATGTCGACGATCCCCATGTACTGGAGGATCTGCACGATCGGAAGCCCGCCGACGAACCCCTTGCTCATGCCGAAGGCGTGCAGCAGCCGGTCACCCGGGCGGAAACCGTTGGCGTACAACGCTCGCGCGCCGAGTTCACACCAGGTGGCGATGTCGCTCGCCGTCAGGCCGACGTAGGACGGGCTGCCCGTGGTACCGGACGACGCCTGGATCTGCACGACCTCGGACATCTCCGCGGCGATGTGCACGCCCAGCGGCGGGGCGGCGGCGCGACTGTCGCGCAGTTCCTGCTTCTCGGTGAACGGCAGCCCGGCGAGATCGTCCACGGACCGGATCTTCGTCAGGTCGGCGCCGAGCTTCGCTTGATAGAAGGCGCTGTTCGCGGCCAGATAAGCGGCCTGCTCACGCAGGCGTTCGTCCTGGACCGCCCGGGCGACGGCGGGTGGGAGGGTTTCGATCGCACTCCAATACCGTGCGGAAAAGGGTGTGACTGCCATTCCGACCACCTTCAGCTGACGACGACCAGGGTTTCGGCGACGCAGGCCGGTTTGGCCGCACCGTCGAGTTCGACGACGTAACGGGTCGTCACCGTCACCCCGGCCGTTCCGGACCGGAGCTCGGTGAAGGTCGCGCTCGCCCGCAGCCGGGAGCCGACGGGGACCGGCGCCGGGAAACGGACCTTGCCGAGGCCGTAGTTGATTCGCGCCGTGCCGAAATCCAGCCGGTACAACTCCTTGGCGAACCTCGGGATGAGCGACAGGGTGAGGAACCCGTGCGCGATGGTCGTGCCGAACGGGCTGGTCGCGGCGCGTTCGGGATCGGTGTGAATCCACTGATGGTCGCCGGTGGCACCGGCGAACGCGTCTATCCGCGCCTGTCCGACCACGAACCAGTCGGTCGGGCCGAGTTCGTCGCCGAGAGCGGCACGGACTTCGTCGGCGGAGGCGAAGACCCGCGTCACGATGCCACCTTCTCGAATACCGCGGCCAGCCCCTGGCCGCCACCGATGCACATGGTTTCCAGCGCGTAGCGCGCGTCCCGGCGGTGGAGCTCGCGGGCCAGTGTGGCGAGGATCCGGGTACCCGTGGCGCCGACAGGGTGACCGAGCGAGATGCCGGATCCGTGCACGTTGAGCCGGTCGAAGTCGGCTTCACCGAAGCCCCATTCGCGAGTGCAGGCCAGGACTTGGGCGGCGAAGGCTTCGTTGAGTTCGATGAGGTCCAGGTCGGCGATCTTGAGTCCGGCTTTGGCGAGCGCGGCCGCGGTGGCGGGAACGGGGCCGATGCCCATGATCTTCGGGGCAACCCCCGCGACGCCGTAGGAGACGAGCCGCACCAACGGGCGCAGACCGAGCTCGGCGGCGCGCTCGGGATGGGTGACGACGCAGACGGCCGCCGCGTCGTTCTGGCCGCTGGCGTTGCCGGCGGTCACGGTCGCTTCAGGGTCTTGTTTACCCAGGACGGGGCGGAGCTTGCCGAGGGTCTCGATGGTGGTGTCGGCACGAGGATGTTCGTCGGTGTCGACGACGACGGTGCCCTTCTTGGTCTCGACCGGGACCGGAATGATCTCCTCGGCGAAAACCCCCGACTTTTGCGCGGCGACCGCGCGCTGGTGCGAGGTGAAAGCGAGCTGGTCCTGTTCTTCGCGGGTGATCCCGTAGTCGCGCCGGAGGTTCTCGGCGGTCTCCAGCATTCCTCCCGCGACCGGGTAATGCTTGCCGCCGGGTGTCGCGCGGCCACGGTTGAGCGCGTCATGCAGCATCACCCCACCGCCTTTGGCGCCCCAGCGCAGGTCGGTGGCGTAGAAGATGACGTTGCTCATGCTCTCCGCGCCACCCGCGACGATGACGTCGCTGACCCCGGCCTGCACCTGGAGGGCGGCTTGCACCACGGATTGCAGCCCGGAGCCACAGCGCCGGTCGACCTGCATGCCGGGCACGGTCACCGGCAGCCCGGCGTCGAGCGCGGCGACACGGCCGATCGCGGGGGCTTCGGCGCTGGGGTAGCAGTGGCCGAGGATGACGTCGTCGATCGCTTCGGGGTCGATCCCGGTGCGCTCCAGGAGGCCGGTGAGCGCGATGGTGGCGAGGTCGGCGGCGGGGACGCTCTTGAGCGAGCCGCCGAAGCGGCCGATCGGGGTCCGGACGGGCTCGCAGATGACGGCGTCACGCATGGGGAATGCCTTCCTCGTGAGATTCGACTTCCAGGCTGGTCCTCGGCGTTCCACCAGGGCCGATCAGCTCCAGCACCGAACCGGTGACCTTGAGCTGGGCGGGTTCGCCGCAGAACAGCGGTGCCTGGTTCCGGTGCCTCAAGCGGCGTACCCGTACCGCGGGCCGGTCCAGACGCAGGGTTTCGGCGAGTGCGAGGGACATCAGTGGGCCGTGCACGACCAGGCCGGGATAGCCCTCGGTGCGGGTGGCGTAAGGCCAGTCGTAGTGGATGCGGTGGGGGTTCGCGGTGGCCGCCGAGAACCGCATCAGCAGCGTCGGGTCGGTGGCGAAGTCCCATGTGCCCGCCTCGATGCGGCGGAACGGCGCGCCGACGGGGGCGAAGTCGGCCGGTTTCGGCTCGGCGGGCGTGCCGCGGTCGCGGTAGATCAGGTCCTGCCGCTCTTCCAAGCACAACGATCCATCTACTGTGGACAGACGGGTGCGCACGACGACGATCACCAGACGACCGGATCGTCCCGACTTCTCCGTCACCGAGTCCACTGAGGATTCGCGGAGCACGGTGGCGCCGATCTTCAACGGGGCGTGGAAGGTCACCTCGCCGCCGGCGAACATCCGCCGCGGCAGGTCCACCGGCGGCAGGAACGTCCCGCGCGCCGGATGCCCATCGGTGCCCAATTCCGACGAGACGGGCCAGCGGGCGAGAGCGACCCAGTGCCACAGCGGCGGCAAGTCGTCGCCGGGCAGCGGGGCGGGCAGCCCGTCGTCGAACACGGCCGCCAGCGCGGCTACCGGCGCCCGATCGACCAGCTCACGGGTGGTGACGGTGTGCGGAGCCCACTGCTCCATCACATGAACCTTCCGCCGGTCACTTCCAGCACCGTGCCGGTCATGTACGACGACAGGTCCGAAGCCAGAAACAGAGCCACCGAGGCGATCTCGCCGACCTCGCCGGCCCGGCCCATCGGGATTTCGGCCATTTTCTGGTCCCACACCTTGGCGGGCATCGCCTCGGTCATCGCGGTGCGGATCAAACCGGGCTGGATCGCGTTGACGCGGACGCCGTGGTGGGCGAGTTCCTTCGCCGCGGCCTTGGTCAGCCCGACGAT
Source organism: Amycolatopsis sp. NPDC033938 (assembly GCF_055575975.1). Taxonomy (NCBI): domain Bacteria; kingdom Bacillati; phylum Actinomycetota; class Actinomycetes; order Pseudonocardiales; family Pseudonocardiaceae; genus Amycolatopsis; species Amycolatopsis sp. NPDC033938. The sequence continues at coordinate 244,113 of NZ_JBVIRO010000009.1, forward strand.
GCCGGCCTTGGCCGCGGAATAGTTGGTCTGGCCGATCATGCCGACCTTGCCCGAGAGCGACGAGATGTTGACGATCGAGCCGCGGCTGCGTTCGCGCATGATCGCCGCGGCCTTGCGGACGCCGTTCCAGCTGCCCTTGAGGTGCACGTTGATCACCTGGTCGAACTGGTCCTCGGTCATCTTCCGCAGTGTCGCGTCCCTGGTGATCCCGGCGTTGTTGACCAGGACGTCCACCGGGGAGAAGGTGTCTTCGGCTGCTGCGAGCAGTTCGTCCACATCGGACGCTTGGGTGACGTCGCAGCGAACGCCGACACCACCGAGTTTCTCGGCGGCACGTGCGGCCGCGTCGCCGTCGAGGTCGCCGAGCACCACGTGGGCGCCTTCGGCGGCGAACAGTTCGGCGATGGCGAGCCCGATGCCTTGGGCTCCGCCGGTGACGACCGCGGTCCGATCGGTCAGCAAGGACATTGTCGTTCCTCAGATCTTGTGGCGGGCGATGAGCTGGGCGGCGATGACGTTGCGCTGGATCTCGTTGGTGCCCTCACCGACGATCATCAGCGGCGCGTCACGGAAGTAGCGTTCGACGTCGTATTCCTTGGAGTAGCCGTAACCGCCGTGCACGCGGATGGCGTCGAGAGCGACCTGCATCGCCGATTCCGACGCGAAGAGCTTGGCCATCCCGGCTTCCATGTCGGCGCGTTCGCCCGCGTCGAGCTTCGCGGCGGCGTCGAGGGTGAGCAGCCGTGCGGCACGCATCTTGGTGGCCATGTCGGCGAGCAGGTTGCCGACCGACTGATGCTTCCAGATCGGCTTGCCGAACGATTCGCGTTCCTGCGCGTAGCGGACGGCGTCGTTCAGCGCCGCCTGCCCGACACCGAGCGCGCGGGAGGCCACCTGGATCCGGCCGACCTCGAGACCGCGCATCATCTGCGCCCAACCCTGGTTCGGTGTCCCGCCGAGTACGGCGTCCGCGCCGACCCGACGTCCGTCGAAGACGATCTCGCAGGCCTCGACACCGCGGTATCCGAGCTTCGGGAGCTTCTTCGAGATGGTCAGACCGTCGCCGGGCTCCACGAGCAGGACGCTCATCCCGCGATGACTGGGGGAGGCGTCACGATCGGTGACGCACAGCAGCCCGATGAGCCCGGAGTGGGCGGCGTTGGAGATCCAGGTCTTGGCTCCGGTGATCGAGTACCCGTCGCCGTCGGAGGCGGCATGGGTGCGCATCGCCTGCAGGTCGCTGCCGCCCGCGGGTTCGGTCAGCGCCATGGTCGCGCGGATCGTGCCCTCGGCCATTGCGGGCAGGTACTTCTCACGCTGTTCCGGCGTGCCGAAGGTCTTGATCAGATAGGTGATGACGGAATGACCGCCGATCGCACCCGCCAGGCTCATCCAGCCGCGGGCGAGTTCTTCGGTGACCCGGGCGAAACAGGCGGTGCTGACATCGACACCGCCGTACTCGGCAGGGGCAAGTAGCCCGAAGAAGCCGAGCTTCTTCATCTCGTCGATGAACTCGGCCGGATAGACGTCGTCCTCTTCGAACTCGCGGACGCGCGGGCGGACCCGTTCGTCGACGAACTCCGCCACCAGGGCCACCATCTGCTTTTCGTCGTCGGACAGCGTCATCGCCGCAACCCTTCCCTTTCCTGCCGGAGGACGCGCCGCGCGCGATCCAGCACCGGCTTGTCGACCAACTGCCCCTCCACCGCGACCGCGCCGTCCCCGGCCGTGGTGACCACCGAATGAGCCCAGCGGATTTCCTCCCGGGACGGGCGAAGCGCCGCCGCGGCCGCCGAAACCTGCAGGGGATGCACGCACAACTTCCCCGTGAACCCCAGCTGGCGCGCGTAGCGGACGTCACCGGTGAGCCGCTCGGTGTTCCGCAGATCGCCGGTCACCCCGTCCACCGGACCCGGAAGACCGCCCGCCGCAGACGCGAGGACGAGCGCCCCGCGCGCCGGGGCGAGGGCGTCGACGTCCGCGGGATCGACCCCCAGTTCCGCCGCCAGGTCGAAAGTGCCCAGCGCCAGCCGGTGCACATTCGGCACCGACGCGATCTCGCGCGCGTCGAGTACTCCCCGTGCGGTTTCGATCAAGGCGATCAGGACAGGCAACACGCCCAGCTCGCCCGCAGCGGTACGGGCGCTGACCGGATCGGCTTTCGGCAGCATGACGACGCAACGGAACCGGGCCAGCGCGGCGAGGTCTTCGTCGTGCCACGGAGTGCCGGCCGCGTTGACCCGCACCGCGCACTGCGGGTGCTCGCCCAGCCAGGCGACAACCTGCTCGCGCGCGTACACCTTGCGCTCCGGCGCGACGGCGTCCTCGAGATCCAGCACGACGAGGTCTGCTTCGGCCCGCTCCGCCTTGGCGAACCGCTCCGGACGGTCGCCGGGAACGAACAGCAGCGTGGCCGCGTCCCGCACCCGGTTCACCAGACGTTCGGCCCGCGTGGTCATCGCCGGGCTCCGCGCACCAGACCGCCACCGATGATCAGCCGCTGGATCTCGCTGGTGCCCTCGTAAAGCCGCAGAAGCCGCACATCGCGGTAGATCCGCTCGACCGGGAGCTCGCGCATGTAGCCGCTGCCGCCGTGGATCTGCACGGCCAGGTCGGCGACCTTCCCGGCCATTTCGGTGCAGTACAGCTTCGCCGCGGACGGCCCGATCCGCCGGTCCTCACCGGACACGTACCGTTTCGCCGTTTCACGCACCAGCGCCCGCCCGGCCAGCACCCCGGTCTGCTGGTCGGCGAGCATCGCCTGCACCAGCTGGAAGTCCCCGATCGGTGTCCCGCCCTGGGTGGCCGTCGCGGCGTGGGTGACCGACTCGTCCAGAGCGCGCTGCGCGGTGCCGACCGCCAGCGCGGCGATGTGCACGCGCCCGCGGGCCAGCGACGTCATCGCGGCGCGATAGCCGGTGTCCTCGTCACCCCCGACCAGGCTCGAACCCGGCACCCGGACGCCGGTGAACGAGACGTTCGCGGTCCAGGCGCCTTCCTGGCCCATCTTCTTGTCCTTGGCCGCGACCTCGACGCCGGGAGTGCCCGCCGGGACCAGGAAGACGGCGATCCCCGTTCCGGACGCGTCGGCGGGACGGGTGCGGGCGAACACCACGAACAGGCCGGCGATGGGCGCGTTGGTGATGAAGCACTTCTCACCGTCGATCACCCAGTCGTCGCCGTCGCGGACCGCCTTGGTCCGCAACCCCGCCGGATTGGATCCCGCGCCCGGTTCGGTCAGTGCGAACGACGCCACGATCTCACCCGACGCGATGCGCTCCAGCCACTCGGCCTTCTGCTCGTCGGTGCCGAAGTTCACCAGCACCTGCCCGGCGATGCCGTTGTTGGTGCCGAACATCGACCGCAGAGCCAACGCGGTGTAGCCGAACTCCATGGCGAGTTCGACATCCTGCGTCAGGTCGAGGCCGAGACCGCCCCACTCCTCGGGGATTGCGTAACCGAACAGGCCCATCTCGGCCACCTGCTCGCGCAGATCGTCCGGGATCGCGTCGGTGTCCATGATCTCCCGCTCGCGCGGCAGCACCTCCGCGCGGACGAAGTCGCGAACGAGGGTCAGGATCGGCTTGAAGTCCTCGGGGGTCACGGCTGACATACTCCACACTATGCATCATCCCGGCATCGAGCACAAAATATATTTTATCAAGTTCTGATGTGGATCACAGTCCACGGGTTAGCTTCATCCGGTGAGCCGAAGCAATCTGAAGGCGCTCGCCGCCCAGGAGCTCAGGCGGCGGATCTTCGCGGGAGAACTGCGGCCTGGAACCAAAATCGACCAGGACGCAGTCGCGGAGGAACTCGGGATCAGCAAGCTTCCGGTGCGCGAAGCGCTGATCACGCTCGACCACGAGGGCGTCGTCGAGCACATCGCCCGGCGGGGAGCCTACGTCGCCGAGTTGACCCGTGACGACATCCGGGACCAGTACCGGGTGTTCGGCCTGGTTTCCGGTCTGGCGGCCGAGCGTGCCGCGAAGAGCCTGTCGCCGGAGAGCCTTCAGGGACTGGCCGACCTCGCCGACCGCGCGGAATCGTGCGCTGATCCCGCCGAGCAGGAACGGCTCAACTTCGAGTTCCACCGGCGGATCAATCATGGTTCGGATGCACGCAGGCTCATTTCGATCCTCCGTACCCTCGGCAAAACGGTCTCGCACGGGTTCTACGAAGCCCACGAAGACTGGCCTGCGAAAGCATGCGAAGACCACCGCCGGATCGTCGAGGCGTTGCTGGCTCGCTCCGGCGATCGTGCGCGGACAGCGGTGGAGAGGCACTTCGCCGACGGCGCCGAGCGAGCCGTCGCCCTGCTGGAAGCGCAGGGGTTCTGGGACCGCGTTTAGTGAGGGGGTGACGGTGTCGTGGTCGGTACAGGTGGTCGTGTTTTGGGTTTATGGGTTTTAAAAACAAAAACCAAAAAAAAAAAAACCACCCAAACCAGGTGAGGCCCAACAACAATGTCGAGCGGTG
>NZ_JBVIRO010000009.1:248601-319825 GCF_055575975.1 Amycolatopsis sp. NPDC033938
GCTTGTTTCCGCCCCCGTTTTCTGGTGGGGGGTCGCGGGGGGGGGGCCGTTCAGGGGGTGAGGCTGGTGGCTGCTCCAAAACACCCCCAACCCCCCACACACGACCCAGGCGACCCACGGCTGGACGCGCCACATCGTCGTGGCCTGCGTGCTCAGCCTGATTCCGTTGGCGGTGCTCCCCTTGACCTCGAAGCATCAGCAAGCATAATATAAAATATTAAGTAGCTGACGCGGGAGGCCGCCATGACGCAGGATCACGAACTGAGTCACCGGGAGCTGGCGATCCTTCGCGCGGTGGCCTCCGGGCGAGCGGAGATCACCTGCAGCAGGGAGCCTGACCTGTTCGTCGACGGGTTGCCGTGCTGCGACCAGTACACCGCCCACGTACTCGCTCATCGCGCCCTGATCGTCCCAGCACAGCCGGGGCCGCTCGGGCATCGCGTCCGGGCCCGGCTGACCGCGGCGGGCGTGGCGGCCGCCGGAGTCGTCGGCGAAGCGGCGTGAACACCGGGGAAGACGGCGAGCGGGGCGGCGGCCGGAAAGGTCGTCGCCCCGCTCGTGACCAGCGAGCGTTACTCCTCGTCGGCCCAGAGGCCGCGCTCCTCGAGCACCTTGATGACGCTGTCGGCGCCTTCGAGGATGTGCTGCTCCGCGATGGTCCGCGCCTTGCGGACGTGCCGGCCGCGCAGCGCCTGGACCAGTTCCGCGTGATCGTTGCGGGTGGCGGTGACGTGCTCCTCGATCGAGGCGTAGAAACGGTTCGGCAGATGCTTGACCACGGAGCTGAGCAGCAGCGTCAGCCGGTGGGAGTCGGCGGCGAGGTTGATCTGCCGGTGGAAGTCGTGTCCGAGCCGGGCGAGGGTTTCCTGGTCGCCGGCTTCGACGGCCTTCTCGAAGTCCTCGTTGATCGCTTCGAGCCGGGCGATCTGGTCGGGGGTGATCTTCTTCGCGGCGCGGGCGGCCAGCTCGGAGGAGAACTGGGCCTGCGCCCAGAAGAGGTCCCGGATGTCCTGCCGCGAAACCGGTGCGACGACGAAACCGCGACGGGGGACCAGCTCGACGAATCCCTCACTGCGCAAGGAGAGCAGCCCTTCGCGGACCGGCGTGTTGCTGACGCCCACGGCTTCCGCGATCGGCTCGGTGCGCAGGAACTCGCCCGGTTTGACCTGACCGGACATGATGAGCTCGCGCACGTAGGTGGCGACCTCCTCAGGCAGCTGCTGCCGGCCTTCACTGCTCCGGAGCCTGATCGAGTTGTCGGCCACCCGGCACCTCCCCAATTCGGTTGCGAACATCATATACAACGTTCTGTCGATTATGGCATGGCATCGACAGCTCATCACGCAGGATGAAACATAATATTTCTCGGAAGGAGTGCGATGACGACCGAGGTGAGCGGGCCGTTGACCGGGGTACGGGTGATCGCGCTCGCCGGAATGGGGCCGACGCCGTTCGCGAGCATGCTGCTGGCGGACATGGGGGCCGAGGTCGTGCGGGTCGCCCGTCCGGCGAACCGCCGGGGTCGCGCGCTGGGGCAGACCGAGGGGATGGCGCCCGAGCACGACCTCGCCAATCGCGGGGTGGGCACGGTCGAGGCCGATCTCAAAAGCTCCGCCGGGGTCGATTCGGTGCTTCGCCTCGCCGAGGCCGCCGACGTGTTCATCGAGGGATACCGGCCTGGGGTGGCCGAGCGGCTCGGTCTCGGGCCGGACGACCTTCTCCGGTGCAATCCCGCGCTCGTGTACGCCCGTTTGACCGGGTACGGACAGACCGGGCCGTTGGCCCAGCAGGCGGGGCATGACATCAACTACGTCGCGCAGTCCGGTGCCCTGCACGCGATGGCGAGGGCGGGGGAGGCCCCGCGGCCACCGATCAACCTGCTCGGCGACTACGCCGGTGGCGCGCTGGCGGCGGCTTACGGGATCGTGTGTGCCGTACTGGAAGCCCGGTGGTCGGGTCGCGGCCAGGTGATCGACGCGGCGATGCTCGACGGCGTCGCGTTGCTGACGGCCAAGCTTCAGGGTCTGCGCGCCGCCGGTCGCTACAGCGACGAGCCCGGCACCAACTACCTCGATTCCGGCGCGCCGTTCTACGACACCTACCCCTGCGCCGACGGGCGATACGTCGCGGTCGGGGCGTTGGAACCCGACTTCTACCGCGAATTCGTCTCGCGGCTCGACGTCGACCTTTCCGAATGGCCCGAACAGGACGACCGCACGGAATGGCCGCGCCTGCGGAAATTGATCGCCGAGGCGTTCGCGGCGAAAGGTCGCGACGAATGGGCCCGGATCTATGAAGGTACCGATGCCTGCGTCACGCCGGTGCTCACGTTCGACGAAGCCGCGGAACATCCGCACAACGCCGAGCGTGAGGTCTTCCGCCGGGTCGGTGGTGTCTTGCATCCGAACCCGGCGCCTCGGCTGGGGCGGACGCCCGCTCGTGAGCCGCAGCCACCGGTGGCGGACGTGCTGGACGTGGACCAGCTGATCAGCGCTTGGTTAGCCGAGCCGTCTCCGAGGGCAGCATCCCGAAGCGCTCGCGGTACTGGCGGGCGAACCGTCCAGGATGGAAGAGGCCCCATCGCGCCGCGATCTCGGTGACCGACCAGCGCGTGTCCGACCACGGTGTTCGACGTGCCCTGATGTTTGTCCGTGAAGGCCTCCTTGAGGGACCCAGAGTCCCTCAAGGAGGCCTTCACGGACCCAGCCGGAAGGTCAGGCCAGGTCGTGGGTGAGGAAATCCCGCAGATGCGTGGTGAAGACGTCGTTGTCGTCGCCGGTGATCATGTGCCCGGCGGCGACCGCGACCTCGCGTGCGGTGGGGACGAGGTCAAGGAATTCCGCCGCTGACTCGGCCGTCACGATGTCCGAGTGCAGGCCGCGCACGAGCAGGGTCGGTATCGCGATCGCGCGCGCGGCGCGCCTGAGCCGTTCGGGGGAGTAGTACCCCGCGTCGGCGGTGGAGCCGAGGAACCGGGGATCCCAATGCCAATACCAGCGCCCGTCCTCGCCTCGGCGCAGATTGCGCTTGAGGCCGTCGAGGCTGTGGGAACGAGGTCGTTCCGGCCGATAGGCGGAAATGGCGTCCGCGGCTTCTTCGAGGGTGGCGAACCCGTGCGGCGCACCGGTCATGAAGCGTTTGACGCGGGACTGTCCGGAGTGCTCGGTGCGGTGGGTGATGTCGACCAGCACGAGTCCGGCCAGGGTGCCGGGGCGCTCACCTTCGGCGGTGAGGGCGGTGCGCCCGCCCAGTGACGCACCTACGACCACGGGCTTCGTGTCCAGCTGGGCCACTATCGCGTAGAGGTCGGCGGTGAAGTCGTCGAGGGTGTACCGGCCGTCCGGTGACCATTCGCTGTCGCCGTGGCCGCGAGTGTCGATCGCCCAGGCCTGCCAGCCTTCCGCGGCGAGAGCGCGCGCGGTGCGGTTCCAGGAGTGACGGGTCTGGCCGCCGCCGTGCAGCAACAGCACGGTGCCGCGATCTGAGCCGGGTCGTTCCCAGCGGTCGCCACTGAGCCGGAGGCCGTGTGCCCCGCGGAAGGTGGTCGTCTCTTGGAGCATTTCGGTCGCCTCTCGCCTCGGCACGCTCCGTAGTATATATTTTATATTTAACGACGGCGAACAGCTTCGAGGAAGTCAAGGGAGACGCACGATGAAACCGTATCGCTCGATGCTCTTCGTTCCCGGCCACAAGGCGGCCTGGGCGGACAAGGGCATCGCTTCGGGGGCGGACGCCTTGATCCTCGACCTCGAGGACTCGGTCCCGGCCGCGGAGAAGGATCAGGCTCGCGAGACCGTCGCCGGCACGATCGACCGGCTGACCGCGGACGGAGTGCGCCCCGACCTGTGGGTACGCGCCAATCCCGAGGTGAGCGGCCTGCTGAGCGCCGACCTCGAAGCGGTCGTCCGCCCCGGTCTGGCGGGGTTGTTCCTCGCGAAGGTGTTCACCGCGTGGGAGATCGTCCGCCTCGACGGCGTCCTGACCCACCTGGAGCAACGGGACGGGCTTGAACCGGGTTCGGTGAAGCTGATCCTGAGCTTCGAGACGGCGACGTCGATGGCGCACTGCGAGGAGATCACCGCCGCCAGCCCGCGGGTGGCGTCGTTGCTGGGTGCCACGGGGCCGAACGCCGATGTCGGGCGTGAACTCGGGTTCGAATTCACGCCGGCCGGGCTGGAGACGCTCTACCTGCGCAGCCGGCTGGTGCTCGCGGCCCGGTCGAACGGCCTCCATCACCCGGTGGCCGGGGTGTGGCAGGACATCAAGGACTTGGACGGCTGTCGCCGGTTCTGTCTGGACAACCGAGGCCTCGGGTACCGGGGCCTGGTCGCGATCCACCCGTCCCATGTCGCGGTGGCGAACGAGGTGTTCGCGCCGTCGCCGGAGCAGGTCGAGCAGTCCCGCCGGATGATCGCCGCGTTCCGCGAGGCGGAGGCCGCGGGCAGTGCGGCGGTCGACTTCGAAGGGCAGCACATCGACATCGCGCACGTGAAGACGGCCGAAGGCGTCATCGAACTGGCGGACGCCTTGTCGATTCACGCGTGACCCACCAAATATATAATATTTTTGAAAGGATCGTCCGATGGCAGGTCTGTACTTCGAGGAGTTCGAACCCGGGATGGTCATCGACCACCCGACCCGCCGCACCGTCACCGAGGCGGACAACACCCTGTTCAGCGTCATGACACTGAACCTCGCGCCACTGCACCTGGACGCCGAATACAGCAAGAACTCGATCTACGGCCAGCGTCTGGTCAACAGCCTGTTCATCCTGGGACTGGTGTCCGGGGTGACGGTGCCGGAGACGACGCAGGGGACCACACTCGGCAACCTCGGGTTCGAGCAGATCAAGTTCCCCAAGCCGGTCTTCCACGGCGACACCATCCACGTGCGCACCGAGATCGTCAGCAAGCGGGAATCCAAGAGCCGGGACGACTCCGGCATCGTGATGTTCCGGCACTTCGGGATCAACCAGCGTGACGAGATCGTCTGTGACGCGCTGCGCGCCGGGCTCATGATGAAGCGCCCCGCGAAGCAGGACTGACCATGCCTGACATCGCTTGGGTCCCGGACGACGCGGTCCGGGAACGCAGCCGCCTGCTGGCCACGCTGCGCCGATGGGGCTTCGCCGGAGTGGACGACTTGAACCGCCGGGCCATCGCGGACCCGGAATGGTTCTGGCGTGAAGTCGTCGACGACCTCGGCGTCGAGTTCACCGAACCGTTCACCCGGGTGCTGGACGAGTCCGAGGGCAAACCGTTCCCGCGGTGGTTCCCCGGCGGCCGGATCAACGTCGCGACCTTGGCCGCCCACCGTCACTCGCGGTCGGAGAAGCTCGCCGTGGTGTACGAAGGCGATTCGGGGCAGCGCCGGACGTTGACCTTCGCCGAGCTGGACGAGCAGGTGCGCCGGTTCGCCGCGAACCTGGCCGCGCTCGGGGTGTCACGGGGCGATCGGGTCGTGCTGTTCATGCCCGTGGTCCCGGAGGCCGTCGTCGCCTTCCTGGCGATCGCGATGCTCGGCGCGGTGTCGGTCCCGGCTTTTAGCGGCTACGCCGCCGACGCGCTGGCCACCCGGCTACAGGACTCCGAAGCCGTCGCGCTGATCACCGCGGACGGCACCACTCGGCGCGGCAAGGAGGTCGGGCTCAAGGCCACCGCCGACGCCGCGGTCGCGGAGGCGCCGTCCGTCCGCGCGGTCGTCGTCCTCCGGCACCTGGGCACCGATGTGCCGATGAAGGCCGGCCGCGACGTCTACTACGACGAACTCGACGCCGATCCAGAGCCGGTCGAGACCGCGGCGACGGGATCGAACGACCCGCTCACCATCGTCTACACCTCCGGGACCACCGGGCGGCCGAAAGGCATCGTGCACTCGCACGGCGGGTTCGCGGTCAAGACCGCCACCGACTTCGCTTATGGCTTCGATGTGCACGCCGACGACGTGGTCTGCTGGATCACCGACCTCGGCTGGCTGGTCGGCCCCATGCTGATCGCCGGGCCGCTGCAACTCGGGGCGACGATCGTCATGATCGAGGGGCTGCCCACTTATCCGACGGCGGATCGCCTGTGGGACGTCGTCGAGCGCAACGGTGTGACTGTGCAGGGCATCGCCCCGACGGCGGCTCGTGCCCTGCGGTCCGCGGACGAGCGGCCCGCGCACGCCCTTCCGACGTTGAGGTCCTTCGTCTCCACCGGCGAAGCGTGGGACGAGCCGACCTGGTGGTGGCTGTTCGACCAGGTTGGCAAGCGGCGGATCCCGATCGTCAACTACAGCGGCGGCACCGAGGTCGGCGGCGGCATCCTGATCGGCTATCCGTTCCTGCCCGCCGCGCCGGCGGCGTTCACGGGCCCCTTGCCCGGCGTCGACGCGGCTGTGCTCGACGACGACGGGAAGCCGGTCGTGGACGCGATCGGCGAACTGGCGGTCCGCAACACCTTCCCGGGGATGACGCACGCGTTCTGGCAGGACCGGGAGCGCTACCTCGACGCCTACTGGGCCCGGTTCGATGGCGTGTGGGTCCACGGTGACCTCGCGAGTGTGGACGAGGACGGTTCGTGGGTCATCCACGGCCGCTCGGACGACACGCTCAAACTCGCCGGTCGCCGGGTCGGACCGGCCGAGATCGAGGCCGCACTGCTGAAGGACGGAAGGATCGCGGAGGTGGCGGTCATCGGCGCCCCGGACGAACGCCGCGGCCAGCGCGCGGTGGCCTTCGTCGTGCTCCGGCGCCAGGACGTCGACCTCGACGACCTGCGCGCCACGGCACTGGCGAACGCGGGCAGGTCGTTCGCTCCGGCCGTGTACGTCGTGAAGACGTTGCCCAAGACAAAGAACGGCAAGATCATGCGCCGCGCGATCCGGTCGAGGTTCACTGGCACACCGGTGGGCGACCTGTCCTCTTTGGACCCTGCGACGCCGTTGGAAGACATCCCCGTCCTCGCGGACGAAGAGTAGGAGAGCAGCAATGGCGGAAGCCGAGAACACCGTCGAAATCGTCCGGACGGCCACCCGGGAACTGGCCCGGAAGTTCGACAACGACTACTGGCTGGACAAGGACCGCAAGCACGAATATCCGTGGGACTTCATCAAGGCGTTCGCCGCGGGCGGCTGGCTCGGCGCGATGATCCCGGAGGAGTACGGCGGCATCGGCCTCGGCCTCCGTGAGGCCGCCGTGATGATGAACGAGATCTCGTCCTCGGGTGCGGGGATGAGTGGTGGTTCGGCCATCCATTTCTACGTCTTCCCGCCCGCACCGGTCGTGAAGTACGGCTCGGAGGAGATGAAGCGCGAGTTCCTGCCCCGGCTGGCCTCCGGCGAACTGCTGATGGCGTTCGGCGTCACCGAGCCCGACGCCGGTGTGGACACCTCGCGGATCAAGACCAAGGCCGTGAAGGTGAACGGTGGCTGGAAGGTCAACGGCCAGAAGGTCTTCATCACCAACGCGCAGAACGCGCAGAAGATCCTCCTGCTGGCGCGGACGTCACCCCGCCGCGACGACAAACCGCTCTGGGGGATGTCGCTGTTCCTCGCCGACATGGATCGTGAACACATCGCGGTGCGGGAGATCGACAAGCTGGGCCGTGCCGCCATCGACACCAACGAGCTGTTCATCGACGACCTCTTCGTGCCCGAAGACCGGCTGGTCGGCGAGATCGACAAGGGTTTCTACTACCTGCTCGACGGCTTGAACCCCGAGCGCATCGTGGTGGGCATGGAGGGCATCGGTCTCGGCCGGGCCGCCTTGGAGCTCGCGTCGGAGTACGCGAAGAACCGAGTGGTGTTCGACCGGCCGATCGGGCAGAACCAGGCGGTCGCCCACCCGCTGGCCGACTCGTGGATCCGGCTGGAAGCGGCCGAGGGCATGGCGATGCGCGCGGCGGAGTTGTTCGACGAGGGGAAGCCGTGCGGACCGGAGGCCGCCGCCGCGAAGTACCTCGGCGCGGAGGCCGGTTTCGAGGCGTGCGACCGGGCGTTCTCGACCCTTGGCGGTTACGCGTACGCCAGGGAGTACCACATCGAACGGCTGTGGCGGGAGGTCCGCTTGCTGCGCAATGCGCCGTTCTCGCAGGAAATGGTGCGCAACTACATCTCGCAGCAGGTGCTCGGCCTCCCGCGGTCGTACTGACACCTCGCATTTAGTCCTCTGGATGCGGTACTTGTCTGATCGGGCAAGCCGAGACCCACGCGGAAACACCGGATCTCGACATGCCGAGTGGCTACCGTGGCGTCTACCGCGATCGTCGTTGCGCCGCATGTGGCGATCGCGGCCACGGAGCGCGCCGCGGTGGACGACACCGTGTTCGTGGTGGGGGACTGAGCCACCCTCCGGGTTGACCGTCTGGCGGGCACAATTTATATTGTGTATTTTCCGGTTGTCGTGGAGTGAGCAATGACGCTCGAACGTCTTCGCAGGTCGCCCGGCGGTGCTGTGCTCGACGGCGGCCTCGGTGCCCGGCTCGAACAGCTGTCTGCCGAGGTCGGCGCCGTGCTCGACCGGGAGTTCACCCCGCCGCGCGGTCCGGTGGGCAACGCGGCGGGCGCGCTGCGCTCGCTGTCGGCCATGTGGGACGCCGTGCTCGCCGAGACGATGCACTCGGCTGAGGCGGAGGTATCGCCGGAGCGCCGGCGACGCTTGACCGAGTTGCTCGCCCGCATTCGTTCGGCTGAAGCGGCCGTCACGGACTTTCGGCTCGCCGCCGGAGCTGGTCTTCTAGACCGCGTGCGCGTCGCATTGGCCGAGATCCGCGACGTCACCGGGGTGGAAGAGTTGCTCGCCCGTGCTCCCGAGGCATGCTGTGGTCTGGGTTTCGACCGCGCTCTGGTGTCGCGTGTGGAGGATTCGGTCTGGAAGCTGCACACCATGTGCATCATCCGTGATCCGCGGATGGCCGAAGAGATGGTCGCGGCAGGGCAGGCGGATCCGCCCCGGCTCGACGGCACCCTCGTCGAGACCGACGTCGTCTCGCAGGCAAAGCCGGGGCTGGTGTACGACGTTCAGAACAATCCCCGCGTCGCGCGGAACCTGGTCCGGATCTCCGGCTGCAGCTCCTACGGCATTGCGCCGCTGACCGTCCAGGGGCAGGTGGTCGGTCTGGTCCACGGAGACTGCTATCACCAGCGCCGCGACGTCGACGCGACCGACCGCGCGATGCTTAACCTCTTCGCCGAGGGACTCAGCCAGATCCTCGCGCGGGTGACCATCCTGGATGGACTGTCCACAGTGGCCGCCGGGATAGAACGGCTCGTCGCGCCGGGTTGCCGTCCACCTGTGCGGACGCCCGAGGTCGCGAGCGAGGACTTCGGGCTCACTCAGCGCGAGACCGAGATCGTCCGGTTGCTCGCGGCGGGTGCGTCGAATCAGCAGATCTCCGGGCGGCTCTTCATTTCCGAGGGGACCGTGAAATCCCACGTCACCCATATTCTGCGCAAGCTCGGCGCCGCCAACCGGGCCGAGGCGGTCTCCCGCTGGCTTCGCCGGACCAGCGCGAACTGAGCGGCGGCGCATCTTAAGAAACACGCGAGCAGCTGTCCAGGCGAAACCGGGAAATCTGCCGCCGGTAGTAAAAGAACTCCGACCGGCGACAGATGTGACCTGGTCCGTTCGGCGGCCACACTGACTCCCGCAACGTGGCACAGATCACCGAGGGAGCGCGCAGAAGATGCCGACGATCATCGAGCAACTCGCGGAATTCGCGGCAGATACCGAAATCCGGAACTTGCCGGACGAGGTGGTGAGCGAGTCCCAGCGCATCCTGCTCGACTCACTCGGCTGCGCTGTCGCCTCCCTCGACGACGAAGGCGCTCGACGCGGCGTCGGCTATGGCCGGTACCTCGGTGGTACCGAGGGGCCCGCGTCGATCTTGGGCACGGGGACCACGACCTCGGTGCCTGGTGCGGCCTTCGCCAACGCGGAACTGATCAACGCCCTCGACCAGGACGCCGTTCTCCCGCCCGGCCATGTGACGCCGTACGTCTTGCCCGGAGCCCTGGCGACGGCGGAATCCTTGCAGGGCAGCGGGGAGAAGCTCCTGACCGCGCTCGCGGTCGCGCACGAGATGTCCTTCCGCATCGGCAAGGCGACCGACTACCTGCGCGACATCAAGGACGGTGTCGTCACCATCCCCGACGTCATCGGCTACAGCAGCACCCTGTTCGGCTCGGCCGCCGCGATCGGCGTGGTCAAGGGATTCTCCCGCGAGACCCTGGCCGACGCGCTCGGGATCATGGGGTCCACGGTCCCTACGAACACCCAGCGGGCGTGGATGATGCACGCGCCGTCGACGACGATCAAGTACCAGCTCGCCGGCGGGATGGCGCTGTCGGCGGTCACCGCGGCGAACCTCGCCGAACTCGGGCACACCGGCGACCGGGAGATGCTCGACGACCGCGAGTACGGCTTCCCGCGCTTCATTGGGACCTCCCGGTGGGAACCGGCGCCCATCACGGCAGGCCTGGGTACGGACTGGACTTTCACCCAGTTCCAGTCCTTCAAGCCGTACCCGCATTGCCGCGTGATGCACGCGTTGTTCGACGCGCTCACCGAGATCGTCGAGACCCACGACATCCGCCCGGACGAGATCGACGCCATCGACGCGTGGGGCGAGAGCTTCGTGCTGCAGCCGGTGTGGGTCAACGAGGACATCCGCAATCCGCGTGACGCCCAGTTCGGTATGACCCACGGCTTGGCGATGGCCGCGCACCGGATCCCGCCGGGCAAGGACTGGCAGACACCGGAAGCGGTGCTCGACCCGTCCGTGCTCGACCTGACCAAGAAGGCCACCTTCCGGGAACACCCGGACTACACCGCCGCGTTGCGCGGCGACCCGGCGGCGCGGCGATCCCGCGTCGAGGTGCAAGCCCGCGGCACCACCTTCACCGGCGAACGCGCCTATCCGAAGGGCAGTCCGTCGCCCGACCCGGCGACGTTCATGACCGACGGCGAACTGATCGCCAAGTTCCGGCACAACGTCGAGGACGTCCTCACCGAGGCCGACGCGGACGCCGTCGTCGAAGCCGTCTTCGACCTGCGGAACGTCGAGGACGTCACCGAGTTCACGAAACGGCTCCGCCCGGTCCTTCCCTCCTGACCGAATACGGGATTTCCATGACTACTGTGGCAACGAAGCCACGCGGGTCGCTTCGCGCGCGCCTGGGTGGCTACGACCAGACCTATCCGGTCCTCGCGATCACCGTCTTGCTGGCGCTGGCCGGCGGCCTGACCACGGCGAACTTCCTGAGCGCCGGGAACTTCGCCAGCATCCTGAACCTGTCGGCGGCGTTCGGCATCCTCGCCATCGGCCAGGCGATCGTGATCCTCGGCAAGGGACTCGATCTGTCCGTGGCGGGCATCGGACTCGGCTGTGCCCAGGCGACGCTGGCGTTCATCGACCGCGGCATGCCCGAATGGCAGGCGATCGCCCTGATGACCGCGCTGGCGCTGGCGATCGGCCTGGTCAACGGCATCCTCGTCGCCCTCTTCGAGGTGCCCGCGCTGTTCGTGACGCTCGCGACCGGCATGCTCGCCATCGGCGGGATCGACATCCTGTTCCTCACCGAGAACGTCTACGGCGTGCCGCCCGCGTCGTTCCTGGCCGAGCTCAGCGGCGGCTCGGTCTCGGGGTTGCCCCGTCCGGTGTTGATCGCCGGTGCGGTGTTCCTGCTCGCGTGGTTGTTCGTCGCCTACACCTCATCGGGTCGGCTGATCCGCGCGATGGGGGACAACTTCGCGACCGCACGGTCGACCGGCGCCCCGGTCCGGCCCCTGCAGATCCTCACCTACGTGCTTTCCGCGTTGCTCGCCGCGCTCGCCGGCTATGTCACGGTCTCCCTGCAGGGAAGCGTGCAGACCACGGTCACGTCCTTCGCCCCGATCCTGTTCACCGCGCTGACGGTGGTCGTGATCGGCGGGGTGTCGCTGTCCGGCGGACGCGGAACCATCCTCGGCGTCCTCGCGGGCGCCCTCTTCGTCGGTGTGCTCAACAACCTGTTGGTACTGCACGGCTTGAGCACCGCGGTGCAGGACCTGATCCGAGGCGGCGTGCTCGCCGCCGCGATCGCGTTCGACGCGTGGCTGCATCCGCGCAACGACGAAACCGAGAAATCCGGCGAACTGTGAACGGGAACGGAACCATGAAACTCACCAAGAAGATCCTCGCCCTCACGCTGGCCGCGGTGACGGCCACCGCCGTCGCGAGCTGCTCCGTCGACAGCGGTTCGTCGGAAGCCCAATCCGGCAAAGGAAATCAGGCGTTCGGGTCCACTGTGGAGCTGATGCCCGCGCGGCAGAAGGCGCTCGACACTATGAAGGGCAAGAAGATCGCCTTCGTGCCGATTCTCTTCAAGGGCTACCAGCTCACGGAGAACTGGGGCACGACGATGCAGCGCACCTTCGACAAGGTCGGCACCGAGTTCAAGGTGTACGACTCGAACTTCAGCAGCGACCGGATGATCAGCACCATCAACGACCTGATCGCCCGCAAGGCCGCCGATGTGCTGGTGCTGCAGAACCAGGATCTGGGCCTGCTCGACAACGCCATCGACCGCGCGCAGAAGGCCGGTATCTACACGGTGGTGCTCAACATGATGTCCGCCCGCCTCGGTGACGCCTTCGTCGGTGTCGACGTCTACGGCGCGGCGCAGTCGATCGCCAAGCGTGCGATGTCCGATTGCGACAGTCGCAACGCGCCCAAGACGATCTCGATCATCGACGGCCCCGGCAACGACCCGGCGTCGATTCTGTGGAACCAGGGGATCAAGGACGTCGTGGAGCCGGCGGGCTACAAGGTCCTCGTCGCCCACTCGCAGTTCCAGAACGCCCAGGCGCAGGCGGCCGCCGAATCGGTGCTCCAGCAGCAACAGGGCAAGCTCTGCGGCTTCATGGTCACCTTCGACCTCAACTCGATCACCGTCGGGCAGACGGTCAAGGCCGCCGAATCGCGCGGCCAGGTACAGCCCGGCTCGGTCGGCGTCTACACCCTCGACGCGGACAGCAACTGGTGCGCCGCCCTGAAGCAGGGCCTGGTGACGGCCTCGGCCGCCTATGACGTCCAGGGAATCGGTGCGGCGGGCGCGGTCGCCGCGCAGAACCTCGTCATGAACGGCGCGCAGCCGGGCAGCACGCACTCGGTCGCGTACGTGTCGGACACGATCGTCGACAAGACCAACATCGACAAGACCACCATCGCCTGCTACGAGAGCCAGTAGGGACGAGCACCGATGACGACTTCGTCTCGCGGGTTCTCCCCGCTGCGGCGCGGGCTCGACGCCTTCGGCATGACCGGCGGCAGGCCCACCGAAAGGATCGCGCGGTTCCGCACGATCTCCGATCTGTTCGAGAAACGGTGGATGGAAGGCGCCGTCCCGCTGGTACTGGCGCTCGCACTGTGCCTGTACGTCCTGATGACCACGAACGTCGGCGCCGACAACGCGTCGCTGGTGCTGGACGAAATGGCCGAGTTCGGCCTGCCGGCGATCGGCCTGACGGTCGTCCTGGTCGGCGGCGGCATCGATCTGTCGGTCGGCTCCATGGTCGGGGTCTGCGCGCTCGGCGCGCTGGTCGCCGACCGGGTGTGGCTGTGGCCGACGGCCGTGGTCGTCCCGGCGGCGATCGTGACCGGCGCCCTGCTCGGGGCGGTCAACGGGTTCTTCATCGCGATCCTGCGGATGCGCCCGTTCATCACCACCCTGGTCACGCTCATCGCCTTCGGCGGCGCCGCTTCGGTCCTGCAGAACGCGAACAGCACCAGGATCGGGATCGCCAAGGACTCCCTGGTGTGGGACTTCCTGAGCAACGGCCGGATCATCGGTGTCCCGGCCGCCTGGTTCCTCTTCGCGGTGGTGCTGCTCGTCGTGCATCTCGCGCTGACCCGCTCCCGCTGGGGCTGGTGGGTCACCGCGACCGGCTCGGACCGGCGTTCGGCACGGCGCAACGGCATCCCGGTCACCGCGGTAACGTTCTGGACCTACGTGCTTTCCGGCGCGCTGGCCGGCACAGCGGCGATCCTGACCTCGGCGCGGCTGGCCCGGACCGACCCGAACGTGGGACACGGGTGGGAGATCATCGTGCTCACCGCCGTCGTCCTCGGCGGGGTGAGCATCCAGGGCGGCCGTGGTTCGGTCCTGCGGGCGACCGTCGGGGTCGCGGTGGTGGCGATCATCCAGCAGGCGACCGTCTCCGACGGCGCTCAGGGCTCCTTCTACACCGTCGTCCTCGCGGCTGTGCTCGCCGTGTTCACCATCCTGGACCTGAAATGGGGCAAGTACCGGCAGCGCGCGGTCGAGAAGCTGAAGATCGACCCCGCCCGGCTCACGCTCGGTCCGCTCCTCGACGTCACCGAACCGGGCACCGTCTGGTCCCCGAACCGGCGGCTCACCGATGCGCCACCCGTGGGTCTCGGGAAGATCCGCGGCGCGGAGGACTGCGCCGTCGACGCCGAGGGCAACGTGTACTGCGGCGACCAGCGTGGCTGGGTGTGGCGCTTCCGAGGGCCGGAGGACACCGAAGGCGAGGTCTTTTCCCGCACTGGCGGCTTCCCCTGCGGGCACGTCTGGGACGCCGAGGGCAGGCTCGTCGTCGCCGTCGGCGGCATGGGGATCTACCGCATCGGTCCGGACGGCGAACCGGAACTGGTCGCCAACCAGGTCAAACGCAGCCCGCTGTCGCTGATCGACGATTCGGGTCTGCGCGCGATCGACGACCTCGACATCGCGCCCGACGGGTCGATCTACGCTTCGGACTTCTCCACCCGGACCAACACCGCGGACTTCCTGCTCGAACTGGTCGAGTTCCGGCCCAACGGACGGATCGTGCGGGTGAAACCGGACGGGACCACCGAGGTGGTCGTGTCGAACTACGTGTTCCCCAACGGGGTCTGCACCTCTCACGACGGCGAGTCGATCCTCGTCGCCAGCACCGGCCTGTGCCGCGTCGACCGGCTGTGGATCTCCGGCCCCAAGGAGGGACGGCTCGAACCGGTGCTGGAGAACCTGCCCGGTTACCCGGACAACATCAACCGCTCCTCGGACGGCAACTACTGGATGCCGCTGTGCGCCATGCGGACCCAGATGTCGGACCTGCTCGGCCGGTACCCGTCGGTCCGGCGGCGGATGACCCGCGAGGTGTCCGTCGACAACTGGGTGGTGCCGCAGCTGAACGTGTCGTGCGCGATCAAGTTCAGCGACAGCGGGGAGATCCTCTCGGTGCTGTGGGACGAGACGATGGAGAACTACCCGATGGTCACCGCGGTCAAGGAACGCGACGGTCATCTGTACCTGTGCGGGGTCAGCAACAACCGGATCGGACGGCTGCCGCTGGATCCGGCCGAGATCGGCGACATCGATCCGTCGGCCGTACCCGGTACGGCAGGAGCGCGCCAGGTCGCGGAGGTGACCCGATGAGTCTTTCCACGCTCAAGGAACTGATCAATCCGAACTGGGCCAGGCGCCGCGGTGTGCCGCCGATGGACACCGGGCTGCGGCCGAATCTCCGGCTCGACGAAGCCTCCGAGCTACTGCCCTCCGGTGAGTTCGAACCCGACGACGTCGTGGTCACCAGCGTCGGTGAGGCGGTGTTCAGCAGCGGAAACCTGGTTCTCGCTCTGCGCGGGAGCGACGTGGTGCGCGTCGCCGAGCTGGGAGGCCGCGTGACGGCACTCGCAGTCCGCGGCGACGAGATCCTCGCCGCGGTGGACGGCGTCGGGATCGTCTCGGCTGCCTCGTCGGCGGAGGTGTGCACGGCTGCTCCGGTCACGTCCTGCGTGACCGATCTGACCGTGGCGCCGTACGGCTTGCTGCTCGCGACCGTCGGATCGACGAGTGAGCGGGACTGGGCTCGCGCGCTGGTCACCGGCGACCGGTCCGGGGCGATCGTGCGGGTGGACGGTCCGAGCGCCGAGGTGGTGGCCGAGGGTTTGGCCTGGCCGTCGGGGATCGAGGCATCGGACGAAGAGGTGCTCGTGTCGCTCAGTCTCGAGCACCGCGTCGAGACGCGATCGCCGGACGCGCTGGGCAGGCCGGGGCGGGCGCTGATCGCGAATCTGCCCGTCTATCCCGGGCGGGTGTCCGGTCGGTGGTTCGCCGCGCCGTACATCCGCAACCGGGTCACCGAGATGCTCCTCGACGAGCCCGAAGTGCTCGCCGAGATGACCGGGACGATCAGTCCGGCGGAGTGGTTCGTGCCCCGCCTGCGCGGCGGGAGCCCGTTCACGGAAACCATGCAGATGGGCCAGCTGCGCGTACTCGGCGTGGTGAAGAGCTGGGCGCCCGCCAGATCCTGCGGCCTCGTGTTCCGGGTGGACGGTGCGGGCCGGGTGGCCGAAAGCGCCCACGCCCGCGTCGACAGCGCGCGACACGGCGTCACCGGCGTGGCCGTGCGCGACGGCCGCGTGCTCGCGGCGGCGCGTGGCTACGGCAATCTCCTGGAGGTGCGAGCGTGACACCGGTGATCCGGCTGACCGACGTCAGCAAGCGTTATGGCGGGACCTACGCCCTCGATGGCGTCGACTTCGACGTGGAGCCGGGAGAGATCCACGCGCTGCTGGGGGAGAACGGTGCCGGCAAGTCCACGATGGTCAAGATCATCTCCGGCGCGGTCGCGCACGACTCCGGGACGCTGGAGATCGAGGGGCACAGGCGGTCCTTCACCACCCCGCGCGACTCGGTCGAGGCCGGGGTGGCGATGGTCTACCAAGAGGGCTCGCTCGTCGAGTCGATGACGGTGGCGCAGAACCTGTTCATGGGCGACGAGAAGGTGTTCAACAACCTCGGGCGGCTCAACGTCGTCGCCCGTGAACTGCTGGAATCGCACAACTTCCACATCCGGCCCGACGTCCCCGCC
This sequence comes from Amycolatopsis sp. NPDC033938, assembly GCF_055575975.1. Classification (NCBI taxonomy): domain Bacteria; kingdom Bacillati; phylum Actinomycetota; class Actinomycetes; order Pseudonocardiales; family Pseudonocardiaceae; genus Amycolatopsis; species Amycolatopsis sp. NPDC033938. Next base: position 265,439 of record NZ_JBVIRO010000009.1, read on the forward strand.
GGGGCGCTCGGCATCGGCCAGAAGCAGATGGTCGAGATCGCGCGGGCGGTGCACCGGAACGCGAAACTCGTCATCCTCGACGAGCCGACGTCCTCGGTCACGCCCGAGGAACGGCTCCAGTTGTTCCTCTCGATGCAGAGTCTCAAACGTCGCGGGATCGGCGTCATCTTCATCACGCACATGCTCGACGAGGCGTTCGAGCAGGCGGACCGCATCACGGTGCTGCGGGACGGCGTCGCACAGGGAACCCTCGCACGTCCCGAATTCACCCGGGAACGCGTGGTCAAGATGATGGTCGGCCGCACCGTCGAGATGGGCCGCGTGGCGCCCAGCCGCGCACCGGAACCCGTCCCGGCGCTTCAGGTGGAGGACGTCACGCTGCTGCCCGTGGTGCGCAACATGGCGTTCTCGGCGTACGCGGGCGAGATCGTCGGCATCTACGGGCTGGTCGGCGCCGGCCGCAGCGAGACCGCGATGATCGTCAGCGGTGTCATGAAACGGCGACGGCTGCGCGGCGGAACGGTACGGCTGAACGGGAAACCGGTCCGCTTCCGCACACCTCGCCACGCCCGCAAGGCCGGGATCGTGTACATCACCGAAGACCGCAAGGCTTCGGGGTTCTTCAGCCATCTCACGATCGCGGACAACATCTACCTCGGGCACCTGTGCAGCGCGCTGCGCCTGCCGTTCCTCTACCGGCCCGGCGACCGCAAGTCGGTCGCGAAACGGTTCGTCGAACGCTTCCAGGTGCGCACCCTGCAACCCGGCAAGGCGACCGTCGAAGAACTGAGCGGTGGCAACCAGCAGAAGGTCGTACTGGCCAAGGGGCTGACCCGCAAACCGCTCGTCGCGATCATCGACGAACCCACGCGTGGCGTGGACCTCGGCACCATTCCCGAGATCCACGCGATGATCCGCGCACTCGCCGACGACGGCGTCGCGGTCGTGGTCATCTCGTCCTACCTCCCGGAGATCCAGGCGCTGTCCGACCGCGTGCTCGTGGCGCGGGCGGGCAGCATCGCCGCCGAGTTCTCCCCGGAGGAAGCGGACGAGGAGAGCCTGATGTTCGCCGCCGTGCACTGACCCCCACTACCTCAAGGACGAGACCATGCGTGGAGTTGTTTTCAAGGGCGACCGGGTCGTCGAGATCCAGGATTTCGACGACCCCGCTCCGGGCCGCGACGAAGTGGTGCTGGAGATGAAGGCGTCCGGGATGTGTGGCAGCGACCTGCACTTCTACCGGGCCCCGGCCGGACAGGCACTCGCCGCGTTCGGCCTGACCGGCGACGACGCCGGCATCATCGGCGGACACGAACCCTGCGGCGTGGTCGCCGCCGTGGGCGCGGACGTCGACCCCCGCGCGGTCCGCGTGGGCGACCGGATGATGGTCCACCACTACGACGGCTGCGGGTTCTGCGACCAGTGCCGCACCGGCTGGCCGCAACTGTGCGACCGCGGGAACGTCATCTACGGCGCGACCGCGCACGGCGGACACGCCGACTTCCTCACCGTGCCCGCCCGGACCCTCGTCCCGCTGCCGGACGAACTGAGTTTCGCCGCCGGGGCGGCGATCTCCTGCGGGACCGGCACGGCCTTCGGCGCGCTCACCCGGCTGAGCGTCGGTGCCGGCGACTCGATCGCCGTGTTCGGCCAGGGCCCGGTCGGCCAGTCGGCGGTGCAGCTCGCGGCCGCGATGGGCGCCCGGGTGATCGCGGTCGACATCGAGCGGGCACGGGTCGAGCGGGCGACAGAGTTCGGAGCCGCGGACACCGTCGACTCAAGCGCCACCGATCCAGTCGAAGCCATCCGGGACCTCACCGGTGGCAAGGGCGTGACGAAGGCCCTCGACTGCTCCGGAGCGCCGCCCGCACGGGCCGCCGCCGTGAAGTCGGCGGCCAAGTGGGGCACGGTCGCCTTCGTCGGCGAGGGCTCGAACGTCACCCTCGACGTCAGCCCGGATCTGATCCGCAAACAGCTGACCGTGCTCGGCTCGTACACGTTCTCCCTGGTCGGGCAGGCCGACTGCGCCCGGTTCATCGCGGCGCACGGAGTCGAGGTCGACCGCGTTTTCACCGACCGCTGGCGGCTCGACGACGCGGTCAAGGCCTACGAGTCCTTCGACCGGCAAACCGGCGGCAAAGCCGTCATCGAGTTCTGAAAATCCCTGGAGTCCCCATGACGAACCATTTCATCGACGGCAGACTGACCCCCGCGCACTCCGCTGATCGCATCCAGGTCACGAACCCGGCAACCGAAGAAGCGTTCGCGTCCATTGTGGACGGAGATGCCACCGACGTCGATGCCGCAGTCGGAGCGGCGACGGCGGCGGGGGAGCAGTGGGTCGCCCGTACGCCCGCCGAGCGGGCCGGATATCTCCGCGCGATCGCGGACGTCTTCGAAACCCGGTCCGAGGAGATCTCGGAGCTGGTCACCCGGCAGAACGGCACGCCGATCAGCATCACCCGCGCGATGCAGAGCCAAGTCCCCGTGACCTATCGGTATTTCGCTTCGCTGGCGGAGAAACTCGAGACGGAGAGCCACGTCGAGACCGCCAGCGGGGACGCCGTCGTCCGCCGGGAACCCGTCGGAGTGGTCGGCGCGATCACTCCCTGGAACGGCCCGCAGCCGCTGATCGCGTGGAAACTCGGCCCCGCGCTGGCCGCGGGCTGCACCGCGGTGATCAAACCCGCGCCGGAGACCTCGCTCGACGCGTTCGTCTTCGCCGAGATCCTGACCGCCGCGGGGATCCCGGACGGCGTCGTCAACATCGTCACCGGCGGACGCGAAACCGGTGCCGCCCTGGTCGCGCATCCCGGCGTGCACAAGGTCGCGTTCACCGGCTCGACGGTCGCGGGCAAGGCGATCGCGGTCGAATGTGCGAAGCAGCTGAAGCACGTCACCCTCGAACTCGGCGGCAAGTCCGCCGGCATCCTGCTCGACGACACCGATCTCGACGCCTTCCGGCCGCTGGTGATGTCCGCCTGCGCACCGAACACCGGGCAGACGTGCCGGGCGCTGACCAGGGTGCTCGCACCCGCGTCACGGTACGAGGAGATCGTCGACATGCTCAGCGCGACGATGAGCGCCATCCCGCAGGGGGATCCGACGGACCCCGGGAACTTCTTCGGACCGCTGGTGAACGCGGCGCAACGTGACCGCGTCGAGTCCTACATCGCCCTCGGGCTTTCCGAAGGCGCCGAGCTCGTCCTCGGCGGTGGACGGCCTTCCGGGCTCGACCGCGGGTACTACGTGGAGCCGACGATCTTCCGCGGCGTCACGAACGACATGCGGATCGCGCGGGAGGAGATCTTCGGGCCGGTGCTGGTGGTGATGCCCTACGAGAGTGTCGACGAGGCCGTCGCCATCGCGAACGACTCGGACTACGGGCTGGGTGGCGGTGTGTTCTCGCCGGATGTCGACCGGGCGACGGAGGTGGCGCGCCGGATCGTGAGTGGCAGCGTCGGCGTGAACACGTCGACACTGCCCATCGAGACGCCGTTCGGCGGGGTGAAGCAGAGCGGGATCGGTCGCGAACTGGGTCCCCAGAGTGTGGACGCCTACCTGGAGTACAAGACGATCTTCCGTGCTCCGCGCGTTTAGTCCTCTCGATGCGTCCTGAGTCCGTGAAGGCCTCCTTCCCTACCTTGAGAGTAGGGAAGGAGGCCTTCACGGACTTGCTGGCGTCACACCCGCAGCAGTGCGGCGAACTCGGCGACCGGTTGGTCGGGGTCCAGCGTCTGGATCGCCTTCAGCAGCGTTTCGCTCCGCTCGGTGCCCATAACGGACACGGTCACGTCGCGGAACTTCGCGTCCAGATCCTCTTGCGACATCGGGTTCTCCGCCGTGCCGGCGGGATTGTCGACGAACACGTGCTCGGTGGCGCCGTCCCGATAGGTGACGGCGATGTCGCCGACCCAGCGGCCCGGATACGCCCGGTCCAGCTCCGGCTTGACCTCGATCTTGACCCGACGTGCCATCGCGGCGATGTCGCTGTCCTCACCGAGGTCGAGCCGCCCCGCCAGATAGTCGTGATGAGTCGTGAAGCCGTTGCCGTGGCCAAGAACCGACAACGCGAACTGGAACGGCAGGCTGTATTGCAGATGTTCGATGATCTTCGGTGCGTACGCGTTCGCGTTCTGATTGCCGATGATGACGTCGCCGCCGGTCTGAATGCCCAACAGCACCGACTCGATCTCCGAGGCGCGCGAGGCGATCCGACGTGCTCCGTCGATGTAGGCGTGGTTGATCCCGCAGCAGCAGTACGGCTTGATCCACACTCGCGTGATCTCGAAGGGCTGGTCCAAGTCGAAGGTGACGGTGTCGGACACCGAGCGTCCGGCGAAAGTCTGGAAGAAACCCTTGCGGCCGCTGAGGAAGGTCGTAGGGCCGGTGATGCCGGCCGCGGCCAGCTCCGCGGCACGGATGCCGTTGCGGGTCCCGATACCGGAATGCGCGCGTTTGATCGAGCCGCCGGACGACGTGTACTCCGTCGTGCCCGAGGCGTGGCTCAGCGCGATCGAGAGCGCGTGCACCGTGGTCTCGACGTCGAACCCGCGCAGTTTGGCTGCCACCGCGGCGGCACCGAAGTTCGACAGCAAGCCGTGCGGGTGGAAGCCGCGCTCCAGCAGTTCCGGTGCGGCAAGGATGCCGATGCGGGTGTACACCTCGTATCCGGCGACGACGGCGGTGACCACGTCGCCCAGAGTGGCGCCCAGTTCTTCACCGACGGCGAGCGCCGCGGAGACGACACAACTCCCGGGATGGGACGAGCTCGCGCGGTGCGCGTCGTCGTATTCGAAGCCGTGCCCGAACGTCGCGTTGACAAAGGCGGCGTCGGTGGCGCCCATCGCTTCCCCGGTCGCGACGACGTGCGCGGTGCCCGGCACGTGCGCGGCGCGGGTGACGTCGAGGATCGCTTGGCTCCACGGCAGAGCCGCACTGCCGACCTGCAGTCCGAGCTGGTCCTGCAGGAGGCGACGGGCACCGGCGAGCGCGTCCGCCGGGATCCGGTCGTAGGTGAGCCCGGTGACGAGCCGCGCCGCCGCTGTTTCGAGTTTTCCCATGCTTGCCGCCTTTCAGTGGGGGAGGCCGTAGGACTTCAGCTCGACGTACGCGTCGAATCCTTCGAGGCCCGCCTCGCGGCCGATGCCGCTGTTCTTGAAGCCGCCGATCGGCGCGGTGAAGCCCACCGGATTGCCGTTGACTTCCACGGTCCCGGTCCGGATCCGCCGCGCGACCGACAGCGCGCGTTCGGGGTCGGCGGCGAACACCGAGCCGTTGAGGCCGTACTCCGAGTTGTTGGCGATGGCGACCGCTTCGGCCTCGGTGTCGAAGGTGTGCACCGTGAGCACCGGCCCGAAGATCTCTTCCTGCGCGATCTTCGCGTCCGGGTCGACGTCGGCGAACACGGTGGGCGCGACGTACCAGCCACGGCCTTCGGGACGGTCCCCGCTGACGAGGACGGGCGCACCCGAAGCCTTGCCCTCGGCGATGTAACCCTCGACGCGGGTCCGTTGGGCAGCGCTCACCATGGGGCCCACCTCGGTGGCCGGGTCGAGCGGGTCGCCCACGGGCATCGACCGGATCAGCTTGACGAGCCGGTCGTGCAGTTCGTCCCGCCGCGACCTGGCTACCACGATGCGTGTCTTGTTGCTGCACACCTGGCCGCTGTTGCGCAGCGAAACCGCGCGGACGGCGGCGATCGCGGCGTCGAGATCGGCGTCCTCCAGCAGGACGGCGGCCGATTTGCCGCCCAGTTCGAGCGTCACGCGCCGCAGGTCCTGCCCGCACAAAGCGGCGATCCGGCGGCCCGCCGCCGTGGACCCGGTGAAGGACACCTTGTCCACGCCGCGATGACGAACGAGATGTTCACTGACTTCCCGCTGTGCCGGGACGATGTTCACCACGCCTGCGGGCAGTCCCGCCCGTTCCAGGAGGTGGCCGAGCAGATACGCGTCGAGCGGTGTCTCCGGCGACGGTTTGACGACCATGGTGCAGCCGGCGAGGAGGGCCGGGGCGAGTTTGATCATGGTGATCAGCAGCGGCGCGTTCCACGGCACGATCGCCGCGACGACGCCGACGGGTTCGCGGGTGACGAGGGCGTGCCCGGTGGCGGACCGCCGGGTGTCCGACCAGGGGTACGTGGGAGCCAGGTCGAGGAAGGAATCCAGCAGCAGACGCGGGCCCATCGCCTGCATCTTGGTCGACAGCGTGATCGGGCAGCCCATTTCTGTGCTCACCAGGTGAGCGGCCTCTGTCTCATGGGCGGCGAGTTCCGCACTGAGCTTGCGGAGAACGGCGATGCGCTCGTCGAGCGGCAGCCGGGGCCAAGGACCGTTGTCGAAAGCCTCGCGTGCTGCCGCCACGGCGGCGTCGACGTCCGCCTCGACGCCCTCCGGAACCTGCGCCACCGTCTGCTCGGTCGCGGGGGAGACCACCTCGATGACCCGGTCGGACACGGGCGCCACCCACTGGCCGCCGATGAACAACTTGTCGTACTGGCCTTGCCAAAGTTCGGTCGGCGCACTCATCGCGTTCGGCTCCTTTGTCGTTCGCTGCCTTGACCGACCCTACCGTAGATTATATAAAATATGTAGAATTCTCCGGAAGGCAGGAAGCATGCAGCACAAGCCGCTCGACGGCATCCGGATCCTCGAAATCGGCGGCTACATCGCGCTCCCGTTCGGGACCTCGATGCTCTGCGCGCTCGGCGCCGAGGTGGTCAAGGTGGAACGCCCCGGCTCCGGCGAGGACTTCCGCCGTCACCAGAACGACCGCAGCCCGTATTTCCGTCAGTACAACACCGGCAAACGCAGTCTGGCGGTCGATCTCAAATCCGCCGACGGCGTCGCCGTGGTGAAAGCGCTCGTTCCGCGTTTCGACGTCGTGCTTGAGAACCTCCGGCCCGGCAAGGTCGCCGCGATGGGCCTGGGGCCCGACGACTGCCGGGCCCTGCGTCCGGACGTCATCTACGGCTCCGTCACGGGTTTCGGCACCTCCGGGCCGCTGGCGAACCGGCCGGCCTACGACACGATCGGCCATGCCTTCGGCGGTCTCTACTCGTTGTTCAGCGACGGCGACCATCCGCAACTCGCCGGCGGTCTGAGCGCGGACCTGGTCACCGGGCTCAGCACGGCGACCGGTGTGCTGGCCGCGCTGGTGGGCAGGCTCAAAACCGGGCAGCCGCAGCGGATGGAGACCTCCATCATGGAGGCGGTGAGCGTCCTCATCACCGACGGCGTCACCCAGGCCTTCGAGCTCGGGCACGATCCCAGCCGCACGAGCCGTCACCCACAGGCGCAGAACTTCTGTGTGCCGACGTCCACCGGTGAGTATCTGGCCGTGCACCTGTCGTCGTCGCAGAAGTTCTGGACCTCGCTCTGCCGGGCGATGGACCGGATGGATCTCACGGAGGACCCGCGCTTCGCCGAATACCGGGCCCGCGAGGCGAACTACTTCGAGCTGGTGCCCATCGTCGAAGCGGAGTTCGCGGCCAAACCGAAGAAGCACTGGGAACAGGTCCTCACCGACCACGACGTCCCGTTCGCCCCGGTGCTGTCGATGAACGGCTACCTCGAGCACGAACAGGTCAAGCATCTGGATCTCGTGGAGCGCCAGGACGACGGTCTCGCGCTTCTCCGTCCACCGTGGACGTTCGACGGCGAACGCCCGGACCGCCCCGGTCGCGCGCCGAAGGTCGGTGCCGACACCCGCGCGGTGGCCGGTGAAGTGCTGACCGCGGAAGAGATCGAAGAATTGATCACGGCCGGAGTGCTGTACGCGGACGAGTCCTGAGTGTCCAGATTCTTGGACAGTAAGCGCCGTCTTGGCTCCCTATCGTCGGAGCAGATCCCCGTGACCCCAGGAAAGTGAGGACGACGATGTCCGAAGCCACCAAGGAAGAACTCGCGCAGGGCTGGCTCAAGGCCCTGACCGATGTCGATCACTTCTACGAGATCTGCGCACCGGACTGCCGGGTGTGGCACAGCGCCGACGACAAGTGGATGTCGCTCAAGGCGGCCATCGACGCGGTGCACGACCGCGGCGGCCTTCCCGAGTTCACGAACTCGCGCGTGACGATCACCGAGAAGGGTTTCTTCGCCCAGACCTCGGGTGTGCTCAAACCGCAGGGGGAGGACGGGCCCGAGGTCAAGGTCCACCTCATCCAGATCGCGACCGTCGAAGGCGGCAAGGTCGTCCAGGCCGAGGAGTACATCGGCCCCGAGACGGACCTCGCGGTCTGAAATCCCGCCCGGTAAGGCAGAAGGAGCACGACATGTCCGGAATCGCGGGCAGATCCGTCATCGTCACCGGCGGGGCCAGTGGCATCGGGGAGGCCGCCGTGCGGCTCTTCGCGGAGAACGGTGCCAAGGTCACCATCGCCGACCGCACGGAGGACGCGGGGGAAACCCTGGCGAAGGAATTGAAGGGCCAGGGACGCGAGGTCCAGTTCGTCGCGACGGACGTGACCGACGAGGACCAGGTTAAAGCGATGGTCGACGCGGCGGTGTCGGCGTACGGCAGGCTCGACGGCGCGTTCAACAACGCGGGTGTCCCGAACACGGGCAACCTGCTCACCGACATCGACCGCGCGGACTTCGACCGGATCTTCGCCATCAACGTCACCGGACCGTTCCTGTGCATGAAGCACGAGATCCCGGCGATGCTCGAAACCGGCGGGGGTTCGATCGTCAACACCGCTTCCGTCGGGGCGTTCATCTACATCCCGAAGGCCGCGGAGTACACCGCGTCGAAGCATGCGCTCATGGGGCTCACCAAGGCGGCCGCGGCCGAGTACGGCGAGAAGGGCATCCGGGTCAACGCGATCGGCCCCTCGACCGCCAAGACGCCGATGTACCTGGAGTACATCAAGCTCAACCCGGACTACGTGAAGACGGTCGAGGCGACGCACGCGCTGCGCCGAGGCAGCGAGCCGGTCGAGCAGGCGCAGGCCGCGATGTGGCTGCTCTCCGACGCGGCGTCCTACGTCACCGGGGTGACGCTCGCGGTGGACGGCGGCTACACGCTCTACTGAGCGAAGTGGCTCGTGAGTGGTAAGGACGGTAAGGCAAACGCGGCGGGTAGCCGTCGCGTGCGCGCGTTCGCCTGGCCGTACCCGCCGCTGTGATCCCTGGGGACGCTGGGACGGACGTGACGTCAACTTCACGACCCGACTTCGTACCCGGCTATCGCCGCAGAGCTGTCCTGAAGGCCACGTCGCAACGGTGGCCTTCAGGACCAGGGAAACGTCCTGGGCTCAGTGTCCCCAATGCGGCATTGGGGAACTCGTATTTGTCTACCTACTGGTGTGGAGCTTGTGCGGGTTGCCAGGGCGGTCCGGGTGGGGAAGATTTCGGACGTTGAGCGTCCGGAATCTTCCCCGCTCGGCCTCCGATCCACCGGTCGTGAGCGAGCGCGAGCTTGATCAACGGAAGATCTGGGACGTTGAGTGTCCCGGATCTTCCGTTGATCAAGAGGTGAGACCGGGCGACGATGCTCGCGGAACCACCCTCGTGCAGGTCAGGCGTAGGTACCCCAATGCCACATTGGGGACACTGAGCGTCTCCGATGTGGCATTGGGTGCAGTGGCTCTCTTTGTGGCGCAGGGTCGCGAGTGAGTACGCCTTCGCCTTCAGCCGATGCGCAGCGCGCGTATCCGGTTGTAGAGCGTCGAGCGGCTGACGCCCAGCGCGGTCGCCGCTTTCTGCTTGTTCCCGCCCGCCGCTTCGATGGCGGCCACGATGACCTCGCGTTCGGCTTGACGCAGCGGTGAACCCGGCGACGGTCTCCCGCGATGAGACTCGGGGAGATCCGCCGGGACGATGTCCCCCGCGGAGCGCGTATCGGCGACGGCGTGCATGACTCGCCGCAGTTCGGAGAAGTTGCCCGGCCAAGGCTGTGCGGTCAGCACACTCAAGGCATCGGCGGTGAGCCGGGTGCGCCCCGGGCCCGCGACCTCGTCCAGCACGCGTTGCGCGAGCTGGGGGATCTCGTGCCGTCGCCGCCGCAGGGGAAGCAGGTTCCGTCGTGCGGTGCACAGCGCGGCCAGTGGCGCGTGCACCCCGTCCAGATGGTCCCCGGGCGTCGAAACCACCACGACCTCGCGCCGGGTGGCGCGCAAACGCTGGACCAGGAGCGCGGTCATCCGCTCGGAGAGAAGCTGGGTGTTCTCCACGATCACGGCCGCGCCCTGGCTTCCGAGTACCTCGTCCATGGTGACTGCCCACGACTGCTCGCCCTGCCGCACTATCTCGGCGGCGTCGAGCGTGACCGGATCACCTCCGGCGGCCTCCTTCGCCGCGGTGGTGCGTCCGCTGCCCGGCTCGCCGACGACGAGGAGCGGCCAACCCGGTTCGCTGTCGAACCGGTCGTGCCGGTGTGCCGGCGCATCCGCGAGGATGTCCACCAGTACACCCTGCACTCCGTCGATCGGGACACAGCGCACCGCAACGGTGCGGCCGGAAGCCAGGTCCAGACGCTGTGTCTCGCCAAGACGAGATGGAATCTGTTCGGCACAGGCCCGGACGGCGGCGTGGTCGGCGGGTTGGAGCAGGTCCAGTGCCGCGGGTGTGGCCAGCACCAGTCCTTCGCCGAGCACGATCACCGGACGGTCGCGGCGTCGGGCAGCCTGCTGGAACGCGGTCAGCAGCCGGTGCTGGGCGTTGGGGGAAGCCAGTTGCAGGCGGTCTTCGATGTCACGGACCATCCGCTGGACGAGGGGCGGGAACAGCCGGTCGTCCTCACCGGAGGGCCTGCCGATACCGAGCACTCCTTCGAGTCTGCGGGTGACCGGATTGACGATCGGGTGCCCATAACAGGTGAACGCGTGAAAGGGTGCCAGCGAGTGTTCGGGGCCGCGGACGAGCAGTCCTTGCCTCGTTTCCGCCGGTGTTCCCACGGCGTTGACCCCGATTTCGTCCTCGCCGAACGAGACGCCCGGAGCGATACCGAGTTCCTCGATGGTCCGATGGAACGAACTGTTCGCGGAGCGGACGTCGACGACCCTCGCTGTCTGATCGGCGAGGACCAACGCGACAGGGGATCCGTCGAGTTCGGCGGCGAACCGTTCGAGCACCGGATTCGCCGCTCGGCTCAACGGAGTGGCGTCACGCGGCTCCGGTGTGATCCGGTCTGCCATCGCGACTCCTTCGGCACGGTCGACAGGGAAAGCGTTAAATATATAATGCCTCTAAGTTACGGGAGTAATCACGATCGAGGGAGGGACAACTCCGTCCCTCCCCGGCGAGGTCGCACCTTGTCACACTGGGTGGATGGCGGGAAGGCGCACCCGAACGAACGTGGTGGGCTCATGAGTGCCCGCTGGACGGACTTGCGGCCGCCGCGCCCGCTCAAACGCTCGCGGCTGCTCCTTGTCTGTTTCACGATCTTTGCCACCTGGTCTCCCACGAGGAAAGGCGGCCCACCGTCCGAAGTGGACGATGGGCCGCATTCGTCTGCCGGAAGGGCTAAGGAGCGGTGACGCTCGCGGTCGCCCGTGGTCCGCCGTTGCAGCTGACGGTCTGTCCGGTGAAGACCGCCTTCGTCGAGCAGCCTTCGTCGTCGGTCACGGTGACCTTCACCGTCCGCGGACCGGCGCCGGTGAACGCGTGCGCGACCTCGGGCTCCGACGTGGTCAAGATCTGTCCGTCACCGAAGTCCCAGTCGTACCGCACGATCCTTCCGTCCGGGTCGGACGACGTCGCGGCGGAGAAGAAGCCGGTGCCGCCCTGAGCGGAGACCACGCGCACGGACGCGGTCGGCCCTTGATCCGGGGTGAGCACGGCGGACGGGCCGTCGTTCATCAGCACGCCCGTGTTCGTGGCGGGCAGCCCGGTCGGTGCCAGGCCGCCGTTCTCGCCGACGTTGTAGCTGTGCACCCGCGAAGTCACCCCGGGGGAGAAGACGTCGGCCAGGAACAGCACCTTCTCGTCCGGGCTCAGGATCGTGCGGCCCGGCATGCCGTCCGGAGCGTCGTAGGGCGATCCCGGCAGCGAGGTGAGCGCGCCGTCCGCGCCGATCCGGAATCCCTCGACGGCGCCACTGCCCGCTGTGGGCACGTACAGACGGCCGCTGTCGGCGGTGATCGCCGCACCGTGCGGAAGATCCCCGGTCGGGTACGGGCCACCCGGGGTCGGGGTGAGCGTGCCGTCCCCGCCGATGGCGTACCCGATCATGCTGGCGCCCTGTTCGTTGCTGATGTACAGGAATCGGCCGTCGGGAGTGACCGCGGGCAGCGCAGGGACGTTCCCCGTGGCGTACTGGCCGATCAGGGTGAGGCGGCCGTCCGGCGCGACCGCGAAACTGGTCACTTTGGACAGTGTGGTGCTGGTGACGAACAGGAACCTGCCGTCCGGTGTGAGGGCGGGCAGGCTGAGCGCGCTGTCGCCGGGAACCGCCGCCGGGGGCGCGGTCGTCTTCGTGAGGGTGCCGGACGCGCCGACGTCGTAGGAGCGGACCTCGTTCTCGCCGCCGCCCATGGTCGCGAACAGTCGCGAGCCGTCGGGGGTGAGGGCGAGGCCGACGACGGCGGCGCCGGTACCGACCTTGCCGCCGGGAATCGCGGTGAGCTTGCCGTCGGCGCCGATCCGGTACCCGGTGATCGACGAGCCGGTCAGGCTGGCGACGTAGGCCTTCTTGCCGTCGGGGGTGACGACGATCGAAAAGCCGGCGGACGCGGAGAACGGCGATCCGGAGACCTTCGAAAGCGTGCCGTCCTTGGCGACACCATGTACCGCGACGTTCTGGGAAAGCAGACCGCCCACGAGCAGGAACCTGCCCGGGGTGGCGGTGGCGGCGTACGCCGGTGACGACGCCAGGAGGCCTCCGGCGAGGAGCGACAGGACGGCCGTGAGACCGGCCGCCGCGCGACGGGGGCGGAGAAGAGGGTTTCTGGACATGAGCGCGTGAAACCTCCGTGTTGTGAACTTCTCGACGTTGAGCCAGATCAGCGGAGCGGGGCTCGGTTCGAAGTAAAGGAGCTTTGCCCGCTGGTGACTGTCCAAGAAGTTGGACAGCCGGTAACGGGTCTGCTCCTTACCGTCGTAGCGGGAAAGCGCCGCCCGACTCGACGGAGAGTGGAGTGGAAATGGGAATCTGCCGCCAGGATGACCAGACAATCCACTGTGGACGGACGACGTCCGTGCTCGCGCTGATCGTCACGGTCGCTTTCCTGGTCGCGGTGGACAACACGATCGTCGCGGCGGCTGCCGGTTCCATCGTCGCGGATCTCGGCACCGGAATCGGGTTGGTGCCGTGGCTGGGACTGGGCTACGCGCTGCCCTTCGCCACGCTGCTGGTGTTCGCCGGACCGGTGATCGATCGGTTCGGCGCGCGGATGGTATTGCGGTGGGGTGGCGCCGGATTCACGCTCGGGGCCTTTCTCGCCGCGACGGCTTGGGCGAGCGCCCCGCTGATGGCGGGCCGGGTGGTGCAGGGTGTGGCGGCCGCGGCGATCGTGCCCGCCACGTTGACCCTGCTCCGGTCGGCCCTGCCACCCGCTCGCCGGACCACCGGAGCGGCCGGATGGCTGGCGGCGCTGGCCTGCGGTCTGGCCGGTGGGCCGGTCCTCGGCGGGGCATTGAGTCAGTACCTGCACTGGCGGTGGGTGTTCTGGGCGGTGCTGGCCTGCGCCGTGGTCGTGCTGCTGCTCTCCGGAGCGGCGCCAGCCGAACTGGGAGAGAGGACTCCACGGCTCCGTCGGGCATTGCCGGAGTTGATGCGACACCGGTCTTTGGTCGGGTCCCTGTTGCTGCAAGCACTTTGGGGGATCGGCGTCACCGGCGTCGCGTTCTTCACGCCGCTGGCGTATGGGGAGCTGTTCAGCGTCGGGCCCTGGACCGCCGCCCTGCCGCTGGTGATCGTGGCGCTGGCGGTGATCGCTGCGACACCTCTCGTCGGACGAGCGGTGAGCAGACTGGGCGTCGGTGCGGCGGTCGCCGGTGGGTTCGCCACGGTGGCCGGCGGCCTGGGAACTCTCGCGATCTTCGGGAACGAGCCCGCGATCCTTCCGAGACTCGCCGCGCTCGCGCTGGTCGGGTTCGGCTCTGCTTTCACCGCTCCGCTGGCCACCCAGGTATTGGAGGCCGTCCCGTCCCGGCTGGCGGGCACCGCCGCAGGGCTGCTGTCCGCGTCGCGTGAACTGTCGGGCGCCGTGGGTGTCGGCTTGGCCGGTGCGCTGGTGGCGCTCGGCCCGCTCGTCGACGGCTACACCCGTGCGCTCGCCGTTGCTGCCGTTCTGACCGCCGTGGCCGCGTCGCTGGCCACGCGCCTGCTCCTGCCCCTGCACACCGACGAAGTGAGGAAGATTCGATGATCTCGGTCGCAGCCGTTTCGACGGCCATCGCCCCGTTGCCAGGACAGCTCGCGGCGTGTGCCGCTTTGGACGGCGACGCCGTGGCCCTCACGTTCCTGGACCACCGGCGGCATCCCGCCGGGCGCGCGGTCTCGCTGACCTGGCGCCGGCTCGACGCCCGGGCCACCGACATCGCGGTCTGGCTGCGTACGAGGGTGGACGCCGGGGAACCGGTGGCGATCATGGCGGATCAGAGTCCCGGGTACGTCACAGCGTTCCTGGGAATCCTGCGCGCGGGCGCGGTGGCGGTGCCGCTCTTCGGCCCGGACCTGCCGGGCCACGGGGACCGGCTCGCCGCCGTGCTCGCCGATTGCGCGTCCCGCCTGGTGCTGACCGGGGCGGACGAGAGCGGGCAGGTCCGGGCCTTTCTCGACGAGCGGGGGATGAACGACGTCGCCGTCCACGTGGTGGAGGAAATTCCGGACGCGCGTGGGGAAACCGCGGCGGTCGCCCTGACCCCCGACGACGTCGCGTACCTGCAATACACCTCGGGCTCCACCGGCACCCCGCGCGGCGTGGTCATCACGCACGGGAACGTCGTCGCCAACGCGCGGCAGGCCTGCGCGGCCTACGGGGTCAGCGGCGGGCAAGGTGTCACGGTGAGCTGGCTGCCGCTCTTCCACGACATGGGGCTGATGCTGTCGATCGCCGGGCCGCTGGTGAGCGGGGTCCGCACCGTCCTGATGCGACCACTGGCGTTCCTGGAACAGCCGCTGCGATGGCTACAGGCGCTGTCGGACAACCCCGGTGCGGTGACCGCGGCACCCGGCTTCGCCTATGCCTACGCCGCCGCGCGGGTCCGCGGGCCGGAAAAAGCGTTGTTGCGGCTGGACACCGTTCTCGCCCTGGTCGATGGGAGCGAGCCCGTACGCCCCACCGCGATCGAGCGCTTCCGGGAGGCGTTCGCGGAGTGCGGGCTCAGACCCGAGGCACACCGTCCTTCCTATGGGCTGGCCGAGGCCACGGTGTACGTCTCGGCGAGCACGGCGGGTTCCGTCGCGAGAGGACGGCGATTCGACCGGGTGGCGCTCGCGGACGGACGACTCGCCGAAGCGGCGGACGACGGCGTCGAACTCGTCTCCTGTGGACGGTCGATAGACCAGCGGGTGCTGGTGGTCGATCCGGGCACCGAGCGGGAGGTACCCGACGGGACGGTGGGCGAGATCTGGGTGAACGGGCCCAACGTCGGGCGTGGCTACTGGAACCGGCCAGTGGAGACCGCCGCCGTGTTCGGTGCTCGGCTGGCCGACCGGCCCGGCCTCGGCCGCTGGCTGCGCACCGGCGATCTGGGCGCACGGCATGAGGGGGAGTTGTACGTGACCGGGCGGATCAAGGATCTGATCATCGTGGACGGACGCAACCATTACCCGCAGGACGTCGAGGACACCGTCGAAAGCGCACACGACGCCGTCCGGCCGCGCAACAGTGTCGCGTTCGCCGTGAACACCCCGGCCGGTGAACGCGCGGTCGTCCTCGCCGAGCGCAACCGCCGGATCGGGCCGGGTGCCGTGGACACTCTGCGGTTCGCCGCGACCGTGCGTGCCGCGGTCGCCCGGCGGCACGGGCTCGCCTTGCAGGACGTGCGGCTCGTCGAACCGGACACGTTGCCCCGCACCTCCAGCGGGAAGATCGCCCGGTCGGCTTGCCGTGACCGGTACCTGGCGGAGTTCGCGTGACCCCCGCCGAGCTCACCGCGTGGCTGGTCACCAGGCTGTCGGAACTGACATCGCTGTCGCCCGGCCTGATCGAGGTGGACCGGCCGCTGCGCGACCTGGGCGTCTCTTCGCGTGACGCCATCGGCGTCGCAGGCGAACTCGGTGACGTCCTGGGCAGGCCTGTCGCCCCGGATCTGGTCTACCGGCACCCGAGTGTCACCGAACTGGTCTCCGCGCTGCTCGCACCCGATCCCCAAGGCACCAGGACCGGTCCCGCCGTCGAGGCGGAGCCGATCGCGGTGATCGGGCTCGGCTGCCGGCTGCCGGGCGGGATCGACTCTCCCGCCGGGTTCTGGGAGTTGCTGACCGACGGACGAGACGTCATCGGTCCTCGGCCTCCCGGCCGTGAAGGACCCGACGAATCGGGCGGCTATCTCGACGACGTCGCCGGATTCGACGCGGAATTCTTCGGTGTCACCGCCCACGAGGCAGAGGCGATGGATCCGCAGCAGCGGATCATGGCGGAGGTCGCCTGGGCGGCTCTGGAGCACGCGGGTATCGCCCCGGGTGGGCTTCGGGGCAGCCGGACGGGGGTCTTCGCGGGTGTCTCGGCCGCCGAGTACGGCGCGCTGAGCATGGCCGACCCCGGACGGGTCGACGCCTGGTCGGGCACCGGGGCATCGGCCGCGATCGTGGCCAACCGGCTCTCGTACTTGCTGGACCTGAGAGGCCCCTCGGTGGTCGTGGACACGGCGTGCTCCTCGTCGCTGGTCGCGGTGCACCACGCTTTGGCGAGCTTGCAACGCGGAGAGTGCGACCTCGCGCTGGCCGGGGGAGTGAACCTCTTGCTCAGCGCAGGTCCCTTCACCACTTTCCGGCGTGCCGGGCTGCTCGCCGCCGACGCGCGCTGCAAGGCCTTCGACGCCTCGGCCGACGGGATCGTGCGCGGCGAAGGATGCGGGGTAGTCGTCCTGCGGCGGCTCGCGGACGCCCGGTCGGCGGGCGACCGGATCCTCGCGGTCCTGCGGGGCAGCGCGGTCAACTCCGACGGCCGGTCCAACGGATTGATGGCCCCCAATCCCGCGGCGCAGGCCGATCTCTTGTGCGAAGCCTACGACGTCGCCAGAGTCGACGCGTCCACTGTGGACTACGTGGAGGCACACGGCACCGGAACCCTGCTGGGCGACCCGATCGAAGCGGGTGCGCTCCGGACGGCACTCGGCTCCGGGAGGACGTCGGAAAACCCGCTGCTGCTGGGATCGGTGAAGACCAACCTGGGCCATCTGGAAGGGGCGGCGGGGATCGCGGGGCTGATCAAGGTCGTCCTCGCCCTCGACCACGGCGTCGTTCCGCGCAGCCTGCACTTCCGGGAACCCAATCCGCACATCGCTTTCGACGGCCTGAGTGTGGTACGCACCCCCATGCCGTGGCCGCGCTATTCAGGCCGTGCGCGCGCCGGGGTCTCGGCGTTCGGCTTCGGGGGCACCAATGCCCACGTCGTGGTCGAGGAATGGCCCAAGGCACCGGCTCCCGCGCCTGCCGGCGAGCACCGGACCGAACTCTTCGCCGTGTCTGGTGCGGATTCCGACCGGCTCGCCACCCAGGCCACCGATCTCGCGGACTGGCTCGAAGAACGATCCGACATACCGCTGCCGTCGGTGGCCGCGGCCTTGGTGCGGCGGCGTGACCACGGCCGGGTCCGTGGCGTCGTGCGCGCGGCCGACCGTGCCGCCGCCGTCGCCGGGCTGCGGGCGATCGCGCGCGGTGACGCCGTGGCGGAGGTGACCACGGGTCTCGTCCGTGCCGAAGCGGCCGCGCCCGTGTTCGTCTTCTCCGGGTTCGGGGCGTCCTGGACCGGCGTGGGGACACGGCTGGCTGCCGCCGAACCCGATTTCGCCGCCGCCGTGGCCGATCTGGACCCCGTGTTCGCCGAGGTATGCGGTTTCTCGTTGCGCGACGCGCTGGAAGGTGACGACGGCGATCTCCGGGTGGTGCAACCGGCGTTGTTCGGTGTGCAGGTCGCTCTCGCGCGGTACTGGGAAAGCCGTGGGGTACGTCCGGCCGCCGTGGTGGGGCATTCGGTGGGGGAGGTCGCCGCCGCGGTCGTCGCGGGAGCGCTGGAGGTCCGGCAGGGGCTGCTGGTGGTCCTGGAGCGTGCGCGGCTTCTCGCCGCGCTGGACATCGCGAACGCGGGCGCGATGGCGGTGGTCGAACTGCCGGCGTCCGAAGTGGACACTCGGTTTCCCGGCCTGGAGGTCGCGGTGTACGCGTCGCCCGGCCAGTGCACTGTCGCCGGGCCCGCGCCGGTTGTCGACCGCGTCGTGGCCTGGGCGTCGGCTGAAGGACGGTTCGTCCGTCTCCTGCCCATCGGTGCGGCCGCGCACACCGCGGCCGTCGAGCCGGGGTTACGGCGATTCCGCGACGCTGTCGGGACGGTGACGTCGTCGGCGCCCTCGGTCCGGGTGTTCTCGAGCGTGCCCGAAGACCCGCTGACGGAGCCGAAATTCGACCTCGACCACTGGACGGCCAACCTGCGGCGCCCGGTGCGCTTCGCACAGGCTTTGCAAGCCGCCAGAGAACGGGGGCACTCGGTCTTCCTGGAGATCGCGCCGCATCCGGTGACCTTGACCGCCATCGAGGACACCTGCGGCCCGGACACTCTGGCGTTGGCGAGCACGAGCCGCGACGCCGACGGCTTCATGCCGGCGCTCGCGGGATTGCACGCCGCCGGGCATCCCGGCGTGCTGCGCGGGCACTATCCGGAGGCACCGGTCGTGGACCTACCGGGGCCACGCTGGCGGCACACCCGGTACTGGCGAGCCACGACGGCGTTTCCGGCCAGGCATCCGCTGCTCGGCGAACACGTCGAGGTGCCGGAGGACGGTCGTCACCTGTGGCAGGCGGAGATCTCGACCGAACGTCTCCCGTGGCTCGCCGACCACGCCCTGGAGGACATCCCCGTCTTCCCGGCCACCGGCTACCTGGAATTGGCACTGGCCGCAGGCGGCAAGGCCGTCCGCGAGCTGACCCTGGAGGCCCTCCTGCACCTGTCGGCCCCGGTCACGATCACCTCGAGCCTGACCGGTGACGAGTTCACGGTGCTGGCACGTTCGGCGGGCGAATGGGTCACCCACGCCCGGGCCACGGTCGTGGACGACGACTCGGCCGCCCCGCCACCACTGTCACGGGTCGAGGGGCCGGACATCGACCTGTACAGCCGTTTCGCCGACGCCGGCCACGCGTACGGACCGGCTTTCCGCGCACTCCACGGGGTGCACGCGGCGAACGGAGCAGCGTCCGCCCGCCTGACGCTGCCTGAGGAGGCGACACACCATCCGGCGTACGCACTGCATCCCGCGCTCGCCGACGCCTGCCTCCACGTCCTCGCGGCGGCCGCGGCGAGTTCCGGGACCGCTCCCGGACGGTACGTGCCCACCGTCCTCGGCTCGGTCCGACTGCTCGGCGACCCCTCGCGCGGCACTTGGTGCGCGGCCGAGGTCACCGGATCCGCCCCGGACGGCATCACCGGCACCGTCCAGTTGCTGGCCGACGACGACACCGTGCTGGTCGAATTCGCGCGAGTCCGTGCTTCGCGATTGAAGACGCCGGTCACCGCGCTGGAACCGCGCTGGGAGCCCGTTCCGTTGCCGCAGAGGGAATCCGGTCCGAAAACCTGGGCGCTGGTGTCCGAAGTGGACGAACCTGAGCTGGCCGCCGCTCTCGCCGAAGCGGGGGACAGAGTGCACACCGACCCCTCCCGCCCGGCCGACGCGGTGGTACTGGTCGCCGGAGAGGCCACCGACCCCGACGCCGCCCAGCGACAGGTGCTCCGGGTGGCCACTCTGGTGCGGGAACTGACCGATCGGCCCGAATCACCACGCCTGTGGCTCGTCACGAGAGGAGCGCACGCCGTGCTGCCGGGGGAGAGCGGTCGCCCCGGTCTCGCTTCGCTCCGCGCGGTCATCCGGGTGCTCGCCTTCGAACATCCCGGGCTGCGCGCGACACAGGTGGACCTGGACCGGAGGGATTCGCTGGTCGCCGAACTCCGCGCGGATCAGCCGGAGGACGAGGTCGCCTGGCGCGAAGGCCGCCGCTTCGCCGCGAAACTGACCCGAACCATCCTGGCGTCAGGCCCGGTCCCGGTCGGGCCGGGCGCCTACGTGATCACCGGCGGCCTGGGCGAACTCGGCCTGCTGACCGCCCGGTGGCTGGCGGATCACGGCGCGACCCGGCTGGTCCTCAACAGCAGGACCGGACCCGCCCCCGGTGTGCTCGACGGCCTGCGTGCTCGAGGGGCGCACGTCGACGTCGTGCTCGGTGACCTGGCCGAATTCGGGGTGGCCGAGCGGCTCGTCGAACGTGCGCAGGAGGGCGGCGTTCGGCTGCGGGGAGTCGTGCACGGTGCCGGCGTGCTCGCGGATCGGGTCCTGACCGAGCTGGACGCGGACGACCTGGCCCGCGCCTGGCGACCCAAGGTCCTCGGTGGCCTGCGGCTGCACGAAGCCACGAAGGACGTCGAACTGGACTGGTGGCTCGCGCAGTCCTCGCTGGCCGGACTGGTCGGTTCGCCTGGCCAGGCCGCGCACGCCACCGCCAACGCCTGGTTGGACGCACTGGTGGCCGCCCGGCGGGCCGCCGGACTGCCCGCGACCACCGTCAACTGGGCCGCGTGGACCCGTGACGGTGCCGAAGAGCGGCTCAACGCGGGGCTGGCGTCGATCGATCCCGCCTCCGCTCTGGACACGCTCGGCGCGGTCCTCGCCGACGGCCGTCCGGCATTCGGCCTGTTGGACAGCGACCTGAACGCTGCCGTCGAGGCCTTCCCTGCCTTGGCGGACCGGCCGTTCCTGGCCGGCCTCGTCACCCGCGCCACGCAGGCAAGGAGAAGTGGCACAGTTCAAGAACGCCTGCTCGCCTGCGTCACCGACGTCTTGGGGATCTCTCCACCGGATCCGCGGACACCGCTGCTCGAACTGGGCCTGGACTCATTGACTGCCTTGCGGTTGCGCACGGCGGTGCTGCGGGAGTTCGGCACCCAGCCGTCCACCGCCCTGCTCCTACGCGGGGCGGGAACGTCCGAGATCGCTGCCGCCATCGCCGCGGACCTCGGCATCGAGGCCGGCGCCGCTCCTGTCGTCGTCGGAGCCCGCGACCACGCGGAACGCTGGATCTCGTCGCTGTGGCGTGACGTCCTGGAGGTACCCGAGGTCGGCGTGCACGACGACTTCGCGGGCACAGCCGTGGCCGCCGGGCGGCTGCGCGAGGCCGTCACCCGGCGCCTTGGCGCCGAACCGTCCGGCCTGTTCGACATCCCCACCGTGGCCGCCATGGCCGACGTCGTCCGCGACCTGCTCGACGCCTCTCCTGAAGGCACCGTCCGCACTCTGCGCGACGGGGACGGCCCGCCGCTGCACCTGTTCCATCCGGCGGGCGGGGCCACGAGCGTGTACCAGCCCCTCGTGACGCGCTCGATCGTCCGTGCCTCGGCTACGAGCGGATCGACCACCTCGACTCCGTCGAAGAGAAAGCCGCGCACTACGCCGATCTGATCGCCGACCGCCAACCAGAGGGAACCTGCGCGCTGGCGGGCTGGTCCTTCGGGGGTTACCTCGCCTACGAAGTCGCCCGGGTGCTCACCGAACGAGGCAGGCTGGCCGGGCCGGTGGTGCTCATCGACTCGATCCTCCCGCTGCCCGGGCCGGACACCGCGCCGCTCGACCGGTTCATCCGCTTCACCGAACACATCGAGCGCACCTACGGCGTCCCGCTCGGACTGTCCCATGACGAACTCGCCGCCGTCGGGGAGGACGACCGGATCGGGCTCGTGCTCGACCGGGTCCGCATGGCGGTGCCCGGGATCGGCGAGGGCGTCCTGCTTCATCAGCGAACGTCCTCTGTGGACGCACTGGTGGCCGAGCGGTACACCCCGCGTCCGTGGCACGGACCGGTTGTGCTGCTCCGGGCGGATCAGCCGCATCCGCTGACCACGATGCTGGATCCGCGGTATCTGCGGACCGACGAGGCTCTCGGCTGGGACGCGCTGTGTCCGCGGCTGCGGGTCGCGCGGGTGCCCGGCGACCACGTCTCGATGATCGACCCACCGCACGTCACGGCGCTCGCGGCCGCCTTGTCCGCCGCACTCGACTTCCCGGAGGATTCCCGATGAGACGGCTGTTCAGGATCGCGACCGTTCTGCTCGTCATCGCCGCGGGCGTGACGATCCCGCCCGCGGCGGCCGAAGATGCCCGCGTCGTCGGCGAGGTCCGGATCGACGAGCGGACGACGGATCTCGCGATCGACTCGCCCGCGCTGGGCACCACCGCCATGGTCAGGGTGCTGGTCCCGTCGAACTACACCGTCCGGCCCGAACGCTCGTTCCCGCAACTGTGGTTGCTGCACGGCTGTTGCGCCGATCAGGACACCGTGCCGACACCGGACTATCTCGGCTGGGCCGCGCACACCGACGTCGAAGAGTTCACCGCGGACAAGGACGTCGTGGTGGTGATGCCCGCCGGTGGGTACGCGGCGTTCTACTCCGCGTGGCGCTCCGGGAAACCGGACTGGGAAACGTTCCACACGACCGAAGCGCGGCAAGTGATCGAAAGCAGATTCCGGGTCAACCAGACCCGGGCGGTGGCTGGACTGTCCACCGGCGGCTACGGCGCGATGGCCTACGCCTTCCGCCACAAGGGAATGTTCACCGCGGCCGCCTCCTACAGCGGCCTTCCCAACACGCTGCTGCCCACCGCGGCCCAGTTGATCCAGCTGATCCTGGTCCGCCAGGGCCACGGGCCCGAGGACCTGTGGGGTTCGCAATGGTGGGATCACGCCGCCTGGAGCGCGCGCAACCCCTTCGATCACGTCGACGACCTGCGGGGCACCGCCCTCTACGTCTCTTCGGGTGACGGACGCCAAGCGGGAAATCCATGGTCGACCGATCCCATCGAGGCCGCCGCGTCAGCCTCGTCTCGCACTTTCACCGACCGGCTCCGGCTTCATGGGATCCCGGTGACCGTCGACTACTACGGCGACGGTACGCACACCTGGCCTTACTGGGAGCGAGAGCTGCACACCTCATGGCCGTTCCTCGCAGCCGCGCTGAAGCTGGCCGAGAGGCAATAGATCATATATTGTCGATAGAAGCGTGGATTGTCGAGGTGGACGATGGAAGCGGACGAGGCCCTCGCGCGGCGGTATCGCGACCTGTGCGCCGACGTGCGGTCCGCCCTGGGCCTCGACATCCCGATTCCCCGGCCGGCCGGCCCGTGGGCGGACGAAGCCAAAACAGTACTGGGCAGGCTCTGGAACGCCGTCATGGGCGAAACCCTGCGACGCACGAGCGAAACCGCGCCACCGGCACTGGTTGAACTGCTCGGCCGAATCCGCGCCTTCGAGGGTGAACTCGCCGAAGCCAGGCTGGCCGACAGGCACGTCCTGCTCCGCAGTGTCGCGGAATCCCTGGCGTCCCTCCGCGACGCGAACACCGTCGACGAGTTCCTGAGCCGGGTTCCGGAGGCGGGCTGCCGTCTCGGCTTCGACCGGGTTCTCGTGTCCACAGTGGAGGATTCGATCTGGCGGCTGCACACCATGTGTGTGACCAAGGAGCCCCGGTGGGCCGACGAGATCGTGGCTGTCGGCAAGGCCTCGCCGCCTCAGCTCGGCGCAGACCTCGTCGAGGGTGAGGTCGTCCGATCCGGCAGGCCGAGGTTGATCTTCGACGCGCAGCGGAGCACTCGTGTCGACAAGGACCTCATCCACGTCACCAAGTCCACTTCGTACGGTGTCGCGCCACTGACCCTGCACGGTGAGGTCGCCGGATTGCTGCACGGCGACTGCTACCACCAGCGCCGCGATGTCGACGACGCCGACCAGGCTTTGCTGTCTGTGCTGGCCGAGGCACTGAGCCATTCACTCGGCAGGCTGACGGTGCTCGAAGGGGTCGCCTTCCTGCGGGGCGCGGCGGACCGGCTGCTGACGAACCCGTCGGCTGTCCCGCGGCAGGCGCCCCCGGCCCCGCCCACAGTGGACCCCCGCCTCACGGCGCGCGAGAGCCAGGTGATGGATCTGCTCGCGGCCGGACACTCCAACCGGCACATCGCCCAGCGGCTCGTGATCTCCGAGCGTACGGCGAAATCGCACATCACCAGCATCCTGCGCAAGCTCGGGGTCAGCAGCCGGACCGAGGCGATGGCCTACTGGCTGCGTCGGAACCTGCCCTAAGGTCGCACGAAATCCCTGACCCTTGGCCGATGCCGCCGCAGGTGCCTCGTTCCCAGAATGAACGCCTCATACACGGACGACCGTGGAGGCGGGAAAGTGACTGAGCAGCGTGGCTCAGCCGACTGGCTGGTCGGCATCGACGTCGGGGGAACCTTCACCGACATCATCGGACTCAACCGGACGACGGGGGAGATCCGCGACGGGAAAGTGCTCTCGACCAGGGAACAGGAGACGGGGGTGCTGCAGGCCCTCGGCGCCATTGACGTCACCGTTCCCGAGGTCGCGGAGATCGTGCACGGACACACCGTCGGCATCAACGCCCTCCTGAGCAGGGCGGGCGCGAGGACCGGGCTGCTGGCGACGCAGGGGCATCGCGACCTGCTCGACATCGGCCGGATGCACCGGGAGTTCGGCGACCGGTTCTACGACCCGACCTGGCTGCGCCCGCACCAGGAGCGGCCCATCGTGGAGCGGCGGAACCGGGTCGGGATCCCGGAGCGGATCGCCTACGACGGTTCGGAACTGCTCCCGCTGGACGAAGAGGCGGTCCGGGTGGCGGGACGCGCCTTCGCCGAGCAGGGCGTCGAAGCGGTCGGCGTCTGTTTCATGAACTCCTATCAGAACCGGGGGCACGAGCAGCGAGCCGCGGAGATCCTCGCCGAGGAGCTGCCGAACGCCTACATCCAGACGTCCGCGCTGTACCCGGTCAGCAAGGAACACGAGCGCACCACCACCGTCGCACTCGACGCCTATGTCGGACCGGCCGTGGTCGGCTACCTCGAACGGCTGACCGCCGCGCTGGCCGAACGCTCGTTCGGCGGCACGCTCTGGATCATGATGACCAACGGTGGCGTCGCCACCGTGCAGGACGCGGGCCGCGCCCCGGTGTTCCAGCTGGTCTCCGGCCCGGTCGGCGGGGTCACCGGCAGTATCGCCCTCGCCCGCGACGCCGGCAGGCGGAACCTGCTGACCATGGACGTCGGCGGGACCAGCACCGACGTCGCCGCGATCGTGGACGCCAAGACCCCGCTGACCGACCTCTGGACCCTGGAGACGGGGCTGACCCTCACCCTGCCCCTTGTCGACGTCGAGAGCGTCGGCTCCGGTGCGGGCAGCATCATCGGGCCGAACGCGCTGGGACAGATCGCGGTCGGGCCGGCGTCGGCAGGCTCGGATCCGGGGCCCGCCTGCTACGGCCGCGGCGGGGTCGAGGCCACCCTGACCGACGCCTGCCTCGTATTGGGCGTCCTGCAGCCGGATCTGTTCGCCGACGGCCGGATCACTCTCGACGTCGAGGCCGCCCGTGCCGCCCTCACCCGCGCCGGCGAGCGCTGGAACCTCACGGCCGACGAACTGGCCGAGACCGCCTACCAGGTCGCATGCGAGGACATCGCCGCCAAGATCCGCACCATCTCGGTCTACCGGGGACTCGACGTCCGCGAGTTCGCGCTGCTCCCGTTCGGCTCCGCCGGGCCGATGCTCGCGGACCGCGTCGCCCGGATCCTCGGGGTCGACACCGTCGTCGTCCCCACCACTCCCGGCCAGTTCTCCGCGTTGGGGCTGCTGCAAAGCGACCTGCGCACCACCCGCGCCCGGTCGCTGATGGTCCCGCTGTCGCCGGACAACGCCACCGCGATCGAAGACGGATTCGCGGCCATGGAACGCAACCTCCTCGAGGAGCTGACCTCGCAGGGGGTCGATGTCGACGGCCTGACCTTCGACCGCGCGATCTTCGCGATGTATCGCGGGCAGACCTGGGACAACCGGCTGCCGATCCGGGGAGACCGGGTGACCGCCGACAGCGTGCCGGAGACAGTCGCCGACTTCCACGCCTTCTACCAGGAGTCCTACGGCTTCTCCGCCGCCGAGATCCCGGTCGTCGCCTCCACGCTGGAGGTGACCGCGGTGATCCCGCGCCCGCACAAGGTCCCGAGCGCGGCCGCGGAGGACGGCGTCTCGCTGCTAGGACACCGCGAACTGCGGGTGCCGAGCGCCGACCGGACGGTCTCGGTCCCCGTGCACGTCCGCGAACGCCTCGAAGCCGGAGCCGTGGTCGAAGGCCCGGCGATCGTCTCGGAGAAGTTCGCCACGACGGTCGTCCTGCCGGGCCGTCGCGCCCGGCTCGGCGAAGACCGTCTCCTGATCATCGAGAACAACGGCTGAGGAGCAGCGATCATGACCCTGTCCGCTGAACACACGACGGCCGAGTCCGAACTCGACATCCTGCGGTACGGCCTGATCGAGGTCGCGCGCGAGATGAACGAGGCGCTGATGCGCAGCGCGTTCTCCCCGGTCTGCCGGGACATCCTCGACTGCACGACGGCGATCCACATCCGCAGCGGCGACGCCTGGGAGACCGCGGCCCAATGGGAAGGCTGCATGCAGCACGCTTTCACCTCGCCGCACATCGTCAACTTCGTGATGGACGAGTTCGACCTCGACACCCTGCAGCCTGGCGACGTCATCTTCGTCAACGATCCCTGGCGCGGCACCATCCACCAGTCCGACGTGAACCTGCTGCGGCCGGTGTTCGTGGACGGCCGCGTCGAGTTCATCCTGCACTCGACCTCGCATCTGGTCGATCTCGGCGGCCCGATCCCCGGCGGCTTCTCCAACGGCACGCAGACCTCGTTCGAGGAGCAGATCAAGCTGCCGCCGTCGCTGCTGTACGCCAACGACGTCCCCGTGCGGCCGCTGTTCAACTACATCCTCGAGAACAACCGGGTGCCGCAGCTGGTGCTCGGCGACCTGCGGGCACTGCACGGCTGCCTCGTCGTGGGGGAGCGGCAGTTGCAGGCGCTCGTCGCGCGCGGCGGGCTGGAGAAGGTCAAAGCCGCCGGTCACTACGCGATCGAAGCCACCGAGGCAAGCATGCGCCGCGGCATCGCCGGCATCCCGGACGGCGACTACACCGTCGAAGACTTCCTCGACGAGGACGGCGTCACCGACGAGCCGATCCCCGTCCGGGTCACGGTGAAGGTCCGCGGCGACAGCATGGAGATCGACTTCTCCGGTTCGGGGCGGCAGCCGCTCGGCAACTGCGGCACAGCCTGGTGCGAGGCCACCCGCTGCATCGAAGCGGTGAAGCTCATGGTCGATCCGGGCACACCGGTGAACAGCGGCACCCTCCGTCCCATCGAAACCCTGCTGCCCCAAGGCAGCGTGGTGTGCGTCCTCCCGCCGTCGAGCTGTTCCAACCACGCCGACATCGGCGCACGGGGGATCAACGCGGTCGCGAGCGCGCTCAGTGAGGCGGTCGGCGACCGGTCGATCGCCTGCGACACCGGGACCGCGCTCGTCATCAGCCTCGGCGGTATCGACACCCGCACCGGACACGAGGGAATGCCCTGGGGCGCCTTCGCGCTCACCGGCGGCGGCTGGGGCGGCACCTGGAAGGAGGACGGGATCTCCTTCTGCGTCACCCCGATCGGCAACTGCCGTACCTCGGTGCAGGAACACGTCGAGATCGAAAGTCCGCTGATCGTCGCGCAGCACGAGATGGTCCTCGACACCGCAGGCGCCGGGCAGTACCGCGGCGGCCTCGGCTCGGTGTACACGCTCACCGCCCAGTCCGACACGATGGTCACGGTCACCTGCGACCGCATCCGGATCGGCGCCCCCGGCGCGGCGGGCGGAGGCGCGGGCGCACCCGCTTTCGGCTGGTACATCGAGGACTTCGACCTGGCACGGCACGCAGATCCACTCGACCTTCGCGCCGCCGAGCCGCTGTTCGGCATGTTCGACGACGACGGCAGGCCGGACCCCAACGGTGGCGGTTTCTGCCGAGGCGCGCGGTACTCGACCGGCAAGTTCTCCGGCCTGGTGCTCAAGGCAGGCGACGCGATCCGCTTCGTCATCGGTGGCGGAGGCGGCTGGGGCGACCCGCTCGAACGCGATCTGGGCCGGCTTCAGCGAGACCTCGACGACGGCCTTTACAGCGAGGAATTCGTGGCACTGGCGTTCGGTGTCGTCGTGACCGAAGGCCGGATCGACCACGAAGCGACCGCCTCCCTCCGTAAGCAACTGGCCGCACGCCGCGATGCGGGGACCTGGTCGGTTCCCGTCGCGACACCCCTGAACTGGATTCTCTGAGAGGAGCACTCCATGTCCGTCGACCGCCTTCTCTTCCCGCGTCCGGAGACCGCGCGTGTCT
Organism: Amycolatopsis sp. NPDC033938; assembly: GCF_055575975.1. Classification (NCBI taxonomy): domain Bacteria; kingdom Bacillati; phylum Actinomycetota; class Actinomycetes; order Pseudonocardiales; family Pseudonocardiaceae; genus Amycolatopsis; species Amycolatopsis sp. NPDC033938. The sequence continues at coordinate 293,817 of NZ_JBVIRO010000009.1, forward strand.
CCGTGGAGCGGCGGCCTGTCGAGGCCACCTGCCCGTCGTGCCAGGGAACGAACATCGCCCGCTACCCGGTGGCCAATCACCTCGGCCCGCGCATGGTCGTGAAATGCCAGGACTGCTTCACCCACCTGTCGGTGACCCGGCCCGAACCCGAGGATCACTGGCCCGCGTGGCGGTCGCCGACGCGCGACTGGGCACCGTCCCGGCTCGGGTGATCCGGATGCATCCAGTTCCACTGGCGCACGTCTACGCGCGTGCACACCAGGACCACGCGAGCCGCCCAGCCATCAGGGACGGCACCCGGCAGTTGAACTACGGCGAGCTGGGCACCCGCGCTCGCCGGGTCGCGCGGGCGTTCCGGTCCCTCGGCGCTGAACCGGGGGACCGGGTGGTGATCCTGTCCCCGAACAGCTGCGAATGGGCCGAGGCCTACCAAGGACTCGCGCTGGGCGGCCACGTCCGCGTCGGGCTCCTGCCCCGGCTGCATCCGGCCGAGCTCGCCCAGATCGCCGCGGACGCGGACCCGGCGTTCGCGCTCGTGGACGGTGCCTGGCTCGCCGAGCACGGTACGGCGTGGATACCGCCGCAGGTCAAGGAAATCGTCGTGCTGGGCGGCGGCGAGCCGCACGGCCGGATTCCCTACGAGGAGTTCGTGGCCTCCGGAACGGACGACGAGCTGCCGCTTCCGGACGCGGAGGACGACGCCTGGCTGCTCTACACCTCGGGTTCGACCGGGCGGCCGAAAGGGGTCCGGGTGACGCACCGGACGGTCGGCGCCCTGATCCGCAACGCCCGCGAGGTGCTTCCCGCCCTCGGACCTGGGGACGCCGCCCTGCACACCGCGCCGATCAGCCATTTCAGTGGCGGTATCGCGGACGTGATCACCGCGAGCGGTGGGCTGAACGTCTACGAACGGGCCTTCGACGCGGCACGGGTGGCCGACGCGGCGCAGGGCGGGGAGATCTCCGTCCTGCCGCTGGTCCCGACCATGATCACGATGCTGCTGGAGGAACTCGCCACCCGGGGGAAGCCCGCCGGGCGGATCGGGAACGTCCGTGTCCTGCCCTACGCGGGATCGGCGATCCAGCCCGATCGCGCGGCGAAGGCGCGAGCCTACTTCGGCGAAGCGATGCAGCAGCTTTACGGCGCCAGTGAGGCCCAGCTACCGATCACCACCCTGCTGCCCGGAGACCACGTCGAGACCCCCAACGAACGCGGACTGCCCAGACTGGCGTCCGCGGGGAAGGTGACCCCGCACGTCGAGGTCGAGATCGTCGACGCCGACCGGCGGCCGGTCGCGCCAGGGACGGCCGGGGAGATCCGGACGCGGGGTGACCACGTCAGCGCCGGGTACTGGCGTCAGCCGGAAGCGACGGCCGAGACCTTCGCCGACGGGTGGGCACACACCGGCGACGTCGGCTACCTCGACGAGAACGGCTTCCTGTTCCTGCTCGACCGGCGAAAGGACATGATCATCACCGGCGGGTTCAACGTCTATCCGCGCGAGATAGAAAACGTCATCTCCGAGCTGCACGGGGTGCGCGAAGTGGCGGTCGTCGGCGCACCCGACGACCGGTGGGGCGAGGCGATCACCGCTTTCGTGTCGACCGAGCCCGGCCCGAGGCTGTCTCCGGAGGGTGTGCTCGCGCACTGCCGGGCTCATCTGGGCGGCTACAAGGTCCCGAAAAGGGTCGTCTTCGTCGACGAACTACCCAAGACCGGCACGGGAAAGATCCAGAAACAACTCCTGCGCGAAAAGCTGTGGAACGGACTGCAGCGTCGCGTCTGAACGATTTCCATTACCCAGTAAAGAAAAGGAATCAGTGACATGACGTCAGGCGTGCCGACCCCGGAGAACCGCAACCTGTTCTTCGCGTGGAGCACCTACAGCACCGACTACGACACCTACGCGCGGTGGTACGACGAGGAGCACATCCCGCAGGTGATGGACGTGCCGGGAATGGTGGGAGCACAGCGTTTCCTCATCTCCGACACCAAGCCGCTGCCGGGCGTGACCTCACTCGACTTCGGCCATCTGGCGATCTACGAGATGGACGGCTCCGCCGAGCCGTTCCGTGCCGAGGTCAAGCGGAAGCTGATGTCGGAAGAGATGGTGCTTCCGGACTTCATGGACAGGCCGTTCAAGGCGCTCTTCCTGACCGCGGTCAGCGAACCGTTCCACGCCGAAGGTTTCACCGACGCGGATGACCTCGACGACCGGCATCTGTTCTTCGCCTGGAGCCGCCACACCGGCGACGACGCGACCTTCGCGAAGTGGTACGACGAGGAGCACATCCCGCAGATCATGGCGGCACCGGGAATGCTGCGGGCCCAGCGGTTCGAGGTCTCCGACGTCAAACCGCTGCCAGGGGTCGTGACACCGGACCTCGGGCATCTCGCGATCTACGAGACCGCCGGGGACCTGGAGGGTTTCCGTGCCGAGGTCAAGCGGCAGCTGATCTCCGGGGAGATGGTGCTGCCGGACTTCATGATCCCGCCGTTCTCGACGATGTTCCTGAAGCCCGTCAGCCCGTTCTTCCTCGCCGGCCGATGAGGTACGTGGACGTCGCCGGGGTCCGGGTGCCGGGCTCCGGGTCGGTCTTCGTCGGCGGTGACTGGGTGACGGCCACCGGTCCGACGCGGCGGGTGGTCTCTCCGTCGACCGGCGAGGTCGTCCTGGAGGTCGGCCTCCCTGGGGAGGCCGAGGCGAGGCTGGCACTCGAAAGCGCGGACGGGCCAGGTCGGGACACCTGGGCGCGCTCCTCGGTGGCGGAACGGGTCAAGGTGTGCCGCCGTTTCTGCACGGCCATCGAGGAAAGGATCCCGGAGCTCGGCGTCGTTTGGGCCGTCGAGGCCGGGATGCCGGTCGCCTACAGCGCGATCCTGCACAAGTTCGGTGCGGCCGGTGCGTGGAAGTCCGCATTGGACAGTGCGGAAGCCGCACTGCGCGAAGACGTTCGCCACTCCCCGCTCGGAGACGTCCTCGTTCGGCGGGAGCCCGTCGGGGTGGTCGTGGCGATCATGGCGTACAACGGTCCGCTGGTCACCTTGGCGACCAAGGTGATCCCGGCGCTCCTGGCAGGCTGCCCGGTGATCGTCAAAGCCGCGCCGGAATCACAGCTGATCATGCGGCTGGTGGCCGAATGCGCGATCGCGGCCGAGGTCCCCGACGGCGCGTTGAGCATCCTGTGCGGCGAGGTCGACGTAGCCGAGCGATTGACCGCGGACCCGCGCGTGGACCTGGTCTCCCTCACCGGTGGCCAGGTCGCGGCACAGCGCATCCTGGACACCACCCGCGGCCGATTCGCCCGGACTCATTTCGAACTCGGCGGGAAATCGCCCGCGCTCATCCTGGACGACGCGCCGCTCGATCGCGTGCTGAAGTCGCTGGTGCCCGGCGCCACCGGGGGAGCGGGGCAGGTGTGTGCCCTGCTTTCCCGGATCCTGGTGTCCGAACAGCGTCACGACGAGGTCGTCGACGCGCTACGCATCGCTTGGCAGAACTTGAAGATCGGCGATCCCCTCGACCCGGCGACGCGCGTCGGACCAGTGGTGAACGACGCGGCCCTGAAGCGGACCGAGGGGTTCGTCGAGCGAGCGAAAGCCAACGGCGCACGGGTCGTCGCGGGCGGGCACCGGCCTCCAGGGCTGGAGGCCGGCTTCTTCCACGAGCCGACGTTGCTCACCGACGTAGGACGGGGCACGGAACTGGCGCGAGAGGAAGTCTTCGGCCCGGTCACGGCCATACTGACCTACCGCGACTTCGACGACGCGCTGGCGCTGGCCGACGACACCGGGTTCGGCCTCGCGGCGACGGTCTACACGACCGACCGCGACGCCGCGATGGCCGCGGCGGCCCGGATCACCACCGGCTCCGTCGCGATCAACACGTACGGCCCCACCGTCACCGCCCCGTTCGGCGGACGGAAGGGCTCCGGCTGGGGCCGGGAATCCGGCCCGGAAGGCATCCAGGAATTCACCGAGCTCAAGCAGATCCTCTTCGGACCTGGCCTCTGAGCCCTCATCGACACGGAGCTGACACATGGTCCACTCACCGCGCAGGCCTGAACGGGCGCTGATCACCGGAGCGGCAGGCGGCGTCGGATCCGCGACCGCGCGCCGCCTCGTCGAAGACGGCGCGAAGATCGCGATCACCGACATCGACGAAACCCGGCTGGCCAAGCTCGCCGAGGAGACCGGAGGACTCGCCCTGCCCGCCGACGGCACCGATCGCGAGGCCGTCAGGAACGTCGTCGCGCGGGCCGCGGCGGAACTCGGCGGCCTGGACGCCGTCATCGCCACCCAAGGTGCCGCGATCGGCGGCGGCGCGAGCCCGAAGCACGTCGACTCGTACCACCGCGCACTCGACGTGAACCTGCACGGCTCCTTCTACCTCGCGGGTGAGGTCCTGCCGCATCTCGTGCAGAGCCGCGGGTCACTGGTCCTGTTCGCCTCGACCGCGGGACTGATCGCCGGACCTCCCGGTGCGGCGGGGTACACCGCGGCCAAGGCGGCGATCATCGGCCTCACGAAATGGCTCGCCCGCGACTTCGGCCCCAAGGGAGTACGGGTGAATGCCGTTTGCCCCGGCTTCATACGGACGCCGCTCGCGGAGGGGAGCATGGCCCACCTCGCCCAGCGAGAGGGCATCACACTCGACGAGTCCTATGCGGCGAGCGCGGCCCACGTTCCGTTGCGTCGGGTGGCGGAGCCTGAAGAGATCGCCGCGTGCTGCGCGTTCCTGGCGTCCGGCGACGCCTCGATGGTGACCGGGCACGTGCTGGTCGCCGACGGTGGCGGTGCCGCTGTCGACGCCTCGACCGTGGTCTTCGACAGCTGACCCCTTGTGGTGCCGCTGCCGGAGCGGCACCACAAGGAACGCCGTCAGTGGACCGGAGCCTTCACGGGTTCGCTCATTTCCGCGTTCCTGGTTTCGCGGAGGGCGAGCGTGCAGCCAAGACTGATCAAGCAGAGCACGGCGAGGAAGATCCCGAACGCGAAACCCCCGTACGCCGCGGTGATCGCCGCCGCGACGAGCGGCGGAACCGCGCCGCCGAGGACACCTGCCACGTTGTAACTGAACCCGGTGGCGGTGTACCGATAGCGCGTCTGGAACAACTCCGGCATGAAGGCGCCGACCGGCCCGTACGCGAAGCCGGCGATAAGCGTCGTCGCGCAGGAGCCGATCGCGAAGGTGACAGCCGAGGCCGAGTCGAGGATCGGGAACAGCGCCAGTGCCCACACCACCGCCACCGCGTTCCCAGCGAGGATGACCTTCTTGCGTCCCACGCGATCCGAGTACGCGGCTCCCAGCACGATCGCCAGCCCGAACATCAAGCCCGCCGCGATGCCAATCAGTAGCACGGTGGTCCGGGGCAGCTTGAGCACGGCGGTGCCGTAGTTGATCAGGTACCCGACGGCGAGATAGTAGAAGGCGAAGGTCATCACGAGCACGCCAGAGGCGAAGGCGATCTCGCGCGGCTGGCTCTTGAGCGCCTCGACGAACGGCGCCCGCGAGGTGCCCCGCTGCGACACCTCGCCCTTGAACACCGGTGTCTCGTCGATCTTCAGCCGGACGAACAGCCCGATCGCGATCAGCAGGAGGCTGGCGATGAAGGGAATCCGCCAGCCGTAGTTGTGGAAGGTCTCGTCGGACATCGTCTCGCCGATGATCAGGAAGGTGACGCTCGCCAGTACGAAGCCGATCGATCCACCCAGCGCGCCGAACATCGACCAGAAGCCGCGCTTGGCCTTGGGCGCGTTCTCCGCGGCCATCAGCGTCGCCCCGGTCCATTCGCCGCCGACCGCGAGGCCCTGCAGGAACCGCAGGATGACGATGAGAATCGGTGCGATGACGCCGATTTGCCCCGCCGTCGGCATCAGACCCACCAGCGCGGTGGCCAAGCCCATGATCAGCAGCGTCGTGACCAGAGTCCGTTTTCGGCCTAGCCGGTCACCGAAGTGCCCGAACAGAACCGATCCGACCGGCCTCGCCACGAACGCCACGCCGAGCGTCGCGAACGAGGCGACCACTCCGGCAGCGGAGCCCAGCGCGGGGAAGAACACCTTGGGGAACACGAGGGCCGCGGCCGTCGCGAAGATGAAGAAGTCGTAGTACTCGATGACGGTGCCGGTTCCGCTCGCTATCGCGATGCGCCGCATCGTCCGGTTCGTCACGTCGGGCTCGGTGGCCGCCATGGACACCTCTTTCGCTCGGCAGGGAGGGGCGACTCGGAAGCATTATGCACAAAATGTGATGTGTCAAGACTGTTGTGCCTGATCAAGAGGCTGGCCCCGTCTGGCGGTGTGGCAACCGGGCGTCCGTGGCCGACCCGTTCGACCTCGGGGCCCGGATGGGCACGAACGCACTCGTCGGGCCGGATGAACGCGATCTGGCCCACTCGTGTGAACGTGCTCGCGCAGGGGGAGCCGCGACAGTCGACGCGTCAGTTCGACAGCCGCTATTGATCGGCGTGCCGGGTTCACCGTTTACGAGGGTGCGTACCTACTCGGTCGATCAGCTTCGGGCTGGCTGGATACTTCGACGGGGCTGTCTACCTGGCCTGGCCTCGCGTGGCCGGTCGCCGCGGATCGCAGCCGTTGTCGGGCTGCTCGCCCGCGTCGTGCTGCCGGGTCGCCCACCGCTGAAAAAAAGAAACCTTCACTCGGTAAAGTTGAGTGAAGGTTCTCGCAACTGGTGGGATCTCACCTAAAGCGGTGTCCGAGGGGGGTGTTGCTCACTATCCACACGCCTCCACCTGCCCAAATGAGGCTCAGAGCGTGTAGGACTGGATCGTCAGCCTAGACGTCATCACAGGGCTCCACCAGCAGGACGGCAAGCCCACGCCAGCCGTTTGCTCGGGAAAGTGTCGGTGGGTCATGCAAGGCTGGCCTTGTGCGACTTCGTGATGCTCGTGGTGTGGAACTGAATGCGGACTTCGGCGTGGAGGTCGATGAGGGATGCTTGAGCCTTGTTCTGGAGAGTGCTGGAGGGCGGACGGCTGGAGCGGACCGTCCGCGCAACGATCAGTACGTTCCCGCGCTGAGGCTGCTGCTGGAGCGCCTGCGTGAGCGGGACGCAGTTCTGCTGACCGCCCTGGTTGCCTCTGCGAGGGTTTCCAGGTTGCCCGAGGACGAACGAACCCTGCTCAAAGGGCCATTGAAGCTCTCCGACGTGACCGATGTCGAGCAGTTGAGGCTAGATATCACCAGTGCCCAGGGACGTGTTGGGCTGCCCGCGGGCGCGCGGAAGGAAGGCAACAACCGTAAACGCATCCGGCTTCGGCTCGAAGTTCCGGGATACCACCTCAAAGACGCAGCTCAGCTTGCCGCGGATCTCGTCAACCCGCTTACCGATCCGGTTCACCAGCTTGCCACGTCGAGGGAACTGCCGAAGGCGAAAGAGCTGCTCGATGCCCTGACCGGTATTGAGATTCAGACCGCGACCGGTAGCCCGAACACCGTGCTGGAGGTTCGTGGTGATGTCGCTCTCGTGCGGACCGAACGCTCTCCGGACGGCCAGCCCGTCGGGGCAAGTGAGGTGCAGAAAGGCTTGGACAAGCTCGCCGAGCGCGGATCTGTGCGGGTGACGGTCAGCGAACTGGGGCACAGGAGCTCGTTCGTCGGCGCAGTACTGGCGACTCTTCCTGGAGCGCAGTTTGCCGGCTCACCCGCGGAGGTATTCCTGCACGAGCCGACCGATGACGAGGTGGCAAACGATCTTCACTTCGGTGAGCTCGACGCGGTCACTAGTGTCAAAGTTCGCACCGAGCAGAGGAAGCTACGCAAGCTCCTGGCCGGAGGTGCGACATCCGCGGAGTGCGCACTCTGCGGCGACCGATACCCGATCAACTTTCTCGTAGCTGCGCACATCAAGAAGCGCGCGGTCTGCTCAGACCAAGAACGCCGCGATCTGACCAACGTGGCTATGCTGGCCTGCTCCTTCGGTTGTGACATGCTATACGAATCAGGCTGGATAACCGTCGATCATCATGGCTTTGTGCAGACAAAACCAACGGATGATCTGTTTGAAGGCCACCTTCGGGCCCGTCTCTCTCATTTGCAGGACCGATTCTGTGTAGCTCACAGTGTCAAATCGGATCGCTACTTTGCCTGGCATCGAACGAACGTGTTCATTTTGGGTGATTCTTCCAGAGACTTCATGCCGCACTAGAGGGAGCGACTTCGGGATCGATATCTTTAAACTGCTATTTCGACGCGTGTTAAGAATGTTAGTTCAATCTGCGCTCTGTCGGCAAGTTCCCTGAGAGTTAGTCGACGTTCCATGGAAATATTCTCGCGATGCAGGATAACAATAGTCGGCTTAAGAAGTTCTTTCTCTGCCACAAGGAGCGCTGAAACAAGTAGATTTGCGAAGCTGCTGGCTTCGCCCCAAAAATATCTCGTCGATTGATTCCATCTGTTGCGGAACAGTGAGAGGGCTTGATGGTTACCGATCCTGACTCGACGAACCATCCATTCCCGAATACTGCTGACACGATCTCATTCGGTGTCTGGTATCGCTTTTTCACGAATTGAGCATAGGGGCCTTCTCCCTCTTTGGCCCGCGTATACTCCTTCATTAGCGAGTCTTTTAGCCAGATTCGAGTACTCTGCTTGGAGAAGTATGGAGCCATAATGCCACCTATGGCCGGATCGTCGACCCATGCAGAATATAGCCTCGATCGCTCGACGTTGGGAAGCTGGTCCCACCCCACCTGGTCGGCTGCACGGTAGGCCGAGGAGACTACCGCGGCGCGAACTTTTTCCGGCATGCGCTGGCCGTACCAACTAACCGACCTCATAGGGCTCGGACTGTTCGAGCTAGGCGACGTCTCCACTCTTACCGCATTGTTACGACTATTGGCGATTGAACGAAGTTTCTCCCGGGCACTCTTGCTCAAGACTTGCCGTTCCGGCACCAGCACCTTAGAACCGCCGGTGGAAGTCTCGATTAACGTGCTACCGTCTATAAGTTGCCAATGGCATTGCTTAGTCTCCGGGTGATACATCACAAGGAGAACCGGTAGTACGTGATTCGTCCAGTAGCGCAGATGGTCTTTCGCTGGTCGGAACCACCAACCGTCTGGACCTTTTTCCTGGAAAAAAACTCAGGCCGCTCTTGATCTGAAGGGCCACCAGCTTTCCTGTGACGACCTCGTCGTCGACTACCTCCAGGTGGGCGTCGATGCCGAAGTCTTCCATGACCTGCTCCCGGAACAGCCAGCCGAGTTCCTCTTCGACCGCCAGCCTGGTCCGAGCCACACCGATACTTGCCGACCTGGCTGACGGCTTCCGACGCATCATGCGCCCCATCCTTCCAGCTCGTTCGGTAGACGCATTAGCCTGGGGGTGGAGATCCTGACTGCGACCGGCCATCCGAACACTGGGCTCGAAGTACATGGGAACGTCGCGCGCGTGCAGACGAACGCTCTCCTGGCGCCCGACATGTCGAGATCAGTAGGCCCCTGCGATCCTCGTCCGGCATGGCGCTTCGCGCGAGCAGAAGCTGGGGGTCTGCTGGCTTGAAAGCGGCTGAGGTCCCTGTCGGAAATATGGAACGACGCAAGAGTGTCTTGTCGCGAAACGTGGTCGCTCGTGCACTTTTTGTAGCTGTCGCGGTTGGCGTATCGGATAATTGGTTGTGCTCCTGAGGTGGTCGGCGGACAATACTGGTCATGTCAGAGTTGCTTGGGCCATCCGAAAGTAACTGGTCGCACAATGCGACCTATGGGTACGGTATCGAAGACGACATGTTTTTGGCGATGGGTTTTCAAGCTGCCGGAAAGATACTTGTTCAAGCCGTGCTCAGCGGAGTGGCGCCCGATGGGCTCTACGTTCCGATTGCACTCACCTTCCGGCATGGTTTAGAGCTGGCATTAAAAGATGCAGTTAAGCGAATGTCTCAATATGCAGGAAAAGCTGAACCTAGAAAGCTCACGAACACGCACAGCCTTAGCCAGCTTGGCATTTGGCTGCAAGAGCTTCTTCGTGATTGCGGCCAGGAACAACTTCCTCCGGAGGTTGAAGAAGTAATCAAAAAAATTGACGCTACTGACCCAAATGGGCAAACTTTCAGGTATAGCGAGGTTCGAGACGCAGAAGGAGTTCTGCGTCCGGCTCGTCCTGACTATGGACACGTTGACGTAGTCGAACTGGGAAAGCGTTTGGCTGTGGCAATCGAGATTGTCGTGTCCATTGCTGACTATGCTCAAGTTTGCATCGACGGAGAAGCGGAGATGAGAAGTCAGTAAGTCTAAGCGCATATTCGTGCTGACAAAATGAGCTATTTGACTCGCGCTTCCAGGGCTTGATTGAGTGAAGTAGTGAAGCGTTGGGAACGCAGAAAGTCACGAATCAGCTCGGTAGTATGGGCACTTGAAATGGCTTCTTCTACCGCATCTATAATTGTTTTCATCAGTTCAGTCGATCTTTGTGCATCCCACGCGACTGCAAGAATCTCCTTGCACTGCCGGTCGGCTTTTCGGGGAGAGCGGTCTAGTTCAACATTTCCAAGAATAAGCGTTTTGAATGCGCCCATGAGATGATACTTCGCAGGCCCATATTTGCGGTCGATCTTCTTGTTGCGAATCATCCATTCGACGCGATATGAGACGGCTGCGCTCGTATAGTAGGCCATTGTCGACTGACCTTCAGTAAATAGCTCGTCTTTTCGCGACTCGCGAAGCACGCGATAAAATCGTCCAGCCCTTGCTGCTTCACCTAGAAATACCGAGGAGTACGCGCGAGTTAACTGACCTCGGGAAACAATTCTTGTCTTTTCTAGTCCAACCTGTGGTGCATATTGAGCTGATCGACGCTCGTAATACAGTCGTTCCGACTCGTCAAAAGACTTGAAGAGATCCTCAAGTTCTTTATGAAATCTCTCCTTCGCTTCAAGATCTTCGTCGGTCACAGCCGTCTGGCGATTAGTTGCGGCAATAATTCCAGAAATAACATCCTCATCTTTGGATTCAATGAGCTTCAAGGAGACCCAGACTGAGTTGCCAAGTGTTTCCTTTTCGTCGAAAAGCACGTGGCAAGTTTGACATCCGTTAACGACTTGAAAATCCGCTATCTTGACGTCGTCGCCTGCCGTCTTTATCTCACGCGCCACGATGGTAATTCCGTTATTTAGAACAGCAAAACGTTCCCGTCGCTCTGCGTCTCGAAGCGTGCCTTGAATCTCCTGATTAACGGTGTTGTAGTCTTGAAAGTCGCGCACGTTCTCGAAAAAGACTGACTTTCGGATGCCGCCCGCTTTATCTGTCAGCACTTTCACAAGATCAGCCGCAGGGAGGAGTCCGAGAAACGCTTGTTCGACGCCAGCTATCTTTGGCAACGAGATTCGCTTCTGCATGGAGAAGTCGACGGAAACTGCTGTAGTGGCTCGCTGATACAGGTCACGCAATTCGCGAGCGCCAAGTAATTGAAACGCGACGTTTCGGAACAAGTTTGTCTCATCTAGGCGCGAAATTGCAGATTTGCGCTTGCTCTCAAGATAAGTATCGTCGGTCAGACGCCCGCTCGTCGTGTAATAAATCGTCAGCTGAGGAAGCTGCTTTAATTTTCCAATGTCCTTATAGATGAGCTCCACCGACCTCTTGAAGCTCATAATTTCTTGCGACATGGGATAACGAGACTTCCCGGATTCGAAGAGCGTATGCAGGTTATCGGCGAGGTCTGTAATCACACGCCCGTCGAAGCTGGACGACGTCTTTGCCTGCACGAAAATAAAGTGCACGTCGGCGACACGACTATTTTCTAATGATGACTCAATGTCAGCGTGATCAATCAATAGATCGCCGTTTATTAGCACAGCCGCAGAATCGATCGCAAGATCACCTCCGCCCCCAGTGCGGAATTCCTCTGGGTCGAACTCGTCTTCATAAATAGAGCGGAGTATGCAAAATGTACAAAATGCTTCGAAGAGTTCGTCCGGCTTAAGATTGTCGAGGTCGTGTTCTCGACGAAATTGCGCGTTAAGCCCTTCGAGAATCCTGTCCACAGTGTCTCCGTATCGGTCACATTGATCACTAAATCAGGGGTGATATCGCAGATTTGAGGGCGAATGTTACGCATGTATCAAATCGTTACCTAAGGCGTGCCGGTGACTCTCAAGTCGTGGCACGTAGATGCAGCTGGCAGCATGTCTGCGTGATGAAAACATGCCGTGCTCCTTGGCTTGGAAATGCGAAACATTGCTGTCAAAATCAGCCTATTTGCGCCAGGTGCTCCGGTATGTATAGCGGATTGCAGTCTACTTAGAGCGTGTCTCATGTGGTGAGTTTGCGGAGTCTCTTGTAGCAGGTGAGGCTGGCGCCGAGAATGAGGAAGGCGAGAAAGTGCTCAGCTTTGCGTTCGTAGCGCAAGGTGAGGCGACGGCATCCGGTAAGCCAGGCCATGGTTCGTTCGATCACCCAGCGGTGCTTGCCAAGCTTGTTCTTGGATTCGATGCCTTTGCGGGCGATGCGGACCTTGATGCCGCGGTCGCGGACCCAGCGCCGCAGGTCGGGCTGATCGTAGGCTTTGTCGGCGTGCAGCTTGGCCGGCTTGCGACGCCGCGGGCCACGGCGGGACTTGATCGCCGGGATTGCCATGACCAGTGGTTTGAGTGCGTGGGAGTCGTTCGTGTTCGCGGCGGAGACCCCGACCGCGAGCGGCAGCCCGGCGCGGTCGGATAGGGCGTGGATCTTCGAACCGGGCTTGCCGCGATCCACCGGGCTGGGACCAGTCAGGGAGCCCCTTTTTTGGCCCGCACGCAGGCACTGTCCACGATCGCGCGGCTCCAGTCGATGAGGCCCTGGCTGCCGAGTTCGTCCAGCAACGCATGGTGCAACTGCCGCCACAGTCCGGCTTTGGTCCATTGGCTGAAGCGGCGGTGTGCGGTCTGGAACGGCACCCCGAACGACGGCGGCAGATCCCGCCACGCACACCCGCTGGTCAGCACGTACACGATCGCGGTGAACACCGCACGAGCGTCCACCGGGGCAGTGCCACCGCCCTGCGGGCGCGGCTCGAACACCGGGATCAACGGCTCCGCCAGCGCCCACAGCTCATCCGGCACCAACCGCAACGACAACCGATCAACCACAGCCAAGATCATCGCTCACCAGCGACCGATCACCACGTAAGACACGCTCTTAGCCGGTGCGAGTTGTCGTGCCTTGAGCGCGTCTTCCGGCTAGCAAGCCGAAAAGCCCTCCAGCTCCAGCTCGACGACTCGGCGGATGATCTCATGTGGGGCGCGCAGCCCGGTGCTGTCCTCCTCGTTAACACGCGTAATTGAGTGCGGACGATCCTATACTTGCCGATCGAGGGAACTTATCGGCGTCCGCGCGACGCTGCAGGAGCGCGAGAGGTCGATCGCGCCCGGATCGTGCAACGCGCTAGTCGTCAGTCGTTGCGAGCAACAACATCACAGGTCAAGACCAGTTCGGCCTCAAGCCACGCGGGGATACGCTGAGGTCAGACTTCGAGCCCGCGTTCCCGTGGAAGCTTAACCACAGCTTCGAGTTCACCTGAGAACTCCCCGGCGGGCAGAGCCTCCTCCCCGGGCATCTAGCCATGTGCGACGCCAGCGATCGCCTTCGAGTCATATTCCTTGCCCTTGCGTAGGAGGAGGTAAGTACGAGCTGGCCCGAGGCTGTAGCGGCATGTAAGGCTTCACGTCCGAGATCGTCATAACGTCAACTTGCCCCACCGACAGACCCGTGCCGGCTAAGAAGAGACAGTGACGACGCAGCCGATTCCTGAACCTGGCCAGCCTTGCCAGCCTGACCCCCGGAAAGCTGGCCCTCTGCCGCCGCACGTCATCGCGGTCCAGACGAGGACGCTGACTTGCAGGCCGTGTATGCGTGGCTCAAGATGCGGCCGATCGCTGACCTGCTGCGATCTGCGGTCGACGACGCCATCCGCTATGTGCTTGATGGCGCGCGCACCTGGCGCTTTGACCTCACAAGCCCCGAGGTCGACTCCGACGAACGCTCATCGGTGGGCACCAAGCTCCAGTACCACGTGATTCAGTACCTTGATTTGCGCAAGGAGCCGCCCCTCGATACAACGATTCTGGACATCCCTGTCGAGATCAAGGGCACGGTCAGGAACACCTGGATGATTCCGCGAGAAGGCCAGTGCGAGATCACTCTCATGATCCAGATCGACGCCAAGCTGCACCGCTTCCAGGCTCTGCTGATGCGCACTCATCGAGCGTGGCTCACCGGAAAGAAGGGCAACCGCGACCTTAAATGTTCTCCGCGGGCCGATGCTGTCCGCGACTACGCGCTTGAGGTCGCGCCCTGGACGGCCCTGCCGCCTGAGCCACTGCGCCTGTTGAACACGGAACAGCTTCGGGTGGTGTTTGGCTCCGATGGCATGCGCAAGCGGATGATCGCACTGTTCGGGTACTTGCCAGAGCAGGTGATCCCGCGGACCACGATTACTACGGTGGGCGCCAGCCTCGGAGATCCTTTGAAAAGAGCACGTGAAAGTAAACCTGACGTACTCGCAGCGCATGGCCTCGTTGTCCTGGTAGGAACCTGGAAGGCGGATCTTCAAGCAGCTGCGAAGCTTGGCTACGATCTCAGTAACGAAGCTTGGGTCGCCGTGCCGCAACACAAGCTTGCTATCTAGCGCCGCACTCTCTGCGAGCAGTTTCCTGTCGAAGCCGAGGCTGGTTCGTCATCGCCGTTCGAGGTTGGCCAGGCGGTCGGTGAGCCGCTCCTGAGTCTGTTGACGAGTGAGTGACGTGTTGGCGATGCGTTCGACTAGCCCAACGTAGAACGAGACGTCACGGTCGTTTTCCAGGAAGAGGCTTGTCGTGAGCTGCTGGAGGTGGAGCACTGGACGATGTTGATCATGTTCGTAGATCGTGAACCCTGTGCAAATGTCAGTGACACTGGAGTCGGCGGGAACAAGGTGAATGCGAAAGTTCGGCAGCGACGACGCGAGCAGGAGATGGAGCACTTGCTCGTGCGCAAGTGAGAGATCCTGGCCGGGCAGGTCAAGCGTGTTCTGGTGCAAGTAGAAGGTGAAGGGACCCGGCATTCTCAGGAACGTGGGCTGGCTAGCGAGTCGAGCGTGGACGTTCGTATCAAGAGCGGATTCGCCCTCGTGCCCGACCCTGACGAGCGCTTCGCGTATGTAGGGCTCGATCTGGAGTTGCCGTGGGATGTCGTTAGGACTGTATGTAGTGATGGACTGGCTTCCAGCGTCGAGCACGTTGATAAGTGGGAGCTCGTCGGGGAAGCCGACGGGGTGGCTTCTGACCTGGTAGCCGTCATCGGGTCGGCGGTCCAGAGCTACCAGTTCGTCGAGTTCGCGAGGGGTCGCCTTCGCTCGGGCGAGGTAGATGGCGATGTCGCCGGCCTGGTAGCTGCGCAGACCGCTCTCCAGGCGCGAGATCGTGGAGGCTGGCCAGCCGAGCATGCGGCTCATGTCGGTTGCGAGGTAGCCGGCGCGCATGCGGATTCGTCGCAGCTCGGCGCCGAGCTCCCTCTGTTTTGCGGTAGACAGCTGGGGTGTCTTCTTCGATTTCACCAGTTCCTGCTCAGAGGGTAGTGGGCGAACGCCGTGCTGGAAACGGGACAGAACGGCCGTCTCATGAGACACGTGCCGTCGTAGGTGTTGTGACACGCGAATGCGGCCATGACCTGCGGGAATGCCTCGCGTGACGGCTCGGTTGGCTGGCTTCGAAGCCGTCACGCCCGTCACGAGTCGCCGTAAGAGGGGAGGCGTTGGGGAGACAGCGCTCAGGTGACACATCGGCGGATTGGGCTAGCGCGCTGCGCAGCGACGAGATCTACGGCTCGGCTAGCGACTCGCTGGAACGCGGTCACGTGATTGGTAAGTCGCTCTAAGCCAAGTTCGGTGAGACGTAGCAGGCTTCGATGCCCCTCGTGTCGAGCGACGTACCCGGCCGCGAGCAGTCGGTCGGTATGAGGCGAGAGGACTCGTGAGCTGACGCGAAGGCGCGTCGCCAGAGCGCTCTCTTGGTGCCACCTGACGTCAGCGAGAAGACAAAGCAGGAACAGCCGGATCGGCAGGAGCAGAAGTGGGTCAAGCTCACGCTGGAACACGGGGATCGAGGCGCCGCTTGGCGATGTCATGACTTGCCGCGGGGTAGCTCAGTAGCGCAGAGAATGGTGCTCGAAGTCGGACGCCCGCGGGTTCGAGCGGCGCACAGCAAGTGTCGTGTGCGCAGCTTCCGAGTATCGGCTTCAGGGAAAGGTCGGAATAGTCGGCGCAAGCGTGACGGCTTGCGGTGCTGAGCCGGGCGGAGACGCCGTTTGACGGTGGATAGCGTCGACCGAGCTGACAGGTACGCGCTCCTACGAGCCGGAGAGTCACGGACGCGGAGGTCTACGCGATGATCGATTCGCTCGGTGATGTCGGAGCGATGCTCGCCGAAGCGAAGCCAGCCGGACTGGCCCGGCTCTACCAGAGATTGAATCTGGAGTTACGCTACGAACCAAAAGAGCTGGTCATCTATGCGATGACCAGCCCCGGTGTAGATACTGCGTGTGTCCGAGGGGGGACTTGAACCCCCACGTCCGTTAAGGACACTAGCACCTCAAGCTAGCGCGTCTGCCATTCCGCCACTCGGACTTGCTGATGAAGAGAGTATACGTCGCCCGGAAGGCCTGAATCAGGGGGGTACTTATAGTCACGACCACTCACGTTGAAAGGATGGCCAGTTACCCTCCGGTGGCTATCTTGCCGCCAAGTGAGTGAAGGCCAGGCGCAAGTCCGCAGCTCAGCGGTCGAAAAAGCAAAAGGTGACGGCCGGTGACATAGGGTAGTCATGAAGAGTGGCAGGATGGCTCGGTCCGCGTGGCCGGGAGGGGGCCAAGAGCGCCGAAGTGGGGGAATCAAACTCTGCCGTCGGACGCTTACACGTGCTGTGAAGAAGATTGGTTTCCTGTCGTTCGGCCACTGGTCGGCGAGCGCGCACTCCGAGACCCGGTCCGCCGCGGACTTCCTGCATCAGTCGATCGACCTGGCCGTCGCCGCCGAGGAGCTGGGTGTGGACGGCGCGTACTTCCGGGTGCATCACTTCGCGCGGCAGGCGGGGAGTCCGTTCCCGCTGCTCGCGGCGATCGGCGCCCGGACCTCGAAGATCGAGATCGGTACCGGCGTGATCGACATGCGTTACGAGAACCCGATGTACATGGTCGAGGACGCCGGCGCCGCCGACCTGATCTCCAACCGCAGGCTCCAGCTCGGGATCAGCCGGGGATCCCCGGAGCAGGTGATCGACGGCTGGCGGTACTTCGGTTACGCCCCCGCGGAGGGCGAGACCGCCGCGGACATGGCACGGCAGCGCACCGAGGTCTTCCTCAAGCTGCTCGAGGGGGAGGGCTTCGCGCAGCCGAACCCGCGGCCGATGTTCCCCAATCCGCCGGGGCTGTTGCGGCTCGAGCCGCACTCCGAGGGGCTGCGCGAGCGTATCTGGTGGGGATCCAGCTCGAACGCGACCGGCGTCTGGGCCGCGAAGCTGGGCATGAACCTGCAGAGTTCCACGCTCAAGGACGACGAGACGGGCGAGCCGCTGCACGTCCAGCAGCGCAAGCAGATCGAGGCCTACCGCGAAGCGTGGAAGGAAGCCGGTCATGAGCGGGAGCCGCGGGTTTCGGTCAGCCGCAGCATTTTCGCCCTGACCAACGATCTGGACCGGGCCTACTTCGGTCGCGACCGCAACTCGCGTGACCAGGTCGGCATGATCGACGAGAACACGAGGGCGATCTTCGGACGTTCTTACGCCGCCGAGCCGGACGAGCTGGTGAGGGAACTCAAGGAGGACGAAGCGATCCAGGCGGCGGACACGGTGCTGCTGACCATTCCGAATCAGCTGGGTGTCGAGTACAACGCCCACGTACTGGAGAGCATCCTCACCCACGTGGCACCGGAGCTCGGCTGGCGCTGAGGAAGGTGCGATTCGGCCGATGGGCGGGCTAGGATCGGGGCACTTCCCTTGCCATCGGAGGGGCCCATGAGCCTGACCCGATTCCGCTGTCTGCTCGGTTTGGTCCTGGCCTTCTGCCTTGTGACGCCGCCTGCCGCTCAAGCAAGCGCTCCCGCTCCGCTCGGCGGCGGGAGTTCGTTGCAGACAGGTGCGTCGTCCCGGTGCACCGCTGGGTTCGCCGCGGTCTCGGGGAACGTCGGCTACCTGATCGCGAGCGCGGCCTGCGGAAGGCCCGGTGACACCGTCAGCAGCGGGGGCCGCGTGGTCGGAGTCGTCGCGGCCGCCCAGTTCCCGCCGAGTGGCGCGATCGTCATCCGCGTGACCAATACGACCGATTGGCGGCTGGTGGCGTCGATCCCGCCCGTCGACAGCCGGGTGACGGTCACCGGGTCGACCGAGGCCGCGGTCGGTTCCTCAGTGTGCAAGTACGGTTCGACCACCGGCTGGCGGTGCGGCGTCATCCAGGCGAAGAACCAGACGATCACCTTTCCCGATGGGACCTTGACCGGGCTGACCCGGACGTCCGTCTGTACGGAGCCCGGCGACATCGGCGGGCCGTTCGTCAGCGGAACACAGGCCCAGGGCGTGCTGGTCGGCGGCAGCGGGAACTGCGCCGGCGGCGGGAATTCCTACTTCCTGCCGGTCAATCGCGTCCTGACGGCCTATCGCCTGACCATCCTCACAGGCCTGGCCAGCTGAAGATCACCGAGCGCAGAAGAAGCTGTCCGAGCCACGGCCGCCGTTGGGGCGGAGTGAAAGTCGGCTATTTCGGGGAACTCGATACATTCGCCTAGGCCCACCCGAGGGTGTGGACCTGGCCTGGGCCGGTGATCGATAGTGAGGGACATGTACACCGGCAACCCCGACGTCCCCGACGACGTCTTCGCGGACGTCCTCGGCCAGATCGACGACTTCGTCCGGACCCGCGTGATGCCGCGCGAGCTCGAGATCATGAGCACCGACGCCATCCCGGCCGACCTGCGGGCACAGGCCGCGGAGATGGGCTTGTTCGGGTACGCGATCCCGCAGGAGTGGGGCGGGCTCGGGCTCGATCTGGTGCAGGACGTCGAGGTGGCGATGACGCTCGGTTACACGTCTTTGGCGCTGCGGTCGATGTTCGGGACGAACAACGGGATCGCCGGGCAGGTGCTGGTGGGGTTCGGTACGGATGAGCAGCGGGCACGGTGGTTGCCCAGCATCGCGTCGGGTGAGGTCGTCGCGTCGTTCGCGCTGACCGAGCCGGGCGCCGGATCGAATCCGGCCGGGCTGCGGACCAGTGCGAAACCCGACGGTGGCGGCTGGATCATCGACGGCGGCAAGCAGTTCATCACCAACGCCACCGAGGCCGGCCTTTTTGTGGTTTTCGCGCGTATGGGCACGGGCATCGCGGTCTTCCTCGTGCCCGCCGACGCGCCGGGCATCCAGGTCGGCGCTAAGGACGCGAAGATGGGGCAGGAGGGTTCGCGCACCGCGGACGTCACGTTCTCGCAAGTCCGTGTCGGCCCGGAGGCGTTGGTCGGGGGAGACGGCGACGTCGGCTACAAAGCGGCGATGACGTCGCTGGCGCGCGGGCGGATCCACATGGCGGGCCTGGCCGTCGGGACCGCGCAGCGGGCGCTCGACGAGTCGGTCGCGTACGCCGCCACCGCGACCCAGGGTGGCACGCCGATCGGGGATTTCCAGTTGGTGCAGGCGATGCTCGCCGACCAGCAGACGGGCGTCCTCGCCGGCCGCGCGCTCGCCCGTGAGGCCGCGCGGCTCTACGTGACCGGCGAGGACCGGCGGATCGCGCCGTCGGCGGCGAAGCTGTTCTGTACCGAGATGGCGGGCAAAGCCGCGGATCTGGCGGTGCAGGTGCATGGTGGCAGTGGCTACATGCGTGAGGTCGCGGTCGAACGGATCTATCGTGACGTCCGGTTGATGCGGCTCTACGAGGGCACCAGCGAGATCCAGCGGCTGATCATCGGCGGCGGGCTTGTGCGCGCCGCGAAGAAGAAAGCATGACCCGGCCGCTCGACGGGGTCACGGTCGTCGCCATCGAGCAGGCGGTCGCCGGGCCGCTGGCCACTCGCAATCTCGCCGACCTCGGCGCACGGGTGATCAAGGTCGAGCGCGTCGACGGCGGCGATTTCGCGCGCGCCTACGACCACGCCGTTCACGGCACCGGCGCGCATTTCGTCTGGCTCAATCGCGGCAAGGAGTCCATAGCCGTCGACCTCAAGACCGCCGAGGGCCGTGACGTCGTCCGGCGGCTGGTGGCGAAGGCCGATGTGTTCCTGCAGAATCTGGCGCCCGGCGCGGCCGAGCGGCTCGGGTTCGGCGATCTGCGGGACGAACGGCCCGAGCTGGTCGTGGTGAACCTGTCCGGCTTCGGCGCGGGCGGGCCGATGGAGCAGCGCAAGGCCTACGACATGCTCATCCAGGCCGAGGCCGGTCTCATCGCGATCACCGGCACACCCGAAACCCCGGTGAAGACCGGGATCCCGACCGCCGACATCGCCTCCGGCATGTACTGCGCGCAGGCCGTGCTGGCGGCGTTGCTGCGCCGCTGGCGCACCGGCGAGGGCGCGACGATCGAGGTCTCGATGCTGGAGGCCACCGTCGAATGGATGGGCTACGCGCTCAACACCCGGATATATGCCGGAATCGAGCCCGAGCGAATGGGGTTGAGCCACGGCGCGATCGCGCCGTACGACGCTTTTCCCACGCGCGACGGCCAAATGCTGATCGGCGTTCAGAATGACCTCGGGTGGCGGACACTCGTCACCGATGTCCTCGACGCGCCGGAACTCGCCGACGATCCGCGCTTCACCACCAATGTGCGACGTGTGGCCCATCGCGCGGAATGCGACGCCGCCGTCGCGGCCCGGACCTCGCGGTGGTCCACCAGCGAACTCGACGAACGGCTCGCCGCGGCCGGGGTTCCCGCCGCCCAGCTCAAGGACGTCGGCCAGGTCGCCGATCATCCCCAGCTGCGGGCCCGTGATCGCTGGCGCAAGGTCGGCACCGAATTCGCCCGCGTCGACGCCCTGCTGCCACCGGTGACCTTCGACGATTTCGAGGCGTGCATGGGTGACGTCCCGGCTTTGGGCGAACATACGCGAGCTCTGCTCGTCGAGTCCGGAGTGGACGCCGACGACTACCTGCGCCGCGGTATCGCCCGCTGAATTCCGGCCGCGCGACTGGAGGAACTCCAGGTTTACGATCGAAATCATGCGATTCGCCATCAAGACTTCGCCGCAGGACACCGTCTGGTCCGACATGCTCGCCGTCTGGCAGGCCGCCGACGAGATCGAACTCTTCGAATCCGGCTGGACCTTCGACCACTTCTATCCCATTTTCTCGGATTCGACCGGTCCGTGCCTGGAAGGGTGGGTGACCCTCACCGCGCTCGCGCAGGCCACGAAACGGCTCCGGCTGGGCACGCTGGTCAGCGGGATCCACTACCGGCACCCCGCGCTGCTCGCGAACATGGCCGCGACACTGGACATCGTTTCCGGCGGCCGTCTGGAGATCGGTGTCGGCGCGGGCTGGAACGAAGAGGAATCCGGCGCGTACGGCATGGAACTCGGCACCATCAAGGAACGCAGCGACAGGTTCGAGGAAGCCTGTGAGGTGCTCGTCGGCCTGCTGACCCAGGAGACCACCACGTTCCAGGGCGAGCATTACCGGCTGACCGACGCCCGCTGCGAACCGAAGGGCGTGCAGAAGCCGCATCCGCCGATCTGCATCGGCGGCAGTGGCGAGAAGCGGACCTTGCGCACGGCCGCCAAATACGCCCAGCACTGGAACTTCGTCGGCGGCACGCCGGAGGAGTTCGCGCACAAACGTTCGGTGCTGCACCGGCACTGCGCGGACATCGGCCGGGATCCGCACGAGATCACCTTGTCTTCGCACGTCCGCCTCGGCACGGACGGTGACTACGCCAAGGTCGCCGCGGACGTCGAAGCCCTCGGCGAAGCGGGCTTGGACCTCGCGATCATCTACCTGCCGCCGCCGCACACTCCCGCCGTGCTGGAGCCGCTGGCGAAGGCGCTCGAACCGCTGCGCTGAGCGCGGCCACCGATCATCGGCCTGTGCGGGGACGAATCGTCCGCGCACAGGCCGATCGCGTTCGGGCGATCGCTTCTTCAGCGTGAGAACGGTGACCAGCCCCCGCCGGATCAGCGCCGACCGGAGAACTGCGTCACGAGGCAGGCCAGCACCACGACGGCGCAGGCGCCGAAACCGATCAGCAAAGCCCAGTCGTTCAGCGTCAGCACGACATAGGCCACGGCGGCCCCCGCCAAAACCAGGAGAAACAGCCCCCTCATGTCAGTCGACCCTCCCTGTCGATGTTTTCGCGATTAATCACTTTAAGCACAGGTGGTGACGCAGGCAACGGGCAGGATTACAGAAAGTACAGAAGACGTCGGAAATCCCTGTTCAACGGGTCGACCGCTACGGATTCGGTAGCGTGAACCGATCACTGGCTCAACGCGAATAATCCGGAAGCGTCCAAGATTCTTGTTGGTGACTACGGCGCCCGCGTGCTCGGCGAGGAGTGCCATTGCGGAAGGGGGTCGTCTCGCTATACGGTGACAGAACTAGAACAGGTTATAGTTCTGCACGGTGGGCTGACCGAGGAGCGGAAATGGCGAACAGGGCGCCGCGCGGCGACGAGGCCGATTACGTGGTCGTCGGATCGGGCAGCTCGGGCGCCGCGATCGCGGGCAGGCTGGCGGAGTCCGGGGCCAGCGTGATCGTGCTCGAGGCGGGTAAGAGCGACGAGAGGATGCTCGTCAAGAAGCCAGGGCTGGTCGGCCCGATGCACGCGGTACCCCAGCTCAAGAAGCCCTTCGACTGGGGCTACTACTCGGTGCCGCAGAAACACGTTCTCGATCGCCGGATGCCGGTGCCGCGCGGCAAGGTCGTCGGCGGCTCCAGTTCCATCAACGGCATGGTCTACGTCCGCGGCAACCGCGCCAACTTCGATTCCTGGGCCGCGGAAGGCAACAAGGGCTGGGACGCCGACAGTGTCAACGCCGCGTACAAGCGGATGGAGGACTTCGAAGACGGCGAGAACGCGTTCCGGGGCGCGGGCGGGCCGATCCGGGTCACCCGCAACAAGGCCCCGCAGGAGGGGACCTTGCAGTTCCTTCAGGCGACCGCCGACGCGATCGGCTGCGAGATCCTCGACGACTACAACGCCGCCTCGCAAGAGGGCGTCAGCCGTATGCAGCAGAACGCCGCCGACGGCCTGCGCTACAGCGCCTCACGCGGCTACATCCACCGTCTCGCGCCCGCGACACTGGAGGTCCAGTCCGGGGTGCTGGCGAAGAAGGTGCTCATCGAAAACGGCCGCGCGGTCGGCGTCGAGGTCGTCGACGCGAACGGTGGACAGCGAATCCTTCGCGCGGGCAAGGAGGTCATCCTCTCGGCCGGCTTCGTCGGATCCGCGCAGCTGCTGATGCTGTCGGGTATCGGCCACGCCGAGCACCTGAAGGAGCACGGTATCGACGTCGTCGCGGATCTGCCGGTCGGCGACAACCTGCACGACCACATGTTCCACGCGCTGACCTTCCGCGCGTCGTCGAGCAAGAACCGGGGCACGCCGCCGTATTTCGCGCGCGGCCTCGTCAGCGAACTGATGCGGCCCGGCACCACCTTCCTGGCGAACTCGGTCTTCGAGGCGGTCGCCTTCCTGCGGACCTCCCAGGCCGCCGAGGTCCCCGACCTCCAGTTGCATCTCCTGCCGTGGGCGTACGTGACGCCCAACCAGGACGCGCCGATCCGGCACGACGTCGACAAGCGGCCCGCGCTCACCGTGCTGACCACGCTGATCTACCCGAGGAGCCGCGGCACGCTGCGGCTCGCCTCGGCCGATCCCACGGCGGCGCCGCTCATCGATCCCCAGTACCTGTCCGACCCGGCCGATCTCGAAGTGCTCGGTGAGGGCTCGGAGATGGTCCGCGAGATCTTCGCGTCGAAGGCGTTCAAGGGTTCGATCAAGGAGGAGCTCCACCCGGGAAAGTCGGTGCGGGGCCAGGAGTTGCGCGACGCCATCCTCAACCGCGCGACGTCGGTTTACCACGGTGTCGGCACCTGCCGGATGGGCGTCGACGAACTCGCCGTCGTCAGTCCTGACCTCAAGGTCCGTGGTGTGGAAGGCCTGCGGGTCTGTGACGCCTCGATCATGCCGTCGATCACCGGCGGCAACACCAACGCGCCCGCCATCATGATCGGCGAGATGGGCGCGCAGCTCGTCCTCTCGGACCACTGACCGGACAACGGACGGAAAAGAGGGCCATGACCGTCACCCCGCTCGCGCTCACCCGTCCGGCGTCGGTGACCGACGCGTTCCTGCGGCGGCTCGTCGCCCGAGTGCCGGGCTCGTCCGGCGCGACCTGGAAACTCACGGAGGTCTACACCGGCGAGGTGCTCGTCGGGTTGCCCCAGTCGACGCCCGCCGACATCGAGCAGGCGTTCACCACCGCGCGCGCCGCGCAGGAGCAGTGGG
The DNA here is from genome assembly GCF_055575975.1 of Amycolatopsis sp. NPDC033938. Lineage (NCBI taxonomy): Bacteria > Bacillati > Actinomycetota > Actinomycetes > Pseudonocardiales > Pseudonocardiaceae > Amycolatopsis > Amycolatopsis sp. NPDC033938. Next base: position 318,275 of record NZ_JBVIRO010000009.1, read on the forward strand.
CGGCCACCCCGCTCAAGCGGCGGCTGGAGGTGTTCAAGCGGGCGCATGCGCTCTTCGTCGATCGCGCGCGGATCGTCACCGACCTCATCCAGGTCGAGAGCGGCAAGAACCGCCGGATGGCGATCGAGGAGACCTGCGATCCGGCGATGGTGATGAGCCATTACCTCACGCGGGCCGCCAAACTGCTGGCGCCGGCCAAACGAGGCGGACCGGTCCCGTTCCTGACGACGTCGACCGAGCTCCGGCAGCCCAAGGGGGTCGTCGGCATCATCGCGCCGTGGAACTTCCCGTTCGCCACCGGTATTTCCGACGCCGTCCCCGCACTGATGGCCGGCAACGCGGTCGTGCTGAAGCCGGACAACAAGACGGCGCTCTCGCCGCTTTACGGCGTCGAGATGCTGGAGGAGGCCGGGCTGCCGAAAGGGCTGTTCCAGGTGGTGTGCGGGGAAGGCCCGGACGTCGGCCCCACCCTCATCGATCAGGCGAATTACGTGATGTTCACCGGCTCCACGGTCACCGGCCGGGTGATCGGCGAGCGCGCGGGCCACAACCTCATCGGCTGCTGCCTCGAACTCGGCGGGAAGAACCCGATGATCGTGCTCGAAGACGCCGATCTGGACGAGGCCGTGCAGGGCGCGGTCTTCGGCGCTTTCGGCAACACCGGGCAGATCTGCATGCACATCGAACGGATTTACCTGCCGGAGTCCCGTTACGACGAGTTCAAGAACGCGTACGTGGCCAAGGCCAAGGCGCTCGACGTCCGCGCCGCCTACGACTTCGGGCCCGACATGGGCTCGCTCGTCTCCGTCGACCACATGAACCGCGTCAAGGCGCACGTCGACGACGCCGTGGCGAAGGGCGCGACCGTCCTTTGTGGAGGAAGGCCGCGACCCGACCTCGGCCCGGCGTTCTTCGAACCGACGATCCTCGAAGGCGTCACGAAGGACATGCTCTGCGGCGTCACCGAGACCTTCGGACCCGTTGTCGCACTGCACAAGTACCGCACGGTCGACGAGGCCGTCGCGTTCGCCAACGACACCGAGTACGGCCTCAACGCCTCGGTGTGGGGCCGTGACGTCGGCGCCGCACGCGCGGTGGCCGCGCGCATCGAGTCCGGCAACGTCAACATCAACGACATCCTGGCCACCGCCTACGCGTCGAAGGGAACGCCGTCCGGCGGCGTCAAGAATTCCGGCGTCGGCGCCCGCCACGGGGACCAGGGCCTGCTCAAGTACACCGACGTCAAGAACGTGGCGGTGCTCAAGAAGCAGGTCATGGGTCCCCGCGGCGGGCAGACCTACGAGAAGTACGTCGAGGGGATGCTTTCGGGGCTGAAACTCATGCGGCGGCTGCGCATCCGCTAGCCGCCGTCGGTGTGCTGGGGTGCGGGCGGCACACAAGCGATGCCCAGCCTCTCCCGTGGTCGTGAGTGGCGATTCGGGTTAGAACACGAATCGTAACTAGTCAGGTCCTGGTCATCCGGTGATCGTTGTTCTGCGATGATTGCCGGGTGTCCGGGAGTGAGCGTCCGTCGTATGACGAGCTTGCCGC
>NZ_JBVIRO010000010.1:0-221301 GCF_055575975.1 Amycolatopsis sp. NPDC033938
GCGGCAAGCTCGTCATACGACGGACGCTCACTCCCGGACACCCGGCAATCATCGCAGAACAACGATCACCGGATGACCAGGACCTGACTAGTTACCCCGAATCGCCACTCACGACCACCTGTACCGAACGGCCACCGGCACCTAGCGCCTTCGGCCGGACCCAACACTTCGGCAGTCACCGAAGCGTCCACTGGCTACCGTCAGGACATGACCGCCTTCGCCGCACTGCACGTCCCCGGTTCCCCGCTGCTCCTGCCGAACGTCTGGGAGTTCGGCGCGGCCGCCTTCCTGGCCGCGCAAGGCTTCCCGGCACTCGGCACGACGAGCCTCGGGGTCTCGGCCGCCGAGGGCGAGCCGGATGGTGCCCCGTCCTCCAAGGACGCCACCGTCCGCCTGGCGCGGCGGCTGACCGCGCTGGACACGCTCATCAGCGTCGACGTCGCCGAAGGCTTCAGTGACGACCCGGGCGAAGTGGGGGCGCTCGCCGCGGAACTCGCCGAAGCGGGCGTCGTGGGCATCAACCTCGAAGACGCCCTGGGCGACCCCGTGCGGCACGCGGCCAAGATCACGGCGGCCAAGGAACGCGCTCCCGGGCTTTTCGTCAACGCGCGTACCGACACCCACTGGCTGGGGCAGCCCGACATCGACGCCGCCATCGGCCGCTGTCAGTCCTATGTGGACGCCGGCGCCGACGGGGTGTTCGTGCCCGGTCTCGCCGGACCCGCCGACGTCGAGCGGCTGGTCGAGGCCGTCGGCGTACCGGTGAACCTGCTGTTCCTTCCCGGCCGGGTCACCGTCGCGGGCCTGGCCGGGCTCGGCGTCGCGCGGATCAGCCTCGGCTCCCTGCCGTATCGGATGGCGTTGGCCGCCACGCTGCGCACCGTGGAAGTCGTCCGCGATGGCGGCGAACTCCCGCTGACGCCGCCGTCCTACGACGATGTCGTGAGGCTGCTCCCGGAAAATCACTAATCTCTCCAGGTATGCAGAGCTTCGGCGCCGAATTCGCCTGTCCTCCCGGATATCTGAACACCCCCAGCATCGGCATCCCGCCGTCGCACGCGGCCGACGCGGTGGCGGAAGCGGTCGAGAAGTGGCGGCGCGGCGAGGCCCGCCCGTCGGACTTCGACGAGCCCGTCGCGCGCACCCGGGCGGGGTTCGGCGCGCTGATCGGGGTCCCGGCGGACCGGGTCGCGATCGGGGCGACGGTCTCGCAGCTGATCGCGAACGTGGCGGCCGGACTGCCCGACGGCGCCGGCGTGCTGGTCGCCGCGAACGATTTCACCAGCGTCACCTTCCCGTTCGCGGCTCAGGCACATCGCGGGGTGAAGGTCACCGAAGTCCCGCTGGCCGAGCTGACCGAGCGCGTCGAGGGGCACGACCTCGTCGCGGTCAGCGTCGTCCAGTCCGCGGACGGCGCCCGGATCGACCTCGACAGGCTCCGCGCCGCGGCCGAGGCGGCGGACACGGCGGTCCTGCTCGACGCCACCCAGGCCGCCGGGTGGCAGCCGCTCGAGCTGGACTGGGCCGACTGGGTCGTCGCCGCCGGTTACAAATGGCTGCTCGCGCCGCGCGGGGCCGCGTGGCTGGCCGCGCATCCGCGGGTGCTGGAGCGGGCGGTGCCGGTCGCCGCGAACTGGTACGCGGGGGAAGACCGCTGGCAGACCGTCTACGGCCTCCCGCTGAGGCTCGCCGAGGGCACTCGGTCACTCGACCTGTCCCCGGCCTGGCTCGCGTTCGTCGGCGCCGCCGTCTCGCTGGACTACCTCGGCACCTTGGACCTCGAAGCCGTCCGCGCGCACTGCGTGGGGCTCGCCGACTCGCTCCTCGAAGCGCTCGGCTCACCCGGTCAGGGGAGTGCGATCGTCTCGCTCGACGCTGACGCCGGCAGGGTGAAGGAAGCCGGCATCGTGGCCGGTACCCGGGCCGGACGGCAGCGATTCGGGTTCCATCTCTACAACACCGCTGACGACGTCGAACAGGTGATAAGCACGTTCAGGTGAACCGCCCGAGGCCGGTGAACTACCGTATGACCCCGTGGTTGGTGCGCAATTTACCCCGGGAGCGACGGAAACGGCCCGGCTTCAGCCGGTGCGACCGGCAGGGCCGGGTGGGCCGCCGCCCGCGCCGAAGCCGCCGAGGGACACCAAGGCCCTGGCGCTGAAGGGCGCCGCGCTGGTCGCGATCGCGGTCGTGTCGTCCCTGCTCTGGTGGCTGATCCGGCACGAGCCGGAGACGACTCCCGTCGCGGATACGCCGGCGAAGAGCGGCCAGTTCCAGTACACGCTGGTCGAGGGCCCGCAGGTCACCACCGACTGCGCGAGCAAGTCCTACGGCGACACCAAGGATTTCTTCACCCAGACGCCCTGCACGCGGCTGTCGCGGGCGCTGTACACGACCGAGACCGGCGGGCAGAAGGCGCTGGTGTCGGTCGTCCTGGTCACCATGCCCGGCGAGGTCACCGCGACCCAGCTCAAGGCGCTCACCGACAAGGACGGCACGGGCAACGTGTCCGACCTGGTGCGCGACGGCACCTTCAAGGGGCAGGGCGCCCCGAAGATCTCGGGACAGGACGCGGCCTACGACTCCCACGTCACCGGGCCGGAGGTGGCCATCGTGCTGGCCGGTTTCTACAACAAGCACAAGGACAAGCCGGTGCTGGAGCGGATCGCGACCGACGCTTTGCGGCTTTCGGGGGACCTGCGCCGCTGAGCCGGTACCTGCGGTGGGTGGGTCCGGCAGCGGTCGGGCCGTGAAGGACTCCTTGAGGGACTCAAAGTCCCTCAAAGTTCCCCTCACCCGCCCCCGGGCGGCCGTCGCGAGCCTCAGCGGCACCACCAGTCACAACGGCTGCGCGTGAAGGCCCCCTTCCCTCGGCTCAGCCGAGGGAAGGGGGCCTTCACGCGCTCCCGCCGCGAGCCAGGCCGCAGGCCACGCGCAGGTACCTGAGAGAGGGTGTCGTTCTAACGACACTTACCGCTCACGGCCAGGTTGACCCCGCTCCCTTGCGACCTGATCAAGCCCCGTCCGCCTTGCCGAAGGGTGAACGCCACCCGCAACCTGGCGCCGGGTGTGAGGGGGCTGAAGGGGCCTTTCCCCTCATCTCACGCGGCGAAGGGCGCTTTCCCCACATGCGACGGGAGGGAAGGCGCCCTTCAACCCCGAGCCATGACCAGGTAGGAAAGGCTGCAATGAAAGGTCCTTTCCTCGCAAATTTTGCAAGGAAAGGACCTTTCATTGCACGCGTGGTGAGCCCGAAGCTGCGCGAAGAGGCTTACGTCGTCTGGCCCGGCATGGCGATCGCCACCGGCTTCGCCCCGAACTCCGCCCGCCAAGCCGTCCCGCGCCGCGCCGACCCGATCAGCGCGTTCAACGCCGTCGCCCGCAGGGTCGTGTCGTCGGTCCGGTCGATCACGCCGAGCCAAGCCGCCGTCGCGTCCGATTCGGCCGTCGCCACCAGCTCCATCGCCGAGTTCGCGTCGGTCACCGGTTTCGGCGGCACGTACGCGGCCTCCGGGCCCGCGGGGGGCTGGCCCGCCGCGGAAAGCATCCGTTCGCAGACGTCCCGCCGCTTGACGTGCTCGGCCGAGCCCCGCGCCACCGCGCCGCTGAAGGCCGCCGGAAGGTACGCGCTCACCAGGCCGTACACCCAGATCGCGGCGTGCTCGGCGGCCAGCGCCTGCTGCACGGCCTCCGTCGCCTCCTGGTTCAGCGGGGGACCGGCGGGCACCGTGACGGGGCCGGCGTCGTCACCCCGGCCGAGCTGGTCCGAACTCTGCTGCAGCGCCGCGCAGCCCGCCGCGATGGAGGCGACCATCCCCGCGCGGTAGCGGGGCAGCGAAGGCACGAGGCCCTCGGCCTGCTTGCGGGCCTGCGCGATCCGTTCCTTGAGCCCGTCCAAGGACGACGGCGCGTTCTCGGCCGGGCCGGACTGCGTCGGCTTCGGCCGGTTGAGCCGGTCCACCTCGGTCTTGAGCGCCGCCGCGTGCGCCGCCCGCGCCGTCGCGACCGCTTCGGCTTCGGCGCCGGTCAGCGCTTTCGCGCCCGCCACGTCGGACTCCGCGGCGCTCAGCAGCGGGGCCAGTGGATCCGGGCTTTCGTCGTACCCTGGGGAGCAGGCGGCCGCCAACGGCACGGCCAGCGCGGCCAGCGCTCCCACGCGCAGGAAAGTACGACGGCTCGGCAAGGTGGGCTCGGTCGGTCTTCCGGTCACGCCGCCCCATCCTGCCAGTACCCCGCGCGGGGCCGCCGCTCGCGCGTCACACCGGGGTCACCAGATAAGCTGGTCCACTACCGAACCCGGATCCACACCGCCGGGTCGCCCACAGCCGAACAGGAGCGCTCCACCGTGCCCAACGACCTCGCCAGCAGGCTGGAGCCCATCGTGGCCGAAGCCGTCAAGGCCGCGGGTTTCGACCTCGATTCCTTCGAGGTCCAGCAAGCAGGCCGCCGTCAGCTGGTGAAGGTCGTGGTCGACGGGGACGACGGCGTCGGGCTGGACGAGGTGGCGAGCGTCAGCCGCGCCGTCTCCGCCGTGCTCGACGAGAACGAGCACGTGCTCGCCAGCGCGTACACCCTCGAAGTGACCTCACCGGGGCTGGACCGGCCGCTGACCCAGCGAAGGCACTGGCGGCGCGCGAAGTTCCGCCTGGTCAAGGTCACCCCCGCCGAGGGCGCTCCGTTCATCGGCCGCGTCGGCCACGCGGGGGAGAAGTCCGCGCGCGTGCTCGTCGACGGCGAGCTCCGGGACGTCGGTTACGCCTCGGTGGCCAAAGCGGTCATCGAGATCGAGTTCAAGCAACCACCTGCCGAGGACCTGAAACTGTTGGAAACCGACGCCGCGGCCCACACCGCCGCCGCTACCGAACCGAAGGAGGAGCCGAAGTGAACGTCGACATCGCCGCGCTGCGCGCGATCGAACGGGACAAGGACATCCCCTTCGAAACGGTCATCGAGGCCATCGAAACCGCGCTTCTCACCGCATACAAGCACACCGAGGGCCACCAGCCGCACGCCCGGATCGACATCGACCACAAGAGCGGGCTGGTGCGCGTCCTCGCGCACACCCTCACCCCGGACGGCCAGGTCGACGAGGAGTGGGACGACACCCCCGAGGGCTTCGGGCGGATCGCCGCGACCACCGCGCGCCAGGTCATCCTGCAGCGCCTGCGCGACGCCGAGCACGAGAAGACCTTCGGCGAGTTCTCCGCCAAGGAGGGCGAGATCGTCGCCGGGGTGGTGCAGCGTGACGCGCGCGCCAACGCCCGCGGCATGGTCGTCATCCAGGTCGGCGACATCGAAGGCGTGCTGCCTTCGGTCGAGCAGGTGCCCGGCGAGTCCTACGAACACGGCAGCCGGATCAAGGCCTTCGTCGTCACCGTTTCGCGCGGTAACCGCGGCCCGCAGATCACGCTGTCGCGGTCGCATCCGAACCTGGTGCGCAAGCTGTTCGCGCTCGAGGTCCCCGAAATCGCCGACGGCACGGTCGAAATCTCCGCCATCGCGCGTGAACCGGGACACCGGACCAAGATCGCGGTCCGCTCGACGGTGCCCGGCGTCAACGCCAAGGGCGCGTGCATCGGCCCGGTCGGCGCGCGCGTGCGCAACGTGATGAGTGAACTCGCGGGTGAGAAGATCGACATCATCGACTTCTCCGACGATCCGGCCAAGTTCGTCGGGAATGCGCTGTCGCCCGCGAAGGTTGTGTCCGTACGGGTCGTCGACGAGCGGGCCAAGACCGCTCGCGTCGTCGTCCCGGACTTCCAGCTTTCACTCGCGATCGGCAAGGAAGGGCAGAACGCCCGCCTCGCCGCCCGCCTGACCGGATGGCGTATCGACATCCGCAGCGACGCCGCCCCTGAGCAGGGTGACGAAGCACACGCCGGGCAGGCGCGGCCCGCCGCGGCAACCGGTTCGGCTGAGTGAAGGTCGAAGCGCTAGACTTACGAGTGGTTCAGAGCCCGCGGACGGCGACCGACACCCAGGATGACCGGAAAACTCCGGTCCGCACCTGTGTGGGATGCCGCCGGCGGGCCTTGATCGGCGAGTTGCTGCGAGTGGTCGCGGCGGACGGGCGGCTGATCGTCGACGAAGGTCGGCGGTTGCCGGGCCGGGGTGCTTGGTTGCACCCCGTGCCGGACTGTCTGGCCAAGGCCGAGCGGCGCAGGGCATTTCCCCGAGCACTTCGTGTTCCGGGGTCGCTCGACGCCCAGGGTGTCCACGAACGCCTGGAGCGCTCGCCGAAGGCTAAGGGCGCCGGGACATCCCCGGTGCCGGATGGAATCAGGAAGCAGGTCGACCCGTCATGAGTCAGCCGTGAAGCTGAATCAATGAACGCGCGACAATAGGACGAGGTCTGCGGGTCTGCCGCCGGCCTCCCCAGATGAGGAGAGCTGTGCCAGGCAAGGCCCGAGTACATGAGCTCGCGAAAGAGCTCGGCATCACCAGCAAGGAAGTTCTCGCCAAATTGAAGGAACAGGGCGAGTTCGTGAAGTCCGCGTCGTCCACCGTCGAGGCGCCGGTCGCCCGCCGTCTCCGTGACGCGTACCCGTCCAAGGACGGCAAGAAGAAGTCTGTTCCGACCCCCGGCCCGCGTCCCTCGCCCGGCCCGCCCGCGAAGCCCGCTGCCCCGGCTCCGGCCGCGAAGCAGGCTCAGCCCGCGCCCGCGGCTCAGACCGAGGCTCCGGCGGCCTCCGCCCCCGCGGCGTCCGCTCCGTCGGCCCCGGCCCAGCAGCCGTCCCGCCCCGCCACCCCGGGTGTCCGCCCGGGTCCGCGCCCCGGCCCCAAGCCGCCGGCGCCCAAGGAAGAGGTGGCTCCGGCGGCGAAGGCCGCTCCGGCCGAGCCGAAGCAGTCCGAAACCAAGGAAACCCCGGCAGCACCGGCCACCCCGCCGTCGTCCTCGGCGCCGTCGCAGGGTTCGGTCGTGCCGCCGAAGCCGCAGGGCCCCAAGCCCGGCGGTCCGAAGCCCGGCCCGCGTACCCCGCGCGTCGGCAACAACCCGTTCGGTGTGGGTTCCGGTTCCCCGGCCCCGCGTCCGTCGGGTCCGCGTCCCGGCGGAAACCAGCAGGGCGGCGACAACCGTCCGCCGCGTCCCGGTGGCGGGCAGGGCGGCGACCGTCCGGCCCCGCGTCCCGGTGGCGGCGCTCCCGGTGGTAACCGGCCGAACCCGGGCAACATGCCCCCGCGCCCGAACCCCGGCATGATGCCGGGCCGTCCGGCCCGTCCGGCCGGTGGTCCCGGTGCCGGCCGCGGTGGTCCCGGTGGCGGAGCCCGTGGTGGCCCCGGTGGCGGCGCTCGTGGCGGTCCCGGTGGTGGCGGCGGAGGTTTCCGCGGCGGTCCCGGTGGTGGCGGTGGCGGTGGCGGTTTCCGTCCCGGCGGCGGCGGTGGCGGCGGTTTCCGTCCCGGTGGCGGTGGCCCCGGTGGCGGCGGCGGTGCCCCGGCCGGTGGCGGCGGTTTCCGTGGCGGCGGTGGCCGTGGTGGCCCCGGTGGCCGTGGCGGTACCGCGGGTGCCTTCGGGCGTCCCGGTGGTCCCTCGCGCAAGGGTCGCAAGTCGAAGCGGCAGAAGCGCCAGGAATACATGGACAACATGCAGGCGCCCAGCGTCGGCGGCGTCCGCCTGCCCAAGGGCCAGGGCGAGACGATCCGGCTTCCGCGCGGTGCCTCGCTGACCGACTTCGCCGAGAAGATCGACGCCAACCCGGCTTCGCTGGTGCAGGTGCTCTTCCACCTCGGTGAAATGGTCACGGCGACGCAGTCGGTGTCCGACGACATCCTGGAACTGCTCGGCGGCGAAATGAACTACAACGTTCAGGTCGTCAGTCCCGAGGAAGAGGACCGGGAGCTGCTGGAGACCTTCGACATCACCTACGGCGAAGACGCGGGTGAAGAAGAGGACCTGCAGGTCAGGCCGCCGGTCGTGACCATCATGGGTCACGTCGACCACGGTAAGACCCGACTGCTCGACACGATCCGCAAGACGAAGGTGCGCGAAGGTGAAGCCGGCGGCATCACCCAGCACATCGGCGCCTACCAGATCGAGACCGAGCTCGAAGGCAACCCGCGTCTGATCACCTTCATCGACACCCCCGGTCACGAGGCGTTCACCGCCATGCGTGCCCGTGGTGCGAACTCGACCGACATCGCGGTGATCGTGGTGGCGGCCGACGACGGTGTGATGCCGCAGACGGTCGAGGCGATCAACCACGCGCAGGCCGCGAAGGCGCCGATCGTGGTCGCGATCAACAAGATCGACAAGGAAGGCTCGAACCCGGACAAGATCCGGCAGCAGCTGACCGAGTACGGCCTGGTCGCCGAGGAGTACGGCGGCGACACGATGTTCGTCGAGATCTCCGCGCGGCAGAACATCAACATCGACGGCCTGCTCGAGGCGATCCTGCTGACCGCCGACGCCGCGCTGGACCTCCGGGCCAACCCGGACATGGAGGCCCAGGGTGTCGCGATCGAGGCCCACCTCGACCGCGGTCGCGGTCCGGTGGCCACGGTGCTGGTGCAGCGAGGCACACTGCGCGTCGGTGACTCGGTCGTGGCGGGTGACGCCTACGGCCGCGTCCGCCGGATGGTCGACGAGCACAACGTCGACGTCACCGAGGCACTGCCGTCGCGTCCCGTCCAGGTCATCGGGTTCACCTCGGTGCCGGGTGCGGGCGACACCTTCCTGGTGGTCGACGAGGACCGCGTCGCCCGGCAGATCGCCGAGCGCCGTTCCGCCCGGACGCGCAACGCCCTCAACGCGTCGCGTCGCAAGCGGGTCAGCCTCGAGGACCTCGACTCCGCCTTGAAGGAGACGAACAGCCTCAACCTGATCATCAAGGGTGACAACTCCGGTACCGTCGAGGCGCTCGAAGCCTCGCTGGTGCAGCTCGAGGTCGGCGACGACGTCGAACTCAACGTCGTCCACCGCGGTGTCGGTGGCGTCACCGAGTCCGACATCGACCTGGCGACCGCGTCCGACGCGATCGTCCTGGGCTTCAACGTCCGTGCGCAGGGCAAGGCGACCGAGCGGGCCACCCGCGAAGGCGTCGACGTCCGGTACTACACGGTCATCTACCAGGCGATCGAAGAGATCGAGCAGGCGCTGAAGGGCATGCTCAAGCCGGAGTACGAAGAGGTCGAGCTCGGCAAGGCGGAGATCCGCGACGTCTTCAAGTCGTCGAAGATCGGCACCATCGCCGGTTGTCTCGTCATCTCGGGTGAGATCCGCCGTAACGCGCGGGCTCGTCTGCTCCGCGACTCGAACGTCATCGCCGAGAACCTGCCGATCAGCTCGCTGCGGCGGTTCAAGGACGACGTGGTCGAGGTTCGCGATGGCTTCGAGTGTGGTCTGACGCTGGGGTCGTACAGCGACCTCAAGGTCGGCGACATCATCGAGACCTACGAACAGCGCGAAAAGCCGCGTGTGTAAGTGACACGGCGGCGCTCCCCCGCATCTGGGCGGGGGAGCGCCGCTTCACCTTCCACCAACCCAGAACCCCGTATGTTCATCGGAGCCTTGGAGCTCGACATCCTGCTGGGCGACGTCCATTCGCTCAAGCAGAAGCGATCCGTGATCAAGCCGGTGCTGGCCGAGGTACGCAGGCGTTTCGACGTCTCCGTCGCCGAAGCGGGTCACCAAGAGTTGCACCGGCGGGCACTGATCGGTGTGGCCGTGGTCGCCGCGACTGGCGAGCACGTCCGGGACGTGCTCGACTCGTGTGAGCGGTTGGTGGCAGGCAGGCCGGAGTTCGAACTGCTCTCCGCCCACCGCCGGCTACTCGGCCCGGACGACTGACGGAAAAACTTTCGAGGAGACGAATCCCCATGGCCGACCCCGCTCGGGCTCGTAAGCTCGCCAAGCGGATCTCACAGATCGTCGCCCACGCGATCGAGCACGACATCAAGGATCCGCGGCTCAACTACGTGACGATCACCGACACGAAGATCACGGCCGACCTGCACGACGCCACGGTCTACTACACGGTGCTGGGTGAAAACCTCGAGTCCACCCCCGACCACACGGGTGCCGCGGCGGCGCTGGAATCCGCCCGCGGTGTCTTGCGGACAAAGGTCGGACAGGGCACCGGGGTTCGCTACACGCCGACGCTCACCTTCGTGGCCGACAGCATTCCTGAGGACGCGAAGCGGATCGAGGATCTCCTCGCGAAGGCCAGGGAAGCCGACGCGGAGGTCGCCCGCCGTGCGACGGGGGCGCAGCACGCCGGCGAACCCGACCCGTACAAGGCGCCACGGGAAGAGGCCGAAGACGATGAGTTCGCCGATGAGGAGAGCCGCAGCTGACGGAGGGGGCCACGCCGTCAGCCGGCGCGGCCTCCTGCTGGGAGCCGCGGCGCTCGGGGGCACGGCGCTGCTTTCCGGCTGCGACGGGGAAAAGCGGCCTCTGGTGGGGCCACCGCCGGTGCCTCCGCCGACCAACCCGACCCCGCTGACCGAGGCGGTCACCGTCCAGCGGATGCGCTCCGCGGCCAGGAACCGGGAAGTCAATCTCGTCATCATCGCCCCCGACAGCGCTTCCCGGGTCGGGCTGCCGGTCTGCGTCGCCCTGCACGGGCGTGGCGCGGACGCCAGAACCTTCCTGGACCTCGGCGTGCAAGACGCGCTGAACCAGGTCGTCGCGGCCGGTCTGCCCGGTTTCGCGGTGGCCGCCGTCGACGGCGACAACTACTGGGTGGACGTCGGCAAGGACGACGACCCGCAGCGGATGCTGTCCGAGGAACTGCCCGGCTGGCTCGCCCAACGTCAATTGCGGCCGCCGTCGGCGATGTTCGGCATCTCGATGGGCGGCTTCGGCGCGCTGCGTTACGCCCGCGAGCACAAGGACCTCAAGGCCCTCGCGGTGGCGGGCGCGGCACTGTTCGTCAGCTGGCCCGATGCCAAGTCCCGCAAGGTCTTCGCCGACCGTGCGCAGTGGGAATCGCATGAACCGCTGCTGCACACCGACGAGCTCAAAGGTATCGAGACCGGGGTGTGGTGCGGTAACTCGGATCCCTTCGCCGGAGCCGACCGCAAACTGATCAGAGCGCTCGATCCCGCCGTCGGGAAGATGACGCCCGGTGAGCACAACGACGACTTCTGGCGAGGCGTCATGCCCGAAGCGATGAAGTTCGTGGGGGAACGCATCGCCTGATCGGGGCCATCCTGGAGACATGAGCATCCAGGAACAGGCCCAGCAGGTGGCCGCGCTCGCCGACCAGGTCCCCACCGGCGTCGCGCTGGCCACCAAGGCCGAACTCGAGGCGATCCAGAACCAGGTGGTGGCGCTGCTGGGGCACACCGCCACCGCGGACACCCTCCAAGGCGCCATCCAGAACGCCGTCGGGTTGGTCGACGACCTGACGGCGGCACTGGAGAACGTCAAGATCCAGCTGAGCGACGTGGCCCAGCACCACCTCGCCGGCTGACCCCGACCACTCGGGTGTTGCGGCTTCAAGCACGCGAGTTCCGGCTCTGGGCACGCGAATGCGGTGCCACCCGGTCACTCGCGGCGGTGTCCTGAAGGCCCCCTTTGCGACGGTGAACGTCTCAAAGGGGAACCCGCATTTGGGTACCTACGCCTGGCCTGGACGAGGGTGGTTCCGCGGGCATCGTTGCCCGGTCTCACCTCTTGATCGTGCCCGACCACGATCGGTGGACCGGCGGCCGAGCGGGGAAGATTCCGGACGCTCAACGTCCGGAATCTTCCCCACCCGGACCACCCCGGCAACCCGCACCCGCTCCACACCAGTAGGTAGACAAATACGAGTCCCCAAGGGAGCCTTCGCGACACCACGCCACCTGGGAGACTCGGATCGCCGAGGCGAAATGCGCAAGTCGGACAGCTGGCCTCCGGGCCGCGCCGGGGCATGCCACGGTTGCCCTGCCTCTCGACGAAGGGCGGTCTTCCAGCGCATTTAGAGGACTGAACGCGGGGTGGTGCGGGAGTCAGGCGGGTTTGGCGGCGACGATCAGGTCCCGCACGATCGCCTGGTCCACCCGGTGTGAGAAGTCCGCGAACGGGCCGTCCTCGCGGACTTCCAGCCCCGCCTTGTCCAGGATCGCGGCGAGTTCCTCACGCGGCGCGACGTTGGTGTTCCACGAGATCCCGAGCGCGCCGCCGGGCCGCAGCACCCTGGTCCACACCGGGACCGCGGCCGCGAGCAGGTCACGCGGGCTGCGTGCGAGCGACGCGTCCTGAGTGCGGTGGCTGCCGTGCTGCACGCCGTACGGGGCGTCGGTGACGATGAGGTCCACCGAGTTCGGCCGCAGCAGTTCGTCCGTGGTGAGCGTGTCGCAGTTGAGGTAGCTCAGCTTGCGGACCTCGCCCGCCTTGTACTGCTCCTTGGTGATCCCGAAACCGATGTCGAGCCGCCTGCCGAGCCGGACCTTGTTGCGGCGCACCTGCCCGGATTCGGCGCTGTGCTTGATCCGCTTCTGCTTCAACCAGGTCTTGATGAACAGCTCGTAGGAGTCGAAATCCTTGCCGTCGACGTCGAGACCGGTCGCGTCGAAGCCGTACATCATCGCCTGGTTCAGCGTGGTACCGCGGCCGCACAGCGGATCCAGCAGGTGGAGCGGCCTCTCCAGCATCGCGGCCGGATCCGCCGTGGACAGCAGGGTGACGTTGACGAGCAGTTTGGTGAACAGCTCGTTCGTCTTGCCCGGATACTTCTGGATGGTCAGCAGGTCCGAGTCGAAGTTCGCCAGCGGGCTGATCGTGACCGGCTTCAGGACACCGTCGCCGAGCTCGAACAGCGCGTACAGCGCGGAAAGGTTCGAGAGGAGCGCCAGGTCGCGTTCGCTCAACGGGGCGGGCGTGGTGAAGGTGACGTAGCCGACGCCGCCGAGTTCCGTCTCGCCGATCTCGGAGACCTCGGTCTCGAGAGCGGACAGACCGAACACCGCCAGCTCGGCGCGCAGCAGGGCCGGAGCGGAGTCGGTGTAGACCCGGTTGGCTGACGGGTAGACCAGGATCGCGTACTCGGACATCCCGCAGAGCGTAGCTTGACTGATTGTGACAGCGACTCCCATCCCGAACCTGAAGGAAGCCGCCGCCCTGCTGGCGCGCGCGAGCGACGTGACCCTGCTCGGCCATGTCCGCCCGGACGCCGACGCGCTCGGCAGCGCGCTGGCGCTGGGCCGGGCGCTGCAGCTGCGCGGCGGCGTCAAGGTCCGCGTCTCGGTCGGTGAACCCGAGGAAATGCCCGAAACCCTGCGAGGCCTGGACGTCGGCGGACTCTACGTCCCCGCGAGCGAGCTTCCGGAGAGTGAGCAGCTGCTGGTCGCGCTCGACACGCCCACGCCGGGCAGGCTCGGGAAACTCGCGCCGCGGGTGGACGCCGTCCGCGCGGCCGGGGGCGAGGTCCTGGTGATCGACCACCACGCGTCCAACGTCTTCTACGGCACGAAACACGTCGTCGACGAGACCGCCGAAGCCACGGCCGTCCTCGTTTTCGCGTTGCTCCAGGAACTCGGCACCGAGATCGACGAGCCGATCGCGCGCTGCCTGTACGCGGGACTGGTCACCGACACGAGCGGGTTCCGCCGGGCCCGGCCGTCCACCCACCTGATGGCCGCGCGGCTGCTCGAAGCCGGCGTCGACCCGGACCAGGTGGTCCGCGAGATCGTCGACGATCACCCCTTCGCGTGGCTGCCGATGCTCTCGGAGGTCCTCGCGGGTGCCCGGCTGGAACCGGACGAGGCACGCGGCTTCGGGCTCGCCTCCGCGGTCGTGACGCGCGATGCCGCGAGGAGCGTGCGCGGGGAGGAGGTCGAAGCGGTCATCGACGTCGTCCGGTCCACCCGGGAGGCCGGGGTCGCCGTGGTGCTGAAGGAAGCCGAACCGATCGGGCCGAAGCAGCGGTGGCAGGTCTCGCTCCGCTCCACGGGCGGTGTCGACGTCTCGGCGGCGGCCGGGGAACTCGGTGGAGGTGGACATCGCCAGGCGGCCGGGTGCACGGCGGAGGGCACGGCGGGTGAGGTCCTCGACAGGCTGAAGGAGGCGCTCTCGCGGGCACCCCTGCTCTGATCCAAAAGCGCGGTGTCATCGGAATTTCATCCGTCGTCCCTAGCGTGATCCTCACGATGAACGACCACGCCTCCCTCCGCCGCCGGATCCTGGTCACGCTGGGCGTGATCGTGCTGTTCCGGCTGGGCCAAAGCCTGCCCGCCCCCTCCGTGACCGTCCGCGCGCCGGAAGCCGATCACCCGTTGCGCTGGATCCTCGACCTCTTCACCGGCGGCGGCTGGTCCAGCCTGCCGGTGTTCGCGTTCGGCGTGCTTCCCTGCCTGGCCGCGCCTTATCTCCTGCGCACGCTGATCGTCCTGGTCCCGCGGCTGGCCGCGCTCCGGGCCGAAGGTGAAGCCGGCGCACGGGTGCTGACGCGGTACCGGCGGCGGCTCACCGTCGTACTCGGCCTGCTGGGTGCGATCGGTGTGCTCGGATTCCGCGGTCAGGAGATTCTCGACGGAGCCGTCGCCGTGGCTTGTCTGACGGCGGGCACGGCGGTGGTCCTGCGGCTGACCGAGGTGATCACCGACCGGGGATTCGGCGACGGCGTCCGGATTCTGCTGCTCGTGCAGATCCTGGCGGTACTGCCGCCGGAGTTCCTGCGGCTGTACGAAAGGACGGGCTGGGCCGCCATCGCGGTCATGGCCGTGGTGACGTTCTCGGTCACGGTGATCACGATCGTCGTCGCGCAGGGACAACGGCGCGTCCCGGTGCAGTACGCCAAGCGGATGATCGGCAGGCGCGCCTTCGGTGGGAGCCCGTCCTATATTCCGCTTCGGTTCCCCCAAACGAACAGTCCGGCCGTCCTCGTCGCGATACTGCTGTCCTTGCCGGTGCTGCTGCCGGACGTGCTCTGGCTGGAGTGGCTGCGCGACGAGGGAAATCCGGGGCGGATCGCGGTCTACTTCGTCCTCGTTTGTCTCTTCGCCTTCAGCAGAGCTGCCCTGACACAGGACATGGACAAGGTGGCCGCCGAGCTGATGCGAGTGGGCGGTTTCGTCCCCGGCATCCGGCCGGGGAACCCGACCGCCGAGTACCTCGACTTCGTGAACCGCCGGATCATCGGCTTCGGAGCGTTCTGCTCAGGAGTGGTGGCGCTGATCCCGGTCACCGGCTTGGCCCTGCTGGACGTGAGCCCGGCGCTGCCCGTCGCCGGGGTGACCCTGCAGGTGGTCCTCGTTTTCCTCGTCAGTGTCTCGCTTGACACCACGCGGCAGATCCAATCGCTGCGTCTGCAACGGCGCTACGAACCGTTCCTCCGCTGAGGGAACGGTCCGCGCCCGGGGTACGGGCGCGGACCGTGACCACCTCAGAAGTGCGGAAGCCAGCCGCCGCCGATCGCTTGAGCGGCGCCGAATTTGTTGCCGCCCTGGCCGTTCCAGAGGTAGAGGGTGCCGGTGTTCTTGTTGACGGCGGCGAGGTCGCTGTGGCCGTCCTTGTTGACGTCGCCGAGTGACATGAGGGTTTGGTGGTAGTCGTTCCAGCCGCCGCCGATGGCGTCGGCGTCACCGAACCTGTTGTCGCCCTTGCCGTTCCAGATGTGGAGGGTGGTGCCGTCCTTGACGGCGGCGAGGTCTGTCTTCCCGTCGTTGTCGAAGTCGCCCGCGACCGGTGTGGTGAACGGCCCCCAGCCGCCGCCGACGACGTCGGCCGCGCCGAAGGTGTTACTGCCCTTGCCGTTCCAGATGGTCAGGGTGGTGCCGTCCTTGAGCGCGGCGAGGTCGCTGATGCCGTCGTTGTCGAAGTCGCCCGCGATCGGCGCGGTGTATGGTCCCCAGCCGCCACCGATGGCGTCGGCGGCGCCGAACTGGTTGCCGCCCTTGCCGTTCCAGATGTAGAGGGTGCCGTCCTTCACCGCGGCGAGGTCGGTCTTGCCGTCCTTGTTGAAGTCACCGGCGGCGGGGCGGCTGAAGCCGTCCCACCCGCCACCGACGGGGTCGGCGGCGGTGAAGTTGTTGCTGCCCTTGCCGTTCCAGATGGTCAGTGTTCCGGTTCCGATGGCGTAGATGTCGCCGACGCCGTTGCCGTCGAAGTCCGCGCCGTCCGCGACCGGGCGCTGCCACAACGCGCTGACGATCTTCTGCGCGTCACCGGCCTCGGTCTGATAGCGGTCCGGATAGGCCGAGACCTGCACCGCCTGGCACACCTCGCCGATCGGCGCCGTGCTCCAGGAGCCGTTCGGATACACGCGGACCATCTTGTCGAGGAAGGCGTTGGTGGCCCAGACGGGGTCGAGCCGGTTTGTCGCGCTGCCCCAGGACGCGCGTTGCTGGAACAGGCCGAGGCTGTCGTGGTCGACCTCCTCACTGATGTTCTGGAGACTGGTCTCCACGATCACCGTGGCTATCGCGATGGCCGCGGCTCGCTGACTCAGGCCGCGATCGCGGACGGCTTCGACGACCATCCGGGCGCACGAAACCCGGTACGCGGTCAGATATCCCCGCATCTTCGCGGTCAGGGTGTCGTTGAGCTGGGTGGCCAGGGCCGCGTCCCGGCTGGTGGTGCCCGAGCGGTCGCACGGGGCGGTGGCGTAGGAGGCGGTCACCAAGCCCGCCGGTTCCTCTTCGGCGTATGCGACGGGGGACAGGGCGGTGATCGCGAAGACGGTCAGGGCTGCCGTGGTCGCACGGCGGGCGAAGTTCTTCGACACTGGTCGACCTCCAAGGTCGGGTGGGGACGGGGACGGTCAGAAGTGCGGGAGCCAGCCGCCGCCGATGGCGTCGGCGGCGCCGAATTTGTTGCCGCCCTGGCCGTTCCAGACGTAGAGGGTGCCGGTGGTCTGGTTGATGGCGCCGAG
The DNA here is from genome assembly GCF_055575975.1 of Amycolatopsis sp. NPDC033938. Lineage (NCBI taxonomy): Bacteria > Bacillati > Actinomycetota > Actinomycetes > Pseudonocardiales > Pseudonocardiaceae > Amycolatopsis > Amycolatopsis sp. NPDC033938. Next base: position 16,794 of record NZ_JBVIRO010000010.1, read on the forward strand.
GTCGGAGTGGCCGTCCTTGTCGACGTCGCCGAGGGACATCAGGGTGCGGTGATAGTCACCCCAGCCGCTGCCGATGGCGTCGGCGTCACCGAATTTGTTGCTGCCTTGGCCGTTCCAGATGTAGAGCGTGGTGGTGTCCCGAATGGCGGCGAGGTCGGTCTTCCCGTCGTTGTTGAAGTCCCCGGCGACGGGTGCGGTGAAGGGTCCCCAGCCGCTGCCGATGACGTCAGCGGGGCTGAAGGTGTTGTTGCCCTTGCCGTTCCAGATGGTCAACGTCGTGCCGTCCTTGACCGCGGCGAGATCACTGACGCCGTCGTTGTCGAAGTCCCCGGCGACCGGTGCGCTGTAGCCGGTCCAGCCGCCACCGATGGCGTCGGCGGCGCCGAACTTGTTGCCTCCCTGGCCGTTCCAGATGTAGAGGGTGCCGTTCTTGACCGCGGCGAGGTCGGTCTTGCCGTCCTTGTTGAAGTCACCGGCAGCCGGTCGGCTGAAGCCGTCCCAGCCACCGCCCACGGGGTCAGCGGCGGCGAAGGTGTTGCCGCCCTTGCCGTTCCAGATGGTCAGCGTTCCGGTGCCGATCGCGTAGATGTCCCCGGCACCGTTGTTGTCGAAGTCCGCGCCGTCCGGAACGACCGATCGCTCGATGACCTTGTCGTAGCGGATGCCGCGGTAGGTGGTCATCTCCGACCAGCTGTTGGTGTTGTGATTGGTCTTCTGGCCGTAGTCGTTCTCCGAGTAGACCCAGGCGCCCTTCGAGTGGTCACTGGAGTCGACCCACTTCTCGAACAGTTCGATGTGCCCGTTCCGCAGCAGGGCGTCACCCGGCAGCAGATCGTGCAGGCTCGGCAGCCAGGACTTCTGCGAGTACGCCTCGAAGTCGCCGGTGTTGAGGTCCCAGCCGTCGGATTTCTTGGGCAGATGCCACGCCATCGCGACGAGGCCGGAGCAGTCAGGCCGGTACTTGCCGCCGGTGCCGTCGGAGATGGCGTCGGACTGGTTCTGGCTGTACCAGGTGTCGCCCCGGTCGTACCAGTACTTGGCGCGGGCGATGATCTCGGCGCGGGTGATCGAGCCACCCACCGTGGACGCCGCACTGGCTTCGTCGGGTGTTCCGAGCGTGAGCAGGCCTGCGACGAGTGTCACGAGGGCCGTGATCGCGGCGGAGAACCGGACCGCCGCCGGAGAACCGGAGCTGTTCATGACGACCTTTCCTGAGCATGATGTGCGTGGACAGCACAGACGCTCCGGGAGGCCGCTGTAGCCACGCTTCAACGCGGGTTACAGCGAGGCGGCGCGCTGTAAGGGATCCGCTCTGGGGAGGGACGGATGAGGTTTTCTCTGCTCGGGCCGATGGAGGTGGCGGGCCCGACGGGGCCGATCGCCCTCCCCGGCACGAAGCCGCGCACGCTGCTCGCCGCCTTGCTGCTGGGGGACGGCCGGACGGTGCCCGCCGAACGGCTGATCGGCGTGGTGTGGGGCGAGGATCCGCCTGCCACCGCCCGCGCGGTGGTGCAGACGTACGTGGCGACGCTGCGCCGCGCGTTCGACACGGCGGGACTGCCGGCGGTCATCGTGTCCGACCGGACCGGCTACCGCGCCGAGATCGACGAGGACGCCCTCGACGTGCGGGTGTTCGAGCGATTCGTGGAGCGGGGACGGCTGGCCGCGCAGAGCGGGGACCACGCCGAGGCGGCGGACCTCTTCCGCACCGGCCTCGCCCTGTGGCGTGGACCCGCGCTCGGCGGAATCGGGGAGTCGTTTCTTCGCGCCGAGGCGAACCGGCTCGACGAGCTGCGGCTGACCGTCACCGAGGAGCGGGTCGACGCGGACCTGGCGACGGGTCAGGGACCGCGGCTGCTCGCGGAGCTCACCGAACTGGTCGCCCTGCATCCCACCCGGGAGCGGCTGCGCGCCGGTCTCATGGTCGCGCTGTACCGGTCCGGGCGGCAGGCAGACGCGCTGGAGACCTACGAACGCGGCCGGAAGGCGTTGATCGACGAACTCGGCATCGACCCAGGCCCGGAGCTGCGTCAGGTGCACGAAGCGATCCTGCGGTGCGACGCGGCGCTGCTGCCGGTGGTCACCTCCCGCACCCCTCGACAGCTGCCTTCACCGCCACCCGACTTCACCGGCCGGGCGCCGGAACTCGCGCGGCTGCGCGAGACCCTGGTGCGGCCCGCCACGATGCCGGTCGCCGTCGTCTCCGGCGCGGGCGGCGTGGGCAAGTCCACTTTGGCGCACCGGATCGCGCACGAACTCGCCGAGCACTTCCCCGACGGTCAGCTGCACCTCGAACTCCACGGCTCCACGGACGGCCCGGCGACCGCCGAAGAAATCCTCGGTCGCGTCCTGCGCGACTTCGACCCCGCGGCGACCGCGCCCGGCTCACTCGAAGAGCGGGTCGCCCGCTACCGGACACTGCTCGCCGGCACCCGCACCCTCGTCGTGCTCGACGACGCCGCGAACGAGGCACAGGTCCGCCCGCTGCTGCCGGGAAGTCCGGGATGCGGGGTGCTCGTCACCTCGCGCAACCGGCTCCCCGCCCTGGCGGGCGCCACCTTCCTGGAACTCGGCGTGCTGCCCGCCGTGGCCGCGCTCGACCTGTTCACCCGGATCGTCGGCGCCGACCGGGCGAGCACCGAGCCCACGTCGGCCGCCGAGATCACCGAGCTGTGCGGGCAGCTGCCGCTCGCCATCCGCGTCGCCGGGGCGCGGCTGGTGTCCCGGCGGCAGTGGTCGCTGTCCCGGCTGGCGGACCGCCTCGCACAGGAACAGCGCCGCCTCGACGAACTGGTGGTCGGCGACCAGGAGGTGCGGGCCAGCATCAACCTGAGCTACACGCTCCTGCCCGCGGCCGTGCGGACGGCGTTGCGAAGACTCGGGCTGCTCGGTCTCGCGCATTTCCCCGCCTGGGTCGCTGCGGCGGCGATGGACACCGATCTCGACGAGGCGGAGCGGGTGCTCGAAGACCTCGTCGACGTGTCCCTGCTCGAAGTGGACGGCGTGGATCCCTTGGGGCTCATGCGCTATCGGCTGCACGACCTCGTCCGGCTGTTCGCGCTGGAACGCGCCGTCGAGGAGGAGCCGCCCGAGGACCGGATCGCCACCGTCGAGCGGGTGCTCGGCGGCTGGATCTGGCTGGTCGAGCGGATCACCGAGACCCTGCCGCCGGTCGTGCCGTCGATCCAGGGCGCTTTCCGGCTGGGCCGCGCGGTCGAGGAGGACATCGCCCGGCGTGTCGTCGCCAAGCCGTACGAGTGGTTCCGCGCCGAGGAAGAGGCGATGACCACCGCCGTCGAGCTGGCGGCTTCACTGGACCTGGTCGACATCGCCGTCGAACTCGCCTCCGCCCTGTGCGGCACCGCTTTCGGCGGGCACAACCGGATCCTCGACGATTCACTTGGCCCCTGGCGCCGCACTCACGACGCGGCGCTCACCGCGGCCCGCCGCACCGAGAACGCGCTGGGCGAGGCGACGCTGCTGGCGGGACTCGGGCAGCTGTACTACGAGCACGACGACTTCCCGCGGTCCCGTGCCCATCTGAGTCAGGCGTTGTCGATGTTCCGCGCCGCCGGTGACGTCCGCGGCGAGGCCACCACCCTCGCCGCGCTCGGCGGTGCCTGCCGTGAGCAGGGCTATCTGCCCGAGGCGCTGCACTTCCTGGACCGGGCCGGGCGGATGTGGTCCGGGCTCGACGATCCGGGGGCGAGGGGCCACGTCCACCGGCTGGCGGGCACGGTGCGCCTGGAGATGGGGGACTATCCGGGAACGCTGGCCGCGTTGACCGAGGCACAGGCGTCGTTCGCGGCGGCGGGCTCGCGGCGCGGGGAAGGGCTGACGCTGCGCAGCCTGTCGCTGTACCACCGCGCCCGCGGTGAGTGGGTGGAAGCCGAAGAGTTCGCACGTGCGGCGCTCGCCGTCTTCGCGGGCACCGAGGACCGGATGCTGATCGCGTACTGCGAACGCGCGCTGGCCAAGGCGCTGCTGCGGCGCGGGGACGCGGTCACGGCGCGACGGCTGGCGGAGAACGCGCTGGAGGTCTGCCGTGAGCTCGGCGACGCCTTCGGCACCGCGTGCACCCTCCACGTCGTCGGCGAGGTGCATCTCGCCGACGGCCGGTTGTACCAGGCGAAGGAGTGCCTTGAGGACGCGCTGGGGCGCTGGACCGAGCTGCGTGCCGAGCTGTTCAGGGCGCGGACCTCGCGCACCCTCGCCGAGGTGCACGACGCGCTCGGCGACACCTCGGCCGGGCAGCGGATGACCACCGAGGCCCTGGAGACCTTCCGTACCTACGGTGCCCGCGAGTACCAGGAACTCTCTGTAACCCGGTTACAGCGTTCCTGAAGCACGCCGGGGGACAGTGGGGCGCATGTCGTCGTTCGTGTCGTTGTCCGATCCTCGTGTCGCAGCCATGCCCGTCCGGGAATGCGGGGAGCCGTTGGTGGACCTGAGAGACACCGGCGCCATCCGGATCGATCCCAGACTCGCCGACGAACCCGGCGCCTACGCGCACGTGCGGCTCAGCGTCGCGGATCGGCTCGTCGCGGCCCAGTGCCAGCTCCCGCGCGGGCTGCGGCTGCTCGTCGTCGAGGGGTTCCGGCCCCGGGAGGTGCAGGAGCGGTACTTCGCGGACAGCAGATCCCGGATCGCGCGGGCGAACCCCGGCTGGGCGGCGGAGCGGGTGGCCGCCGAGGCCGCCACCTACGTGGCCCCGCCCGAAGTCGCGCCGCATGTCGCCGGGGGAGCGGTGGACCTCACCCTGTGCACCGTCGACGGTGTCGAATTGCCGATGGGGACCGACGTGAACGCGACGCCGCCCGAGTACGGGACGGAATGCTTCACCGATTCCGCGCTGATCGGCTCCGAAGCGCGGGCCAACCGGGCAACGCTCATCGACGCGATGACCGCGACCGGTTTCGTGAACTACCCGAGCGAATGGTGGCACTGGTCCTACGGCGACCGGTACTGGGCGATCACCACCGGCGTGAAGCACGCCCGCTTCGGCCCGGCGGGTTTCCCGTCGACTGGGACTGTCGTACCAGACCATTAGTCTCCGTAGCGTGTCTGAAGCTTCCGAAGTCGACGAACGCGTCCCGCCGAGACGCGTTCTCGGGCTCGCCGTACCCGCCCTCGGTGTGCTCGCGGCCGAGCCGTTGTACGTCCTGGTGGACACGGCCGTCGTGGGACATCTCGGCGCACTGCCGCTGGCCGGGCTCGCCGTCGGCGGTGTCGTGCTGTCGCAGGTTTCGAGTCAGCTGACGTTCCTCTCCTACGGCACCACGTCGCGGACGGCGCGGCTGCACGGCGCGGGACGTCGTGGCGAGGCGGTCAGCGAAGGTGTCCAGGCGACCTGGCTGGCGGTGATCGTCGGGCTGGTCGTGATCGTCGCCGGACAGGTGCTGGCCGCGCCGATCGCCCGGGTCCTCTCGGGGGACGCCGCGATCACTGACGCCGCCGTCTCGTGGTTGCGGATCGCGCTGTTCGGCACGCCGTTCATCCTGATCACGATGGCGGGCAACGGCTGGATGCGCGGGGTGCAGGATTCCGCGAAACCGTTGCGCTATGTCCTGGCGGGCAACGGGATCTCCGCCGTGCTGTGCCCGGTGCTGGTGTACGGCGCGGACTGGGGGCTGGAAGGTTCGGCGATCGCGAACGTCGTCGCGCAGGTGATCTCGGCGTCGCTGTTCCTCGCGGCACTGGTGCGCGAGCGGGTCCCGCTGCGGCCGGAGCCGAAGGTGATGCGCGCCCAGCTGGGTCTCGGCCGGGATCTGGTCCTGCGCAGTCTCGCGTTCCAGGCGTGTTTCGTCTCCGCCGCCGCGGTCGCCGCCCGGACCTCCACCGGGGCGGTCGGCGCGCACCAGGTCGTCCTGCAGCTGTGGACGTTCCTGGCGCTCGTGCTGGACTCACTGGCGATTGCCGCGCAGTCGCTCGTGGGAGCCGCCCTCGGTGCCGGGGCGAGCAAGCGGGCGCGGGGCGTGTCGAGTCAGATCACCGTCTACGGCCTGGTTTTCGGCTGCTTCCTCGGGGTCGTGTTCGCGTCGCTGGCCGGGGTGCTGCCACAGGTGTTCACCTCGGACGCGACCGTGCTCGGCGAGATCCCGCACGCGTGGTGGTTCTTCGTCGCGCTGCAACCGATAGCCGGGGTGGTGTTCGCGCTGGACGGCGTCCTGCTCGGCGCGGGCGACGCCGCGTTCCTGCGCAACGCGACACTGCTCAGCGCGGCGCTGGGCTTCCTGCCGCTGATCTGGCTTTCGCTCGCGTTCGGGTGGGGTTTGGCCGGGATCTGGACCGGGCTCTCGCTGTTCATGGTGCTGCGGCTGGCGACCTTGCTGGTGCGGTGGCGCTCGGGCCGCTGGGCCGTGGTCGGCGCCGTCCGCACTGCCTCATGACACGCGGCACCGGACGTGCAGCCATCAATCGGACACCGCGAGAGGGTCGCGAGCGCCACGCTTGAGACGCCGATCGTCCCAGGCGAGGCGCATGGGACACCCGTAGATGCCGGGTGGAGCGGCGCGTGTGGCGAAAAGCACCTGGGTAACGGGTATGTTTCGCCGTTGCTTAGGCGATACAACCAGTGAGGCGGCAGCGCGGGCGCCCGTTCTTGCCCGAAAGCCCTTCCGAGGAGGAAACACCGTGACAGGCCGAGCCACCCGCCGGTCCTGGTTCATCTGGCTGGCCGCCGTCACCGTCTACCTGTTCGCCGTCTTCCACCGCACGTCGTTCGGCGTCGCCGGGCTGCAGGCCGCCGACCGCTTCGGCGTCGGCGCGGCCGCGCTCGGCACCTTCACCGTCCTGCAGGTCGGCGTGTACGCCGCGATGCAGATCCCCACCGGCGTCCTGGTCGACCGCTACGGCCCGCGCCGTGTGCTCACCGGCGCCGTGTTCTTCCTCGGGCTCGGCCAGATCCTGCTCGCGGTCGCCGATTCCTACCCGCTCGGCCTGCTCGCCCGCGGCGTCCTCGGCTTCGGTGACGCGCTGACCTTCGTGAGCGTCCTGCGGCTGATCGCCGCGCATTTCCCCGGTCGCCACTACGCCCTGATCGCCACGCTGACCTCGGCCATCGGGTACGTCGGCAACCTCGCCGCGACCCTCCCGCTCAGCCTGCTGCTCGACGGGGCAGGCTGGACACCGACGTTCCTCGTCGTCGGTGTCGTGACCGTGCTGTACACCACCGTCGTCGCGCTCCGCGTCGAAGACCACCCGCGCGGCGAGCCGGAGCCCGAGCGCGAAAAGGTGCATCCGAAGGTGCTCGGGCGTCAGGTCGCCGAGGCATGGCGCACGCCGGGGACCCGGCTCGGCTTCTGGGTCCACTTCAGCACGATGTTCGCGCCCAACGTGCTGACCATGCTGTGGGGCGTCCCGTTCCTGGTGCAGGGACAGGGCATCCCGAAGGCCACCGCGAGTTCGCTGCTGATCGTGTTCGTCTTCGGTTCGATGATCGGCGGCCCGGTCGTCGGCGGCCTGATCGGACGGCGTCCGTCACTGCGGATGCCGCTGGTCGGCGGGTACATCGCCGGTGCCGCGGTGATGTGGGCGATCCTGCTCGGCTGGAGCGGCACGATCCCGGTCACGGTCCTGGTCCCCGTGTTCGCGTTCCTCTCCCTCGGCGGCCCCGCCTCGATGATCGGTTTCGCGCTGGCGCGGGACTACAACCCGCTCGCGCGCGTCGGCACCGCGACCGGTGTCGTGAACGTCGGCGGGTTCGTGGCGACGACGGTCTCGGCGCTCGCGGTCGGGGTTCTGCTGGAATGGACCGGCGGCGCGTTCCGGCTCGCGCTGCTGTCGGTCGTGGCGGTGCTTGCGCTGGGCACCTTCCGGATGCTCGTGTGGTGGCGGCGCACCCGCGCCACCCTCTTCGAGGCCGAAGCCCGCGGCGAGGAGATCCCGGTGCAGATCCGGCGACGGCGTTGGGACGCCGAAGCCTCAGTGCCTGTCTCGTCCTAGGCGAAGGCGGCTGAAGGACGCTTTCCCCGCATGCCATGAGGCGAAAGCGCCCTTCGCCGCGTGAGACGCGGGGAAAGTCCCCTTCAGCTCCGCCTGACACCGAAAGATAGGGTTCGGCGCGTGTCGCGCCCCAATCAGGCTCAGGCCAAGAAACGTCCCGCTCCGCCGCCCGGTCTCGTCATCGTCGACAAGCCGTCCGGGATGACCTCCCACGACGTCGTCTCCAGGGCGCGTCGCTTCATGGGCACCCGCAAGGTCGGGCACGCCGGCACCCTGGATCCGATGGCCACCGGTGTCCTGGTGCTCGGCATCGAACGCGCGACGAAACTCCTGGGCCATCTGGCGCTGGACCGCAAGACCTATCTCGCGACCCTCTCCTTGGGACTGTCCACCACGACCGACGACGCCGAGGGCGAGCCGATCGCCGAAGCCGCCCCGGAAGCCGTCGAGAAGATCACCGACGACGCGATCGCCGCCGGGATCGCCGCGTTGTCCGGCGACATCCAGCAGGTGCCGAGCGCGGTCAGCGCCGTCAAGATCGACGGGAAGCGCGCCTACGCCAGGGTCCGCGCCGGCGAAGAGGTCGTCATCCCGCCGCGTCCGGTCACCGTGCACCGGTTCGATCTGCTCGCCACCCGCCGCGAGGCCGGCCGGATCGAACTCGACGCCATCGTCGAATGTTCGTCCGGGACCTACGTGCGGGCGCTGGCCCGCGATCTCGGCGCCGGGCTCGGCGTCGGCGGGCATCTGCTCGCGTTGCGGCGCACCACGGTCGGGCCGTTCACCCTCGCCAAGGCGCGCACCCTCGACCAGCTCGAGGAGCAGCCGGAGCTGTCACTGGACCTCGACGCCGCCGTCGCCGCCGCGTTCCCGCGCCGCGATCTGGACGCCCGCGCGGCCCAGGCGGTCCGATATGGACAGAGGGTGCCCGCGGCCGGGATCGAGGGCACGTACGGCATGTTCGGACCGGACGGCCGGGTGCTCGCGCTCGCCGCGGACGAAGGTCAGCTGGCCCGCTCGGTGGTCGTGTTGCTGCCCGCTTGATGCCCGGCGGTGAACCCGCGTCCGCGATCGACGTCGGCGGGACGCATTCTGGGCGGCCACGTCACGACGGCCGGTGAGGCGTCCTGCCACCGCGATAGCGGGGCCTTCGGCCGGGGCGGGTTCACGCGTTCGTCCCTTTCCGGGGTACCTCCTCAGCTCCGCCAACAGGCACTTAGGGTGGTGCACGAAGCAGGCCTGGAGGAGACGGGGCACAAGTGCAGCGTTGGCGTGGTTTGGGTGACCTTCCCGGGAGCTGGGGACGGTGCGTGGTGACGATCGGCGTCTTCGACGGCGTGCACCGCGGGCATCAGGAGCTGATCTCGAGGACGGTCCGTGCCGCCGCCGAACGCGGCGTCCCGAGCGTGGTGCTGACCTTCGACCCGCATCCGTCCGAGGTGATCCGGCCGGGCAGCCATCCGGCGCAGCTGACCACGTTGCGCCGCAAGGCGGAACTGGTCGAGGGCCTCGGCGTCGACGTCTTCTGCGTACTGCCGTTCACCCTGGAACTGTCGCGCCTGACCGCGCACGAGTTCGTGCACGAGGTGCTGGTGGACAAGCTGCACGCGGCGGCGGTCATCGTGGGGGAGAACTTCACCTTCGGCGCCAAGGCCGCCGGTGACGTCAACCTCCTGCGCACACTGGGGAAGCGGTTCGGGTTCGTCGCGCACGGCGCGGAACTGCAAGGACTGCTCGCGCAACAGCAGACGGAGAACGAGATCACCTTCTCCTCGACCTACGTCCGCTCGTGCATCGACGCGGGCGACGTCGTCGCGGCGGCCGAGGCGCTCGGCAGGCCGCACCGGCTGGAGGGCATCGTCGTCCGGGGCGACGGCCGCGGCCACGATCTCGGCTATCCGACGGCGAACCTGTCGACGCCGCGGTTCGCCGCGGTGCCCGCTGACGGGGTCTACGGCGCTTGGTTCACCCGTTCGTCGGATCCTGACCGCCGGCTGCGCGCCGCCGTGTCGGTCGGGACCAATCCGACGTTCTCGGGGCGGGAGCGCACTGTCGAGGCCTTCGTCCTCGACATCGACGAGGACTTCTACGGGCAGCACGTTTCGCTCGATTTCGTCGCCAAGCTGCGGGATCAGGTCCGGTTCCCGACGTCGGAAGGTCTGGTGAAGCAGATCGACGACGACGTCGTCCGTACCAGGGAACTGCTGGGCGGGCAGGACTGACCGGAGCCGGCCGGGGCCGGTGAGAATGTACGAACACGCCCGTCACGGTGCGTCCCGGTGGCAAGATGTCACAGACCGCAGGTGGCGTTGGATGGGGTTAGGGGAGCGGACCAGGTGGAGGACCACAAGATCGTCCAGCGGAACATCGCGCTGCAGAGGGAGTGGTACGGGGAGCCGCTCGGCGATCGCGTGCGGAGACTGGTCGTCGCGTTCGACATCTCCCAGGCCTTCCTCGCCGAGGTGCTCGGGATCAGCGCGCCCATGCTCAGCCAGGTGATGAGCGGGCGCCGCGCGAAGATCGGCAACCCGGTCGTACTCGCGAAGATGATCATGCTGGAGCGCAAGGTGCTGGTCCCGGCGGTCGCCGCGGGGGACCGCAAGGCCATGCAGGAAGCGCTGGAGGACGTCCGCGACTCACGGCCGACGGTGGGCCGCGACAGCATCCCGGTCGGCGCCGTCGCCGACGACCAGGGCGTGCTCGTGGCGCTGCGGGACATCGGCGAAGACGAAGACCTCACCGAAGCCGCGAAGCTACTCGACGACGATTTCCCCGCTCTGGCGGACCTCCTGCGCCGGGCGGCCAAGAACTCCTGATGAACCTCTTCAGTGCCTTGGTCCCGCCTGACGACGTCCTCGACGAGGTCGCGGCGGCGCTGGGCGCACCCGAAGAAGGCGATTTCCGCTGGTCACGGCGGGAACACTGGCATGTCACCCTCGGTTTCTACGGCGAGGACGACCCCGGGGAACGCGATGGATGGCTCGCCGGACGGCTGGCGGAGGCGACCGCGATCGACGTCCGGCTGGAAAAGGCCGCGACATTCCCCGGGGTGCTGTGGTTGAGTGTCACCGGAACCGGGCTCCACGAGCTGGCCGTCAAGGCAGGCGCGGAGGACGAGGGCAGGCCGTACACGGCCCACCTGACACTGGCCCGCTTCCCCCGCGACCGGCCGATGGCCGCGAGCGCGTGGGAGGAGCGGCTGGCCGGGTTCACCAGCAGAACTTGGACGGCCACCGAAGCCGTCTTGATTCGCAGTGACCGTGAGCAGGGCGCGTCGCACTACCGGGTGATCCGGTCGTACGAGCTGAAGCGCGCCCGCGCCTGAAGCCGCTGATCACGAGGCTGGTAACCTCGATGATTGGGTCCGGCTGCAGTCCGTGGCGGCCGCGACCGTCTCACCCGGCGTGAAGCAGCGTCCGGGCCGCACGGCACAGAGTATCTAGGAGCACCACAGTGGCGTTGTCCACCGAAGAAAAGAAGTCGATCCTTGCCGAGTACGGCGTGCACGACTCGGACACCGGATCCCCCGAGGCCCAGGTCGCGCTGCTGACCAAGCGCATCGTCGGCCTCACCGAGCACCTCAAGGCTCACAAGCACGACCACCACTCCCGTCGCGGGCTTCTGCTGCTGGTCGGCCGCCGCCGCCGGCTGCTGAACTACGTGATGAAGGTGGACATCGAGCGATACCGTGCGCTGATCCAGCGTCTCGGCCTCCGCCGATAGCTTGAACCCGAGGGGGAGTGGCCACAGCGGTCGCTCCCCCTCGGCTTAAGAACAGAACGCCCTCTCCACGTGAGGGGCATGGCGCGAGCGCGCACGAGGATCCGTCCGCCGGTCCTCGGTAGTGGTTCCCGGGTAACGGCCCGGGGGCTTCGATCGAAGACCGGCCTCACTCCTCGAGCGTCCGCAGGCGAAACAGGTCCCAGGGTGGGAGACTCGCGCCATTACAGAGGAACAAAAGAGGAGATACACCCTATGACCGACTCCACCGGAGTCACCGTGCACGAAACCGAAGCCGTCATCGACAACGGCCGTTTCGGCACCCGCACCGTCCGCTTCGAGACCGGCCGTCTGGCCCGTCAGGCCGCCGGCTCCGTCGTCGCGTACCTCGACGAAGAGACCATGCTGCTCTCGGCGACCACCGCGTCGAAGCACCCGAAGGACCACTTCGACTTCTTCCCGCTGACCGTGGACGTCGAGGAGCGGATGTATGCCGCCGGACGCATCCCCGGCGCGTTCTTCCGCCGTGAGGGCCGCCCGTCGACCGACGCGATCCTCACCTGCCGCCTGATCGACCGGCCGCTGCGCCCGTCGTTCGCCGACGGTCTCCGCAACGAGATCCAGGTCGTCATCACCGTCCAGAGCCTCAACCCGGACGACCCGTACGACGTGCTCGCGATCAACGCGGCTTCGGCCTCGACCCAGATCGCCGGCCTGCCGTTCTCCGGTCCGGTCGGCGGCGTCCGCGTCGCGCTGATCGAGGGCCAGTGGGTCGCGTTCCCGACCTGGAAGCAGCTGGAAGAGGCCACCTTCAACATGGTGGTCGCCGGCCGTATCGTCGGTGACGACGTCGCCATCATGATGGTCGAGGCCGAGGGCACCGAGCACACGCTCGACCTGATCGCCGCCGGTGGCAAGGCGCCCGACGAGATCGCCGTCGCCGAGGGCCTCGAGGCCTCGAAGCCGTTCATCAAGGTGCTGTGCGAGGCCCAGCAGCAGCTGGCCGAGCTGGCCGCCAAGCCGACCGGCGAGTTCCCGGTCTTCCTCGCCTACGAGCAGGACGCCTTCGACGCCGTCGCCGCGATCGCGACCGACGACCTCGCGAACGCGCTGACCATCGCGGGCAAGCAGGATCGCGACAACGCGACCGACGAGGTCAAGGCCGCGGTGCTGGAGAAGATCGGCCTTGGCGAGGGCGAAGCCTTCCAGGGCCGTGAGAAGGAGATCGGCGCGGCGTTCAAGGCCCTGTCGAAGAAGATCATGCGCAAGCGCGTCCTCACGGACAAGATCCGCATGGACGGCCGCGGCCTGACCGACATCCGGTCGCTCGCCGCCGAGGTCGCCGTGATCCCGCGGGCGCACGGTTCCGCGCTGTTCGAGCGCGGGGAGACCCAGATCCTGGGCGTCACCACGTTGAACATGCTCCGCATGGAGCAGCAGATCGACTCGCTCTCCCCGGAGACCACGAAGCGATACCTGCACCACTACAACTTCCCGCCGTTCTCCACCGGCGAGACCGGCCGCGTCGGTTCGCCGAAGCGGCGCGAGATCGGCCACGGCATGCTCGCCGAGCGCGCCCTGGTCCCGGTCCTGCCGAAGCGGGACGAGTTCCCGTACGCGATCCGCCAGGTCTCCGAGGCGCTGGGCTCCAACGGCTCGACCTCGATGGGCTCGGTCTGTGCTTCGACCATGGCGCTGCTGAACGCGGGTGTCCCGCTGAAGGCGCCGGTCGCCGGTATCGCCATGGGCCTCATCTCCGACGAGGTCGACGGCGAGACCCGCTACGTCGCGCTGACCGACATCCTCGGTGCCGAGGACGCCATGGGCGACATGGACTTCAAGGTCGCCGGCACCAAGGACATCATCACCGCGCTGCAGCTCGACACGAAGCTCGACGGCATCCCGTCGGAGGTCCTCGGCGCCGCGCTGAAGCAGGCCAAGGACGCTCGTCTCACCATCCTCGAGGTCATCGCCGAGGCGATCGACGCCCCGGACGAGATGAGCCCGTTCGCCCCGCGCGTCACCAGCGTGAAGATCCCGGTGGACAAGATCGGCGAGGTCATCGGCCCGAAGGGCAAGATGATCAACTCGATCACCGAGGAGACCGGCGCCGACATCTCCATCGAGGACGACGGCACGATCTACGTGGGCGCGGCCGACGGCCCGTCGGCGGAGGCGGCGATCGACAAGATCAACGCCATCGCCAACCCGCAGCTGCCCAAGGTCGGCGAGCGCTTCCTCGGCACCGTGGTGAAGACGGCCGCGTTCGGCGCGTTCGTCTCGCTGCTGCCGGGCAAGGACGGCCTGGTGCACATCTCGAAGCTGGGCAACGGCAAGCGGATCGCCAAGGTCGAAGACGTGGTCAACGTGGGCGACAAGCTCCGCGTCGAGATCGCCGACATCGACAACCGCGGCAAGATCAGCCTGATCGTGGTCCAGGAAGAGGACACGGCGGACGCCAAGGCCGCCGAAGGCGAGAAGGCCGACGCTCCGAAGGCCGACGCCAAGTAGGTCCGGCCAGATCGATGTGAAACGTCGTGAAAGGGTCGTTCGGGACGCGAGTCGTCCTGAACGACCCTTTCATGACAGGTGAGTAAGGGATCCGTTGGCGCGATCAAGCACAGCCGGGCACGAGCAGCCCGTCGGCAGCACCCGTACGCTCGAGTCCACTTCGGACGGTGCGGTGGTCAAACGCAGCGTGCTGGCCGGTGGCCTCCGGGTGATCACCGAGCACGTGCCCGCGTCCCGGTCGGTGACGGTCGGACTGTGGGTCGGTGTCGGATCGCGCGACGAGCCGTCGTCGGTCGAAGGCGCCGCGCATTACCTGGAACACCTGCTGTTCAAGGGCACCACGAACCGCGACGCCACCCAGATCGCCGAGGAGATCGACGCGGTCGGCGGCGAGTTCAACGCCTTCACCGCGAAGGAGCACACCTGCTACTACGCGCAGGTGCTCGACGAGGACCTGCCGCTCGCGATGGACCTCGTGACCGACGTGGTGTTCGAGGCCCTGTGCACGGACAAGGACGTCGAGACCGAGCGCAGTGTCGTGCTCGAAGAGATCTCGATGCGCGACGACGACCCCGAGGACCTGCTGCACGAGACGTTCGTCGGCGCGATCCTCGGCGAGCACCCGCTGGGCCGTCCCGTCCTCGGCAGCGAGAAGTCCATCGTGGAGATGTCCGCCTCGGCGCTGCGCGGGTTCTACCGGCGCCGCTACACGCTGCCACGGATGGTGCTCGCCGTCGCCGGGAACATTGAGCACGGCCAGGTGCTCCGCCTGGTCCGCAAGGCCCTGCGGAACCGCCTCACCGGGACGGCCACCCCGGTGCCGCCGCGGTCGGGCCGCGCGCGGATCGCGATGGTGCCGAAGCTCGCCCTGCACACCGACGACACCGAGCAGGCCCACGTCATGCTCGGTCTGCGTTCGCTGTCACGGCACGACGACCGGCGGTTCGCGCAGTCGGTGCTCAACGCCGCGCTCGGCGGCGGGATGAGTTCACGCCTGTTCCAGGAAGTCCGCGAAAAGCGCGGGCTGGCGTACCAGGTGTATTCGTCCGTCGCGAGCTACGCCGACGCCGGGCACATGGCCGTGTACGCGGGCTGCCAGCCCGAGAAGCTCGGCGAGGTCGCCGGCGTGATCCGCGAGGTACTCGAACTCGTCGGCAAGGACGGACTGAGCGAAGCCGAGGTCGCGCGCGCGAAGGGGCAGCTGCGGGGCGGGCTCGTGCTCGGCCTGGAGGACACCTCGTCGCGGATGTCGCGGATCGGCAAGAACGAACTGAACTACGGCCGGTATCTCGGCGTCGACGACACGGTGGCGCGGATCGACGCCGTCACCACCGAAGAGGTCTGTGCGCTCGCTCGCACTCTGCTGCACCGCCCTGGTGGCGTGTCGGCGGCGGCGGTGGTCGGGCCGTACGCTCACGCCGACGACCTGCCGGACGATCTGCACGAGGTGATCGCATCATGACCGCTGGGATTCGCGTCGGCGTGCTGGGCGCACGCGGCCGGATGGGCCAGGAAGTGGTCGGGGCCGTGAACGGCGCCGAGGACATGGAACTCGTCGCCGCGCTCGACGCCGGTGACGATTTCTCGGCGCTCAAGCAGGCAGAGGTCGTCGTCGACTTCACCCATCCCGACGCGGTGATGGGCAACCTGGAATTCCTGACGGGCAACGGGATCCACGCCGTCGTCGGCACCACCGGCTTCAGCGAGGAGCGGCTGGGGAAGCTGCGCTCGTGGCTCGCCGCCGACCCGTCGATCGGCGTGCTCATCGCGCCGAACTTCGCCCTCGGCGCGGTGCTGGCCATGCGGTTCGCCCAGCAGGCGGCGCGGTTCTACAACTCGGCCGAGGTCATCGAACTGCACCACAACCGCAAGGCCGACGCACCGTCCGGAACGGCGGCGCACACCGCACGGCTGATCGGCGAGGCCCGCACGGCGGCCGGACTCGAACCGGGCGACGACGCGACGACGTCCGAACTGGACGGCGCCCGCGGCGCGCTCGTCGAAGGCGTCCGCGTGCACTCCGTCCGGCTGCCAGGGCTGGTGGCGCACGAGGAGATCCTGTTCGGCGGCGAAGGGGAGACCCTGACCATCCGGCACGACTCGCTGCACCGCACGTCGTTCATGCCGGGGGTGCTGCTCGGGGTGCGTTCGGTGCGCACGCGGCCCGGCCTTACGGTCGGTCTCGAGAACATCCTCGACCTGTGAGGGCCCGCAACTTCGCGCTGGTGATGACGGCGGCGCTCGCCGTCTACGTCGTCCTGCTGGCGGGCCGGGGCATCGCGTTGCTGCGCACCGGCGAGACGGTGCCGGTGCTCTTCGGTGTCGGCGTGCTGCTGCTGCCGTTGCTCGGGATCTGGATCATCGTCACCACCTGGCGTTCCGGCGTCCAGATCCAGCGGCTTTCGCGGCGGCTGGACGAAGAAGGCGGCCTGCCCGACGTCTCCGACCTGCCCCGGCGACCTTCCGGCCGGGTGGATCGTGACGCCGCGGACGCGTGGTTCGACGAACGCCGCGCCGAGGTCGAGGCGGATCAGGACAACTGGCGCGTCTGGTACCGGCTGGCTTACGCGTACGAGATCGCGGGGGACCGGAAGCGAGCCCGCGCCACGATGCGGCGCGCTGTGGAACTCGAAGCCGCCTCCCGCATTTAGTGAGAGGTAAGGCAAACCTGGCGTAATCGGCTCGCTGCCTGGTGGCAGGCGAGGAGCTCACCGTTGAGGCGGAGGGCGCGACTGTCTACAAGGGACAGCTTTTCGGAGATTTGGTGTCCGATTGATGACGCTATGTGCGGTTCCGCAGGGGGTCGTGAGTGGCGAATAGGGTTAGAACCCTCATTGCCACTCACGACCCCCGCCCGAAACCGCACAAACCACCCAAGCCGGACAGCCCTCTTGGGAAAAGTGTCCTTTGTGGACGCTGGGGCGCGGCCCGGCTTCCGTCAGTCAGCCCGGTCCCGCGCTGGAGCACGCCATGTTCGCCTTGCCTCTCAATAGTCCGCTAAACGCGTGACTCGATCCCGAGGACCGGCAGGCATTCGCGGACGGCGACCAGTTCGATGTCGTCCCGGCGCCGCCAGTGGTCGCGGGTCAACCGCCATTGCTTGATCTGGGCGGGTTCGCCGCGCCGGGTGTCCCAGGTGACGCCGTTCGGCACGTAACCGAGAGCTTGGGAGACGCGGTTCGAGGCCTGGTTGTCGAAGAAGGCGTCGCTGCCCGCCTCGCGGGCGCCGAGCCCTTCGAAGGCCAGCTGCAGCACGGCTTGGCGCATCTCCTTGCCCAGACCGCGGCCTCGCAGGTCCGGGCCGAGCCAGGAGAACGTGGTGACCGTGCCGAACGTGGCGAAGTCGGTGCCGATCAGATCCTGCATGCCCACCGGCTGACCGTCGACGACCACGACGAAGTACAGGCGCCAATCGCTCGCGCTGACCCGGCCCCGGCCCACCCAGATCCCGCGTAGCCAGCGCCACTCGCGCTCCGGGCTGTCCGCGTAGAGCGACGCCGGATCGTCGAAGGGCCACGGCGGTTCGGTGACCACGCCCTTGCGGACCGTCGGGATCAACCGTTCCAGGAGTTCGTCCGTCGCCCCCAGCAAGGACAAACGGGGGGTGTGCACCTGCACGTTCAACGGCGGATACGCGGACGACGTCGGCATGGGCGGAAACCTTAGGGTCCGGCCGCCCCGGCGCGCACCACAATATTCGTGCTCAGAAGTGGAACCAGCCCGCGAACAACGCCGGTGACGCGGCCAGCAGGCTGAACCGCAGCCAACGGCCGACGAACCCGGTGGCCAGGAAGCTCGCCAGCGGCATGTTCACCAAGCCCGCCAGCACACTCGTCGCCATGTACGGCGGCAAGCCGATGACCGAACTGACGCCGTAGGTGCCCGCCATCCAATGTGGATGCCGGTGACAGCGTTCGCGGAGGGCGTCGAGCCGGGCGCGCATCTTCTTGGTCCGTGCCCGCCATCGTTCGCGACGAGGGGTGGGCGGGCGTTCCCGGTGCAGCCGGTCGTGCAGCGGCTTCGGCAGTTTGATGGTGCCCTTGGCGGCGAGGTAGTAGAGCGTCTTCCCGCCGACCTGACCCGCGGCGACGACGGCGCCGAGCAGCAGCCACGGCAAGGTCGGTTCGCTCGCGCAGAGGCCGATGAGGAACATTTCGACGCTGACGACGGGAAGGATCGCGGAGCCGAAGGCGACACCGAACGACAGGAGCAACCAGCCCGCCATCGTTGCCTCCCCGTTATCTTTCGTTCTCTCCAAGCTATCAGCTGAAAATCACGACGCACTGGGGATAACCCCCGTTCCCGGCTTCCAGGGCGTACCAGAAGATCACCTGTTCGTCGGCTCGTGGCCACCTGCCGCTGCCATGCTGGGCTTCGTGGCCGACGTGCACGACGCGGTCCGCGGCAAGGGTTTCGCGGATCGCTTCGCCGATTTCTGCGCGGCCGTGGTCCGGCGCCTCCCCTTCGGGCTTTCCCGGCTGGTGGCGCCGAGTTTCCTCGGTTTCGCGCTCATCAACGGGTTCACCTTCGGGGTCGACCTGCTCCTGCTGACCCTGCTGCGCGGCTGGCTCGGCCTGCCGGTGTGGCTGGCGATCACGCTCGCGTACGCGACCGCGTTCGGGCTGAGCTTCGTGCTGAACCGCAGCATGAACTTCCGCTCGCACGCGCCCGTTGGCAGGCAGGCGGTGCTGTACGTCGTCGCGATCATCGTCAACTACGTGGCGTTCCTGCTCGGCGTCGGCGCAGGACTGGCCGCGCTGGGCGTCGACTATCGCCTGTCCCGGCTCATCGCCGGGGCGTGCGAAGGCGTCTTCATGTACTCGGTGATGCGCTGGGTGGTGTTCGCGAAGTCAGGGAGCGAGCTCGAGGTCGAGTCCGCCGGTGAGCCGGACTTCGCGCACGCTCGTGCTTCCGGTGTCGAGGATGCGGACGGTCCCGTCGGGGGACCAGCCCGCGCGGCGGAAGAATCCCAGTGACGGATGATCAGTCTGGGCCACCCAGCTGATCCCGCGGGTGGCGCCGTCCTCGCGCAGCCACGCGGACGCGTTCGCCAGCAGCCGTCCCGCGTGCCCGCGCCGTCCCCAGCGTGGCTCGACCAGGAGCGAGGCGATGAGCGCCGTCGTCGAGGCGTCGTCGGGCAGCGAACCGTCCGCGGCGGCCACCTCGCTCTCCGGAGCCCGGCCGGCGACGCAGAAACCGACGGTGAACTCGCCTTCGACGGCGAGGAAGACCCGCGTGCCCGGGTACTCGATCGTTTCGGCCCAGGTCTTTTCGAGCTCCACGGCGTCGAGTTCGGCGACGGCCGCTTCGCCGAGCAGTTCCGTGTAGGCGCTTCGCCAGGTATCGCGTTGGATGCGGGCGATCTCGGCGGCGTCGGAAACGACGGCGGGGCGGACTTCGGCGACGGCCATGGTGCGCAGGTTATCGGTGCCGCGGAAAACTGTCGGTGGTGGATGGCACCATTCGGATGATGAGCACTCCGACCATCAGCGGGCCGGTCGCGCGCCGGATCGCACTGGCCGCACAGGGGTTCGCCGACGCGCGACCGAGCGGAACGGTGACCAGACGGCATCTGCAGCGCGTGCTGTCGCGGATCCAGTTGCTGCAGCTGGATTCGGTGAACGTCGCGGTCCGCGCGCACTACATGCCGCTGTTCTCCCGGCTCGGAGCGTACGAGCCCACGCTGGTGGACGACGCGGCCTGGTCCCACTCCGCGCGCAAACCCCGGATGCTGGTCGAATCCTGGGCGCACGAAGCGAGCCTGCTGCCGGTGGCGGACTGGCCGCTGCTGCGGTCCGGGGCGAAACGCATGGGCTGGTGGACGAACTACGCACGCGTGCTGGAGCAGACGCCCGGTCTGGTGGACGACATCCTCGCCGTGGTCAAGGAACAGGGACCGATCGGCGCGGGCGGTATCGAGCGGGCCCTGGAAAGTGACGGCGCGCGCCGTAAACCCGGCTCGTGGTGGGAGCGTTCCGAGGTCAAGAAGGCCTGCGAATGGCTGTTCGGTGTGGGACAGCTGACGACAGGCACACGCCGGTCGTTCGAGCGGCTGTACGACCTGACCGAACGCGTGGTGCCGCCGGAGATCCTGTCGCGGCGGGTGACCCCCGAAGAGGGCGCGCGCGAACTGATCACCCGCTCGGCCGTCGCGCTGGGCATCGGCACCGAACCGGACCTGCGGGACTACTACCGGCTCGGCCCGGACGTCAGCAAACGGGCGGTGGCCGAACTGGTCGAAGCGGGCGTACTGGAGCCGGTGAACGTGGAGGGCTGGCCGGCGGTGGCGTACCGGCACGTCGCGGCGAAGGCGCCGAGGTCGGTCACCGGCCGCGCGCTGCTGTCGCCGTTCGACCCGCTGATCTGGGAACGCGCCCGTACCGAGCGCATCTTCGACTTCTTCTACCGCATCGAGATCTACGTGCCCGAGCCGAAGCGGATCTACGGCTACTACGTGTTCCCGTTCCTGCTCGACGGAGAGCTCGTCGGCCGGGTCGATCTCAAGGCCGATCGCGCCGCTGGGCTGCTTCGCGTCCAGGGCGCCTTCGCCGAACCCGGGGTGGACGTCGCGCGGGTCGCGAGCGAGCTGGCGGGTGAGCTGCGGCTGATGGCGGACTGGCAGGGACTGGACGGGGTCGCGGTGGGGAAGCGGGGCGACCTCGCTCCGGTGCTTTCGCGGCTCGTGCGCTGACGTGTCCCCAATGTGGCATTGGGGACACTCAACGTCCCGGATCTTCCGTTGATCAAGCTCGTGGTCGAGCACGACCGGTGGACCGGTGATCGAGCGGGGAAGATTCCGGACGCTCAACGTCCGGAATCTTCCCCACCCGGACCACCCCGGCAACCCGCACAAGCTCCACACCAGGAGGTAGACAAATACGAGTCCCTCAATGCCACATTGGGGACACCTGCTTACCTCTCGACAGAACCGTTATCACCACTCGCTGAGGCATCATGAACGCCATGCGGCCGGTCCTGTTCCTCGACGTCGACGGCCCGCTGAACCCGTTCGCCGCCAAGCCCAAACCGCCGGGATTCGTCGAGCACAAGTTCCGGATCCGGGGCTGGAGCCGACGGCATCCACTGCGGATGTGGCTCAACCCCGGCCACGGGAGGGCACTGCTCGACGCGGCCGGGGACGCGGAGCTGGTTTGGGCGACCACATGGGGCCATCAGGCGAACATCATGGTGGGCCCGGCCATCGGTCTGCCCACGCTCCCCGCGGTCGACTGTGCGAACGTCGACAGTGGCTGGAAGTTCGAAGCCGTTACCCGCTATGCCGGGCCGCGACCCCTCGTCTGGCTCGATGACGACTTCGACCTGTATCCCACCGCCAGGGACGCGTTCCTGGCGGGACGGGAGGGGAAGGTCACCGGTTTGGTGCGCGTCGATCCGCGTACGGGGATCACCGACACCCACCTGTCGGCCGTCCGGGAGCTCCTGAAATGAGCGAGGGACCTTCGCTCCCACCCCCGTGGAAAAGTGAGAGCAAAGGTCCCTCGATCCCCCTGCGGTCCGCGACCTCAGCTGGCCGCGCTGGTCACCACCGCGTCGCCGGTGCCGGTCCGCGCCCGCACCTTCAGCGAGACCTCCGAAGGGGCGCTTTCCGCGACCTCCAGCTCGCTCGACACCGAACCGGTCGTCGACGAAAGGTCGATCTCGGCGCGCACGCCGCCGCGGATCGCGACCCGGACCGCGCCCGACCCGGTGGTCAGTTCCAGCGCCCCGGAGGCGGCGTCCGTCACCGAGAGGTCGCCGCTGCCGGTGCGCGCCAGTACCTCGCCCGCGATCTCGCCGAGCCAGACGTCACCCGTACCGGTCGCGATCGTGGCCGAACCGCCCAGCGAGGACGCCTCGACGGAGCCGCTGCCGGTGCGCAGCTGCAGACCGGACAGCGTCGCGCCGAGCTTGATGTCGCCGGTGCCGGTGCGGACGATCGCCGAACCGTCGGCCCGCTCCAGGCCGACCTTCCCCGCCCCTGTCATGACGTCGGCTCGCCCGGCGACACCGGACACGGTGACGTCGGCCGCCCCGGCCCGCACCTCCAGATGTGAACCGGCGGGTGCCCGGACGGTCACCGCGAGCGGGACGTTCTTCAGTTGCCAGGCCTTCGGCGCCTGGACGACGAGCCGGTTGCCGACCTTCTCGACCCGTGTCTGCGCCACGGCGTCCTCCGCCGACGACCCCGGCGAGCCGCCGAGCTGGTCGCCGAAGCGTTCCCCGACCCAGCTGAGCAGGCTCGTCATGCCGTCCACCCACGGCTGCTGCTCGCCGCCGTCGCGGCGGACCTCGGCGTGGACACCGGGTTCGTCGGTCAGTTCGATCCTCACCCGGCCGATGGCCACGCTCACGTCGATTTCGATCGGGCCCTCGGCCTCGAAGTCCTCGACGCGCACGGTCTCTTCACCCGCGGGAGTGTTTTCCTCGGTCATTTTCCGTCCCCTCAGCCCTGGACCCAGCCGTGCAGGTGGGAACCGGCACCGCCGCCCGGCTTCTGCTTGTCGTGCCAGTGCTCGCCGCCGCCCTTGCCCAGTGCGCCCTGGACGGCCTGCGAGACGAACGTGTTCAGCGAGACGCCTTGAGAGGCGGCCGCGGCTTCCGCCTGGCCCTTGACCTGCTCGAACAGGCGTAGCGTGATGCGGGTGATGTCGCCCGTGTCCACCTTGGGCGCGCGCGGGGTCTCCCGTGGCGCTTCCTGGCGGGGCGGGGTCTGCTCGGTGCTCTCGGCGGAGCCGGTGACGACGACGCGCACGTCGCGGCCGTCGAGCCGGACGTCGACGACGTGCCCCGGCAGCGCCGAGGTCACTTCGGCGGCCAGGTCCGCGAGGGCGTTCATGATGGTCAGCCGGGCGGCGGGCTCCAGCGCCGACGACAGCAGCGCGGCAGCGCGCCGCGTCTGCTCGTCGCCGGCCGAAGCCGTGTTCGCGAGGTCCTCGCGAAGGCTTGTGATGTACGGCGTCAGATCCATGACACCACTATGACGTCACTTGTGATGTCAGTCAAGGAGCCGATGACGTCACCATGATGTCTCCCCGCCGTCAAACCGGGGTGCGGTTACGCTGCCCGGAGTCGTGGAGCAGGGGTCGAAAAGGAGTGCGAACGTGGCCGAGACCGTGTCACCCAAGGTTCAACTGATCGCGAAGACGGAGTTCTTCCCTCCGTCGGACGTACCGTGGTCGACCGATGCCGACGGTGGTGAGGCGCTGGCCGAATTCGCGGGCCGGGCCTGCTACCAGTCCTGGAAGAAGCCGAACCCGAAGACGGCCACCAACGCCGGCTACCTCGAGCACATCATCGACGTGGGCCACCTGTCGGTGCTGGAGCACGGGTCCGTCAGCTTCTACATCACCGGGATCTCCCGGTCGCTGACGCACGAGCTGATCCGCCACCGGCACTTCTCCTACTCGCAGCTCTCCCAGCGCTACGTCCCGGAGCGCGACGCCGCCTTCGTCGAGCCCGACGTCATCGCGCAGGACCCGGAGCTGCACGCGAAGTTCCTCGCCGCCTCCCAGGCCGCCGTCGACGCCTACACCGAGCTGCTCGCCGGGCTGGAGGAGAAGTTCGCCGACGTGCCGAGCGCGACCCTGCGCCGCAAGCAGGCCCGCCAGGCCGCGCGCGCCGTGCTGCCGAACGCGACCGAGACCCGCATCGTGGTCACCGGCAACTACCGCGCCTGGCGGCACTTCATCGCGATGCGTGCCACCGAGCACGCCGACGTCGAGATCCGCGCCCTGGCCATCGAGTGCCTGCGCGAGCTGCAGAAGGCTTCGGGCAACGTGTTCGCGGACTTCACCATCTCCGCGCTGCCCGACGGCACCGAGGTCGCCTCCAGCCCGAAGGTTCTCGAGGGCTGATGCGACGACTCGCGATCGACGTCCGGCCTGGTGAGTACGCGGTCGCCCGCCTCGCCCCGGACGCGCCGGTTCCGGCGAATCTGCTCGACCCCGGCGAGCCGGTGCTGATCTCCATCACGCGGACGCCCGAAGAGCTGTCGGTGATCTGCCCGGCCGGTCTCGCACCGGCCGGGGTCACGGTCGAGGACGGCTGGCGGCTGCTGTCGGTCCGCGGGCCGCTGGCGTTCACGCTGACCGGCGTCATCGCGGCGCTGTCGAGTGAATTGGCCGCCGCCGGGGTGGCGCTGTTCTCGATATCCACCTTCGACACCGACCACGTGCTGGTCCGGGCGGCCGAGCTGGAGCGCGCGGTGAAGGCGCTCCGGGAATCCGGCCACGAGGTCACGGTCTGATTCACGAGCTCGGCGAAGGAACCTTTCGGAGCGCGAACGGGTCCGAGTCAGCGTCCTGCGCGAACCGAAGGAGCATCGAACCTTGACCGACGAACAGACCCGTCCGTATGGGCCGCCACAGCAGACGCAGCAGGCCGCCGGCGCTCGGCTCATCGCCGGCCGATACGCCCTGCTGGGCGAGCTCGGCCGCGGCGGGATGGGCATCGTGTGGCGCGCGCAGGATCAGGTGATCGGCCGCCAGGTGGCGATCAAGGAGCTGAAGTTCCCGAACGCCCCCGAGGACGCTTCGGTGCTGACGGAGCGGATGTTGCGCGAAGTCCGCTCCGCCGGGCGCCTCAACGACCCGGCCGTCGTCACCGTGTACGACGTCGTCACCGAGAACAGCGCCACCTACATCGTGATGGAGCTGGTCGAGGCGCCGACGCTGGCCGACCTGGTACGCGACCGCGGCCCCCTGCCCGCCCAGCAGATCGCGCTGGTGGGGGAGCGGGTGCTGTCCGCTTTGCGGGCCGCGCACGCCGCCGGGATCGTGCACCGTGACGTCAAACCCGCGAACATCATGGTCTCGCCGGACGGCCGGGTGAAGCTCACCGACTTCGGCATCGCGCACGCCGCCGACGACCCGCGCCTGACCACCAGCGGCATGATCGTCGGCTCGCCCGCGTTCATGGCGCCGGAGCGGGTCGAAGGCCGGGACGCGATGCCCGAGTCAGACCTCTGGTCGCTGGGCACGACGTTGTTCTTCGCCGCCGAGGGCATCGTCGCCTTCGAACGGTCGACCACCGCGGCCACGCTGCACGCGATCATGACCGAGGCGCCGTACCTGACCAGGGTCCAGGGCCCGCTGGCCGCCGCGATCCTCGGGCTGCTGGTCGCCAAACCCGAGGCGCGGATGTCGTACGACCAGGTGCGCAGCCTGCTTTCGGCCGCGCAGGGCGTACAGGCCCAGCCGACCCCGCCTTCGGGTGGGACGGCGATGCTGCACCCCGGCCAGCCGATGACCCGGCTCGCTCCTGCCCCGCCGAAGCGCAATCTGCGTCCACTGTGGCTCAGCCTGGCCGCGGTCGCCGTGATCGGCGCGCTGGTCGGCGGGATCTTCCTCGGCCGCTGGATGGCCGCGCCCGCCGGGAACGCGCAGGCCCAGCCCACCCTGACCTACGGCATCAACGGCCAGCTCAAGATCGACCTCTCCGGTGACTGCTACAACGTCCCGCTCGCGGACAACGTCACGATGAACAGCGAGACCAGCGGGAACTGCGCCAAGAATCACCTGGTCGAGGTCTACGCCAAGGGTGACCTGCTCGACGTCGAGTCGGCGAGCGACAAGGACGCCGCGGTCGCCGCCTATCCCGGGGCCGAGGTGGTGAACCGTATCGCCGAGGCGATCTGTTCGGCGACGTTCAACTCGGGCGTGGTGCCGTCGCAGCAGCGGAGCGGGCTCCAGTGGCGGGCCGTCGTCCCGACCGAGGCGGAGTGGAACCGGCCGCTGAACGAGGAGAACACCGACTACTCGCGCGAGTATCTGTGCTTGCTCGCCAAGGCTGACGGCGGGCAGCTCACCTCGCAGATCACCACCAAGGTCAAATAGCTCACACAGAGTTTGCGCCGAGTTCGGCCTCGCCACGGAAAATCTCCCGCATCGGCGGGAATGACCACGTCGGCAAGGGGTCGGGCGGCCGCAGGAGGTACCTTCACAGCATGTCCACTCCACCTACCGCAGCGCCGGGAAGACCGTTCGGGCGCGTGCTCACCGCGATGGCCACCCCCTTCGACGCCGACGGCGCGCTGGACCTGAAGCGGGCGCAGGAGCTGGCCGAACACCTCGTGGAACTGGGCAACGACGGTCTCGTCGTGAACGGCACGACCGGGGAAAGCCCCACCACGACCGACGCCGAGAAGACCGAGCTGGTCCGCGCCGTCGTCGAGGCCGTCGGCGATCGCGCGACGATCGTCGCCGGGGCGGGCACGAACAACACCGCGCACAGCATCGAGCAGGCGAAGCAGGCCGAAGCGGCGGGCGCCCACGGCATCCTCGTGGTCACGCCGTACTACTCGCGGCCCACCCAGGCCGGGCTCTACGCGCACTTCACCACGGTCGCGGACGCCACCGGCCTGCCGGTGATGCTCTACGACATTCCGCCGCGCTCGATCGTCCCCATCGAGGTCGACACGCTGCTGAGGCTCGCCGAGCACCCGCGTATCCTCGCGGTCAAGGACGCCAAGGGCGACCTGATCGCCGGCTCCGAAGTCATCGCGAACACCCAGCTCGCTTACTACTCCGGTGACGACGGCCTCAACCTCCCGTGGATCTCCGTCGGCGGCACGGGCGTGGTCAGCGTGATCGGGCACGTCGTCGCGGGCCGGATCCGCGGCATGCTGGACGCCTACGAATCCGGCGACACCTCCACCGCCCGCACCAACCACCGCGGCATGCTGCCCGTCCTGCGGGCGATGTCCCGTGTCGGCGGCGTCGCGTTCTCGAAGGCGGCACTGCGGTTGCGCGGATTCGACATCGGCGACCCGAGGCTGCCCATCGTGGCCGCGAGCGACGAGCAGCTCCAGGCGATTTCCGCCGATCTCGCCCAGGGTGGCGTGCCGCTCGGCGACAGCGCCGTCAGCGACTGGCATGGTGCTCGGGTGGCACAAGCAGATTCAGCGGCGGCCTATACGGCGCCGACCTCACATACCAGCGTAGGGACCATGCCTCGGTGAGTTCATTGTCAACCGGACCCGGACCGACCACCCCGCCGCCCGCGCTGCCCGAAGGCGCCCTGCGCGTGGTCGCGCTCGGCGGAATCGGCGAAGTCGGCCGCAACATGACCGTCTTCGAATTCGGCGGCCGTCTGCTGATCGTCGACTGCGGGGTCCTCTTCCCCGAAGACGACCAGCCGGGCGTCGACCTGATCCTGCCCGACTTCCGCGCGATCGAAGACCGCTTGGAGGACATCGACGGCCTCGTCCTCACCCACGGGCACGAGGACCACATCGGCGCCGTCCCGTTCCTCCTGCGGCTCGTCCCCGACCTCAAGATCTACGGTTCGCGGTTCACGAACGCGCTGCTCGCGGCCAAGGCCAAGGAGCATCGCCAGCGGCCGAACCTGATCGAGGTCCGCGAGGGCGAGCGACGCAAGGTCGGCGACTTCGACCTGGAGTTCTTCGCGGTCAACCACTCGATCCCGGACGCGCTCGCGGTCGCCATCCGCACCCCGGCGGGTGTCGTGCTGCACACCGGCGACATCAAGCTCGACCAGCTCCCGCTCGACGGGCGGCTGACCGACCTCGCCGGATTCTCCCGGCTCGGCGACGAGGGCGTGGACCTGTTCTGCGTCGACTCGACCAACGCCGAGGTCCCCGGGTTCGTCATGCCGGAGCGCGACATCGGCCCGGTGCTCGACGACGTCGTCCGCAAGGTCGGCCAGCGCGTCATCGTGGCCTGTTTCGCGAGCCACGTGCACCGCGTGCAGCAGGTGCTCGACGCCGCCGTGCGGCACGGCCGCCGCGTCGCGTTCGTCGGCCGGTCGATGGTCCGGAACATGGGCATCGCCGCCGACCTCGGCCTGCTGAACGTGCCGGACGGTCTCCTGGTCAACCTCGACCAGGCCAGCGACCTGCCCGAGAGCAAGGTGCTGTTCGTGTCGACCGGTTCGCAGGGCGAGCCGCTGTCGGCGCTGTCGCGGATGGCACGCGGCGAGCACCGGCAGATCTCGATCCGCGCGGGGGACACCGTCGTGCTGGCCAGCTCGATGATCCCGGGCAACGAGACCGCCGTCTTCGGCGTCGTCAACGGCCTCACCCGGCTCGGCGCGAACGTCGTCCACCAGGGCAACGCCAAGGTGCACGTCTCCGGCCACGCGTCGGCGGGCGAGCTGCTGTACCTGTACAACGCGGTGCGCCCCAGCAACGTCATGCCGGTGCACGGCGAGTGGAAGCACCTGCGCGCCAACGGTGAACTGGCCGTGCGCACCGGTGTCGCCCCGGAGAACGTGGTCATCGCCGAAGACGGCGTCGTGGTCGACCTCGTCGACGGCAAGGCCTCGCGGACCGGCCGGGTCGAGGTCGGGCACGTGTACGTCGACGGCCTGTCGGTCGGCGACGTCGGCGAGTCGACCCTGTCCGACAGGCTCGTGCTCGGTGAGGGTGGCTTCATCGCGATCACGGTCGCCGTGGACACCAGCACCGGTCGCGCGGTGACCAAGCCGACCGTGTCCGGTCGCGGGTTCTCCGACGATCCGAAGGCGCTCGACGCCGTACTCCCGATGGTGGAGATGGAGCTCGCGCGGACCGAAGCCGAGGGCATCACCGACACGCATCGCATCGCGCAGGCCGTGCGCCGTGTCGTCGGCCGCTGGGTCGCCGACACCTATCGGCGCCGTCCGATGATCGTGCCGACGGTCATCCCCGTCTAGTTTCGACGCGCGTGAAGGCCCGCTTCCCTCGGTTCAGCCGAGGGAAGCGGGCCTTCACGCGCATAATCTGCGCATGATGATGGTCATGGTGGGCTTACACGTCATAGGCGCGCTGGCGGGGGTGGCACTCGGGATCGGCGCGGTCTATCTCGTCCGCATGTTCATCGAGGGCGTCCGCCGTGACCGGCGAATCCAGCCCGCGCTGGTGGATCAAGGACTCAGGCTGGACCGTTGGGAACACGCCCTCGAGCTGATGGACAGTGAGGACGCCGCGGAGCGCCTCGAATGCTTCGCGGCCCTGGAGCGCTACGGGCGGGAAGAACCCGACGCCAGGCAAGACGTTGTCGAGCTGATCTGCGCCTACCTGCGCAAACCTTTCGCGTACCCGGTCGAAGACGAGGAGGAACTCGAAGTCCGGCTCGCCGCGCAGAGGCTTCTTACGCAGCACTTCAGGTGGCCTGCCGGGGAGGCCAGACCTTTCGAGTTCTGGGAGGTCGAAGAGCTGGGACTGCGGGACGCGGTGCTCGTCGAACCCGATTTCGCGGACACCCTCCTCGTACGCGCCGAACTCGAGGACAGCCTGATCGTCCGCGGAAACTTCCGCCGGACCCGGTTCTCGCCCTCCGTGAACTTCGAAAGGGCGCACTTCACCGGCGACACCGACTTCCGCGGCGCGTCCTTTCCCGCGCACGCCTCCTTCGTCGACGCGATGTTCAGCGGGACGACCACGTTCGCCGACGCCGAGTTCGCCCAAGACGCCGACTTCACCGGCGCGCGGGTGGAACAGCCCGACGCCGCGCACTCGTGGCCGTCGTCGTGGCGTGCTTGGGCGACCTCGCCGGTCGCTCAGGCGCGGCTCATCCCGACGGCGACCGACCCGCGACCACCAGATTCGGGGCAGACCCGAGAAGTCACCGGGTAGTGCAGGCCATCTTGAGGGATCAGCCTCAGCACACCACCAGCCATAGTGGCGCGCGTGAAGGACCCGACTGGCCGCATGGGGTCGTGAGTGGCGATTCGGGTTCTCTTTGAGGGGTAAGTCAAACCTGGCGTAATCGGCTCGCCTGGCGGCCAGCGAGGAGCTCCCGTTGAGGCGGGGAGCGACTGTCCACAAGGGACACCTTTCGGGGAATCGGCGTCCGATTGATGACACTATGTGCGGTTCCGCGTGGGGGTCGTGAGTGGCGAATAGGGTTAGAACCCTCATTGCCACTCACGACCCCCACGCGGAACCGCGCAAACCGCCCAAGTCGGACAGGTTTCTTTCGGAAAGTGTCCTTTGTGGACGCTGGAGCGCGGCCCGGCTTCCGTCGGTCATCCCGGTCCCCCGCCGGGGCACGCCATGTTTGCCTTACCCCTCAAGAAGAACCCTCACGACGCCGAGCGGGATCGCCGCCGCTGGAGGAAGTAGACGCCGAGGATCACCGCGAGGCTGATCAAGCTCAGGTACAGCTGGGCCCGCGTGTCCGCGTCCACGAACAGCATCGACGCCACCACGGCCAGCGTCCCGGCCAACGTGAGCCAGCTCAGCCACGGGTAGCCCCACATGCGCAGCTTCAGCCGTTCCGGTGCCTCGGCTTCCAGACGGCGCCGCATCCGCAGTTGTGACCCGGCGATGATCGCGTAGACGAACAACGCGACCGCGCCGGCGGAGTTGATGATGAAGTAGAAGATCTTGTCGGGGGACACGAAGTTCATCACCACGGCGACGTAACCGACCGAAGTGGACACCAGGATCGCCTTCCACGGCACCCCGCGCCGGTTCGTGTCCGCGATCCATTTCGGCGCCCAGCCGTTGCCGCGCAACGCGAACAGCATGCGGGAAGCGGTGTACAGCCCGGAATTCAGCACCGACAGCACGGCGGTCAGCACCACCGCGCTGACCACGGTCTCGGCGGCGGGGATGCCGAAGCGGCCGAACGCGGCGGCGAACGGGCTCGTCGTGGTCGGGATGTCGCGCCAGCCGGTGATCATCACCAGCAGTGTCACCGAACCGACGTAGAACACGATCACGCGCCACACGATCGACGACGTCGCCTTGCGCACGGCCGCTTCGGGCTCCCGGGATTCGGCGGCCGCGATGGTGACGATCTCCGCGCCGAAATAGGAGAAGATCACGATCACCACACCGTGCACCACCGAGAACGGGCCGTTGGCGAGGAAGCCGTCCTGCGCGATGTTGCCGACCGAGAACGATCCGCCGGGCCAGAGCCCGAGCACGAACAGGATGCCGACGACCAGGAACACCACGATCGTGGCGATCTTGACCGACGCGAGCCAGAACTCCGTCTCCCCGAACGAACGCGCCGAGGCGAGGTTGGTCGCGGTGAGCAGCAGCATCAGCACCAGCGAGAAGATCCATTGCGGCACAACGGGAATCCAGGCTTGCAGGATCTTCGCCCCGGCGACGGCCTCGAACGCGACCACGCCGACCCAGAAGTACCAGTACAGCCAGCCGACGGTGAAGCCCGCCCAGCCGCCGAGCGACGTCCGCGCGTACTCCATGAAGGAGCCTTGGGACGGCGCGGCCGTCGCCATTTCGCCGAGCATCCGCATCACCAGGACGACGATCAGGCCGCCGATGGCGTAGGACAGCACGGCCGCCGGGCCGACGGTGTGGATGACGGCGCTGCTGCCGATGAACAGGCTCGCGCCGATGATGCCACCGAGCGCGATCATCCGGACGTGGCGTTGCCGCAGGTCCGGGCGGAGGCCGTCGCGTTCGGCTGTCCGCTCTGGAGAGGTTTCGGCGTCCATTCGCGGGTTGCCTCCTATCGGGGTGGCGGCGGATCGCGGGATTCTCGCACCGCGGGGCCCGGAGGAAAAGTATTTGCGCAACCCCGGTGAACGGACCGATGTGGACTCTGCGAACCTAGGCACCTCCACCGCGCGTTCCGAGGAGCACTTCGATGCCGCACGCCGTCCTCCGGTTCCTGCCCGCCGTCGCACTGGCCGCCGTGCTGACCGGCTGCTCGGGCGAGGCACCTCAGCCGCAGACCGCGCCGCCGGGGTCGTCGCCGATGGCGCAGCAGG
This sequence comes from Amycolatopsis sp. NPDC033938, assembly GCF_055575975.1. Taxonomy (NCBI): domain Bacteria; kingdom Bacillati; phylum Actinomycetota; class Actinomycetes; order Pseudonocardiales; family Pseudonocardiaceae; genus Amycolatopsis; species Amycolatopsis sp. NPDC033938. The sequence continues at coordinate 48,654 of NZ_JBVIRO010000010.1, forward strand.
CCGCCGTTCCGTTCAACGACGCCGATGTGGCCTTCGCGCGGCAGGCGCTCGCGCATCACCAGCAGGGTGTGGATCTGGCTTCCCTGGCCGAAACGCGCGCGGAGAACGCGGAGCTGAAGGCGCTCGCGATGCGGATCATCGACACGCACGAACCGGAGATCGCGCGGCTTTCCGCGCTCATCGAGTCCTGGGCCCAGCCCGCGCCGGACGATCCGAACCTCGAACACGTCCAGCGCGACGGGTACATCAGCCCGGCAGACCTGGCGGCACTGGCCGGACTGTCCGGAAAGGACTTCGACCGCCAGTTCGTCTCGCGGCTGCAGAAGCAACGGGAGGCGGGCGTCCGCATCGCCGAGGCGGAAACCCAGCACGGCCGCAATCCCGACGCCCGCGACCTCGCCGCGACGACGGCGCGTTCGCAGCAGCAGGAGATCAGCGCGCTACGGGGCTTCCAGCAGGGTTGAGTCCGTCTGGACCACGTTCGAGTTCGACTGGACGATGTACGCGCCGGTCAGCAGGACCACCGCGCCGACGGCCTGGATCCAGCTGAGCGCCTCGCCGAGCAGCACCCAGGCCGCGGCCGCCGCGATCAGCGGCTCCACCAGTCCCACGACGCTCGCCACCGACGCCGGGAGATGACGCAGCGCCGTCATGCCGGTGGCGTAGGCGAGCACCGTCGCGATCAGCACGAGCGCGACCAGCAGTGACCACACTGGCGGATGCCACGGTCCGAAAGCGATCGGCGCGGCGACGGCACCCCACGGAATCGTCCACGGCGGGGCGACCGCGCAGACCAGGACCGCGCCGATCGTCATCCCCCAGGTGACCATGCCGAGTGGGTCCCGGTTCGCGACCCCGCGCTCGCCGAGCAGGAAATAGCCCGCCGAACAGACGGCCGCGCCCAGTCCGGCGAGCAGCCCGACGACGTCGAGGCTGAGGCCTTCCCAGACCTGCGCGACCAGGATCAGCCCGGTCATCGCGAGCGCGATACCCGTCCACATCGCCCTCGGCAGCCGCACCCGCCGCACGAACCGCACCCACAGCGCGATCAGCACCGGCGAGGTGAACTCGAGCAGGATCGCGATGCCGACCGGGATCCGGCCCGCCGCGAGGAAGTACATGAGCTGGACACCGGCGACCCCGAGCGAGCCGTACGCCACCAGCAGCGGCCACTCGTGTTTCCGCACCCGCAGGAGCGTCGGGCGGAAGACCGCGACCAGGCAGAGCAGCACGATCGCCGACAGTCCGATGCGGATCGCCGCGACCTGTTCCGGCGACAGTCCCGCCTGCATCGCCGGTTTGCCCAGCACACCCGAGGTCCCGAAGAAGAGCGCGGCGAGCAGGACGAGCAGGACGCCCCGGCCGCGGTGCGCGACGTGCTGGGCGGGGGTGGCGAGTTCGGCGGTCACGGCCGGAGGGTAGAGGCCGGGTGGGAGCGGGGCGAACGGTTTTCCCAGCGGCTGGGCGGTGTCAGAAGGAAGTGCCGCCGTCGGTCCAGTCGGTCTGGGCGAAGTCCTCGTCGTCCACCGGGGCGCGGCGCGGTTTGCGGGCGGGGGCGGCTTCCTGGTCCTGTTCCGGGGGAGCGGCGACGGGCTGTTCGGGTGTCCGGGGTTCGGGCGTGCCGTTCGGCCAGACACACGGTGAGGTGGCGCCGAGGTAGAACTTGCCCAGATCGTTCGCCTGAACCGACATGTCGAAGGCGTCGCCGGTGTGGCGCGCGAAAAGATACTGATCTGTCGGGCGGGCGTCGGTCAGCACCTCGAAGGAGTTCGATTCCCACCAGTGGATGATCGCCGCGAAGTGTTCGGGGAACCGTGCGGAATCCAAGCCGACGATCTCGTAGGTCGCGGAGATCTCGAAACGGCCTTCCGGCCCGTTGTCGGTGGGGTCCGCGCACTCGGAGCGGTTCCGGGTGAACAACTTCAACTCGGCAGGGGCGGGCAACACGGAGAACGCGCCCTGAAGGTAGTGCTCGACCTTGTCACGGGCCTGCTGTTCGGTGATCGTCGATTTCATGTCGTCGGCTTTCCGGCGATGATCAGGCCGATGTTCCGTAGCGAGGGATTGTTGTCTTCCCAGTACTCACTGTGCGCCTCCTGGCTGTACCCGCCGAACCCGTCCGTGCCCGGCGCCGACGTGAACACCCGTCCGCCGAAGTCCGCGTCGGTCGGATCCTGTCCGAGTACCAGGTCGTACCCGGCGATCTCCAGATTGGCCAGATTGATCATGTCGTGTTCGGCCACCGTCGCGTGCACATGTCCGCCGATCCGGCCCGGATCCACCCCATCGAGGTGCAACTGGCTCACGTCGTGCGCGCCGACGCCCGGGCTCGCCACGAAAACGAGTTCGTCCGCGGCGAGGCCGCCATCGCGGGCGGCATGGCCCACGACCGTCGTGCCGTAACTGTGTCCCAGCACCGTGTTGTGCGACGGTGCCCCTTGATGCGTTTCCCGCAGGCCGTCTTGGAATCCGGCCAGCGCCTCTTTGCCGCCATCGGCGTACTTCTCCTTCGCGGCGTCGGTGAGACCGTCCGGCGCGTCGTAACCCAGCCAGGTGATCACGGCCGTCGAGGGGGAGCCGGCGGTCGTCGCCACGGCCCACATCTTGTCCGAGCGGTTGAGATCACCGCCGATCTTCCTCAGTTCCGCCCCGGTCCCCGGTACGTATGTCGCCACATTCGCCGCCGTGTCCGGATTACCCGCGGAAACGATCGCCTTGCCGTCCCCGCTGGTGTCCAGCCCGAGCAGAAACGCCCGCGGTTTACCGGGTTCCGTGTTCTCGAGCCGGTCCCTGATGGCTTCCAAACCCTTGAGCTTGGGATCGCCTTGGAGCCGTTCGATCTCCCTGGCGAGGACAGCGCGGTTCGCGGCGTCGCGGTCGGCGGCCGGGATGCCGTCGAGATTCCCGACCAGCCCCGGATTTCCTTGCAGCAAAGCAACTTTCGCGGTGTCCGACAGGCTGTCCCACCACGCCTTGTTGTCACCGGGGGACCCGTGCTCCGGCGGGCCGATGATCGACAGACCGCTTTGCGCGGCTCCGACGTCGGCGGCTTGGGCGAGGGTGCCGCCGCCTTGTCCGGTGAGCTCGCCTCGAAGAGCGCGCCGCATGATGGCCGCGAAGTCGGCGTCGACGTCGGTGGCGCGGCGCAGGATCTGCTCGATCCGGTCGGCGAGTTCCGCCAGCACACGCGGTTCCGAAGGCCCGCCGGACGAAGTGAGCTCTCCACCCTGGCCGATGGTCAGTCCGTGCCGGGACGCGAGTTCGTCGGTCTCCCGCACGAACGCCACGATCCGGTCCAGCGCGATCTGCACCTCGTGCGCACCTCGCCGGACCGCGGACGCTTCGGCCACCAGTTGCTCCACAGTGGACGCCAGCGACTCGCCTCGCGTCGACGCGGCGAGAGCGGCCTCACCGGACCAGCCGGGAAACCGGGCCATGGACTCGACGTCGTCGGCGGCGGCGAGGATCCGGCCGCAGCCGTCGTTGAGCGCGTCGGCGACCTTGCCGATCGCGGCCGGATCCCACCGGCGCACGTCGCCCCAGGTGAGCATCAGACGGAAGTTCCCGTGGCGCGCAGATCCCGCGACGCTTCCAGCTCGTTCGAGCGATACCGCCCGGCCGCTTCGTCCAGCTGAGCCGCGTAGGAGGAGACGTTCCGCGCCCAGCCGGGAACCGCGCGACCCCAGGCGTCCGCGAGCAGCCGGGCCGCCTCCCCGGACACGCCGCCCGGCAGGCCTGCCGCGACACCGGTGAGCGTGGCCGCGAGATCCACCCGCCCGACGTCGTCCGAAGCCCGTTTCGCCGCTTCAGACGCGGCTCCGATCGCCCCCAGGACCACCTCGTACCCGCCGGTCATCCCGCCGCCTCCCCCTAGCGTGACGCTGTGTGACGGCACTACGACGCGGGAGGCGGACGCTCGGTTCCCTTCATCCGTCCTTGACGAGGCCGTCGGCGACATAGCGCGAGACGGTGGCGAGGCGGCGCCCCTGCAGGCGGAGGGCCTCCAGCGCGAGGCCGTCGGGTTCGGCGGACTTGCGCGAGACGAACGAGCCGCCGTACGGGTTGCCCGATTCGAGCAGGTGAGGGTCGGTGTAGCCGAGCGGCAGGACGATGGCGCCCCAGTGGTAGAAGATGTTGTTCGTCGCCAGCACGGTCGATTCGAGCCCGCCGTGCGCTGTCGACGCGGTGGTGAACGACGTCGCGACCTTGTTCACCAGCTTTCCCTTGGCCCACAGGCCACCGGTACTGTCCAAAAAGGACTTCAGCTGGGCGGCGGGGCCGCCGAACCGGGTCGGGCTGCCTGCCGCGAAACCGTCCGCCCATTCCAGGTCTTCCAAGGTCGCGAACTCGTGATGCGGGCCCGCGTCCACCCACGCCTGCCAGCGCGGATTGCTCGAGACGGCACCGGGCGGGGCCGTCTCGGGAACCGTGCGGACACGGACTTCGGCGTCGGTCTCGCGTGCGCCGTCGGCCAGCGCCGACGCCAGTTTCGCGGTGTTGCCGGTCGCGCTGTAGTAGACGACGAGGATGCGGGTGCTCACGTCCGCCGACCCTAGGCGAGGGTGAGCACCCGTCTCAGGATCCGGAACTCAGTACTTCTTCCACGGGCTGACGGTGTCGGTCGGCCGCGTCGGGTCGTGGAAGCGCGGCTTGTCCAGTTCGCCGCGGCGCAGCGGCACCAGGCCGTCGGTGATCGCCTGCATGATCTTGGCGTGCGCGCGGACCCCGGCGCCCGGCCGCTCCGGCTCGACCTCCGACAGGTCCACCGGGTCACCGAAATGCACCTGGAAACGGGGTCGCCGCATCGGCGCGCTCAGGCCGGATTTGGCGAGTGGAACCAGATCGGCGGGGCCGTTGACGGTCTCCGTCCCCCAATAGACGGCTTCGTGCGCGCCCCATTGGCTGATCGGGATCACCGGTACCCCGGCCGCCAGCGCGAGCCGCGCGGCGCCGGTCTTGCCGCGTTCGGGCCACAGGCCGGGATCGTGACTGATCCGGCCCTCGGGGTAGACGATCAGCGGGTCACGGGTGGTGCGCAACGCCTCGGTCGCTTCGGCGAACTGGCCGACGGCCGTCGTGGCCTGTTTGCGGTCGACCCGCAGGTGACCGCTGGCCCGCAGCGCCGGGCCGATGACGGGTGCGTCGAGGATGCCGCCCGCCAGCATGAACCGCGGGTTGATGCCGATCCGTTTGCACGCGGCCATCAGCACGAACGCGTCGAACACGCCGATGTGGTTGGCCGTCATGAGCAGCGGCTTCCGGCGCAGTTCCGCCGGGACACCGCCGGTCACGGTGAGTTTGCCGACGACGTTGACCAGCCCTCGGTCGATGTTCAGCATCGTGCGCCAGATGGCGGGGGCGCGGCGAGCCGAATTCTCATCCTGATGCAGCGCGAACATGGGGCAGAGCATGTCATGAAGCCCTTTTCACCCGGATGGCCGCTCAAGCTGTGACCTGAGACGAATGTTCTCCGTGTGCTCCGAGTGGCACCCGGGGCTGAAGGGCCGAGGCGGTTACCGTGGAGACATGGCTAGCGGGTCGACGACCAGGAAACGGAGTACGGCGCGAAGCGGCGGCAGCAAGGGGCCGGCGCGGAAGCCGCGTACCCCGGCGAAGCCCAGGTCAACGGCGGCGAGGAAGCCCGCTCCACGGCGTCCGGCGGCCAGGAAGAAGTCTTCCGGCACGTTCGCCAAAGGCGTGCGCGGCACCTGGAACCTGCTCGCCAAGGGGCTCGGTACCCTGGCGAGGACGGTCGGCCGCAGCCGTGAACTCGAACCCGAGCACCGCCGCGATGGTCTCGCACTCGGGCTGATCGCGCTCGCGCTGGTGATCGCGTTCGGCGTCTGGTGGCGGGCCGCGGGTCCGATCGGCGGCTGGGTGGAGGTCGCCACCCGCTCGCTGCTCGGCGCGGGTGCGGTGACCCTGCCCCTGGTCCTGATCGTGGTGGCCGTGGCGCTGATGCGGTCCGAACCGATGCCGGAGGCCCGGCCGAGGATGGTCATCGGCACCCTCCTGGTCATCCTGTCCGTGCTGGGCCTGCTGCACATCTTCACCGCGCTGCCGGAGACCAACGACGGGCGGATGTACGCCGGTGGCGTGATCGGCGCGTTCTCCGGCGGCCTGCTGACCATGGGCGTCACCACCTGGGTCGCCGTGCCGCTGCTGGTGCTGGCATTGCTGTTCGGCACGCTGGTGTTCACCGGGACCCCGGTCCGCGAGATCCCGCACCGGCTGCGCACCTGGGGTCTCGACCCCGAAGAGATCGAAGAGGCCGAGGCCGAGCGCCGGGCCATCCACGACGAACGCGACGCCGTCACCGAAGCCGATCCGAAGTCGGTCCGCCTGCGGAAGCCGTCACGGCGCCGCCAGGGCGCCGGTGACCACACGGGGGAGCAGCTCGACATCGACGCCGCGCTGGCCGAACCGCCGACGCCGCTGCGCCCGCCGAAACCCGCGGTCAAACCGGTCGAAGTGCCGGAGAAGAAGCCGAAGAAGGCCGAGCAGCCGCTGGCGGTCACCAGGACCGTGGAAGGCGACTACAAGCTCCCGCCGCCGGACCTGCTGAAGCTCGGCGACGCGCCGAAGTCCCGCAGCAAGGCCAACGACGCCATGATCGAGGCGATCACCGGCGTGCTGGACCAGTTCAACGTCGACGCGCAGGTCACCGGGTTCACCCGGGGCCCGACGGTCACCCGGTACGAGGTCGAACTCGGCCCCGGCGTGAAGGTCGAGAAGATCACCGCGCTGACCAAGAACATCGCCTACGCGGTGGCCACCGACAACGTCCGGCTGCTCGCCCCGATCCCCGGCAAGTCCGCGGTCGGCATCGAGGTGCCGAACTCCGACCGCGAGATGGTGCGCCTCGGTGACGTGCTGCGCGCGCCGTCGACGGTCAAGGACAACCATCCGATGGTGATCGGCCTCGGCAAGGACATCGAAGGCCATTTCGTCACCGCGAACCTGACGAAGATGCCGCACCTGCTGGTGGCGGGGTCCACCGGTTCCGGTAAGTCGAGCTTCGTGAACTCGATGCTGGTGTCGCTGCTCGCGCGGGCGACGCCGGACGAGTGCCGGATGATCCTGATCGACCCGAAGATGGTCGAGCTGACCCCGTACGAGGGCATCCCGCATCTGATCACGCCCATCATCACCCAGCCGAAGAAGGCCGCCGCGGCGCTGGCCTGGCTGGTGGAGGAGATGGAGCAGCGGTATCAGGACATGCAGGTCAACAAGGTCCGGCACATCGACGACTACAACAAGAAGGTGCGCTCGGGCGAGATCACCGCGCCGCCGGGCAGCGAGCGCGTCTACCAGCCGTACCCGTACATCATGGCGATCGTCGACGAGCTCGCCGACCTGATGATGACCGCCCCGCGCGACGTCGAGGACGCCATCGTCCGGATCACCCAGAAGGCGCGTGCCGCCGGGATCCACCTGGTACTGGCGACCCAGCGCCCGTCCGTCGACGTCGTGACCGGCCTGATCAAGACCAACGTGCCCTCGCGGCTGGCGTTCGCGACCTCGTCGCTCACCGACTCGCGGGTCATCCTCGACCAGCCGGGTGCGGAGAAGCTCATCGGTATGGGTGACGCCCTGTACCTGCCGATGGGCGCCGGGAAACCCGTCCGTATCCAGGGCGCCTTCGTCGGCGACGAAGAGATCTCCGCGGTGGTGAACTTCGCCAAGGAGCAGGCGCAGCCGGACTACCAGGACGGCGTCACCGCGGCGAAGGCCGGCGAGAAGAAGGAGATCGACTCCGACATCGGCGACGACCTCGACGTCCTGCTGCAGGCCGCCGAGCTGATCGTCACCTCGCAGTTCGGCTCGACGTCGATGCTGCAGCGGAAGCTGCGGGTCGGCTTCGCCAAGGCCGGACGCCTGATGGACCTGCTGGAAAGCCGCGGCGTCGTCGGGCCTTCGGAGGGCTCGAAGGCGCGGGACGTGCTGATCAAGCCGGAGGAGCTGGAGTCGGTGCTGTTCATGATCCGCGGTGGCGGGGACGCCGGAGGAGGGGACGTCTCCGACGACGACTGACCGGGCCCTGGGTGATGCTCCGGGCCGTTCTGTGCGGTTTACTGGTACAGAATGGCCTGAGACTTCGCCAGGGAGGTGGCCAGAGTGCTCCGCAGCTTCCGGTTGGGCAACCATCGCTCGTTTCGTGACGAGCAGGAACTGCTCTTGATGCCCGCCATGCCCGGGGACGACCGTCCGGCCGTCCCGGTGGCAGCCATCTACGGAGCGAACGCTTCCGGCAAGTCGAACCTGTTGGACGGGCTCGCGTTCATGCACGGACTCGTCGTCGCGCCGGAGTCGTGTGGTGTCGCCGACCGAGAAGGCTTCCGGCTGGGCGGTCACGACACAGAGCCGCCATCGACGTTCGTGGTCGAACTCGTGGCAGAAGGAGTTCGGTACACCTACGGCTTTACGATCGACGACGACGCGATCTCGGAAGAATGGCTCTACTCCTATCCGGAGAAGCGTCGGCGGGTGGTGTTCGAGCGGCTCCGCGAAGGCGTCAAGTTCGGCTCCACCACGACCGAACTGGCGAGCAAACTGGGGGCCTTGGAAGAACTCATCCGCCCGAGCGTGCTCCTGCTGAGCTTCGGTTCCAGTCTGGACTTGGGACCGCTGATGCCCGTTTTCCGTTGGTTCGAGTCGGAATTGTGGATCATGCAGGCCGATCTGTCCTGGTCGACCGACGGCCTCGCGGATCGGGTCGGCGAGTATCTGCGGCGTGATCCGCGCAATGCCCGGCGGCTGGTGACGTTGTTGTCGGCCGCGGATGTCGGGATCACGGACGTCTCCGCCGAACTGATCCAGGGCGGTATCCGTGGCGAGTTCCAGCTGCGCCGGGGAAGGCCCGTCCTCCGCCGCCCGTCTCAACCTCCACGGGGGAAGCGGTGGCGGTTGATGTTCCAGCACCACGGCGCCCGCACTCTGTTCGAACTGAGTGACGAGTCCTCGGGCACGCGTAACTGGCTCGAACTCATCCCGACCGTCCTGGACGTCCTCGACGGAGGTCAGGTGCTCTTGGTCGACGAGATCGACTCGAGCCTGCACCCGATGCTGACCGCGAAGCTCGTCGGTCTCTTCCAATCCGAAGAGACCAATCCCAGCGGTGCCCAGCTGATCTTCACCACGCACGACACGAGCCTCCTGGGCACCATGCTGGGCGACAGCGTGCTGGATCGAGACCAGGTCTGGTTCGTCGACAAGAACTCCGAAGGGGCTAGCGAGCTCTATCCACTCACCGACTTCAAACCGCGCAAGGACCAGAACACCGAGCGTCGCTATCTCGCCGGTAGCTATGGAGCTGTTCCCGTGCTGGGCGACTTCGCCGAGGCAGTGCTCGGCAAATGACCCGCAGGGAGAACAGCGGCCGGAGACGACCGGCGTTCCGGGAGCAGCGAACGTCGATCCTCGTCGTCTGCGGTGCGGAGGCCACTGAGCCCGCGTACTTCGAAGGTCTCAAACGGGCTCGCCGGAACCCGGCCGTCACGATCAAGATCAAGGCGAAGCGGGGCGACCCGGAAGCTGTGGTCAAGTACGCGGCGGGGATGCGCGACCGTGCCGAGGGGACGCACGACGAAGTGTGGTGTGTGGTCGACGTCGACGAGTTCGACCTCGACAAGGCGGCGGCGACCGCTCGTCGGCTCCGCGTCGACCTGGCGATCTCGAATCCCTGTTTCGAGTTCTGGCTGTTACTGCATTTCGAGGCCTGTTCGGCGCCGTTGCCGTGTTATGGCGACGTGGCGAAACGCCTGCTCAAACACGTGCCGGGTTTCAGCAAGTCGGCGTTGCGGTTCGCGGATTACGAGAGCGGGATCGGCTCCGCTGTCTTGCGCGCGAAGAAGCACAACGTCGAGCTGGGTTTCGAGCACGGTCGTAACCCCTCCACCGGAGTCTGGGCCCTGGTCGAAAAGATCACCTGAAACCCGATGCAACGGACCGGCGGCTCCGTTCCGTCCAGAAGACGTGGACCCCAAGAAGCTGCTCGTCGTCCTCTGCGCCCTGGCCGGTCTCGCCTGCGGAGCGGGCAGCTCCACCGCGCGCGAACAACCTCCGGCGGTCCAGCCCGCACCGGCCGCTCAACCGGCGCCGGCGGCCGAGCAGGCTCGGCCGCCCAAGGGCACCGTGGAGCTCGGGGACACCATCACCCTCAAGGCCGGTGAAACCGCCGAGGTCGCGTCGAAGGACATCAGCGTCCGGTTCTCCCAGCTGGTGTCCGATTCCCGCTGTGCACAGGGCATGGTCTGCGTCTGGGAAGGGGAGGCCGTGGTCGCGGTGACCCTGGCCGAACCGGGACGCGGCGAGCGGAAGAGTGCGGAGCTGGCGTCCACCGGACGGGGTGGCAGGCAGTCCGTCGAGTTCGCCGCCTGCCGGGTGGACCTGGTCGCCGTGAGTTCGGGGGGCGACCAGGTCACCCTGCGGGTGTCGAAGGCATAGGCGCGGTCTGCCGGGAAGGCCATCCCGGGCCGCAACAGCACCACCAGTCACATCGGCTGCGCGTGAAGGCCCCCTTCCCTCGGCTCAGCCGAGGGAACTCGACCTTCACACCCTTCCCAGTACGTGAGCCAGGCCGCAGCCCACGAGCAGGCTCGCGGTTGGTACTGAGCCCTGAGCGGACCGGTCATGCGACCGGCGCCGCCTACAGCGCGTTGCCCCATCCGTCGAGGTACGCGACTTCCGACAGCGGCACGCGCGCGGCGGGTTTGAAGTCCGGCACCGTCGTGTAGGCCACCGGCAGCAACCCCACCTGCGTGACGTCGGAGGGGATGCCGAGGATCTCGGCCGCCTCCGCCTCATGCGTCAGGTGGTACGTCGTGAGCGTCGAGCCCAGGCCGCGCGAGCGCAGCGCCAGCTGGAAGTTCCACACCGCCGGGAAGATCCCGCCGTAGAACGCGGCATCGGTCGCGTTGTCGCCGCTCGGCCTGCCGGTCAGGCACGGGATGACATAGACCGGGACCCGGTCGATCACGTCGATCAGATGCTGCCCCGAGGCGAACGCCCGCGCCACGGACGGCTCGGTGATCGCCTGCCCCAACGCGGCCGCGTTGGCCTCCAGGTACGCCTTCCCCACCCGGCGGAACAATTCCGACAGCCGGTCTTTGACGTCCTGATCCCGCACCACGAGCCAGCGCCACGCCTGCTGATTGCCCGGTGTCGGTGCCTGGAGCGCGAGCCGCAGGCACTCTTCGAGCACTTCCGGCTCGACCGGACGGTCCAGGTCGAGTTTGCGCCGGACCGCCCGCGTCGTGCTGAGCAGATGGTCGGTGACCGAGGTGTCCATGTCCCGCCTTCCCTGATGCCGAAGATCGCTTCGCCACCCGAAGCTACAGCTCCAGCAGCATCCGGCTGTTGCCGAGCGTGTTGGGCTTCACGTACGGCAGGTCGAGGAACTCCGCGACACCCGGGTCGGCCGAGCGCCGCATCTCCTCGTAGACCTCCTGGGTGACCGGGGTGCCGTCGATCTCGACGAAGCCGTGCCCGGCGAAGAAATGGGTTTCGAAGGTCAGCACGAACAGCCGCTTCAGCCCGATCTCCCTGGCGAAGTCGATCAGCTTCCCCACCAGCGCGTGCCCGATGCCGCGGCCTCGGGAGTCCTTGTCGACGGCGATGGTGCGCAGCTCGCCGATGTCCTCCCACAGCACGTGGAGGGCGCCACAGCCGAGCACGTCGTCCCCGTCTCCGACCACCCAGAACTCCTGGACGCTCTCGTAGAGGGTGACGAGTTCCTTCTCCAGCAGCACCGTCCCCGCGTCGGAGTCGACCAGCGCCTTGATCTTGCGGACGTCCGCGATCCGCGCCCGGCGAACGGTGGGGCGGCGGTGGAGTAGGGGGTCTGAGGGCACGTCCACCATTAAGCCATCCGCGAGGCCATGCCCGGCCGGAGGCTCGCCCGAGCAAGCGATCGCCGACCCCGGGAGCAGGCCAGCTACCCTAAGGCACGTGCCTTCTCCCACCACTGATCCTGTCGCCACCCGTCGCGTGTCCTTGCTGACCCTCGGTTGCGCCCGCAACGAGGTCGATTCCGAGGAACTCGCCGGACGACTGGCGGCGGGCGGCTGGGAGCTCACCGCCGAGCCCGAAGACTCCGACGTCGTCGTCGTCAACACCTGCGGCTTCGTCGAGTCCGCCAAGAAGGATTCGGTCGACACCCTGCTCGCCGCGTCCGACACCGGCAAAAAGGTCGTCGCCGTCGGCTGCATGGCCGAGCGCTACGGCAACGAGCTGGCCGAAAACCTGCCCGAGGCCGACGCGGTCCTGGGCTTCGACCACTACGCGGACCTCTCCGACCGGCTCGACGACGTCGTGGCTGGCCGCAAGGTCGAGTCCCACACCCCGTCCGACCGCCGCAAGCTGCTGCCGATCAGCCCGGTCCAGCGTCCGACGGCCGCCGAGTCGGTCGAGGTGCCAGGGCACGCGCAGCACGGCTGGGGCCCGCGGGTGCTGCGGACCCGGCTCGACGACTCCCCGGTGGCCGCGCTGAAGATCGCCTCCGGCTGCGACCGCCGCTGCTCGTTCTGCGCGATCCCGTCGTTCCGGGGTTCCTTCGTGTCCCGGCAGCCGGACGAGATCGTCGCCGAGGCGATGTGGCTCGCGGAGAACGGCGTCAAGGAGGTCTTCCTCGTCTCGGAGAACTCCACCTCCTACGGCAAGGACTTCGGCCGTGACGGCGCCCGCGCGCTGGAACTGCTGGTGCCGCGACTGGCCGCGGTGCCCGGGATCGAACGCGTCCGCGTCTCGTACCTGCAGCCCGCCGAAACGCGTCCTGGCCTGGTCAAGGCCATCGCGACCACGCCGGGTGTCGCCGACTACTTCGACCTGTCCTTCCAGCACTCCAGCGAGACCGTGCTGCGCCGCATGCGCCGCTTCGGCTCCACGGACTCGTTCCTCGCGCTGTGCGACCAGATCCGGGAGTACTCGCCCAACGCCGGCATCCGCACCAACGTCATCGTCGGATTCCCCGGCGAGACCGAGGAGGACGTCGCCGAGCTGGAGCGGTTCCTGACCGGCGCGCGGCTGGACGCCGTCGGCGTCTTCGGCTACTCGGACGAAGACGGCACCGAGGCCGAGACCTTCGACGGCAAACTCGACGAGTCCGTCGTCGCCGAACGGGTTTCGCGGATCTCCGCGCTGGTCGAGGAGCTGACCTCGCAGCGGGCCGAGGAGCGGATCGGCGACTTCGTCGACGTGCTGATCGAGCAGGCCGAGGACGGCGAGGACCCGATCGGCCGCGCCGCGCACCAGGCCCCCGAGGTCGACGGCGAATGCGTCCTGATCGAGACGGACGATCTGCCCTCGCTGGCGGTCGGTGACTTCGTGCGCTGCGAGGTCGTCGACTCCGAGGGCGTCGACCTGATCGTGCGGCCCGCGCCGCCCGAGGCCGACCGGTGAATGCCGCCCCGAGCGACGCCGGAGCCGGTGAGGGAACGGGCGGTGAGCACGCCCGGGTCCCCGAGGCCACTCCGGTCCCGACGCTGAACCTGGCGAACCTGCTCACGATGTCGCGGCTGGTACTGGTGCCGTTGTTCGTGATGGCGCTGTTCGCGGGCGACGGGGACGACACCTTCTGGCGCGCGATGGCCACCGCGTTGTTCGCGATCGCGTCGTTCACCGACCAGGTCGACGGCTGGGTCGCGCGCAAGTACGGGCTGATCACCGATTTCGGCAAGATCGCCGACCCGATCGCGGACAAGGCGCTGATCGGCGCCGCGCTGATCGGGCTGAGCGTGCTGGGCGAACTGGGCTGGTGGGTCACCATCGTCATCGCGATCCGCGAGATCGGCGTGACGCTGCTGCGGTTCTGGGTGATCCGGCACGGCGTCATCCCGGCCAGCCGCGGCGGCAAGGCCAAGACGCTCACGCAGGTCGCGGCCATCACCGCGTACCTGCTGCCCCTGCCGGCCGCCGCCGAACCGGTCCGCTGGGTGCTGATGGGGCTGGCGCTGATCCTGACCGTCGTGACCGGCCTCGACTACGTCGTGCGCGCGGTGCGGCTGCGGGCCGCCGGACAGCGGGCGACGGGCACCGCGTCGTGACAACCGGTGAGACGTTGGTCACTCACCTGATAGAGCGTGGGGAGACGGTGGCGACCGCCGAGTCGCTGACCGCCGGGCTGGTCTGCGCGACGCTGACCGAGATCCCCGGATCGAGTGCCGTCGTCCGGGGCGGGCTGATCGTCTACGCCACCGATCTCAAGGCTTCGCTCGCCGGGGTGGACGAGGACCTCCTAGCCGCCCACGGCGCCGTTCATCCCGAGGTCGCGGCGCAATTGGCGACCGGGGCGATGGATCGCTGCGGCGCCACCTGGGGCCTCGGCCTCACCGGTGTCGCGGGCCCGGCGGGACAGGACGGTGTCGCACCCGGCACCGTCCATGTCGGCCTCGCCGGTCCGGGCGTGCTCACCGTCCGTACGCTGGACTTGAGCGGTGATCGAGGCTCGGTCAGGGCCGGTGCCGTGCGCGGCGCGTTCGCCCTGCTGGGGGAACATCTCACATGATCTCCGCGTTCGCCCTTGGCGTATTGCCGTGTCAACACCTGCGCCCAGGGCACCGCACTGGGTAACGTAGGGGACAGTCAGTCCTGGAAGGGAGGCGCGTGATGACCGTGCTGTTGCGCGAGGCGATCGGCGACCGGCTCCGACACGCCCGCACGAACCAGCGTCGAACCCTGCGGGACATCTCCCGCGCCGCCAGGGTGAGCCTCGGCTACCTCTCGGAGGTCGAGCGCGGGCAGAAGGAGGCGTCCAGCGAGCTGCTGGCGTCCATTTGCGAGGCCTTGGACCTTCCGCTGGGCGAACTCCTGCACAAGGTCGCGGCGGACGTCTCGGCGATGGACAACGTCGAGGTCGCCCCGGTGGACGAGAAGGTCGAAGCAGGGAAGCGGCGTGCTCAGGAGCGCGAGGGCGCCGAGGCCGCGACGGGCGGGCTCGAAGGAGGCCGCCTGGTGTCCGAACTGATCGGCAACGATCTGGCCGATCTGCGGATCTCGCCGCCGCCGAGGATGAGTCCCGCACTGCGGACGACCATCGCCGCACCGAAGATGGTCGCCGCTTAGCAAGGTTGTGAACGGAAGAGGCCCCAGGCAGTCCGCCTGGGGCCTCTTCCGTCGTTTCGCGGCGTTGATCACCGCGACCAGGTTGACCTGGACCACCCCACGGTGACGTGACGTACGCCACGGTCCGGCGCCGACCGTGCGCAACCCCGAGAAGTTGTCACGGATGGACCAGGCGAGCGTCCTGCGGGACTGAACCCGCCCGTTTTCACCCACGGTCACCACCCGGTGAACCCGAAAGGTCGTGGACATCACAGTCAGGGGTATCCCTGAATTCCGTCGGGGTCACCTGGAACGCGGGACGACGACCTGACACGATGGAACTCAACGCCGGGGTCGGGACGTTGCAACATCACAGAGGGGACGCCCCACCTCGAGGTAACAGCCCGTGGGATGCGAGAAGGCAGGCGGAGGAGATGGCCAACCCGTTCGTGAAGTTCTGGAAGTACATGATGGCGGCGTTCTCGTCGAAGATCGACGAGCACGCCGACCCGAAGGTACAGATCCAGCAGGCCATCGAGGAGGCGCAGCGCAATCACCAGGCGCTGACCCAGCAGGCCGCCTCGGTGATCGGTAACCAGCGTCAGCTGGAGATGAAGCTGAACCGCCAGCTCGGCGAAGTGGAGAAGCTGCAGGCTTCGACCCGCCAGGCGCTGGTGCTCGCCGACGAGGCGCGCGCCAAGGGCGACGAGCAGAAGGCGACCGAGTTCGAGAACGCGGCGGAGAGTTTCGCCGCGCAGCTCGTCACCGCCGAGCAGAGCATCGAGGACCTGAAGACCCTGCACGACCAGTCGCTTCAGGCTGCGGAGCAGGCGAAGAAGGCCGTCGAGCGCAACGCGACCATGCTGCAGCAGAAGCTGGCTGAGCGCACCAAGCTGCTTTCGCAGCTGGAGCAGGCGAAGATGCAGGAGCAGGTTTCCGCTTCGCTGAACCAGATGAGTCAGCTGGCCGCGCCGGGCAACACCCCGTCGCTGGAAGACGTTCGCGACAAGATCGAGAAGCGGTACACCACCGCGCTCGGCTCTGCCGAACTCGCCCAGAACTCCGTCCAGGGCCGGATGATGGAAGTCCAGGCCTCGACGACGCAGCTCGCGGGACACTCGCGGTTGGAGCAGATTCGCGCTTCCATGAAGGGTGACTCCGTCGCGCAGGTGACCGACGGCAAGACCGCGGCCGCCGCGCCGAAGGCGTCGAGCGGTGCGGACATCCAGCGTGAGATCCAGGCACGGGTTCAGGCCGAACAGGGCAAGAACCCCGCCTGACACACCACCTAGAGCCGGTCTCGCGTCCCCGCGGGGACGCGAGACCGGACTCACCGAAGACAGGGGCGAGGGCAAATGGGGCAGGGCAGGCGCAAGGACTTCGGGGAGTTCACCGCCAAGCTTGAAAAGCACATCGAAAAGCTGCCCGACTACGCCCAGCGCGCGCAGGAGAAGCTGCAGCGCTACATCCCGCCCTCCGAGCAGGGCTCCCGGCCGTCCGCGCCGACGGCGGCCCAGCCCCCGCGGCCGGTTCAGCCGTCGCGGCCCCGGCCGCAGATGCCGCCGATGCCCGCCATGCCGAAGATCTCGCAGCAGCTGACGTCGATGGCGGCGGGCCAGATCCCGGTCGTCGCCGACGCGAAGGCCAAATGGGCCCGCTGGAACGAACCGGCCGCCAAACTGGAGCGTCGCAAGCGCCGGACCTCGCGCGCGATGACCTTCTGGTTCCTCCTCACCATCCTTTGTGGACTCTTCGCTGTCGTCGCGGGCACCGGCCTGCTGAAGAACGGCCAGGCCGACGTCTTCCAGGCCATCGCGGGCAGCGCGTTCACCATCGTCTTCGGCACCTTCGGCGTCCGGTCGGGACTGCGCCTGCGGACGCTCAACCGCACCGTGCTCCCCGCCGCGCCCGCCGCTCCGCCTCCGCTGCCTCCGGCGCGTTCCGTCGCGCGGGAGCCGATGGAACGTCTCGTCGAGAGCGAGGCTTCGCTGGCGGAGCTGCTTCGCCAGCTTTCGCAGCCGACGTCGCTCGGCACCATGCCGGTCTCGGAGATCGCCGTGGCGGACGCCCGGACCACCGCGGCGGAGGCCGCGCAGGCCCTGCGCGGCCTGGCGAGCCGGATCCAGGCCATCGAACGCGGCCGTGACGCCGCGCCCGAGCGGGAACGCGGCGCCCTCGACGCCGCCATCAAGCAACTGCGCGAGCAGCTCGACGACGGCCTCGACGGTTACGGCGGTCTCGTCGCGGCCGCCGGCCACACCGTCGCCGCGAGTTCGGACGGGATGACGTCGTCCAAGGAGTCGCTCTCCGACGCGACCGACAAGCTCGCCGGTCTCGCGATGGCGATGCGCGAACTCTCCTGACTACGGCACGGACGCCCGTCGCCTTCACGCGCGGGCTTCCCTGAGCAGGCGCTTTCCTGGACAATCGTCCCATTCGTCGTCGCTAATACTCCATTGCGTAACGACTCGCTCACTGTGTGGTACCGAAACGCTCGCGTAACCCGAATCCGCTGGTGGCGGAAACGCGCGATGCCTAACGTTTCTCTCATGCACGCAGTGCTTTTCCCAGCTCGGGCCTGAACCCAGCCCGCGTGAGCGGGCGTCCCAGGGTGGCGGACCGGACACAGTGGATCTCGCGCAGTGGTCTTTCTCGTCCCCACCGAGGAAAGGACGCCCAGTGACGACGCTACCCCCGGAACCAGAGCCGATCCCGACCCCGCCTCCCAGCTCTTACCAGCGCGTCAAAGCGGCTTACGACCGGATCGCCGAGGTCGACCGGCCCGACGTCTGGATCACCCTCCGTCCCTTGGAGGACGCCCTCGTGGACGCGAAGGCGGTCGATGAACGCCTCCGCGCCGGCGCGGACCTCCCGCTCGCCGGAACCCTGTTGGCGGTCGCCGACGTCATCGACGTCGCCGGTCTTCCCACCGCGGGGGAGGACGTCTGCTGTGTCGGCGCCACCTCGGTGTCCCGGCTGACCGCCGCGGGAGCGGTGGTCCTCGGCAAGACCAACTGCGACCGGTTCGGCAGTGATCTCGAAAACACCCACAGCCCGTACGGCGCGGTGAGCGCCGCGCTGAACACCGCCCGGGTCTCCGGCAGTGCGAGCAGTGGCGCGGCCGTGGCGGTGGCACTCGGCCTTGTCGATCTGGCGGTCGGCACGGACACCGCCGGAGCGGGCCGGATTCCCGCGTCCCTCAACGGGATCGTCGGAATGAAGCCGACACTGGGCCTGGTGCCCAAGACCGGCGTCGTCGCTCCCTGCGCCGGCGTGGCCTTGTTCGCGCGCAGCCTGACACTGGGGCAGCGCGCACTGGGCCTGATGACCGGCCCGGACGGGATCGACCCGCTGGCGCGAGACTGGCCCGCCGACGTCCGCCTCGGCGCGGGAGACCGGCCCCGGGTCGCGATCCCGGGCTCCGGAACGCTCACCGGCCTGTCGCTGCAATCCCGTTCCGCCTTCCTCGGCGCGGTTTCGGCGCTGCGCGCGTCCGGCGCCGTCGTGGAGACGGTGGAGGTGTCGGCCCTGCTGGCGGTGGGCGAACTGATCCACGACGAGGACTTCACCGCCGACAGGCAGCGGGTCGCCGAGGCCGGGATGCTCGCGCTCCGGACACTGTCGGAGTACGACGCCCTGGTCCTGCCGACCGTCACGGACCATCCCGAGGTCGCCGAGGCGCTGTCCGATCCGGACGGGGTCGCCAAGCGGCTGGAGCGGTTCACGGCGTTCGTCAACCTGCTCGACCTCGCCGCGGTCACGGTGCCGTCGTCGCCGTCGGATCTCGGGCCGTACGGGGTTTCGGTGGTGGTGCGGCCGTTCGACGACCAGGTCGCCATCGACCTCGCCGCCGTCCTCACCGACGAACAGGCCGATTTCCCTTATCCCGCACCGGGTGCGGATCTCGTGGTGTTCGGCGCGCATCTGCGCGGGCAGCCGCTGAACGAGCGGCTGGTCGCCGCGGGGGCGCGATTCTCCGGGCTGGTCAAGACCGGCGAGGGCTATCGGATGCTGTTGCTGCCGACCGAACCGCCGCAGCCGGGTGTCGTACCGGTGAGCGCGGCGGGTGAGCACACGATGCTGGCGGGGGAGCGATGGCGGCTCTCACCCGCCGCCCTCGGCGCGTTCGCCGCGGCGCTGCCCGCCCCGTTCGTCCTCGGCCGGATCCGGCTGGAGAACGGGGACACGCCGCTGGCCGTCCTCTGTGACCAGGCGGCCACGGCGACGGCGACGGAGCTCACGCGGTACCAGTGCTGGCGGGCCTACTTGCGGTTCGTCAGCACGGCCGGGCCGCGAGACCTCGGGCGACCCGCTTGACCAGACCGGGACCGTGCAGGGCGAAACCGCTGTAGAGCTGGACGAGACCGGCGCCGGCGTCGAGCATCCGGGCGGCGGCGCCGGCGTCGAAGATGCCGCCGACGCCGATGATCGGCAGCTCGCCGCCGGTTTCGGCGTGCACGAACCGCACCACCTCGACCGCACGCGCGGTGAGCGGGCGGCCGGAAAGCCCGCCCGCCTGCTCACCGATGGCGGCCTCGGTCGGCGCGATCCCTTCGCGGGACAGGGTCGTGTTGGTCGCGATCAGCCCTGCGACACCGTGTTCGAGGCAGACCTCCAGCAGTTCCGCGAGCGCTTCGTCGGTGAGGTCGGGGGCGACCTTCACCAGCACCGGCGTCGGCGCGGCGTCACCCGCGAGCTCGGCCGAGGTCTTCCGGAGTTCGGCGAGCAGCTCGGCCAGCGCCGTCTTGTCCTGCAGCGCCCGCAGCCCCGGCGTATTGGGCGAGCTGACGTTGATCGCGAAGTAGTCGGCGTACGGGTACAGCGCCCGCAGCGAGAACCGGTAGTCCTCGACGGCCTCGTCGAGCGGGGTCACCTTGGACTTGCCGATGCTGACGCCGAGCGGCACCGGCGGCTTCCCGCCGGCGGCGAGGCGGGCGGCGAGCGCTTCCGCGCCTTCGTTGTTGAAGCCCATCCGGTTGATCACCGCGTCGGTCTCGGCGAGGGTGAACAGCCGCGGTTTGGCGTTGCCCGGCTGCGGATGCCGGGTGACCGTGCCGACTTCGACGAAACCGAAGCCGAGTGACGGCCAGGCGTGCAGCGCGCGGCCGTTCTTGTCCATCCCGGCGGCGAGGCCAACGTGGTTCGGGAAGCGGAGCCCGAGGAAGGTGACCGGATCGTCCGTCCGGTAGACGCGGCCGAGCGCGGCGAGCGCGGGTGAGAACCGGCTCAGCCTGGCGAGGCTGCCGATGGTGCGTTCGTGCACGGTTTCGGGGTCACCGCCGGAGACCCGGTACAGCGCGGGGCGGACGATCTTGTCGAAGAACACGCGCCCATCATGCCTGGTCGCCGCTAGCGGCTCGCCTTCCACTCGTCTTCGAGCATCGCGAAGACGAGTTCGTCACACCACTCGCCCTTGACGATCTCGTTCTCCCGCAGATGAGCTTCCTTCCGCATCCCGAGGCGTTCCATCAGCGCGGCGGAAGCGGTGTTGCGGCCGTCACAGCGGCCGATGATCCGGTGCAGCCCGAGGTCTTCGAAGCCGAGCCGGAGCAGTTCGACGGCGGCCTCGGCGGCGAGCCCCTTGCCGTGGTGATCGGGATGGAAGACGAAACCGATCTCGCCCTGCCGGTGCTCGCTGCTGAGGTATTCGAGGTTCAGGTCGCCGATGAGCTGCCCGGTCTCGGTCAGTTCCGCGGCCACCGCGAGGAACTGCCCCTCCTTCGAGAGGGTGGCGCTGTGCACCCGTTTCGCGAGCGCGGCGGCGGATTCGGCCCGGCTGCGCGGACCCCAGTACAGGTAGCGGGCGACGTCGGCGCGGGACTGGAAGGAGTTAAGTTCGTCGAGATCCGCCGGGGTGAAGGCGCGGAGTGTCAGTCGCGGCGTGGTGATCGGGAAATCGGGCCTCAACATGGGCGTCAGGCTATCCAGTCTGCGGGGTTCCGGGAGCGGAACAGCGGCGGACGGTCCTCCAGTGCGACGGGTGGTCCCCTGCGTACTCGCAAATGGGCCATATCCCGGAAATAAGGGTACCCCCGAGGCGGCTCCCGGACGCCGGAATCGGCGGCCGGGCCCGAGCCGGACCGGTGCTCGGGAACCTCGGGGGCCCGGTGACTGCCTGGTATTCGCTATCAGGCACCACGCGAAGCAGAGACGACGAGCCGAAGGTGGCTCCAACTTGCGTTGTATCGCTGCTCATAAGTCCTACGCGTGCGGTCCGCTAGCGGACAGTCACCTCACGAGTCCTGTTGGAATACAACTTTGGACCACCTCCTCTCTCGTGTACCGCCACGCTAGGCGAGGAGTTCGGGGTCCTGCAACAAGATTTCTTCGATCTCCGTCACCAGCGCGGCCTTGTCCGCCGAAGGCAGAAAAGACGCTTCCGCGGCGTTCTTCGCGAACAGGGCGATCTCGGTCGCCTTCAGGCCCAGTGTTTCGGCGACCGCGACGTACTCGCCGTCGAGGGTGGCGCCGAACATCGGCGGATCGTCGGTGTTGAGCGTGACCACCACGCCGTGGTCGAGCAGCCGCCGCACGGGATGCGCCGCGACCGAGGGGAACTGGCCCGTCCGGATATTCGACGTGGGGCACACCTCCAGCGGGATCCGTTGCACCGCAAGGTATTCCAGTAACGCCGGATCGGTGTACGCGCCGACGCCGTGGCCGATCCGCTCGGCGCCCAGATCGTGCACCGCCGACCAGACGGTGGCGGGCCCGGTGGTCTCACCCGCGTGCGGGACGCTGTGCAGCCCGGCCTCGCGGGCGGTGGTGAAGAACGGGGCGAACTGCGCGCGGCCGACGCCGACCTCGGGTCCGCCGAGACCGAAGGACACCAGGCCGTCGGGGCGTTCGCGGAGCGCGAACACGACTGTTTCGCGCCCGGCGGCGACCCCCTTCTCCCCGGGAATGTCGAAGCACCAGGCCAGTTCCACCCCGTGGTCCGCTCGTGCGGCCGCCCGTCCGGTGGCGAGGCCGGTGAGAAGATCGTCACCGGTCATGCCGTCCAGAAGGTGGTTGTACGGGGTCACGGTGACCTCGGCGTACCGGGCGTTCTGCGCGGCCAGATCGGCCGCCAGCCCGGTGACGAGGGTGTGGATGTCGCGGGCGTCGCGCACCAGCGATGTCACGGCCAGGTAGTTGCGGAGGAAATGCGGGAAATCACGGAAGGTGAAGAACTCGGCGAGCGCTTCGGGCTCTGTCGGCACCCCGGCGGACGGGCGGCGGCGGGCCAGTTCCAGCACGGTGGGCAGGCTCGCCGAACCGACGAGGTGGACGTGGAGTTCGACCTTGGGCAGGGCGTGCACGAACGCGCGCAGCGCCTCGCCCGTGAGGAATCCGGGCATGACGAAAGCTCCCTGAAATGGGGTGAAGGGTGACGTGCGGGGTGGATCGGGCGGCTCAGGGAGCGAGGTCGCCGCGTTCGGTGTCGGCCCCGTAGAGCGGGAGCTTGAACAGCGTCACCAGGTCAGCTTAGCCGCCGGGAGCGGGCCCTGACTGGCAGTTCGGGCAGAACCAGGTCGGCCTCGCCTGGTGGCCGGTGCCCTGTGCGGCGACCCGGAGCCGTCCGCCGCACCGGAAACAGCCCTGCTTGGTCCGCTCGTAAACCCAATGCTCGCGGCCGCGCCGCTGGTCCCCGGTGGTGGTCTGCGAGGTGTGCCAGGCGTTCGCCTTCAGCAGTTTGCGGCCGAGCGCGACGGCCTTCGCGGGATCCACTTCGGAAACCGGGGTCCACGGCGTGACGCCGAGCAGGAAGCACATCTCGACCTTGTACATGTTCCCGATCCCGGCCATGATCCGCTGATCCAGCAGGGCGTCACCCAGTTCTCGGTCCGGGTCCGCGGCCAGCGCGGCGGCCGCCCGTTCCGCGAGCTCGTCCGTCCACTGTGGATCGAGGAGATCCGGGCCGAGATGGCCGACCAACCGGTCTTCTTCACCTGTGGGCAAGAGTTCGAGATCGTGCACGCGGAAACCGATCGCCTGGACGTCCTCGGTCACCAGGATGGCGCGCGCGTGATGGGCCGGATGGCGCCAGCGGGCGCCCGCCGTATAGACCGCCCACTTGCCGTCCATCCGCAGATGGCTGTGCAGGGTGAGGTCGTCGGAGAAACGCGTCAGGAGGTGTTTGCCGACCGTGCCGACGCTGAGCACCTCCCGGCCGGCGAGATCCGCCGTGGCCAGCCGGGGGACCCTGAACTCACTTTTGCGCAGTGTCTTCCCGGCCAGTGCCTTGTCGAGGACCTTGCCGGCGAGGAAGACGGTGTCGCCTTCGGGCATCGGCGCTAACCCGTGCCGGTGTCGCTCAGCTTGGCCGGCTCTTCGGTGGGCTCAGGCTCGTCGCCGCGGACGCGATGCCGTCCGGCGCGGTTCGAGCGGAGGACCTTGGCCAGCACCATGTTGAAGGTGAGCGCGATCTCCTGGGCGCCGGGGGAGTGCCATTCGTGGATCGGGCTGCACGCGCCCTGTGCCTGCTGCACCGCGAGCCTGTCCGGGATGGCCGTCGGCATCACCAGCGGTCCGAAGTTCTCCCGCAGTTCGGCCACCCGGAACTGGTGCTCGTAGGAGCGCACGCGGAGCTTGTTGACGACGACGCCGATCGGCCGTAGCCCCGGGTTCTGCTCCTCGCGGATCTTCTCGATCGCTTCGAGCGCGCGGCGGGCACCGGAGACGGCGTACATCGTCGGCTCGGTGACGATCAGGGCGCTGTCCGCGGCCACCAGCGCCGAGCGGGTCAGCCTGCCGAGCGACGGCGGGCAGTCGAGGATCACCAGTTCGTAGGGTTCCTCGCGCAACGGGTTGGTGTGCAGCTCGTCGAGCGCGCGGGAGAGGTTCTCCAGCCGTCGGCTGTCGGCGTCGGGCTCGTTGAGCATCTCCAGCTCTTCGGCACCGACGAGGACGTCGATCCGGTCGCTCCACACGCTGGGCGCGATCGCGCGTTCGAGCACCGGACGCGTCGGTGTCTCGAGGACATCGGCCAGCGTGCGGTCGGTGAGGGGCGGATCCAGCGAGGTGGTGGCGTTGCCCTGCGGGTCCAGGTCGGCCACGAGGGTCCGCGCGCCCCGGCGCAGGGCGGCGGACGCGACACCGAGGGCGACCGTCGTTTTACCGACGCCACCCTTCAGGCTGAGTACAGCGACCGTGTGCACTCGATACAGCCTACGGGCCCTCGGCGGGGTGGCTCCCCGGCAAGGTGTCGAACACCGCATCGGACTACACAGGTAATGCCTGCCGGGAGGCGGGCATTACCCTGTGCGCTTATGAAGACGGACACCGTGGCCACGCGGGGATCGGGCGCGGTTCGCCGGGTTCTCGAGGCAGAACTCAAGGCCGCACGGGCGCGAGGCGCGCACCAGCCGAACGTCGTCGACGTCGGCGGCGGCAGCGGCGGCTGGGCGGTGCCACTGGCTTCGGCGGGCTGCCTGGTGACCGTCGTCGAGCCGAACCCCAACGCGCTGGCGACCCTGCGCCGCCGCGCCGAGGAGGAGGGCGTCTCCGGCAGCATCACGGTGATCGCCGACGACTCCGACGCGCTCGGCGCCCACGTCGCGGCGGGATCCGCCGACCTGGTGCTCGCGCACGGCCTGCTCGAGGTCGTCGACGATCCGGCGACGGTGCTCGCCGCGCTGGCCGCCGCGGTCAAACCCGGCGGCGCGGTCTCGGTGCTGGTGGCGAACCGCCACGCCGCGATCCTGCAGCGCGCGCTGGCCGGACGGCTCGGGGAGGCACGGGAGCTGCTCGGGTCCGAGAGCGGCGTGCTGGGCGGCGGACGGGAGACCGTGCTGCGGCGCTTCGACGCCGAGGCGTTGCGGGCGCAGCTCGTCGCGGTGGGGCTCGAGGTGACCTCCCTGCAGGGTGACGGCGTCGTGGCGGACTTCGTGCCGGGAGGGGTGCGGGAAGAGGACCTGGCGGAGTTCGAGCTGGCGGCCGCGTCGGTGTCTCCGCTGCGGGACATCTCCAGCAGGCTGCACGTCCTGGCCCGCCGCCCTTGAACCTCGCCTCGTGAGCGGTCTGCCGGTGTCAGGCCTTCACGGACTTGCATTTTGCTTACCCGCTGGTGTGGAGCTTGCACGGGTTGCCGGGGCGGTCGGGTGGGGAAGATTCCGGCCGTTGAGCGTCCGGAATCTTCCCCACCCGGTCTCCGGTCCACCAGTCGTGAGTGAGCGCGAGCTTGATCAACGGAAGATCCGGGACGTTGAGTGTCCCGGATCTTCCGTTGATCAAGGTGTGAGACGGGCGACGATGCCTGCGGAACCACCCTCGTCCAGGTCAGGCCCAAGCCCGGTCCGTGAAGGCCTCCTTCACTACCTTCAGGGTAGGGAAGGGGCCCTTCACGGACTTGATGATCGCCATAAGCGGCCCACCAGCAGCCACTGCGGCTGCGCGTGAAGGCCCCCTTCCCTCGGCTCAGCCGAGGAAAGTCGACCTTCACCCCTTCCCCAGTGCATGAAGGCCCGAGACTGTCGGTGCTCCGGGCTAGGTTCTGCCCGTGGGACGAAATGCCGAGCTGCCCGGCGGGATGGCCCGTTACCGGGTGACGACCGGGGCCACCACCTGGCCCGACGACACCGGTTGCGGCCTGCTGCACGTCGACATGGACGCCTTCTTCGTGTCCTGCGAGCTGCGCACGCGTCCCGAATTGGCAGGCAAGCCGGTGGTGGTCTCGGGTGGCGGTCCGAGGTCGGTCGTGGCGGCCGCGAGTTACGCGGCGCGCGAGTTCGGCGTCCGGTCGGCCATGCCGTTCTCGACCGCGAAGCGGCTCTGTCCGCAGCTGATCTGCATCACCCCGACACCCGGGCTCTACGGTGAGGTGTCGAAGGGGGTCATGGGGATCTTCCGCGAGCTGACGCCGCTGGTGGAGCCGCTGAGCCTGGACGAGGCCTTCCTCGACGTCAGCGGAGCGCTCAAGCGGCTGGATTCCTCGCCCGCGCGGCTCGGTGCCTGGATCCGGGAGCGGGTGGCCGCCGACTTCGACATCAGCTGCTCGGTCGGCGTCGCGAAGGTCAAGTTCGTCGCGAAGCTGGCGTCCGGGATGGCGAAACCGGACGGCATGGTCGTCGTCCCGGCGGCCGAGACGCTCGCGTTCCTGCATCCGTTGCCCGTGTCGGCGCTGTGGGGTGTCGGGAAACGCACCGAGGAGCAGTTGCGGCAGCAGGGCCTCGACACGATCGCCGACGTCGCCGCGGCGCCGCTGTCCCGGCTGCGGCGCTCGCTCGGGCGGGCGCTGGGGGACCATCTGTACGCGCTCGCGAACGGGCACGACGAACGTGCGGTCGTGCCGGAGACGCCCGACAAGTCGATCGGTGCCGAAGTGACCTTCGACGTCGATCTCCACGACCGCTCGGCACTCGGCCTGGAACTGCTCCGGCTGTCGGAACGCGTCGCCGCCACTCTGCGCCGCCGGGGGCTGCGCGGGCGGACGGTGTCGATCAAGGTCCGGTTCGCGGATTTCAAGACGATCACCCGGGCCAGGACAACCGCCGTCGGAGTGGATGTGGCCCGCGATATCCACCGCACCGCCGTCGAGCTCCTCACCGAGCATGCGCCGACGGGCGCAGTCCGCCTGATCGGCGTAAGAGTCGAGGGCCTGGACACGGAGAGTGATGGAGAACAGCTGCTTTTCGACTCACCCGAGCCCCGTTGGCGGGACGCGGAAGTGGCCGCCGACGTCGCGAGGTCGAAGTTCGGCGCCGCCGCGGTGCGGCCCGCGTCACTGCTGACCCCTCGTGACCAGTGACATCGGCCGCTCGATTGTCTTCGAGAGAGCCGAGTCGGGTGGTTTCGGCCAATTCGATCCCTTCTGGATACGGGATCGGGTAGTCGGACGAGCGCGGGGCTCGTATCCTGGACAGAGACACCCCGCCTGGGGTTGTCTGTTGGGTCCATGACGTTGCGCGGCCCGGCGCCCGCGACAGCTGTGCCGGAGGAGGAAAGATGCCACTCTCCGAGCATGAGCAGCGGCTGCTCGATCAGATCGAGCGCGAGCTCTATGCCGAGGACCCCAAGTTCGCATCCACGGTGCGAGGCACCCGGTTGCGCCGCCCCGCCCGCCGACGGCGTATCCAGGGCGTTGCCCTGTTCGTAGTGGGCGTCGCACTGTTGATGCTCGGCGTGGTGGTCAACATCCGGGTCGCCGAGATCCCAGTGATCAGCGTGCTCGGGTTCCTCGTGATGTTCTTCGGAGTCATGATGGCCGTCACATCGATTCGGCACGGAGCCGAAGCGGAAGGCGGTAAGGACAGCGGTGGCCCGGGTGCCGGCGGAGGTGGCGGCGGCAAGTCGTCCCCGCGCCGAAGCTCGTTCACCCAGCGCATGGAAGAGCGCTTCCGCCAGCGCTTCGAGGAGCAATAGCTCTCACACACGCGAACATGCCGACGGGGCGCTGCCTCGTCGGCATGTTCGCGTTGTCGTGGCCCAGCTCGGCCTGTCCGTGAAGGCCTCCTTCCCTACTCTCAAGGTCAGGGTTCCGGCAAAGTCGCATAAGTGCTGGTTGGCTGCACTTCTAGAGCGGGACAAGACGAACGCGTCGTGGTGGACACGGCGGGAGCGGGCCCACGCAAGGGGCCTCACCCGGGTCCGGACTGTCCATAAGGGGCACTTTTCGAGACAGAAATGCCCGATTTGGGTATCTTGCACGGTTTTGCGAGGGGGTCGTGAGTGGTGTTTCGTGTTCTAGCCCGAATCGCCACTCACGACCCGGGCCGAGTGGGTGGTTTCGCGTGGCTGGATGGATGGCGCGTGTGATCAGACGGAGGACACGTGTGACTGGATGGATGACACGCGGGAGCGGCAGGTTTCGACACGTGTGTTCTCCGTTCACTCACGCGTGCTCTCCGTCGGATCACGCGTGTCGCCCGAGGTAGGTACCTAAGACACCAGTGGCCCTCACCTGAATCGCCACTCACGCCATTCCTCCGAAACCGCACCTATAGCCCCGCGGCATCCAGAATCAGGCCTGCCCTACCTCGGCTCGCCCTCGATCAACGGAAGATCAGGGACGTTGAGTGTCCCCGATCTTCCGTTGATCAAGCTCTACCTCGACTTTGCCGGGACCCTGCTCTCAAGGTAGGGAAGGAGGCCTTCACGGAAGCGGCCGGGCCGAAGCGGTCGTGCCGGGGACCATCATGTACTTAAGGCCGCGGGCGAGCCCAGGCCTTACTTGCCTCGCCTCAACGACCGCGGGAACAGGCGGCCCTTCCACGACATGGGCGCGTTCCGCTTCAGGCTCTTGCGGACCTCGGCGAAGGCCGGTCCCAGTTCGTCGTCGCTCACCTTCCGGTCGGAGTACCAGGACGTCTCCACGACGCCGATGACCGTCCGCAGGCTGGAGCGGCCCTCCTCGTCCAGACGGTGCTTCTCGGCGACCTTCCGGCCCGCCACACGCACCGTGTCGCCGTCCGAGAGCGGCAGGCCCCGGTCCGCGCATTCGTCCATCAGTTCGCGCCAGGCCGCGTCGGCCGCGTCGGGGGAGTGGGACGCGATCTTCTGCAGCCGCAGCCGTCGTTTGATCTCCCGGATCGCCGTCGGCGTGCCCAGCCCGCCGAGGACGACCACCAAGACCAGCGCGAACCACCACGACACCCACGCCGCCAGGAACGCGAACGCCGCCACCCACAGCCCGATCGCGATCAGCGGCAGCCAGTTCGCCACGTTCGGGTTGTCGAGGAACCCGCCGTCCGCACGAGCCGGGGCGGGCTGGTCAGGGGATCCGGACGGCGCCGAGCGCATGAGTGCCCGGTACCTCAAGCGGGAGCGCACGATCACGACCACGCTGAGCGCGGCCGCCAGCCCGCCGAGGATTCCGGCGAGGATGGCGGGCCACAGCGGCTCCTCCTCCTGCTGACCGCCGGTGTCACCCGCGCCCTGGTCCGCGCCAGGGTCACGCGGGGTGCCGGTGGCGGGGGCACTCGACGCCGGCGCTGTCGGTACTTCCTGGGTGTCGTTGGTGGTGGAGCTGCTGGTGTCGGTCTGCAGGTACGGCGGGACGACCGCGCGGCCGTCGACCAGCGGGGTCGGGTCGAAACTGACCCAGCCCTTCTGCTGGAAGTAGACCTCGACCCACGCGTGGGCGTCCTCGGAGCTGATCGAGAGGTGATCGCCCTTCTGCGTGCCGGAGGTGAAGCCGATGGCGACCCGCGAGGGGATGCCGACCGACCGCAGCATCACGGCCATCGCGGACGCGAACTGCTCACAGAACCCGCGTTTGCCGTTGAGAATGAAATCGGCGAGCGCGTCGGGGTCTTTGGCGTCGGCGGTCTTGGTGTCGTACACGAAGCCGTTCTGCGCGGTGAAGAACGACCAGATGGCCTGTGCCTTGTCGAAGTTGTTGGACTCGTTCTCGGTCAGCTGCTTGGCCTTGGCCGCGACTCGGGGGTCGACCCGATCGATCTGCATGTACTGCGGCGGTACCTCGGTGAGGGGTGCGTCGTCGAGCCGGAGTTCCTCTTTCGAGGGTTCCTTGATCGACGCCGTCTCGGTGTAGGCGGGCGCGTTCTGCTTGGTCGTGGTGAACACGGCGCCGCCGACCGAGTCGTACAGCCAGTTGTCGGCGAGTCCGGTGAGCGCCCTGGGCGCGCCGTAGATCGGCAGCCAGTTGTCGACCCAGTTGGTGGGCTCGATCCGGATTTCGCGCGCGGGTCCGGCGCCGTCGTCGCCCGGCGCGGGCGGGAGCACCTGGTTGGCCTGGACGCCCTGCTGGGCGCGGCCGTTCTGAGCCAGGCCCCAGCCCTTGTTCGGGGTATAGGTGTCGAGGGTGAAGGCACGCAGCAGCCGCTTGTCCGCGCCCATCCCGTAGACCTTGAACAGCTCCACGTTCTCGCCCTGGTCGAGCAGGCCGCGCAGCTGCGTGAACGGCTCGACGCCGAATCCGCCCGCTCCGCCGCGGCCCGAACCGGTTCCGCCGGGGAGGCTGCCGACCGTGCCGATGCCGGTGACCGCCGTGCCGATGACCAGCCCCATCGCGATCGCCGCGGCCACCACGCCGACGGGGGCGGACAGCGTGCTCGCCGAGTTGCCCAGTCCTGGCGCGTCCCGGTTGCGCCAGCGGCGATGCCGGTGGTTGCCGTCGACGGCGAGCAGCGCGGCGAACGCGGCCGCGCCGAGCAGGAACGTCCACCACGGCAGCATGTCCTCGGCCAGCGCGGCGGGCACGGCGTAGACACACAGCAGCACCAGGCCGGTCGCGGCGGGCGCGGCGGCGGCCACCGCGAGCGTGTCGACCAGCACCGCGACCAGGCCGATCGCGATGGTGATCAGGCAGAGGATCGGCGGCGTGCCTTCGACCGGCGGCAGGCCGACGCGGATCTGTTCGGCCGACGCGGCGAGTACGCCGCGCAGTTCTTCGAGCGCGTCCGGGCCGGGGATGATCTTCAGGATGCCGCTGGTGGTGAACGCCCCGGTGATCAGGAACAGCAGCACCAGCAGCTGCGCGAGCCCGACGACGATGGTCGGCGCGCGCAGCGAGCGCAAAGCGAGTCCGGTGGAGGCGATCAGGACCACCGCGACCAGCAGATAGCCGAACCACGCCCAGCCGCTGACGACGCCGGTGAGCGAGGTCGAGGCGAACAAGGTGGCGAGGCCGGCGGCGACCGGAGCGAGCACACTGCTCGTCCAGACCGGCGGTGGTGCCTCCGGACGGGGCTTCGGAGTGTGCTGGCGGGGCGGCGCGGTCGTGGTCACAGGCCACCTCCGATCAGCGTGCCCCGGCGGGCGGCCGTCTGGCACAGCTCGGCCCAGACCTGCGGCATGGGCGATCCGGGTCCGGCGATGACGACGCCCCAGCCCGCGGCGCGCAGCAGTGCCGCCGATTCCTCGGTGGCGGCGGCACGGGCGTCGGGCCGGTTGACACCCGAGGACCAGCCCGGGGTGTCGAGCAGTACGGCGAGGCTCCGGATCCCGCGAGGGCGGTACCGGGACAGCTCGAGCACGGATTCGTTGCTGACGGTGCCGAGCACGGCGATGAGTTCCTGCCCTTCGGCCGGGTCGTGGCCGAGGGTGATGTCGCGCTGGTGCGCGGGCTGGAGCGCGGCGAGGACGTCGAGGACGACGTTGTCGTAGTGCTCGCCACCCTCGCCGGGGGTGTCGGCCAGGGTCTGGCCGTGTTCGGTGATCAGCCGGACGCGGTGACCGGAGCGGCGCAGGTGCAACCCCACGGAGGCGGCGAACGAGACGGCCCATTCGAGGCTCGCGGCGGGTCCGGTGCCGTGGTGCGCGGCCGCGCGGTGGTCCAGCAGCACCGTGGTGCCGCCGCGCCACGGCCGTTCCTCGACGCGGACCATGATCTCGTCGCGGCGGGCGGTCGAACGCCAGTGGACCTTCCGCAGGTCGTCGCCCTGACGGTACTGCCGCACGATCACGTCGGCCTCGCCCTGCCCGGCGTGCAGGCGGATGCTGCCGTCGTCGCCGGCGCCGATGCCCGCCCCGCTGGGGAGACCCCACAGGGCGGCCACCTTCGGCACGACGACCAGCCGCGAATGCCCGATCAGTTCCCGTTCGAACTCGCACAGCCCGAACGGATCGGTGATCGTCGCCCGCAGCGGGCCGACCTGCTGGATCCCGCGCAGCACCGGCTGCAGCGGGTACCGCAGCGCGACGCGCCGGTCGTGGGGAAGCCGTTCGACGACGAACCGCGGCCGCGAACCCAGCGCGTAGGGCACGCCGTCTTCGAGGAGCACTTCCCCCGCCGGAAGCCTGCCGTCACGCCAGAGTTCGAGCTGGACCTCGCCGGGCGAGCCGACCGAGACCCGCTCCGGGCGCAGTGCGCGCGCCGCGCCCAGCCGCAGCCGGGTCGCCGAGATGAAGAAGGCGACCAGGAGCGGCAGGGCGATGACGAACACCGCGACCCGCAGCAGATCCCGTTCGTTGAGCACGAACGAGCACACCGCGGCGGCGACGCCGGCGGCGAGGAGGCAGCGGCCGCGTGTGGTCAGGCCGGACAGAGCACGCAGCATGGCCCCGTTTTCTTTCTACTCAGCGGTGGTTCGAGCCCTGCGGAACGGGGACACGGTGCAGGATCGCGCGGACCACGTCGGTGGCCGAACGGCGGGCGGCGTGCGCCTCGGTGGTGAGCACCAGGCGGTGCGCCAGCACCGGGACCGCGACCGTGTGCAGATCGTCCGGGACGACGAACTCACGGCCCGAAAGCGCGGCCTGCGCACGGGCGGCGCGGACCAGCTGCAGGGTCGCCCTCGGCGACGCGCCGAGGCGGATCTCCGGCACCTGCCGGGTCGCCGACACCAGTTCGACGGCGTACCGGCGGACCTCCGGCGACATGTGCACCGACCGCACCGTCTCGATCAGCCGCTGCACCGAGTCGCGGTCGGAGACCGGCTCGAGATCGGCCAGCGGGTTGTGCCCGGCGTGCTCGTCGACCATGGCCAGTTCGGCCTGCTGATCGGGATAGCCGATGGACACCCGCGCGGTGAACCGGTCCCGCTGGGCCTCGGGCAGCGCGTAGGTGCCCTCCATCTCGATCGGGTTCTGGGTCGCGATCACCATGAACGGCTCTTCCAGGTGGTACGTCGAGGTGTCGACGGTGACCTGGTGCTCTTCCATGCATTCGAGCAGCGCCGACTGCGTCTTCGGCGAGGCGCGGTTGATCTCGTCGCCGACCACGATGTTCGCGAACACCGGGCCGGGCCGGAACTCGAACCCGCCGCTCTGCCGGTTGTAGATGGACACCCCGGTGACGTCGCTGGGCAACAGGTCGGGGGTGAACTGGATGCGGCTCACGGTGCAGTCGATCGAGCGGGCCAGCGCCTTCGCCAGCGAGGTCTTGCCGACCCCGGGGACGTCCTCGACCAGGAGGTGGCCTTCGGCGAGCAGGGTCACGAGCGCGATGCGGATGACTTCGGGTTTGCCGACCAGTACCCGCTCGACGTTGGCGGCGATCCGCCGCGCCGTCTCGTGCAGTTCGTCCAGCGACGCGGTGTTTCCACCAGCCCTGCCTTCACGGCCGTTCTGGCGGCCGCTCACCGAGCCGGCGGCCGTGGGGTACGGCTCGTGCCCGGTTGCCTGCGCGCCCTGCTGTTCGCCGGGCGTCGCAGACTGGATTCTCGACGTCACTCGACCTCCTGATGCCACGTGGCTGGATGTCCGCTGGGTCTGCTGAAGGCAGCTTTTCCTCACCCGAGTAGTCCCCCGAGCAGCGGTCAGCCTCCCACGAAGTGTGTCAAACTCGGGCGAACTCGTGGGGGGAACCCCGCCAACCCCAGTCGATGACTCTGTGCAACCAGAGACCTTACCTCGATCGGGTGAGGTGAGCGCGTTTTTGGGTGCTCCCGCTGACGCCGGGTTTTGTCGTATGCTCCGATGCGAGGTCGCTCGACTACGGAGAGGCGTAACCGCATATGAGCGAGGTGAGTACCGCCAAACCCAGGTTCGATCTGAGCGGGTTCGCGGTCGCCCCGGAGCTGGCGGCCGACGCCCACGTGAAGATCTCCGCTCTGCAGGACGTGGTCGGCCAGATGGTCCGCGAGGCCAAGGTGCTCGGCCGCACCGTTCCCCTCGGCGGGGGATACGCGGACGAGGTCGGCCGGTTCATGGCGCAGTACGGGATCGGCGCCGACGGCTCGGCGGTCGAGGCGCTCACGGCGTTCGGCAAGGAACTCGAGGCGCTCAAGAACCGGATAGAGAAGGCGCTGGCGCGCTACACCCGTCAGGATGAACAAGCGGCGGCGGATGTGGACTGTGTCGGCGGCTGAACCCATGAGTCCCCGCCTCCTCGGCTTCGGTGCCCTCGGTGCGCTCATCGTCCTCGCTGTGTCCGCGTGCGGGCAAGGGGCCGCAGGCCAGGCGCAGGTTCCAGCCACTCGGCAGGTGGTGGTCGGCGGCGCTTCGACCGCCGCCACCCTTCCACCCGCCAAGCTGGATCCCTGCGCGCTGCTCGGTCCCGCGGACCGGTCGAGCGCCGGGGTGAACGTGCTCGGCGTCCCGAAGGAGATCAACGGCGCCCGCGCCTGCGACTGGACGGTGCCCGCGACCTTCGGCGTCACCATCACCGTGGACGAGCGGAACGGCCTGGCCGACCTCGAGATCGCGCGCAAGACCGCCACCAAGACCAAGATCGGCGACCGGGACGCGCTCAAGGTCGCCGACAAGAAGGCCGCCGACGGGACCTGCGCGATCCTGCTCGGCATGGGGGAGAAGGCGAGCGTCCAGATCGACGTGAGCAACACGAACTTCACCGACACCCCGCTCGCCTGCGAGCGCGCGGTGACGGTGGCGGGACTGGCCGAACCCAAGCTGCCTTAGGAGAACTGTCGTGCCTGAAGGAGAGACGCCGGGACGCGAGGTCCCGGTCGCGGCCACGCGGTACGAGGCCTACAGCCACGAGGCGCTGGCCGCCGAGGTCGAGGCAGGCAACGATCCCGAAGCGGCGGGCGGTATCGGCGCCGCTTGGGACGCGCTCGCGCGGCGTATGAACGACGCGACGGCCGAGCTGGCCGGGCTGATCGGCAGCAGCGAGGAGAACTGGCGCGGGGAAGCGGGTGACGCGCTCCGCGGCGTGCTGGCCACGGCGTCCGGCTGGCTGACCTGGTCCGCCGATCTCTCGTCCGCGCTCGGGCAGGCGATCTCCGGGCAGGCCGAGGTCGCGGCGCGAGCCCGTGCGGACATGCCACCGCCGGTGGACTTCGATCCGGGCGCGATGATCCGCGGCGCCGCCGCCGGCGGGAACCTGCTGGCGCTCGCGGCGCTCGCCGACGAGATGGAGGCGCGCCGCGCGGAGGCCGAGGAGGCCAGGCGCAAGGCCGTCGACGTGATGAACAATCGCGACGCCTCACTGCATTCGCTGACCCCGCGAATCTCGTTCGGGAAGCCGCCCGAGCTGGGGCGGTCTTGATCCGCGTTTCCGCGTCGGCGTTCGACGTCCTCTGGTCCGACCTCGGCCACGCGGCTCCGCCGTGGCCGCTGTCCGTCCGCAGCGTCGGCGGCACGGAAGCGGAACGCGCCGAGATCCGCGGCGCGGTCTACGAAAACCTTGCCGAACGAGGCCTTTATGACGGGGATCGGCTCGACGCCGCCCTGGAAGCGCGACTGGACCTGCTCGCACGTGCCGAGGTCTACGTCGAATGTGAAGCCCTGGCCGATATGACGGCCGAAGCCCCGTTCCGCGCGGTCGCGGCCGCGCGCGGGCGGCACGGCGTACTGGCCACCCAGCCTGAGCAGACCATCGCGCTTTCCGGGATCGGCGACGGCGAGGTGTTCGCCGCGATCGTCGACGTCCTGCCGGAGCTACGGCCAGGCCCCGGCTACGGGATCAGCCTGCCCGCGGCGCGCTTCGACGGTGAGCTGGACGATCCGCTTTTCGGCGACGGTCAACGATCGTCGGCTTCGGACACTCAGCTGCGCGAGGTGCTCGCCATCCAGGCACGGCCGGTCTACAGCGCCGGCCAGTTCACCGTGCGGACCCGCGGCCGTGATGGCCGGACACACCGGGCGGGCGGGCTGACCTGGTTCGACACCGACGTCGGCGCGTACTGCGCGGCGCGGTCCGAGGGACGCGGCGGACAGGCGTGGGTGAACGTATCCCCT
The DNA here is from genome assembly GCF_055575975.1 of Amycolatopsis sp. NPDC033938. NCBI lineage: Bacteria > Bacillati > Actinomycetota > Actinomycetes > Pseudonocardiales > Pseudonocardiaceae > Amycolatopsis > Amycolatopsis sp. NPDC033938. The sequence goes on from NZ_JBVIRO010000010.1 coordinate 84,216, forward strand.
GTGGACGGTCCGCGCCTGGCGACGCGATTGGCTTCGCTGCTGGATCCCGACCGCTAGGTTGTGACGGGTCGACGACCCGAGGGGGGTTTCGGAATGACCGTGCCATTCGGTGGCCAGGTGCGCGATCCGCAGGAATGGATGCGCGAACAGGAACAACGCAGTGCGGCTCTGCTCGCCAAGGCGGAACAGGCGAAGGCCGATCTGGAGAACAACGTCGTCACCATGAGCAGCCCGGACCGGCTGGTCACCTTGACGGTCAACCCCGGCGGCGGCCTGACGTCGCTCGCCCTTTCCCCGCAGGCGCAGGAACGGCCACCGGCCCAGCTCGCGTCGCTGATCATGAGCACCTATCGCAAGGCGACCACGAGGGCCGCGGACCGGACCCTGGAGATCATGGCCGGGCTGACCGGCGAGGACTCCGACGCGGTGGACTTCATCAAGAGCACCCTGCCGCCGAGGGAAGAACCGCAACCCACCGCGGAACCGGACGACTCCGCGCGGTTCGGCGTCCCAGCCGAGCCACCCTCTGGGCCACCTTCTGGGCCGCCCGCGAAACCCCGGCCGCCCCGTCCCGCCTCCGATGAGGACGACGGCGAAGACTTCCAGCACGTCGACTGGACCGGCCGCTCGTGAGTGGGCCGGGATACGGCGTCTCGCCGGAACGCCTCAAGGCACACGCGGACCAGGTCTCCGATCTCGCCGACCGCATCCGGGGCGCGGCCTCGGCGGCGACCCAGGTCGGCATGGGCGGTTTCCAGGGCTACGGCCTGCTCTGCGCGGTGCCCGTCGGCGGCGTCCTGCAGCTGGCCCAAGGCGACGCGGACGAACTGATGACCAGCGCGGCGAACCTCGGCGACGCGTTGTCCGAGGCACTGAAGAAGGCGGCGACGGACTACACGAAGATCGACGACGACGCGGCGCAGCTCAGCCGGGACCTGGGGAAGAAGCTGTGAGCGAAGGACCGGTCGCGCGGCCGAGTGAACAGAACCTCGTCGCGCAGAAGGAAGCGAAGTCCGAGCCATTCAAGGGCGGCGGAGCCTTCGAAAGTGGCTCGAGCCTGGGCGGCGACATCTATAAGGCCTTCAAGGGTGACGATGTCGACGCGTTCGCGTTCGCGATGGATGGCGTCTCATTCGGCCTGGACGCGCTGTCGATGATCTTGAACCCGCTCGGAGAACTGGTCAAGGCCGGTGTCGGCTGGCTGATGGAGCACCTCGACTTCATCCGGGAGCCGTTGGAACTGCTCACCGGGGATCCGGAGCTGGTCCAGCAGGCGGCCCAGACCTGGAACAACATCGCGGCGGAACTCGAAGCCGTGGCGGGGGACTACGAGGGAGCACTCTCGACGACGTCCGGGTGGGACGGTGATGCTGCGATCGCGTACCGTCGCGTCGCTTTGCAGTACACGCAGTCCTTGCGCGATGTAGCGGCCGACGCGAAGGACTCAGCTCATTGGATCACCACGGGGGGCATGGTAGTGGCCACCGCGCGTGCGCTGGTCTTTGACATCATTGCCACTTTCATCAGCGACGTGATCACCCGGGCCTTACTGGCTCTCGCCAGCTCGTGGTTCACCTTGGGCGGTTCGGTCGCGGCTTTCACCGCGAGCATCTTCGCCGACGCGGTCAAGGTCATGGCGAAGATCCAGAAAAAGCTCGGCAAGCTGCTCAGCGCCATCCAGAAATTCGTGAAGCGGTTCGAAGGTTCGAGCGAGCGGGCCCGAGAGGCGGCGCGGGCGTTGGGACGTAAGGCTTCGGATCTCGGGCAAGAGGCCAACCGGGCGATCAAGGCCAGTGACAAGACATTGGACACGTTCAAGGCCGACAATCTCAAGCTCGCGAAGAAGGCCCTGGATTCCGACGCGACGGGTGCCGAGCGCCTGCTCAAGCACACGCGTGGCGGAATGGACCGCATGGAGAACACCGTCGCGGGCAAGATCGCCGACAACACTGGCTTGAAGATCGGGAAGGAAGCCGGGAAGGCGGCCGCCGCGGATTACAATCAGTACGACGGCGGCTCAGTCGAACGCGGCAGGACGACGCCACCGAACAGTGGCAGGATCAGCGGTTCGCTCGACGACGATGACTGACCAGAACAGAGAAGATGAGCGAGCGGTCCGGAGCCGTCGAGGGCGATACAGCCTGCGGGTGCTCTCCGGCGTCGTCTTCGTGGTGCTGGGCGCATGGGTGATGTTCTCGTTCGGTGCCTCACTGGGGATCGGTGCCGCGGGGACGGTGGACCGGTTCGGTGTCGCGCAAATCCGCGAGTGCCATCGCAGCCCGGTGCGACTCTGGATGATCCACGTTTGCGAGGCCGACGTGACGTGGGACCGGAAAACGCCGGGAAGACCACAGGTCACGTCTTCGGCGATCGGTTCTGTCGCGGATCTGTCGGGTGAGGTGAACGTCGTGTCCTATAAGTCGGTAGGCCGCTACGGGCTTCTTCACTACAACATCGTCCCCGTGGACCGCCCGCGGCCGATGTTCTCCACCGGGTGGTGGTTCTTCTTCGTGCTCGTGGGCACGATCCCCAGCTACATCGTCGGCTGGTTCGCGGGCAAGGGCATCGATCGGCTCTTGCCCGAACCAGCGGAGAAACCCAAGGATTGGCGCGGTGTCAGCCGTCGTGCCGCGCCGGGTATGAACGGACGCCGTCGCAAACGTGGTCGCCGGTGATGGGCGAACAGACCGAGCGGCCGACGCGGACCGCCCGGACCCGATGGTGGCCTCGAAGTGTCATGGGCGGACTCGGCGTGCTGCTCACGTTGTGGCTGATGCTCTCTTCGCAGTGGGTGGTCGGTTTCCAGCCGTGGGGCACCCTGAGCAGGACCGGTACCGCCCAGGTCGAGCAGTGCCAGAGGAACGCGATCCACACCTGGATGACGTATTCGTGCCAGGCGGAAATCCGGTGGGACAACGTTTCTCCAGGAGGAGAACAGGTCTCGACCGCTGCGGTCACCGCGGTTTCCGCGCTTTCGGGCAGCGTTCCGGTGGAGGAGTACAAGTACCGGAAGAAGAACAGTTCGCGAGGGGGGTCTTCCGTCGTCCCGATGGATCGGCCGGTGTGGCCGGTCGCCGACGGCTGGTGGATCCTTCTCGTCTTCGTCAGCGTGATCCCCGGCTGGATCGCGGGCTTCTGGCTGGGGGGCCGTCTCGGCCGGTTGCTTCCTGAACCGAAGGAGAAACCCAAGGATTGGCGCGGCGTCAGCCGTCGCGCCACCCCAGGGATGAACGGACGCCGCCGCAAGCGCGGACGCCGACGGTGAGCGTGGAAGATCCGGGACACTGAACGTCCCGGATCTTCCACGCTCGGAGCGAAGCAGTCCTTTGTCGACATGTCGTCGGATGAACCGACGTCACCCTCCACAGTGTCTCCACCGGATTCCCCACTTTCACCCCCACTCCGCCCCACAACAGGGTTCCGGCTGCCGATAACCGGACGCATCAGGCATGGATGAGGTTGCTTCGATACCCGCCCAGGGGGATCTTGGCCACCGTCCCCCACCGAGCCCCCACCTGGCCCCACCTGGCTGACCAGCGAAAACGCCTGACACGACGGAGTGGTGGCGGCTTTTGTCGCGTTGACTGTGGTGAAAAGTGGGGTACGGTGGTGCGCAGTGGGGCAGAAGGGAGCCCCGTGGCCGACCCTGGTTGTCAGCAGCCGGGATCGGTAGGGAGGTGGAGCCGATGTTCCTCGGCACCCACACCCCGAAACTGGATGACAAAGGGCGGCTCACGCTGCCCGCGAAGTTCCGCGACGCGCTCGCCGGTGGGCTGATGGTCACCAAGGGACAGGATCACTGTCTCTTCGTCTTTCCCCGGGCCGAGTTCGAGCAGATGGCGAGGAAGGTCGCCGACGCCCCGTTCACGAACGAGGCGGTCCGGGCCTATCAGCGTTATCTCTTCGCCGGGACGGACGAACAACGCCCGGACGGGCAAGGACGTATCGCGATCGCGTCCGAGCTCAGGCGGTACGCCGGGTTGAACAAGGAGTGCGTGGTGATCGGGGCGATCACCAGGTTGGAGATCTGGGATGCCCAGGCGTGGCAGGGCTACCTGGACGAACACGAGGACAGCTACGCGAAGGCTCGAGAGGAAGTTCTGCCGGGCGTCTTCTAGACGTGACCGAAGAAGCACCCACGCCGTCGGGGGGCGCGGGTTCCTGCTTCGGACACGCGGGAAACCGTCCACACGGATGCCGTGAGGCCTCTGTCCGCTCAGTGGCCCTGGTACACCTTCCCCGGTACCAGGTCAGCAGGCGGGCGGACAGGGACCTGACGGCATCCGGCATCTTCCCCGGCACGACACGAAAGGGGGGAAGACATGGCAGACGAACACGAGCACGTTCCAGTGCTGCTCAAGCGTATCGTCGAACTGTTCGCGCCGGTCTTCTCCGACCGCGAGGCCGTGCTGGTCGACGCGACCGTCGGATTGGGCGGTCATTCCGACGCGCTCCTCACCGAATTCCCCGCACTGCGCCTGGTCGCGCTCGACCGTGACCCCAACGCGCTGGAACTCTCCGCGAAACGGCTCGCGAAGCACGGCGATCGCGTCGACTTCGTGCACGCCGTCTACGACGAGATGCCGTCCGCGCTGCAGAGCCTCGGACTGTCCAGAGTGGACGGAATCCTCTTCGACCTCGGTGTCTCCTCGATGCAGCTGGACCGGGCCGAACGCGGTTTCGCCTACTCCAAGGATTCCCCGCTCGACATGCGGATGGACCCGACCACCGGGATCACCGCCGCCGACGTGCTCAACACCTACGCCCCCGGCGAGCTGATCCGGATCCTGCGCGACTACGGCGAGGAACGATTCGCCCAGCGGATCGTCAAAGCCGTTATGGCGGAACGGGAGAAGGAACCCTTCACCCGGAGCGGGCGGTTGGTGGAACTGCTGTACGACGCGGTCCCCGCGGCGAGCAGGCGCACCGGCGGCCATCCGGCGAAGCGCACTTTCCAGGCGCTGCGGATCGAGGTCAACGGCGAACTGGAAGTGCTGCGGCGGGCGATGCCGCGGGCGCTGTCCTCACTTGCCGTCGGCGGCCGCATCGTCGTGGAGTCCTATCAGTCCCTCGAGGACAGGCTGGTCAAGCAGGCCTTCGCGGAACTGGCGAAATCCCGGACGCCCGAAGGGCTTCCGGTGGAACTACCGGGCCACGGCCCGGAACTGAAACTGCTCACCAGAGGGGCCGAGAAGGCCGGCGAGGCGGAGACCGAACAGAACCCACGGGCCGCCTCCGTGCGGCTGCGAGCCGCCGAACGGATCGGAGACCGAGCACGATGACCGCTCCCGCGAAGTCCCGCGGCCGCCGGGGTGCACCGGCGCCCAAACGGCGTGCCCGCGCGACCAGCACGGTCGACGAGACGCCGGAAACCGCCGCACCGGGCACCACTCGCGCCTCCCGCGGCCGGACGTCGGCGGCCGAACGCGCCTACGCCCGCCGTGCCCAGCGCGCCGATCTGCTGCAGCGCGATCAGCGGCGCAACCGTCCCGACGCCGAAGGCGGTGCGGGCAAGGAAGAGCCGAAGAAGAAGCTCAAGCTGCGGTGGCCACGCTCGCGCGCGTCGTTCGTGCTGATGATGATGGGCATGCTGGCCGTCGGCGTGGCGTGCACGCTGTGGCTGACCACGCAGGCCATCGCCGATTCGTACCGGCTCGAACAACTGCGCACGGCCAACGCCGGACTCGCCGAGGCGAAGGAACGGCTGCAGCGCGAGGTCGCGAAGGCCGAGTCGCCCGCTTCGCTGGCACCCAAGGCCAGGGAACTGGGCATGGTTCCCGGCGGCGACCCCGCCCATATCGTGGTCGGCCCGGACGGACAGTCCACTGTGGTCGGTGAGCCGAAGAAGGCACAAGGGGAGGCGCCCCCGGTCCCGGCCGCACCGCCGCCGCCCCCCGCCGAGGGCACCCAGCAGGGCGTGATCGAGGGCGACCAGCCCGCTGTCCCCCAGGAGAACGCGGAACCCCAGGCGCAAGGAGGTCAGTGATGTCACCCGGCCGTCCGGCACAGGCCAGGACCCGGTCGGCGGGCAGCGCGCGGCGGACCTACGCCGCGGGGACCCGCCGTGCCACCGCTCGGCGGGGCAACGGAGGACATCCGAGCCGGTTCACCGGGGTGCGGATCCTGCTGATCGTCGTGATGGTGCTCGCCGGTCTCAAACTGGTGCAGGTGCAGTGGTTCGAGGCGGGCGCGCTGTCCGAGGCGGCGGAACGGCAACGGGCATCGGTGATCGAAAGTCCCGCGCAGCGCGGGTCCATCATGGACCGCAACGGGACGAAGATCGCGTTCAGTATCGAGGTGCGGACGCTCGCGGTCAGCCTGAACTGGCTGCACAAGAAAATGGACGAGTACGCCGCGGCGAACCCGGCCAAGGGCAAGAACTTCGAGACCGAGGTCGCGGGCGCGGCGAAGCTGATCGCGGCCAAACTGCCGGGCGTGATCACCGAGCAGGAACTGCTGGACAAGTTCCACAAGCAGGAGCCGTTCACCTACCTCGTCCATGACATCGAACCGTCGGTCGCCGACGCGATTGTCAAGGAATACCCGTGGATCAGCGTCGAGAAGCGCTCGAAGCGGGAGTACCCCGGCGACTCGGTGGGAGCGAACATCATCGGCTACGCGAACTGGCGTACCGACGACAAGGACGTTTCCAAACACAACCTGCACGGCGGCTACGGCCTCGAGGCCTCGCGGGACAACGACCTGGCCGGAACACCGGGCCGCAAGATCGTCAACACCCGGAACGGCAACGACAACCTGGTCATCCCCGGTACCGAGCGGGACATCCAGAACGCCGTCCCCGGTTCGGATCTGCAGCTGACCATCGACACCGACCTGCAGTACGAACTGCAGCGGCAGCTGAGCGAATACGTCGCCAAGTCGCGCGCCAAGGGCGGCCAGGCGGTCATCATGGACTCGAAGACCGGCGAGGTCTACGCGCTGGCCAACGACAAGACGGTCAACCTCAACGACCCGGCTTCGCGCAGCGAGACCGAGAACCTGAACAACCGCGCGGTGACCACGCCGTTCGAACCCGGTTCGGTGAACAAGATCGTCACCGCCGCCGGCGCGATCGACGACGGCATCACCACCCCGGAGGCGTCGATCCCGGTGCCGGGTTCGCTGCAGGTCGCGGACAAGGTCGTCAAGGACGCCTGGATCCACGGCACGCAGCAGTTCACCACCACTGGCATCTTCGCGAAGTCGTCGAACGTCGGGACCCTGTTGCTGGCGCAGAAACTCGGCGAAGACCGCTACGCCGACCTGCTCAAGAAGTTCGGTCTCGGCCAGCGCACCGGTCTCGGTCTCCCCGGTGAGAGCCCAGGCGTCGTACCGCCGCGCAACCAGTGGTACGCCACGACCTTCGGCAACCTGCCGATCGGGCAGGGGCTTTCGATGACCGTCGTGCAGATGGCCGGGATGTACCAGGCCATCGCGAACGACGGGCTGCGCGTGGAACCGCGGGTCGTCAAGGCGAAGGTCAACCCCGACGGGACCGTCGTCCCCGAACCGGCGCCGAAGACCGTGCAGGTCATCAGCCCGCAGGCGGCGAAGACCGTGCGCGAGATGATGCGCGCCGTGGTGCAGAGCGGCAGGGGGCTGCAGAGCGGCACCGGGCCGAAGGCGGCGTTGGAGGGCTACCAGGTCTCGGGTAAGACGGGCACCGGCCAGCAGGTCGATCCGCAGACGAAGACGTACAGCAATCACCTGTACAACATCACCTTCGCCGGGATCCTGCCCGCCGACAAGCCGCGGTTCGTGGTCGGCATCCGGCTCGACGCGCCGGAAGCCTCGCTGCCGGGCGGGGGCTCGGCCGCGCCGCTGTTCCACTCGATCGCCGCCTACCTGACGCAGCGGTTCCAGATCCCGCTTTCGGACGGTCCGGCGCCTCAGGTCCCGCTGATCCTTTCCTGAGCGCTGTCGAAGGGACGCTTCTTCTCCGTTCACGTGCCATGAAAGGTCCTTTCCTCGCAAATTTTGCAAGGAAAGGACCTTTCATGGCGTTCGACGAGGGTGCCGCAGGACCGTGAAGACTCCCTTCGCGTGGCCACCGCCACGGCGCTCGTAGCTGTCCGTGAACGGGCCCCTGCCCTAGGGCACCGCCCGAAAAGCATCCCGCGTACCGCCGCGAAGTCCTCAAGCGACAGTCGGAAGCCCTTGTGCGCCAAGGAGAGCTCGCGAAACCCATTACCACGAGCATGATCACCGCGCTCACACCCCGCACCGCTTCGGTCACCCGAATGCCACGCCGGTAACCTCCTTTGCTGTGTCGGTGCCTACTTCAGATCCCCGCAGCGGTCCCGCCGTCGAAAGCGGGTCCGGCGCGACGGCTGCCCAGGTCCCGGACAGCCCGGTCAAGGCCGTCTCCGCACCCCCTCGTCCGGCCAGGATCGAGCCGATGCCGCTGGGCACGCTGCTCGCCAGGGCGGGCGCGCGGCTCGTGGTGGGCGGTGACGACTACCCGGCCGCGGCCGAGCTGACGGTCACGGGCAGCACGCTGCGCGCGCAGCACGTCCTCCCCGGAGACCTCTTCGCCGCGCTTCCCGGTGCCCGTGCCCACGGCGCGGACTTCAGCGACCAGGCCATCGCCGCCGGAGCGGCCGCCGTGCTCACCGACGAGGCCGGTGCCGAGCGCCCGGTGCTCCGTGACGCGGGCGTGCCGATCCTCGTGCACCCCGACCCGCGCGCCGCCCTCGGCGAGATCGCGGCCTGGATCTACGGCGAGCCGTCGCTGGAGCTGTCGGTCCTCGGGATCACCGGGACGTCCGGCAAGACCACGACGTCGTATCTGGTCGACGCCGGGCTCAAGGCGGCCGGGCTCACCACCGGCCTGATCGGCACGGTCGAGACCCGGATCGCGGGCGAGCGGCTGGCCAGCGGCTTCACCACCCCCGAGGCGCCGGATCTGCAGGCGCTCCTCGCCGTCATGGTGGAGCGCGGCGTCACGCACGTCCCGATGGAGGTCTCCAGCCACGCGCTGGCGCTGGGCCGGGTCAACGGCACGCGTTTCGCGGTCGGGGCCTTCACCAACCTCTCCCAGGACCACCTGGACTTCCACAAGGACATGGAGGAGTACTTCGCCGCCAAGTCGCTGCTGTTCGACGGCCGCTCCACCGCCGAGGTGGTCGTCGTCGACAGCGCGTGGGGGCACGCCCTCCTGACCCCGCACACGGTGACCGTCTCCACCGAGCCGGGCTCGGACGCGCAGTGGCGCGCCACCGACCTCACGCCCACCCCGGCGGGGGAACAGACCTTCACTCTCCACGGACCCGACGGCCTCGCCGCTTCGGCGAAGATCCCGCTGCCGGGTGAGTTCAACGTGGCGAACGCGGTGCTCGCGGCCGCGATCCTCGCCACCGCCGGTGTCCCGCTCGACGCCATCGTCGCCGGGCTCGCCGCGGTCGAGGTGCCGGGCCGGATGGAGCGGGTCTACCTCGGCCAGCCGTTCACCGCGGTGGTCGACTACGCGCACAAGCCCGCCGCGGTCGCGCAGGGGCTCGACGCGCTGCGTGCCCGCACGGAGGGCCGGATCATCACCGTCCTCGGCTGCGGCGGTGACCGCGACACCGCGAAGCGCCCGATGATGGGCGAGGCGGCGGTCCGGCGCAGCGAGGTGCTGATCGTGACCGACGACAACCCGCGTTCGGAGGATCCGGCCGCGATCCGGGCGGCCATGCTGGCCGGGGCCCGCAACGCCGGTCCGGCGCTGGGCGGCGAGATCCTCGAGATCGCCGACCGTCGCGAGGCCATCATCCACGCCGTCGAGCTCGCCAAGCCCGGCGACATCGTGCTCATCGCGGGCAAGGGCCATGAGACCGGCCAGGAGGTCCAGGGTGTCGTGCACCCGTTCTCCGACCGGGACGAACTCGCCTCCGCCATCCGCAGACGTCTGGAGACATCGTGATCGTGCTCAGCCTGGCCGAGATCGCCGACATCGTCGGCGGCAGGCTGCACCGGACCGACGGCACCGCCGAGGTCACCGGGAGCGTCGAATTCGACACCCGCGAGCTGACCCCCGGTGGCCTGTTCGTCGCGCTGCCCGGCGCGAGGGTCGACGGCCATGACCTCGCCGCGAAGGCCGTCGAGGCCGGCGCCGTCGCGGTGCTCGCGGGCCGCGAGGTCGACGCCCCGGCCGTGATCGTGCCGCCGCTGCCCGCCGGTACCGCGCACGATCGCGCGTTCGCGCTGGTCGCCGACAAGGACGGGGCGGGCGCCGCGGTACTGGCCGCGCTGGCCAAGCTCGCCCGGCACGTGGTCGAGAAGCTGTCCGGCGAGCACCTGACCGTCGTCGGCGTCACCGGCTCGTCGGGCAAGACCTCCACCAAGGACGTCATCGCCCAGCTGCTGGAGCCGCTCGGCCCGACGGTCGCGCCGCCGGGGTCGTTCAACAACGAGCTGGGCCACCCCTGGACGGCGCTGCGGGCCGACGCCTCGACCCGGCACCTGGTGCTGGAGCTGTCCACCCGCGGGCCCGGCCACATCGCCGAGCTGGCCGCCATCGCGCCGCCGCGGATCGGGGCCGTGCTCAACGTCGGCACCGCGCACGTCGGCGAGTTCGGCTCGCGTGAGGGCATCGCCAAGGCCAAGGGCGAACTGGTCGAGGCACTGCCGAGCGCCGAAGACGGCGGCGTCGCGATCCTGAACATCGACGACCCGCTGGTCGCCGCCATGGCGAGCCGCACGAACGCGCGCGTGGTGTACGTCGGCGAGAGCGCGTCCGCGCACGTCCGCGCCGTGGACGTCACCCTCGACGAGGAAGCGCGGGCGTCGTTCCGGCTGGTGACCCCGTCCGGCGAGGCCCCGGTGAAGCTCCCGCTGTACGGCGAGCACCACGTCGGCAACGTGCTCAGCGCCGCCGCGGTCGCGCTGGAACTGGGTTCGACGACCGAGGAGATCGCGGCCCGTCTGTCGGGCCTCGAGCAGCGCTCGGGACGCCGGATGGAGGTCACCACCCGGCCCGACGGCGTCACGGTGCTCAACGACTCGTTCAACGCCAACCCCGAGTCGGTGCGCGCCGCGCTCAAGGCGCTCGCGTCGATGAGCACGGAGCGCCGGTCTTGGGCCGTGCTCGGCGTGATGGCCGACCTCGGCGACGACGCGGTCGAGGCGCACGACGGCATCGGCAGGCTCGTCGTCCGGCTCAACATCGACAAGCTCGTGGTCGTCGGAGAGGCCGCCGCGGCCATGCACCAGGGCGCGCACCAGGAGGGTTCCTGGGGCGAGGAGTCGGTACTGGTACCCGACGTCGAGGCCGCCATCGCCCTGCTGCATGATCAGCTCCGCGCGGGCGACATCGTGCTGGTGAAGGCGTCCAAGTCCGCCGCGCTGTGGCGGGTGGCCGATGCCCTGCTCGCCTCCCCCGAAACGAACGCTGAATCCCCTGTAGTACCCCCTTCCCCCTCTCAAGAACGCTCGAACGGTGGTGACGCGTGATCAGCATCCTGATCGCGGCCGCGGCGGGCCTGCTGGTCTCCATCCTCCTCACTCCCTATCTGATCCGGGTCTTCTCCCGGCAGGGCTTCGGCCAGGAGATCAGGGAGGAAGGACCGCAGGGACACAAATCCAAGCGCGGTACCCCGACGATGGGTGGTGTCGCGATCATCGTCGCGATGGTCGTCGGGTATTTCGTGGCCCATCTGATCAGCTCGCTCAGCGGCGGCAACGGCACCGGCGGCCCGTCCGCTTCGGGGCTGCTGGTGCTGGGGCTGGCCGTCGGCCTCGGGATCGTCGGGTTCCTCGACGACTTCATCAAGATCCGCAAACAGCGCAACCTCGGGCTGAACAAGACCGCGAAGCTGGTCGGCCAGCTGGTGGTCACGATCGGCTTCGCGATCCTGGCGCTGCAGTTCGCCGACGAACGCGGGCTCACCCCGGCGTCGGAGAGCCTCTCCTACGTGCGTGACCTCGCGCTGATCACCTTCCCGTCGGTGTTCTTCGTGATCTTCTGCTACGTCGTCATCTCGGGCTGGTCGAACGCGGTGAACTTCACCGACGGCCTCGACGGTCTCGCCGGCGGCACCGCGGCGATGGTGCTGGCGACCTACGTCGTCATCGCCTTCTGGCAGACCCGCCTCTCGTGCGCGGTCACCCCGCAGGCCGCCTGCTACGACGTCCGTGACCCGCTGGACCTCGCCGTGGTGGCCGCCGCGGCGACCGGCGCCTGCGTCGGTTTCCTCTGGTGGAACGCGGCACCGGCGAAGATCTTCATGGGCGACACCGGTTCGCTCGCGCTCGGTGGCCTCGTCGCCGGGCTGTCGATGACCACCCGCACCGAACTGCTCGCCATCGTCATCGGCGGTCTGTTCATGGTCGAGATGATCTCGGTGGTCGCGCAGATCGCGGTGTTCCGCACGACCAGGCGACGGCTGTTCCGGATGGCCCCGTTCCATCACCACTTCGAACTCGCGGGCTGGGCGGAGACCACGGTCATCATCCGGTTCTGGCTGCTTTCGGCCATCTGCTGCATGTTCGGTCTCGGGCTGTTCTACAGCGAGCAACTCGGTCTCGGGGGTTAAGCGGTGGAACTGGCCGGTCGTCACGTCCTCGTGGCCGGAGCCGGGGTCACCGGCAAATCCATCGTCCCCGTCCTGCGGGAGCAGGGGGCGCGGGTCACCGTCACCGACGGCAACGCCGAACGGCTGGCGGAACTCGAAGGGCTCGGCGCGGAACTCGTGCCGGGCCTGACGGACCCGCCCGAAGGCGTCGAGCTGGTCGTGACCAGCCCAGGCTGGCGGCCCACGTCGCCACTGCTGGTGGCCGCTGCCGAAGCGGGTATCGAGGTGATCGGCGACGTCGAACTGGCGTGGCGCGTCGGGCAGCTGCGCGACAAACCGCCGGTGTGGCTCGCGATCACGGGCACCAACGGCAAGACCACCACGGTCGGGATGCTGGAGTCGATCCTGCGCACCGCCGGGGTCGACGCCGTGGCCTGCGGGAACGTCGGATTCGCGGTACTCGACGCCGTCCGGGCCGGGCACGAGGTGCTCGCCGTGGAGCTGTCGAGCTACCAGCTGCACTGGTCGTCCACGCTCGCCCCGCACGCCTCCGTGGTGCTGAACCTGGCCGAGGACCACCTCGACTGGCACGGCTCGATGGAGGAATACGCTGCCGCGAAGGGCCGGATCCACGCCCACTCGCGGAACGTGGTGCACAACCTGCACGAGGAGTGGTCCATCCGGCTCGCCGAGGAGCACGCGCCCGCCGGCGCCCGCCGCGTCGCCTTCGGGATGGACACCCCGCGCCCCGGCGAACTCGGCATCGTGGAAGACCTGCTGGTCGACCGCGCCTTCGTCGCCGACCCGGCGACCAGCGCCGACGAACTCGGCACGCTGGCCGACGTCCGGCCCGCCGGTCCTCACAACGTGTCCAACGCGCTCGCCGCGGCGGCGCTGGCCCGCGCCTACGGCGTCAGCGGCGAGGACGTCGCCAAGGGCTTGCGCGAGTACCGCCCCGCCCCGCACCGGGCCGAGGAGGTCGCCGAGGTCGACGGTGTCCGGTACATCGACGACTCCAAGGCGACCAATCCGCACGCGGCGAGTGGTTCGCTGCGCGCGCACCTGTCCGTCGTCTGGATCGCCGGTGGCCAGCTCAAGGGCGCGTCGGTGGACGAACTGGTCGGTTCGATCGCGGGCAGGCTCCGCGGAGTCGTGCTCCTCGGCGTGGATTCACCCGCGATCGCCGCCGCTGTTGCGCGACACGCGCCGGATGTCCCGGTGAACAGCCTCCTTCCGGGTGACGATGACCCCATGACTGCGGCGGTGAAGGCGGCCCGCGCCCTGGCGCGGCCCGGAGATGTGGTGCTGCTGGCCCCCGCCGCGGCGTCGTTGGACATGTTCTCGAGCTACGGCGCGCGCGGCGACGCGTTCGCGCGTGCGGTCCGTGTCCTGCGCGACGGTGCGGGGGAGACCAGTGACGGCGGTTGAGGAAAGAAAGCGCCAGCCCGGCCAGCCACGTAAGCCACGGGAACGCAAGGAAAGCACGTTCGTCGCGTTCCGCACCGCGCTGACGGCGTGGCTTTCGCGGCCGCTCGCCTCGTTCCACCTGGTACTGGCGCTCACCGGCGTGCTGACCGTGATCGGCATCGTGATGGTGCTTTCGGCGTCTTCGGTCGCTTCGTACAACCCGAAGACCGGCAGCGGGGTCTACGCGCAGTTCAGCAAGCACATCCTGTTCGTCGCCATCGGCTCGGTGGTGTTCTGGATCGGACTGCGGATCCCGCTGGAACGCGTCCGGCGTCTTTCGGCGACGATGACCGTGGTCTGCCTCGGCCTGCTCACGCTGGTGCTCACCCCGCTGGGCTCGACCGTCAACGGTTCGCAGGGCTGGTTCATGTTCGGCGGGTTCGCCTTCCAGCCGGTCGAGGCGGCCAAGCTCGCGCTCGCCTTCTGGGGCGCCCACATCCTGGTGATCAAGTACAACATCATCAACCAGTGGCGGCATCTGCTCGTCCCGGTGGTGCCGATCGCGCTGCTGATGTTCGCGCTGGTCATGATGCAGCCCGACCTCGGCGGCACGATCACGCTCGCGGTGGTGCTGCTGGCCCTGCTGTGGTTCGCGGGCGCGCCGAAACGGCTGTTCGGCGTGATCCTCGCCGGCGGGCTCGTCGGGGTGCTGGTGCTCGCCATCATCGCCCCGTACCGGCTGCGGCGGGTCATGTCGTTCGTCTCCGGCGACCCGGACACCAGCGCCGACGGCTTCCAGGCCAACCAGGCGAAACTCGCGCTCGCCGACGGCGGGCTCTTCGGCAAGGGGCTCGGACAGGGCCAGTCCAACTGGGGCTACCTGCCGAACGTGCAGAACGACTTCATCTTCGCCCTGATCGGCGAGGAACTCGGCTTCATCGGCTGCGTGGTGGTGCTGGCGCTGTTCGCCGGGGTCGCCATCGTGGGCCTGCGCATCGCGGCCCGCAACCTCGACCCGTGGATCCGTATCGTGTCCGGCACGCTGACCGTCTTCCTGGTCGCGCAGGCGGGGATCAACATCGGCTACGTCGTCGGCCTGCTGCCGGTCACCGGGGTCACCCTGCCGTTGATCTCCTACGGCGGGACGTCGCTGGTGATCACCATGCTCATCATGGGGGTCCTCGCCAACGCCGCCCGGCACGAACCGGAGGCGGTGGCCGCACTGCGTTCGCAGGGGCCGGGTAAATTCGGACGCCTGCTGAGGCTTCCCGCGCCCGACCCGTACCGCCCGCCCGCCAAGCGCAAGGGCGCCGCGGCCAGGGGAGGCGCCACCAAGGCGGCGAGGCCCGCGCCGAGGACGGCGAGGCCATCGCCCGCACAGGAGCGGCGCCGCTCGGTGCGGGAACCCGGCAGAAGGACGGCCGCACGTACGGCGGTGAACCGCGGTACCGCGAAACGGGGTACCGCAAACCGGAGAGGTCATAGGTGAGTAACCCCGTTAAGGGAGCCGAGAGATCCGCCGCGGGCAAGGCGCCGGTGGTCGTGGTCGCCGGGGGCGGCACCGCAGGACATATCGAACCAGCACTCGCGCTCGCCGACGCCGTGATGCGCCTGCGTCCCGACGCGAAGGTGATCGCGCTGGGGACCGAGCGCGGTCTGGAGACCAAACTCGTCCCGGCGCGCGGCTACCCGCTGGAGCTGATCCCGCCGGTGCCGATGCCGCGCAAGCCGACGCCTGAGCTGCTGAAGATGCCGTTGAAGGTCCGCGACGCGGTCAAGCGCACCCGTGCCGTCCTGGACCGGGTCGGCGCGGACGTCGTCGTCGGCTTCGGCGGCTATGTCGCGCTCCCGGCGTACCTCGCCGCGCGTGGCCGCACCCCGATCGTGGTCCACGAGGCCAACAAGGCGGCCGGGCTGGCGAACCGGGTCGGCGCGCGATTCGCCGCCCGCGTCGCCGTCGCCGTCCCGGGGACGCCGCTGCCGAAGGCCGAGGTCGTCGGCATCCCGCTGCGTCACTCCATCACCTCGCTCGACCGGGCCGCGCTGCGTGCCGAAGCCCGTGAGTTCTTCGGGCTCGACCCGGACGTCCCGACACTGCTGGTCTTCGGCGGTTCGCAGGGCGCGGTGTCGATCAACGGCGCGGTCTCGGCCGCGGCCAAGGAGTTCGCGGACGCCGGGGTCGGCGTCCTGCACGCACACGGACCGAAGAACACACTGGTCGTCCAGGAGTTCCCCGGCAGGCCCGCGTACGTCCCGGTGCCGTACCTGGAGCGGATGGACCTCGCCTACGCCGCCGCCGACGCGGTGCTGTGCCGCTCCGGCGCGATGACCGTCGCCGAGGTCACCTCCGTGGGGCTGCCCGCGGTGTTCGTCCCGCTGCCCTACGGCAACGGCGAACAGGCGAGCAACGCCCAGCCCGCGGTCGACGCGGGTGCCGCGCTGATGGTGACCGACGCCGACCTCACCGCCGCCAAGATCGCCGAGCTGGTGATCCCGCTGGTCGCCGACGCCGACCGGGTCGCGAAGATGAGTGCGGCCGCGGTCGGTCTCGGCCACCGCCAGGCCGACGAGACCCTTGCCAAGATCGTGCTGGAGGTAGCCGGTGCCTGACAACCTCCCGGACACGCTCACGCGTGCCCACCTGATCGGGATCGGCGGCGCCGGGATGAGCGGCATCGCCCGTATCCTGCTGGCCCGCGGGGCCCAGGTCTCGGGGTCCGACGCGAAGGAGTCGCGCGCGTTCCTGTCGCTGCGGGCACAGGGCGCCGAGATCGCCATCGGCCAGCGTGCCGAGAACCTCGACGCGTTCGCCGAAGGCCCGTCGTCGGTGGTCGTGTCGACCGCGATCAAGGAGAGCAACCCGGAACTGATGGCCGCGCGGGAACGCGGGATCACCGTCCTGCACCGCGCGCAGGCGCTGGCCGGGCTGATGGGTGGCCACCGCGTCGCGTGCATCGCCGGGACGCACGGCAAGACGTCGACGACGTCGATGCTGACCGTCGCGCTGCAGCACTGCCGCCTCGACCCGTCGTTCGCCATCGGCGGCGACCTCAACGAGTCGGGCGCGAACGCCCACCACGGCGAGGGTGGCGTCTTCGTCGCCGAAGCCGACGAGAGCGACGGGTCGTTCCTGGCCTACTCGCCGACGGTCGCCGTGGTGACCAACGTCGAGCCGGACCACCTCGATCACCACGGCACGGCCGAGGCGTACGTCTCGGTCTTCACCGACTTCCTCGGCCGGATCGAACCGGGCGGGCTGCTCGTCGTCTGCGGTGACGACGAGGGAGCGGACAAGCTCGGCTCGCAGGCGGAGGAACGCGGCATCCGCGTCCGCCGCTACGGGCGTTCGGTCACCGGCGCGGACGACGCGAAGGTGCTGGACTACACGCCTGCCCCCGAAGGCGGCGTCGTGCGTATCTCCTTGCAGGGCAAGGAAATCGACCTCCGCGTCGCGGTGCCGGGTGAGCATATGGCGCTGAACGCGATCGCCGCGCTGCTGGCCGGGATCGAACTCGGCGCACCGGTCGAGGGCCTCGCCGAAGGGCTCGCCGCGTTCGGCGGCGTCCGGCGCCGGTTCGAGTTCAAGGGCCGCTCCGGCGACGTCCGGGTGTACGACGACTACGCGCATCACCCGACCGAGGTCGACGCGCAGCTGCGCGCGGTGCGGACGGCGGCCGGTTCCGGCCGGGTCATCGTGGTCTTCCAGCCGCATCTGTACTCGCGCACGAAGACGTTCGCGAAGGAGTTCGCGGCGGCCTTGTCGCTGGCCGACGAGGTCATCGTGCTGGACGTGTTCGGTGCCCGCGAGGAGCCGGAACCCGGCGTGACCGGCGCGCTCATCGCCGACCAGATCTCCGGCGCCACCGTGCACTACCAGCCGGCGTTCGACGTCGCGGCGAAGCTCGCCGCGGATCTGGTCAAACCCGGCGACCTGCTGGTGACCATGGGCGCCGGTGACGTCACTCAGATCGGCCCGGAGATCCTGGCCGAACTGGACCGGCGGGCGGGCTAGCCATGTCTCTCAAGGCGCGCTTTCGGATTCCCGTAGCCGGGCCGCGGCATCGCCTGTCCGCTCACCCGGCCAGGCCGGCGGCCCGCCTCCGCGAAGCCGAGGCCTCCGGCCGAAAAGAAACGCGCGCGCGTACCCTCACCCAACCTGTCCACCTCAGTTCGGGAGACACGCTTCAGCCATGACGCAGACCGGGGAACGCCGCCGCCCGGCCGAACCCGGTCGGCGTCCGCGTACCGAACGAGCCAAGCGGGTCAAGCGGGTTCAGGGCGCGGAAGCGAGGCGCGGCAGGCGGTCCGTCCAGGATCGTCGCCGGACCACCCGGCCGATCCGGCGCAAGGAACTGCGGCGGCGCTGGGTCGCGCTGCTCTCGGTGCTGACCGTCGTCGCCGTCGTCTACCTGCTGTGGTTCAGCTCGATGCTGGGCGTGCAGCAGGTGGACGTCGTCGGCGCCAACTCCGTCCCCGCGGAGCAGATCCGCGCCACGGCGGCGGTACCGGACCAGAAGCCGATGCTGCGCCTGGACACCGACGAGATCCGCGACCGGGTGGCGCAGATGCCCGGTATCGCCACCGTCGACGTCTCCCGGTCCTGGCCGAGCACGCTCGAGATCACCGTGACCGAACGGGCGGCCATCGCGTTCTTCGACAGCGGCCCCGGCGGCGACGGGGTGCACCTCGTCGACGGCGGGGGAGTGGTGTTCAAGACACTCAAGGAGCGGCCCGCTGGGCTGCCCGAGTTGAAGCTGCCGTCGGTGTCGGCCGACGACCCGGTGACCCGTGCGGTGACCGGCGTCCTCGGCGTGATCCCGCAGCAGCTGCTGAAGCAGGTCACGACCGCGACGGCGAAGACGCCCGGCAGCGTCGAGTTCGCGCTGGCCGACGGGAAGACCGTGCGGTGGGGGACCTCGGCCGACACCGAGCGCAAGGCGAAGGTGCTCGCCGCGTTGCTCACCCGCGAGGGCAAGGTCTTCGACGTCTCGGCGCCGGACCTGCCCACCGTCTCCTGACGCGTTCCGTCCTCTAAACGCGGGCTTCGATGCCGTCCAGCAGGCGTTCCAGGCCGAACGTGAAGGTCTCGTCGGCGGCTTCGCAGCTGTCGGAGTCGTAGCCGCCGCTTTCCCACATCCGGGTCATCGCCGGATGCCGTTCGACGTCGAAGTACTTCTCCCAGAACACCGACCGCTGCCCCCACCAGGCGTCGGTCGACTCGCCGGTCCGCTGTTCGAGCTGGGCCGTCTCCGCCGAAAGCGCCGCGTTCGCCTGGACGTACACCTCGATGCTCTGCGCGGCCGCGGTCACCTCGCGCGGCGGCAAGCCGATGTCCGCGACGGCCGCGATCAGGTACTCCTGGCCCGCCATCAGCCCCGGCCCGAGCACCGGCCGCACCGACGACGCCGACCGTAGCCACGGGTGCTCGCGGTACACGGCCAGGGTGCGTTCGGCGTAGAGGCGTACCCGCTCGCGCCAGCCGTCCGGCCGGGGATCGCCTGGGCCGGGGAGATCCCGTTCGGCGAGCACCGAGTCCACCATGAGGTCGAGCAGTTCCGTCTTGCCGGGGACGTAGGTGTAGAGCGTCATCGTGCCGACGTCGAGTTCCTTGGCGATCTGGCTCATCGACACGGTCGCTTCGCCCGCACCGTCGGCGAGGGCCACGGCGGTGGCGACCACCCGGTCGAGGGTGAGTTTCGGTTTCCGTCCCCTGGTCGGCTGCCGGGCCTCACCGCGGTCGCGCCACAACAGCTCGAGACTGCGCTCGAAGTCCATCCACACTCCACTCGGCCGTGAAGCTGGATTCTACATTCTCGTATGCGGTACGGTTGAATCATTCCCGTAGGGCGTACGAAAAGGAGTGGGGCATCGTGACGATCCTGGTGACCGGTGCGACCGGAAACGTCGGCAGGCTGGTGGTCGACGAACTGGTGGAGGCCGGAGCGCCGGTGCGGGCGTTGACCGTGAATCCGGCGAAGGCGGCACTGCCGGAGCAGGTGGAGGTCGCCAAGGGCTATCTGGGGAAGCCGGAGACCCTGCCGGAGGCGCTGAAGGGCGTCGAGACCGTGTACCTGGCACCGCTGGCGGACACGGTGGACGACTTCGTGAAGCTCGCGAAGGAGGCGGGAGTCCGCCGGGTGGTGGCGCTGTCGGGCAGCAACGCCGACGACCCGCCCGAGAACTCGAGCGGCGTGGCCTTCGCCATCGTCGAAAAGGCGGTCCGGGAGGCCGGTTTCGACTGGACGTTCCTGCGCCCTGGCGCGTTCATGAACAACACGTTCGGCTGGGCGGCGACGATCAAGGCCGAACGGGTGGTCCGCGAGGCCTACCCCGAAGCCCGGATGACGCCGATCGACCTCGGGGACATCGCGGCCGTGGCGGCGCACGTCATCCTGACCGAGGGGCACGTCGGCAAGAAGTACACCCTGAGCGGACCGACGGCGATCAGCCAGCGCGAACAGGTCGCAGCCCTCTCGGCCGCGCTCGGCGAGGAAGTCACCTTCCAGGAGCTCACCCGCGAGGAAGCGGACAAGCAGTGGACCGACGCCGGGATCCCGGCGGGAGTCGCGAAGTGGCTGCTCGACGGCTTCGCGTACTTCACCGAGCACCCCGACACACCGACGGGCGTGGTCGAGGACCTCACCGGACGGCCCGGTGTCACCTACGAGCAGTGGGCCTTGGCGAACGTCGAAGCGTTCCGCTGAGGGTCGCTTCCTGCTCGGCAAGGAGCTGAAGGGCGCTTTCCCCGCATGCGATGCGGGGAAAGCGCCCTTCACCGCGTGAGATGCGAGGAAGGCGTCCTTCAGCCCCTTGCCGGTGAAGGGGGGTCAGCGGGCCCGGCGGGGCAGGCGGGTCGGCAGCGGCGCGCCCCGCCGCGGCCGGTCCGCTGTCGCCTGAGCGGGCGTCTGGGCAGGTGGTGGGGCCGGCTGGGACAGCCGCTGAGGCTGGGGCAGCGGAGGCGGCGCCTGCGACTCGCGCGGCCAGGCGGGGGTGATCATCGCCTGCGCCCCGACCCGGCGGACCGGCAGTCCGTGCGCCTCGCGGGCGGGCAGGCCGGGCCAGATCTCGCCCGCCTCCTTGGCGGCGTCGCGGATCGCGGTGCCGTCGAGTGACGTCCGTGTCTCTTCGATGTCGCGGTCGAGCCACTGGACGACGAACTCCAGCGGCCCGGCCGGCGGCAGGGGCCACAGGAAGATCTCGTGGTCGACGTGGAACGACGTACCGCCGAGCCCCTGCGCGCGCAGCACCGGCTGGTCCGGTTTCGAAGCCGACGGCACGGAGATGGTCTCCGAGCTGGCGCGGCGGCCGTCGGGGAAGAGCACCCCGACGAGCAGCGCGTTGTAGTCCGGCACGCGGCGGTGGTCGATCAGGCCCTCGGCTGGTTCGTCCAGCAGCAGGTCACGCGCGTACACCGACAGCTGGAAGGTCACCGACTCCGGCCACACCTCGATACCGCGCAGCGCCACGATGGTCCGCTCGGCACGGCCCAGCGGCATCGACCAGGGCAGGATCGCCGGGACGATGTACTCGCGCGGCGGATCCACCCACGGGCGGCCGTTGTAGCCGAACAGCTCCTGTTCCGGCACCGGGAACAGGGGACGGCCGCGCGGGCCGTCCGTGAAGAAGCTCATCGCGGACCGGGTGGGGCGCACCTGGCAGACACGCCGCTCACGCCGTCGAAGACCACCATGCGGTTCACGGTATCCGATGACCGTGCCGGTACTGAACGGTTTCACCGCACCTTTCGCGTCACCCGAAGCCTCTGATCCGCACCTTTGACCCCTTCGGGACCTTGGTGCCCGGCTGCGGATCCTGCTGCAGGACGAAGTCGAAACCGCCGTTTCCGCCGCCGTGGCCGTTGCCGTTTCCTCGACCCTCACGGTCGGCTTCCAGTCCGGCCTGGCGCAGGATCTGGATCGCCTCCTCCATCCGCTTGAAGGTCACGTTCGGTACTTCGACGGCGTTCGAAACGAACACCCCGATGCGGCGGTTGCTCGCCTTCCCGCCGCCCTTCGGATCGGTGCGGACCACCTGGCCGGCGGCGAACTGGTCGGAGAACTCCTCGCCTGCCTGGAACGGCTGGAAACCGGCCTGCTGGAGGATCGCGAACGCGGCGTCCTTGCTCTGGCCCGTGACGTCGGGAACCGGCGGCAGCGGCTCGGGGCCCTTCGACAGGATGATCGTGACCTGCCCGCCGATGTTCAGCTGCGAACCCGGGCTCGGATCGACGCGGATCACCTTGTTCTTGGCGACGTCGCTGAACTCCTGCTCGCCCTGCACCGGGGTCAGCTGTGCGGCCTTGATCGCCGTCTCGGCGTCCTGCTGGCTGGTCCCGGCCTGGATGTCCGGCACGATCGGGCGGCCCTTCGACAGCACGACGTTGACCGTGGTGCCCGGCGCGACCGACGCGCCCGCCGCCGGATCGGACCGGATCACCGTGTGCTGCGCCGCGGTGTCGCTGTACTCCTCCGTGTAGGCCGGGGTCAGCTTCGCCGAACGGAGCGCGTCACCGGCGGCGGCCTGGTTCATCCCGGCCAGCTTCGGCACCGAGGACGACGTCGGGCCGGAGTCGTTGAGGATGAAGGCGAACGCGCCGATGAGGCCTCCGAGGACCAGGACGGCGGCCGCGATCATCACGTAGAGACGTTTGCGCGACCGAGGCTGCTCTTCGTCGTCCGCGGGCGGCTTGGGCCGAGGGGGAGGCGTTCGCGGCGGCTGGGTGCCGGGCGGCGGGGTGGGCGGGAACTGCGGCTCCCGGTGCAGCGCCTGCGTCCCGCGCGGGCCGGTGACCGGCAAGGTCGCCTCGGCGACGGGGGCCAGCACCGTGGTCGCCATGGCGGGGTTCACCGCCGGGACGGCCGGGATACCGGGGGTGGTGCGCTCCGCGTCGGTCTCCCGGTCGGCGTCGGCGGGCAGCGGCACGGGCACCGGGACCGCCGGGATGCCGAGGACGGTGCGCAGATGGTTCAGCTCGGCGAGGAACACCGCCGCGTCGGACGGGCGCTGTTCGGGGTCGCGGCGGGTGGCGCGCAGGATCAGCTCGTCCAGCGCGGGCGGGATCCCCGGCCGTAGTTCGCTCGGGCGCGGGACGTCGTCGTTGACGTGCCGGTACGCCACCGAGATGGCGGTGTCGCCGGTGTAGGGCGCCCGCCCGGTGAGCATTTCGTACAGCAGGATCCCGGCGGAGTAGACGTCGCCGCTGGAATTGGTCGCGCCGGTGGCGACCTGTTCGGGCGAGACGTAGGCGACGGTGCCGAGGATGACGCTCGAACTCGTGGTCCCCGCGCTCGCGATCGCGCGGACCAGGCCGAAGTCGCCCACCTTGACCACGCCGCCCGAAAGCGCCGTGCCGCCGCGGCCGATGAGCACGTTCTCCGGTTTGACGTCGCGGTGCACCAGTCCGGCCGCGTGGGCCGCGGCGAGTGCGGACAGCACCGGTTCGGCGATGCTCAGCGCGAGCGCGACGTCGAGCGGGCCGCGTTCGGCGAGCAGTTCGCGCAGGGTTCCGCCGTCGACGAGTTCCATGACCAGGAACGCGCGACCGGACTCCTCCCCGCCTGGGGTGTCGAAGCCCTGGTCGTGCACCGCCACCACGTGCGGATGGTGCAGCCGGGCCGCCGAGCGGGCCTCCCGTTCGAAGCGCTCGACGAACGACCTGTCGTCGGCGAAGCGCGGGTCCATGATCTTGATGGCGACCTGGCGGTCCAGGCGGGTGTCGACGCCGCGGTACACCGACGACATCCCGCCGCGCGCGAGCAGCTTGTCCACCCGGTAACGGCCCTCGAGCAGAGTGCCCACCAGAGTGGGGTCCGTGCGTGTCACGGCTATGGATCGTACGGAAGTGCCCATGTTCTGGTGTACGGGACCTGGCCCGGCAAGGATCACGATTTCCGGCATTTCGTCGAAACGGCGGTATGCGTCACCGAACGGGCACTTTCCGTCACGGTGGAGGCCGTCACCCGTGCGCAGTAACGGGACACGAGACGGAATGTGGCACAGTGTCACCTGTGAGTGGTATTCCCGTCGCCGACGACGTTCTCGGTGCAGATGTGGCCGTTCTCCCGATTTCGGAGGTCGCGACCGCGCTGAACGTTTCGGCCAACAAGGTCCGCCAGATGTTGCGTGACGGTCATCTGATCGCTGTCCGGCGCAAGGGTGAGCTGTACGTCCCCGGCGCGTTCCTGGTGAAGGACGGCGTGGTCAAGGGCCTGGCAGGCACCATCACGGTGCTCGCGGACTCCGGTTTCAGCCGGACCGAGATGCTGCGCTGGCTCTTCGCCGAGGACGACACCCTGCCGGGGGCGACGCCGGTCAACGCGCTCCGGACCAGCCATGGCACCGAGGTCAAACGGCGCGCGCAGGCGATGGCGTTCTAGTCCGTCCGGATGTTCTGACCAGGACATACGTCGCGGCCGCGAGCAGCTGGCACCCCGCCGCGGCGCTCAGCCCGGCGGTTACGGAGAGTGCGCTCAACGGCCCTGCCGCCGCGGCACCCGCCGCGAGTCCGGTGATCTTCACGCTCGCCGCCGTCGTGAAAACCTGCGCCCGTACCCCTGCGGGCGCTTCGCGATGCCGGATGGCGAACAGCGCCGAAAGCTGTGGTCCTTCGGCGAATCCGGCGAGCACGGCGGCGGCCAGCAGGGTCGCCACGTCGTGCCCGGCGGCCGCGAGCAGGAAGCTCGCGCCCAGCAGGACGGTGCTGGCTAGCACCGTCCGATCCGGCGGTGGCGGCTTGCGGGCCAGCACGGCGTTCGCGACCAGTGACGCGGCGGCCAGCACGGTGAGCAGGAACGCGCCGAATCCCGCGTTCCCCAGCCGGTGGGCGCCGAGCAGCGGGTAGCAGACCACGGCGATCCCGATGCCGACGAAGGACACCGTGGACGTCGCGGTCGCCCGCAGCAGCGAGCGATTGCGGAAGAGGACGGAGAACCCCTCGGCGAGCCGTCGGCGGATCGGTTTCGCGGGCTGAGCCTCGGCGGCGGGCAGCGACCACGCGGCCGGGAAAGCCGCCGCGACCAGGGTGATCGCGACGGCGACCGCGGCCGGGGCGCCCGCGTAGGCGGTCACGAGCCCGGCCAGTCCCGGCCCGATGAGGCTCGCCGCGGTGAACGTCATCGCGTCCAGCGCGCTCGCCCGCGGCAACGATGTCCGGCCGCGGACGTGGGGCAGTTGAGCCGTCCAGCCGCCTGCCAGCGCCGGGTTGAGCAGTCCTGCCGCGACGGCGACCGCGATCGCCGCGGGGACTTCGACGAGCGCGAGTACCGCGCCGAGCCCGCCCGCGTAGGCGAGCAGCGCCCACGCCAGCAGCCGTCCCGGCCGGGGACTGCGGTCGAGCAGCGCACCGAGCAGCGGCCCGCCCGCCGCCGCGGCGATCGTCAGGCCCGCGAGCAGCGCGGACCCGGTGGCGGCCGAGCCGTCGACACTGAGACCGAGCAGCAGCAACGCCGGTCCGGACAGCTCGTCGCCGGTTCTGGCGATCGTCGCCCCGGCCAGGTAGACGAGGAGTCTGTAACGGCCTCTCATGAAAAAGACGTTACAGTGGGATATGACTTCAGCGCAGCGGGATTTCCTGCCGGGCCGCTCGGCGCGGACGGCGGCGCAGCGGGCGGTGGATCTCCTGGAGGTCCTGCTCTCGCCCGAACCCTCGGTTTCTTCGGTCCGTTCCGTCCTGGCGGCGCACGGTGAGACCGACGTGGAGCTGAGCCCTTCGGACCTGACGTCGTTGCGCGAGGCGGCATGGGAGCTGCGTGAGGTGTTCGCGGCGCGGGATGCCGCGGAGGCGGCCGGGGTGCTCAACCGGCTGCTGACCCGGTACGCGCATCCGCCGCGGCTGACCGATCACGCCGACGGGTTCGGCTGGCATCTGCACGTGGACGCCGACGACGACGGGCCGTGGGGTGCGTGGCTGGTGACGTCGTCCGCGCTGGCGCTCGCGGTACTGCTGGCGGATCGCCAGGCGCCGCCGGGCGGGCTGTGTGCGGCTTCGGGCTGTGGGAAGCCCTTCGCGCACTTGGGGGGAGGGAGCCCGCGCCGGTACTGCTCGACGCGGTGCGCGACCCGGGAGCGGGTGGCGGCTCACCGGCGTGGTCGGTCCTGAACGCCAGGAAAGGTCCTTTCCTCGCAAATTTTGCAAGGAAAGGACCTTTCATTGCACGCGAAAGAACCTCAGGACTGCTTGTCCCGCCACTGCGTCCACGCGCGCAGCTTGTCGAGGTTGTAGTCCGGGCCACCGGTCGCCACGGTGAACAGCGAGACACCCAGCTCCAGCAGCTTCGGGCCCAGTTCCTCGGGGTCGCCGTCGACGGCGACCGAACGCTCGATCTCCTTCGGGTCCCGGCCGACGTCGGCGCAGTGCTGGTCGAGGATCTTGACCTTGCGCTCGACGACCTCCGGGTCGCCGAAGCCGTGCCAGATGTCGGCGTGCTTCGCGACCAGGCGCAGTGTCTTCTTCTCGCCGCCGCCACCGATCAGCACCGGGATCTTGCGGGTCGGCGCCGGGTTCAGTTTGCCGAGCCTGCTCTCGATCCGCGGGAGCGCCTCGGCGAGGTTGTCGAGCCGTCCGCCCGCGGTGCCGAACTCGTAGCCGTACTCGTCGTAGTCCTTCTCGAACCAGCCGGAGCCGATGCCGAGGATGAGCCGTCCGTCGGAGATGTGGTCGACGGTGCGGGCCATGTCGGCCAGCAGTTCGGGGTTGCGGTAGCTGTTGCATGTCACCAGCGCGCCGATCTCGACCCGCGACGTGGATTCCGCCCAGGCACCCAGCATCGTCCAGCATTCGTAGTGCAGGCCGTCGGGATCGCCGAACAGCGGGTAGAAGTGGTCCCAGTTGAACACGATGTCCACACCGAGGTCTTCGGCCTCCGAGGCCGCCCGGCGGATCGCCTTGTACTCGGCGTGCTGCGGCTGCAGCTGGACGCCGATCCGGATCTTCCTGTTCGCAGCAGTGGTCATGACCGCACCCTAAGCCTGGAGTTGCTCCACGCGCTCGTCAGTAGACCCGGCAAGGCGACCCCCGCCCGGCGGCGGCGCGGCACGACCGCGCGGGTGTTCAGCACGGCGTAATCGAGCGCCACGATCTCGTCGAGGATGCCTTCGTAGAGAACGAGCGCGGTCCGCACGCAGGCCCGGGATTCCTCGCGCAGCAACGGGATTCCCGCTTCCGCGCGGCGGTACACCGCCCGGTTGCGCGCCACCGCCACGGCGAGCGCGCGCCGCACCCGCCGATCCGGCAGCCCTCGGGAACGCGACCACTCGAGCAGTTCGCGGTCGACGCCGAACGCGGCCAGCTCCTTGGTGGGCAGGTAAAGCCTGCCCCGGTCGAGGTCCTCGCCGATGTCACGCAGGAAATTGGTCAGCTGGAACGCCTCGCCCAGTGCGGCGGCGGCGGGCTCGGCCTCGGCGATCGGGACGACGGTGCCCAAAACCGGCAGCATCTGCAGGCCGATCACTTCGGCCGAACCGTGGATGTACTCCTTGAGATCGGCGTAGGTCGCGTATTCGGTGATCTTGAGGTCCATCGCCATGGACCGCAGGAACGCGTCGAACAGGCCGCGGTCCAGCTCGTGGCGGCGCACGGTGTCGGCGAACGCGGCCGGCACCGGATCGGCGGGAGCGGCACCGTCGAAGACCCGCACCGCGATATCGGCGATCTCATCCAGCGCGGCCGCGGGATCGGTGCCGGGAGCGGGATTGTCGACCAGGTCGTCCGTCATCCGCGCGAAGCCGTACAGCGCGTGCGCGAACGGCCGCGCCCGCGGTGGCAGCAGCCGGGTCGCGAGGAAGAAGGTGCGGCCATGGCGCGCGTTGATCCGGCGGCACGCGGTGTACGCGGCCCGCAACGCCGGTCCGGTGATCCCCGCGGCGTCGAGTTCGTTCATCGCCCGGTGACCCGTTCCGCCGCGAGCCTGCCGGAGATCACCACCGGCGGGATGCCGACGCCCGGGGTGGTCCCGCATCCGGCGAGTACGACGTTTTCCGCCGCCCGCACCAGATTCCCCGGCCGGAACGGACCGGTCTGGGCGAAAGTGTGTGCGAGCGAGAACGGGGTGCCCGCGGTGAGCCCGCGCTCCGCCCAGCCCGCCGGGGTGATCATCTCGTCGACGGCGAACTCGTCCGCGAAGCCGATGAGGCCGCGCTTTTCCAGCGTGCGCAGCAGTTCCGTGCGATAAGCGGGCCCGACCCGGTCCCAGTCGATCTTGCCGCGGCGCAGGTTCGGCGCCGGTGCCAGCACCGAGATCACCTGATCGCCACCGGGGGCGAGTCCGGGTTCGGTCGCGGTCGGCCGGGTCACCAGCAGGGAAGGGTCGCTCATCAGCTTGCCCTCGCGGATGATCTCCGAAAACGTCTTTTCCCAGGCGTGGCCGAAGAAGATGGTGTGGTGGCCCAAATCCGGCCACGATTTCGGCGCGTGCCCGTGCAGGACGACGGCCGAAGGCGAGTACCGCAGCGGCAGCGGGCGCCGGGGGCGGGCGCCGAGCAACCGGTACGCGGTGCCGAGTTCGGTCGCGAGAACCACGGTGTCACAAGGGATCCGCTCACCCGAGCGGGTCCGCACCGCGCGCACCCGCGAGGAAACCCGTTCCAGCCAGGCGGCTTCGGTGCCGAACCGCACGTCCGCACCGGCCCGTTCGGCGGCACCCGTCAGCGCCCGCGCGACCTCGCCCATCCCGCCCGCCGGGTAGTAGACACCGCCGACGGTGTCCATGAAGGAGATGACGCCGTACGCGCCGATCGCGCGGGCCGGGTCGAGGCCCGCGTAGAGCGCCTGGAAGGAGAACAGGCGGCGCACCCGGTCGTCGCGCAGGAAACCGCCGATCTTCGGGCCGAGCCTGCCGAATCCGCCCAGCGCGGCCAGCTTCGCCAGTTCCGGGCGCACGAGATCGAGCGGGGAGTCGAAGTTCGCGCCGATGAAGTGGTCCTTCTGCACCGCGTACAGCTCGGTCAGCCAGCGCCTCAAACGGCGGTAACCCTCGGCTTCGGCCGGGCCGGCGGCCGCGCGGATCTCGGCCTCCATGGCGGCCGCGTCGGTGTGCACGGCGATCGTGCTGCCGTCGGCGAACCGGGCGCGATAGGCCGGGTCGAGCCGGGTCAGCGTCAGGTTGTCCGTCAGTGATTCGCCGACCGCCGCGAAGGCCTCGTCGAGCAGCTCCGGCATGGTCAGCACGCTGGCGCCGGTGTCGACGGTGTTGCCGCCGAAGTTCGCTTGCCCGGCGCGGCCGCCGGGGGCCTTGTCCTGCTCCAGCAGCGTCACCCGGCGTCCGGCGCCGAGCAGGTGCAGCGTCGCCGACAGCCCGGCGAGCCCGCCACCGATCACCACCACGTGGTCACTCGGACCGGTGACAGTGCGCATCAGTAGGTCCGCTGGGTCGCCTTGACGACCAGTCCGGTCAGCGCGGCGGGGGCGGGTTCGGCCAGATGCGCGCGGTCCAGCGCCGCCATCGCGGACTCGGTGAGTTCGTCGATCCGGCGTTCCACCGCGTCGACCGCGCCGACGTCCTGCAGCGCCTCGCGCACGCTTTCGACGGCGTCCTCGGACAGGTGCGCGTCGCCGATGGCTTCGGAGATGACCCGTGCGGCGGCGTCCTTGCCCTGCTCGGCCGCGCGCTGGAGACCCAGCGCGACCAGCAGGGTGCGCTTGCCCTCGCGCAGGTCGTCGCCCGCCGGTTTCCCGGTGACCGACGGGTCGCCGAACACGCCGAGCAGATCGTCCCGCAGCTGGAACGCCACACCGACCTCGTCACCGAACTCGCGCAGCGTCGCGATCAGGGCCTCGTCGGCGCCGCCGAGCGCGGCACCGAGGTGGAGCGGGCGCTGGACGGTGTACGCGGCCGTCTTGAGCTTGCAGATGTGCAGCGCGGCCTCGGGGGAGGCGTCACCGGTGGCCTGCGTGCGGACGTCGAGGTACTGCCCGGCGAGCACCTCGGTGCGCATCGCGCGCCACGCCGGGCGTGCGGCGGCGAGTGTCGCGGGCGGCAACGGGGCCTCGCCGAACATGTCGTCGGCCCAGGCCAGGGCGAGATCGCCGACCAGGACGGCGGTCGCGAGCCCGAACGTGCTCGGCGAACCCAGCCAGCCGCTGTCGGCGTGGAGTTTCGCGCCCGCGATGTGCACCGTCGGCGAACCGCGGCGCGAATCGGAGGAATCGATGAGGTCGTCGTGGATCAGCGCGCACGCCTGGATCAGCTCCAGGCTCGCCACCGCCTGCAGCACGCCTTCGACGTCCGGCCCCGCCGGATCGCCGCCCGCGCCGCGCCAGCCCCACCAGGCGAACGTGGGGCGCAGGCGTTTGCCGCCGCCCAGCACGAACCCGGCCAGTGCGTCGATCCCGACGCCGACACTCGGTTCGGTGCGACGGATTTCGGCACCGGCGCGCTCGAGGAACCCCGCCAGCGCCCGCTCGACGTGGGCGGGCAGATCGGCGTCGTAGGCGGACGTGTCCATGCCCACATCCTCCGGGAAGGACGCCTTCGTGACCCAGCCGGGTGCCGTCGAATGTGGCGGAACTCGCCGCATTGAGAGGACTAGACGCGGGTCTTGTCGTAGTGCCGCTTCGCCCGCGCCCGGTTTCCGCAGTCCGACGAGCTGCACCAGCGTCGCGACCGGTTGCGCGTGTGATCGGTGAAGACCCAGCCGCACCCCGGTCCTTCGCACTCCCGGACCCGATCGAGTGCTTCCGAGCGCAGCAGGTCCTCGGTCGCGAGCGTGAGAAAGTGCGGCAGCGCGTCGCCGTTCTCCAAGGGCACCACCCACCGCAGCGGCAAGGACGATGGGAGTGACGCGTGCCGGTACGCCTCGATCAGGGGCTTTCGCAGCGCCGTGAGGTCCGGCGGATCCGAGACGAGCACGCGGTAGAGCGTCTCGCGGAACGCCTTCACCGTCTCCAGGACGGCTTCGGAGATCTCCAGCCGTTCGCTACCCGCGCCCACCAGGACGACCCATTCGGACAGCCGCGCCGGATCCGAAAGCCGGTCGTTCCGCCTGCTGGGATCGCGTCGCCACGAAACGGTGTTGACCAGGTCCAACGGCACGCTCCCGCCGATGCTGTCGTACCCGTCCCAGTGGTCGTCCACAGGTCCTCCTAATGGTCAAACTCAGTTTAGCTTGTTAGGCTCGGTTGTATGACCACGCTCCGGCAGCACTATCTGTCCGGCGCCCGAGTCGGGCTCGGACTGGGTGTCGCGACCTTCGTCCTCGGTGTCACCTTCGGCGCCTACAGTCAGACTCTGGCGTGGGGGATCGCGGCCCCGATCGTCGCGTCGATCATCGTGTTCTCCGGCTCGGCCCAGTTCGCGATGGCCACCGCGCTCGCGGGCGGCGGCAACATCGCCGTGGCGGTCGGCGCCGCGGCCCTGATCAACGCCCGGTTCCTGCCGATGGGCGCCGCCGTCGCCGCGGACCTGCGCGGCGGGCGCCTGCGCCGCGCGTGGGAGGGCCAGGCCGTCGTCGACGGCTCGTGGGTCGCCGCCCACCTCGGCGGCGGGCGCTTCGACCGCGAGAAGCTCATCGGCTGCACGCTCGTCCAGCTACCCGCGTGGGTTCTGGGCACCGTGCTGGGTGTCCTCGCCGCCCCGTCACCGGACATCGTCGCGCGCTTCGGGCTCGACGTCGTGTTCCCAGGCTTCTTCCTGGTCCTGCTCATCGACGAGCTCCGCCGGTCGCGTGAGGCGGTCTGGACGGCGGCGCTCGCCGCCTGTCTCGCCGGCGTGCTGGTGCTGTTCGTCCCGGTGGGGCTCGCGCTGATCGGAGCTTCGGCGGCGGCGCTGGTGGGATCGGGGGCCCGGCGATGACACTCTGGATCGCCATCGTCGCCGTCGCGCTGGTCAGCATCGGGTTCAAGGCGGCGGGTCCGGTCCTGCTCGGCGACCGGCAACTGCCGCCGCGGCTGGCCGGGGTCATCGCACTGCTCGCACCCGCGCTCCTGGCCGGTCTCGTGCTCACCGACGTGACCGGTCCGGCCTGGTCCGGGGTCGACTGGACGCTCTGCGCCGGACTGGCCGCGATCGCGGTGACCTACGTACTGCGCGTGCCGGTACTCGCCGCGATCCTCTGCGGCGTCGTCGTCACCGCCGCACTGCGGTTCTTGATCTAACTCCAGAACGGGCCGCTCAGCCCGGCCTTCGCGAAGTACGCCGCCGCGGAGGCCGGGTCCCGGCGGGTGTACCCGTGGTCGAGCCTGCCCTCGTACCAACCGGCCGCGAGTCGCCACAGCGTCGCGAGATCCATGACGTAGCCCTTGTCCTGTCCCGTTTCCGTGAGCCATCCGTCCACACAGGACTCACCGCAGAACAGCCGCTGGTTGGCGCACGTGTGCACCACGTCGTCCCACATCCGCGCCGCCGGCACCAGGAAATGCGCGACCAGATCACCCTTCGGTGGTGCCTGGTCGTTCACCATCAACGCCTGCGGTTCACCGCAGCCGCGGCAGCGCGTGGACACCAGCACCTCGGGTTCGGCCTTGACCAGATGCGGGATCGCGAACGCGTCCCACGCGCAGCCGCCCCACCACAGCGTCCGCTCGCCCATCACGGAGAACCCCAGCGGGATCGCCGCGAACGGATGCGCCATCACGACGTGCTCACGGGCGTCGAGCACCAGATGCCGCTGCTCGGCGAGCCGGTGGAGCGCCTGTTTCGCCACCGCGAGCGATCCGTGGGCGGCGTCGGCCAGTTCCGGTGCCGTCGGCGGCCTCCCGTGCTCGGCGAACGCGCGGTAGACCGCGACGCGGACGTCCTCGTCCCAGCTGGTGTCGGTTTCGGCGCTCATGGCGGCTCCCTGTGCTCGCCCCCGAGTCTCCCCAGGCTCACGCCACTCGGCAACCGCTCGAGAGTGGCTGAAGTCGCATGTCCATTGCCTGAGAGGGGGCTCCCAGCCAGCGGACTTTCCCCCTTAACATGGCGGTATGACGTCGGTGGTCGAGCGGTTGCAGGGTGATGGACCCGTGTTCTCCATCGAGTTCTTCCCGCCTCGCGACGCGGCCGACGAGGCCGTGCTGTGGAAGTCGATCCGTGAACTCGAGCCACTGGACCCGGCGTACATGTCGATCACCTACGGCGCCGGCGGGTCCAGCCGCGACGGCACGATCCGCAGCATCGCCCGCGTCGCCACCGAGACCACGCTGGTGCCGATGGCGCACCTCACCGCCGTGAACCACTCGGTCTCGGAGCTGCGCAACGTCATCGGCTGGTACGCCGCCGTCGGCGTGCGGAACATCCTCGCGCTGCGGGGTGACCCGCCGGGCGACGTCTACGGCGACTGGGTCCCGCATCCGGAGGGGCTCAACTACGCCGAGGAACTCGTCGAACTGGTGCGGTCACTCGGTGACTTCTGCGTCGGCGTCTCGGCGTTCCCGTACGGTCACCCGAGGTCGGCGAACCTCGAAGCCGACACCGAGTACCTCGTGCGCAAGCTCCGCGCGGGCGCGGATTTCGCGATCGCGCAGCTGTTCTTCGAGCCCGAAGACTTCCTCCGCCTGCGGGACAGGGTCGCGGCCACCGGCTGCGAGGCGCTGGTCATCCCCGGCATCATGCCGCTGACCACGCTGCGGACCCTGCACACGTCGATCAAGCTGTCCGGCGCGCCCGCGCCGCGGCGGCTGCTGGACCGGCTCGAACCGCTGGCCGACGACCCGAAGGCCTTCCGCGCGGCGGGTATCGACACGGTGACCGAACTCTGCGAGCGGCTCATCGCCGAAGGCGTCCCCGACCTGCACTTTTACACGTTCAACCGGTCCAAGGCCACGCGCGAGGTGGTCAGCAGGCTCGGCCTGGTCCCGGCCAGGGCGTAACTCCGTACCGAAGTGGCCCGGCATCCCGGTAGCGTGCCGGGCATGGCTTCGACCGCGCAAAGTGTGCACCAGATCTGTGACCGGTACGTCGACGAGTACGCCGCGGCCGACCCGGTCGCCGCGACCACGTTCGGCATCTCCGGATACGACGACCAGCTGACCGACTACTCGCCCGCCGGGCACGCGGCGCGGGCCGCCATCGCAGCCCGCGCGCTGGCCGACATCGAAGCGGCCCAACCCGCCGACGACGGCGAGCGCGCGGCCAAGGCGGTGTTCACCGAGCGGATCGGGCTGCAGCTGGAGATCCACGACGCGGGTCTCGACATCGCGGCGCTGAACGTGATCGAAAGCCCCGTCCAGGAACTGCGCATGGTCTTCGACTTCATGCCCACCGACACCGAAAAGGACTGGGCGACGATCGCCGCCCGGATGGCGAGGGTGCCCGAGGCGCTCGACGGTCTCCGTGCCTCGCTGCTCGCGGCCGCGGGCGCCGGCCGGGTGTCGGCGTTGCGCCAGGTCAGCAAGGTCGCCGAGCAGGCGGAGACCTGGGCCGGGCTCAAGGACGAGACCGGGTTCTTCAGCACGTTGGTCTCGGGTGCGAAGGACGTGTCCGACAAGCTCCGCGCCGAACTCGACCAGGCCGCCAACGCCGCACAGGAGGCGTACGCGGAGTTCGCCGGCTTCCTCCGCGCCGAACTCGCTCCGCTGGCGCCGGTCAAGGACGCCGTCGGCGCCGAGGTCTACCGGCTGTGGTCCCGGTTGTTCACCGGAGCCACCTTCGATCTGGACGAGGCCTATGCCTGGGGATGGGCCGAGTTCACCCGTATCGAGACGGAGATGCGCGAGGTCGCCGGCCGGATCAAACCCGGCGCGACCCTCGCCGAGGCGGCCGCCGTCCTCGACGCCGACCCCAAGTACGTCGTGCGCGGCCGGGCGGAATTCCAGGCCTGGATGCAGAACCTCTCCGATAACGCGCTGAAGTCGTTGCGTGGCAAGCATTTCGACATCTCCGACCGGGTGATGGCGCTGGAGTGCAAGATCGCCCCGCCCGGTGGCACCGTCGGCGCGTACTACACCGGCCCGAGCGAGGACTTCTCCCGTCCCGGCCGCATGTGGTGGTCGCTGCCGCAGGGCCGGGACGAGTTCACCACCTGGCGCGAGGTCAGCACCGTCTACCACGAGGGCGCGCCGGGGCATCACCTGCAGATCGCGACCGCGGTGGACCAGTCGGAGTCGCTCAACAAGTACCAGCGCTTGCTGGCGTTCACCTCCGGGCACGCCGAGGGCTGGGCGCTGTACTCCGAGCGGCTCATGGAGGGCCTCGGGTTCCTCGACGACGACGGCGAACTGTTCGGCATGCTGTCCGAGCAACTGTTCCGCGCCGCGCGCGTGATCGTCGACATCGGCATGCACCTGGAACTGGAGATCCCGGCCGGGACCGGATTCCACGAGGGCGAGCGGTGGACGCCGGAACTGGGCCTGGAGTTCATGCTCACCCGTACGGTCACCGACCCGGCCCACGTACACGACGAGATCGACCGCTACCTGGGCTGGCCAGGGCAGGCGCCGTCGTACAAACTCGGCGAACGCCTGTGGCTCGCCGCGCGTGAGGAGGCCCGCGCCCGGCAGGGCGACGCGTTCGACATCAAGCAGTTCCACACGCGGGCGCTGGCGCTCGGCGGGATGGGGCTGGACACGCTGCGGGAGATGCTGGCGGCGCTGGACTGATCCGTCTCGCGTCCGGTAGTGCCATGAAAGGTCCTTTCCTTGCAAATTTTGCAAGGAAAGGACCTTTCATGGCATCTTTTCCTCTTGGTTCGCGGTGCTGACCGTCGCAAGTGGCCGACTACTCGATGAAGGAATCAGGACACTCACCGTCCCGGATCCTCCCGCGAACCCAGGCGAAGATTCACCGACGCTCAACACTCTCGACACCGCCGTGCCTCAATTCACGTGCGCCCACCGCCACCTCCTTGATACGTTCGGCCCGTGCACCGGATCTTTCTCGTCACCCCACCCCCCGCTTCCTGAGCGGGGTGTCTCCGGCCGCGCGGCGTTCCAGCCGCCCGGCCGATCCGTGCTGCACTGAAGCACCCCGCGTCGTCGACGTCCTTTCCGACAGACACAGACGCAGGAGCGTTTCCCCATGTCCGTTGCCGTACCCACGCGCGCCCGATCGTCGGCCGCGCTCGTTCTCGCCGGTGTCCTCTGGGGGACCGGCGGCCTCGCCGGATCCCTGCTGGCGTCCCGCGCGGGACTCCATCCGCTGAGTGTCGCCGCGTACCGGCTGCTGATCGGCGGCGTGATCGCCACCGGCTACCTCTGGCTCACCGGCGGTCTCCGCGGCCTTCCGCGCACGCGAGAGGTCCGCCGTCGCCTCCTGGCGGTCGGCGGCCTGTTCGCCCTCTTCCAGACCAGCTACTTCGCCGCTGTCTCACTGAGTTCGGTGAGCGTCGCGACGATGACCACCATCGGCAGCGCGCCCGTGCTGCTCGCCGTCGTGACGGTCGTCAGGACCAGGAAACTCCCCACGCGCTGGACCTTGGTGTCCCTGACCGGTTCCCTCACCGGACTCGCGCTGCTGCAGTGGACACCCGGCGAGAAAGTCGACGTCGCCGGAGTGTTGTTCGCCTTGCTCGCCGCGGCCGGGTTCGCCGCGCTGACCCTGGTGACCGCGACCCGCGTCGAGGGGCTGGATCCCTTGCCCACCACGGCTTTCGGCTGCCTGATCGGCGGCGCCGTGCTCGCCCCCGCCGCGGCGTGGTTCGGGATGGCGGTGCCGCTGCACGCTGACGTTCTCGCGCTCGTCCTGTACTTCGGTGTCGTGCCCACGGCGCTGGCGTACGCCGCGTACTTCCGCGGTCTGGAAAGCGCGCATCCCGTACTGGCCGCGTTGTCCGCCCTGCTCGAACCGCTGACCGCCGCGCTGCTGTCCATGGCCGTGCTCGGGGAACGGCTCGGCGCCGTGGGCTGGTGCGGCGCGGCGGTGCTCATCGCCGCGCTCGCCGTCGCCTATACGAGGCCTTAAAGGGGCAGCGTCCGGCCGAGGATCGCGAACGCCCGCGGATCCCCGGCGAAGTGGTAGTCCCGCAGCACATCGACGAATCCGACGCGCCGGTACAGGTTCCAGGCCCGGCTGGTGCCTTCCGGCGTGGAAAGGAGGACGTGGGCGTTGGGCACGCCGTCGAGCAGCCGTCGCAGGAGGTCCTCGCCGATCCGCTTCCCCTGGCTTTCGGGGCTGACGTGGATCTCGGTGAGCTCGAAGTAGTCGGACATCCAGTGCTCGGCGGCGGCCTGGCCCTCACGGCGGGTCAGGCCGTGGCGGACCTGCTCATGCCACCACTGGCCGCCGCGGCCCTTGTAGCCGTAGGCGAGCCCGAGCAGGACGCCGTCCGCGTCGAGCGCGGCCATGCAGCGCCAGCCCTCGCGCAGCGCGTGCGTGAGCCACATCGGCGCGCGTTGTTCCGCCGTGCCTTCGGGGTAGCGCATGGCGTTGACGTAGATGGTCAGCGCCTCGGGGAGCCGGGCGCGGAACTCGTCCGCGGACAACTGGACGTAGCGGGTGCATTCCGAGGACATCGCGGTCACGGGCGTCCATCCTGCCCGCCGCCCGCGACGGCCGCGGGAGTACCCCCGGTCAGCGCGACCAGCTCCTCGAACGTCGTGGGGAACACGGACTTCGGATGCCCGGCGGCGGCCCAGACGACGTCGTGGGCGCGCAACGCGGTGTCGACGAGGGTGGTCAACGCCTTCGGGTGACCGACCGGGGCGACGCCGCCGATCGGCTGCCCGGTGTGCTCACGGACGAAGTCCGCGTTCGCCTTGCCGATCTCGTCTGCGCCGGTCAGCGTGGCCAGCAGCCCGGTGTCGGCGCGGTGCGCGCCGGAGGTCAGGGCGAGCAGGGCCGTCTCCGTGTCGCCGGTGCGGCTGCGGAACACGAGGCTGTTCGCGATCGCGCCGACCTCGACACCGAGTGCTTCGGCGGCTTGCGCGGCCGTGCGGACTTCGGCGGGGAGGATCCGGATCCCGTCCGCGGCGGCCTGCTGACCCGCCTCGGCGAGCGCGGCCGCGACCTTGGCCACCGAGGGATGGCCGGACTGGTCGATGGTGCTCATGGAGCTATGAGATCACGTGACCGATCCCGTGTCCCGCACCACATGCGGCGATCGCCCCGTTACGGGGTCGAGGCGGCCGGGGTTGAAGAAAGGGCCACTTCGGGGTTACATTGGACTTGTTCGAACAGACGTTCGACATTCGGTGAGCGCGCACCGGTAGGTGCCCGGCGCGGGGGCGGGGGAAGCGCCTCGGCGCCGGGCACCGGCCGGCGCTCACGTACAGGAGGAGGGTCGTCATGTCCGTTTCGGTCGTGTCCCCTGACGAAGCCGAGAGGCCGGGGGGCTCCGCGCAGCCCGCCCTGCCGATGTCGTTGCGCCCGCCGGCACCACCCGCGGCGGTCTCCTTGTACGCACAGGCAAGGCGAGGCCTTGGCGAAGCAGAGCGGGAGAGCGATCCCGCGGAGCGGTTCATCGGCGCGTACCTCGCCGCGTTGCGGGGCGCGGCGGCGGTTCTGGAGGCCCGTGGCCGTCCGCACCGGGGCCGGGCCCGGCCGGCGAGCGGCTGGGTGCTGCTCGAATCCGTCGCGCCGGAGCTGAAGGAGTGGGCGGCGTTCTTCGCGGCCAACTCCGCGACGCGGGCCGCCGCGCAGGCGGGTATCACGGGCAAGGTCACCGTCGAACTGGCGGACGGGCTGGCGAAGGCCGCCACGGTGTTCCTGGAACTGGTCCGGCGGGTGGTGCACGGGCTGCCGATGGGTGATTCGGCGCATGTGGCCTAGCGCGCCACGGAGAGGGGGAGGCCGATGGCCGGGCAGGCCATGATCGACCAGGGCAGGTTCCTGGAGGTGATCGGCGCCGAAACCGAGCTGATGGCTCAGGTGGCGCACCACGCGTCCGCCGACGCGCCGGTCCCGACCTGCCCCGGCTGGACACTCGGCGAGGTGCTCCGGCACGTGGGCAGCGTGTACCGGGTCACCCGCCGGTGGATCACCGACGGGCGCCGTCCCGAGCACTGGCAGCGCAAACCTGGGCCTGGCCAGACCCTGGACGAGTACTTCCGCCAGGGCCGGGACGAACTCGTCGCCGAACTGTCCGCGCACGACGCGGACGAACCGGCGCCGACCTGGTGGCCGGCGGACCGCAGCTACGGGTTCTGGCGGCGGCGGATGGCGCACGAGGCGACGATCCACCGGATCGACGCGGAGAGCGCGGCCGGGCGGGACGTTTCGGAGATCCCGGAAGACGTGGCACTCGACGGGATCGACGAGGCGCTGGCGCTCTGGTTCGGCCAGCGGCTGCCGTTGCTGGGACTGTCCGGGACGAAGAGCGGATCGGTCGGTGTGCGCACCGCGGGCCACCACTGGATCGCCAGGGCCGGGCCGACGGAAACGGTCGCCTGGCGATGCTCGGCCGAGGACGCCCAGCGCGCGGACGATCTGGTCACCGGACATCCGGACAAGATCTACCGCTGGCTCTGGGGCCGGGCGGGTCCGACGGCGGTGACGGTCAGCGGAGACCAGGACATGGCGGGACAACTCTGGGCCCTTCTGCGGCTCGCGACCCGATGACCGGTCGGTGGGGAAGCCAAACCGGTCAAAAGTGTCGGTGGTGCCGTCTAGGTTCACCGGCGTGGTGACACGCCTGGTGAACCTGGTCTTCGACTCGGCCCTTCCCAGAGATCTGGCGGGTTTCTGGGAAGGGCTGTTCAGCTGGGATGCCCCGTTCGACCCGGCCTTCCGCTCCGAGGCCGGGCCCAAACAGGGCAAGAACCGGCTGCATCTGGATCTGGCGAGCCGCTCGCCGGAACATCAGGCCGGACTGGTGGACCGTGCGCTGTCCCTCGGCGCACGGCACATCGACGTCGGCCAGGGCCCGCCGGAGGAGAAACGGGTGCCGTGGGTGGTACTGGCGGATCCCGAGGGCAACGAGTTCTGTGTCCTCGAACCCCGCGAGCAGTACGCGGGCACCGGGGCGATCGCCTCGATCGTCATCGATGCCCGTGCCCCGGAGCGGCTCGCGCGGTTCTGGGCGGCCGCGCTCGGCTGGGAGATCGCCGTCCGGGAGGCGACGATCGTGGGCCTGCGGCCGCCGGGCGGTCGCGGTCCCTGGCTCGAATTCCTCGCCACCGAGGACGAGAAACGGCACCGGAACCGGCTGCGGTTCGAGCTCGCGCCGCGGCGAGGCGGAAGCCGGGCCGCCGAGGTCCGGCGCCTGCGGGAACTCGGCGCGACAGGGGCACACGGCGAGGCCATGGCAGACCCGGAGGGCAACGAGTTCAGCGTGCTTTCCCCGCGCTGAGTGTTTCGCCGGGGTTGCGCGGTGGTGCCGAACGCTGACCTGAGCGAAACACCGGCGCCGTGGGCAGGCAACAACCGGCGGGGACCGTTGAGGCCATGGAGACCTATCGAATCCGGCCCACCCAGGTCCATCCCGGTGAAGAGACGGCGGCCGCGTCCGCCTGGCGGGTCCGGATCCGCGTGGACGACCGGCCGGGCACCCTCGCCAGGATCGCGATCAGGCTGGCCGACCTCGAGTGCAACATCCTCGGGCTCTCGGTGCTGCCGGTCCCCGGTGGCGTGCTGGACGAGATCGTCCTGCGGCCCGCCGCGGGCCTGCCCCGGCAACTGCTCATCGACGCGATCCGCGACGAAGGCTGCGAATGCTCCGCCGTCATCGACGCCGACCTGGCCGAACTGGTCGATCCGGCCACCGCGACGTTCACCGCGGCCAAACAAGCCGTCGAGGATCCCGGCGGACTCGCGGAGGTGCTTCGCGGCGTCCTCGCGGCCGATGTCGTCACGAAGGTTCCCTCCATCGAGGCCAACCCCGCGCGGACGGAGGGCGGGCATCGGGCGGTGTTCCCCGCCGGGGACGGAACCGCGTTCGTCGCTCGCCGCCGGTGGTCGCCCTTCGTCGAACTGGAACTGAGCCGGGCCGTCGCGCTGATCGGCCTGATGACGGCCGTCCGCGACAACGTGACCGGACCGATCGTGCTCGACCGGCCCGACGGCGCCGCGATCGTCCTGCGCAAGGGTGTGCCCGGTGACGCGGAGGCGGTGTCCGCACTGCACCAGAGATGCTCGATGACCACGCTTTTCCACCGGTACCACACGGGGCTGCGCGCCGTGCCGCGTCGCTGGCTGCACCGGCTCCTGATGCCGCCGCGCGGGGTGAGCCTGCTCGCTGTCTGCGGCCGCGACGTGATCGGTCTCGGCCAGTTGATCCCGGCCGCCGGCGGCGGGGCGGCCGAAGTCTCGCTCCTGGTCGAGGATTCCTGGCAGCGCCAGGGCGTCGGCACGGCCTTGCTCGCCCGGCTCGCCGTTCTCGCCACGGCCAAGGGGGAACGCGAACTCGCCGCCGTCTGCCTTCCCGGCGACGACTCCCTCTACCGCACCGCGGCCAGGGCGGGGCTCCGCCCCGAACGCCTCCCCGGCGAGTCCGGCACCCTGCGCTTCACGCTCCCCAACCCCCGCGTTCAGTCCTCTTGATGCGGTTCTCAACGCGAGGGGAGGTCAGCGCTTCCAGAACCAGTCTTTGCCGCGGGCCTCGCCCAGCGCGCGCTTCTTGCGCTCGGGGGTGAGCCGGTCCAGGTACAGCTTGCCGTCGAGGTGGTCGGTCTCGTGCTGCAGGCACTGCGCGAGCACGTCGACGCCTTCGACCTCGACCGGTTCGTTGCGCAAGTCGACACCGCGCACGACGGCCCGCTTCGCGCGGACGACCGGGAACCACAGTTCCGGCACGGAAAGGCAGCCCTCGCCGATCTCGTGTGTCTCCTCGGAAAGCTCGACGAGCTCCGGGTTGATCACGTATCCGGTCAGCCCGCCGACGTCGTAGCTGAACACGCGAAGGCCGACCCCGATCTGCGGCGCCGCGAGACCCGCGCGTCCGGCCGGTTTCACCCCGTCCATCAGGTCGGTGACCAGCGACTCGATCTTCTTGTCGAATTTCGTGACCGGGTCGCATACGGTCTTGAGCACGGGATCCCCGAAGTAGCGCAGGTCGCGCATCACCATGTTCGAACGTCCTTCTCCACTGGCCTGAGCGGCAATTCTAGGCCCGCAGGCGCAGGCCCTTCGGAGTCGCCCGGAATCCCGCCTCCTGGAGCACCGCCGACAGCTCGGAGGTGAGCGCCACTTCACCGTCGGCCTTCTGCACCGCGAGCTGCCCCAGCCAGCCTTCCCGTACCGCTGTGGACAGTGCCCGCGCGGCCGACCGCAAGGTCTCCTGATCCTCGGTGAAACTCAGCAGCGACCGGCCACCACGTTCGACGTACATCGCCGGGACACCGTCCACGAGCACCGCCAGCGCGCCCGCTTTCCTTGCGGGACGGTGCTTTGTGTCACCCGTCGCGGCAGGCCACGGCAACGCGGCGCCGTAAGGCTGGGCCGGGTCGGCGGCGGCGAGCACGACCGCCCCCTCCCGGGTGGTGCGCTGGTTCCCGGACTGCGCGCGCAGCCTGTCGACGGCGCCCTTCGCCGCGAACTGCGCGGCTCCGAGTCCCTCGACGACGTAGCCACGGACGACCTGGCCCGAGTCCTCCATCCCGCGCAAAACCTTGTAGATCCCGGAAAAACCGCCGGTCACCCGCTCGGTGTCGAGCGCGCCGCGGGTGAGGACGCCGTGCCGTTCCAGGAACGCCTCCGTCCGCGCGAGCGCACGTCTGGTCGGGTCCGGTGCGCGTTCCGGGGTCAGCGCCCAGCGTCCGGCGACCGTCGGTGGACCGGTGCGCGACGGCATCGCCGGCCTTCCGGCCCGAAGCCGCGCGTACCGGCCGCGAGGAGCCTGCCGTCGTGGCTTGTGCGCCGCGCCCGAACCGGAGACCTGCGCCCGCAACGGGCCAAGCGTGTCCCCGGTGACCAACCCTGCCCACACCAGATCCCACAGTGCGGCAACGACTTCACCGTCGTTGGGCGGGGTTTCGACCAACGGTGACGCCCGGTCCACGAGCTGGCGGAAGAACTGCGCCCCACCCTCCAAAGTGGACAGAATGGCCTCGTGGAGCGGACCGGAGGGCAGATCGTCGTCGAGGTCGGGAAGCAGCAGATCGGCGACGTCCGTCGGCGCGAGCGCCAGCCAGCCGTCCCCGCCGGACAGGGAACCGCATCCGCACCAGGTGACCTCGCCCGCCGTGGTCAGTTCGTCGAGCAGCGACGGCGTGTAGCCGGGCAACCGGCTCGGCAGGATCAGCGACTCGACCGCGCTCGCCGGCAGCGGGGCCCCGGCCAGCTGCTCGACCACGGACAGCACGTCGTCCGCCGTCGGCGCCGAACGCACTCGCGCGCCGATGCCGTGCCAGGACGGCAGGAACCGCCCCAGGGCCGCCGGTTCGACCGGTTCGACCTCGGCACGCAGCCGCGCCAGTGACGCCCTCCGGAGCCGGCGCAGCACCGACGCGTCGCAGAACTCCACCCCGACGCCGTGGGTTTCCGGATGGCCGACCGGGCTCAGCTCACCCCGCACCAGCCTGCCTTGCGCGGTCAGCCTGTCCAGCACGCCGGTGACCACGGCCGTGCCCAGCCCGAACCGCTCGGCGGCCTGCCGGGCACTGAACGGGCCACGACTGCGCGAGTAGCGCGACAGCAGGTCACCGACCGGGTCCTCGACCGGTTCCGTGAACGCTTCCGGCACGCCGACGGGCAGCGCGGTGCCCAGCGCGTCCCGCACCCGGCCCGCGTCCTCGATGGCGATGAAGCGTTCACCGCCGCCGATGCGGACCCGGAGCACCCGCCGCGCGGCTTCCAGTTCCTCCAGCCATTCCCGCTGGATACCGCGCGCGGCGGCCTCCTCGATCGAGAGATCTCCGAGGAACCGCAACAGATCCGCGGCTTCCTCGGCGTTGCGGGCGTGCCTGTCGGGATCGAGCCGCTGCAGCGACCGCTCGACCTCGGCGACCACCTCGGCGTCCAGCAGTTCCCGGATCGCCTCGGTGCCGAGCAGTTCGGCCAGCAGCGTCGAATCCAGTGCCAGCGCCGCCGCGCGCCGTTCCGCGAGCGGGGCGTCGGTCTCGTACAGGAACATCCCGACGTAGCCGAAGAGCAGGCTGCGCGCGAACGGCGACGCGGACGGCGTCTCGACCTCGACCAGCTTGACCTTCCGTGACCGGACGTCGGCCATCAGTTCGCGCAGCCCGCCGACGTCGTACACGTCCTGCAGGACTTCCCGCATCGCTTCCAGCACCACGGGGAACCGCTCGTACTTGGCCGCGACCGAAAGCAGCTGCGACGCGCGCTGCCGTTGCTGCCACAGCGGGGTGCGGCGGCGCGGATCCCGGCGGGGGAGCAGCAGCGACCGTGCCGCGCATTCCCGGAACCGGGCGGCGAACACCGCCGAACCGCCGACCTCGGCCACGATCAGCTGCTCGACCTCTTCCGGATCGAGCAGCACGTCTTCGACACCGATGGTGATTTCCGAGCCCTCGGAGTCCAAGGCCTCCGGCAGCCGCAGCACGATGCCGTCGTCGGAATGCGCCACCTGGGCGTCGACCCCGCGGTTCTCCCGCAGCCGGGCCGCGATCGCGAGCGCCCACGGCGCGTTGACCTGAGCGCCGAAGGGGGAGTGCAGGATGACCCGCCAGTCCCCGAG
The DNA here is from genome assembly GCF_055575975.1 of Amycolatopsis sp. NPDC033938. Lineage (NCBI taxonomy): Bacteria > Bacillati > Actinomycetota > Actinomycetes > Pseudonocardiales > Pseudonocardiaceae > Amycolatopsis > Amycolatopsis sp. NPDC033938. The sequence continues at coordinate 128,537 of NZ_JBVIRO010000010.1, forward strand.
TTCGTCGCGGAACCGTTCCAGCAGGACGGTCTTGTCGTTCGGGACGTGCCGGGTCGCCGACTTCTGTTCTTCCAGATACGCCAGCAGGTTGTCGCACGCGTACTCGTCCAGCCCGGCGACGGCGGCGCGCTCCCTGGCCACCGAAGGCTCCGAAGTGGACAGTTCGCGGACGAACGCGCCCAGCGCCCGCCCCAGCTCCAGCGGACGGCCGGGGGCGTCGCCCTTCCAGAACGGCATCCGCGCGGGCTCACCCGGCGCGGGTACGACGATCACCCGGTCGTGGGTGATGTCGGTGACCCGCCAGGAGGAGGTGCCGAGCAGGATCGTGTCCCCGACGCGGGATTCGTAGACCATCTCCTCGTCGAGTTCACCCACCCGCGACCCGGGTTTGTCGTCGGCGCCCGGCGTCATCACCGTGAACAGGCCGCGATCGGGGATGGTGCCACCGGAGGTCACCGCCAGCCGCTGCGAACCCGGACGGCCGTGCAGTTCGCCGCTGACCCTGTCCCAGGTGATCCGGGCGCGCAGTTCACCGAACTCCTCGCTCGGGTACCGGCCGGCGAGCATGTCGAGGACCGCCAGCAACGCGTCATCCGGCAGGGACGCGAACGGCGCCGCGCGGCGGACGAGGGAGGCCACGTCGTCGACCGTCCACGATTCCAGCGCCACCATCGCCACGATCTGCTGCGCGAGCACGTCCAGCGGGTTGCGCGGGTACCGCACCGCCTCGATCGCCCCGGACGCCATCCGTTCCGCGACCACCGCGCAGGAGACGAGGTCGCCCCGGAACTTCGGGAACATCACCCCGCTCGACACCGCGCCGACCTGGTGCCCGGCCCGGCCGACCCGCTGCAGACCCGAAGCGACCGTCGGCGGCGCCTCGATCTGCACGACGAGATCCACCGCGCCCATGTCGATGCCCAGTTCCAAGGAGGATGTCGCCACGACACAGGCGAGGCGGCCCGTCTTGAGTTCCTCTTCGACGTGGGTGCGCTGCTCCCGCGACATCGAGCCGTGGTGCGCCCGCGCGATCACCGGCGCCGCGCCGGTGGTGAGCCCGGACTGACCGATCGCTTCGGCCGGGTACCGCTGGTCGGGCTCCAGTTCGGATCGTTCCGCGACGAGTTCGTTGAGCCGCGCCGTCATCCGCTCGGTCAGCCGCCGCGAATTGGCGAACACGATCGTCGACCGGTGGGACTGGATCAGTTCGAGGACCCGTTCCTCCACGGCGGGCCAGATGGACGGCCTGCGCGGTGCGCCGTCGATCTCCTCCAGCGAACCGGGCAGCCGGGCGAGGCCCGCGTCGAGGTCTTCGTTCTGCTTCGGCCCCTGAGGACTGTCGAGATTGGACATGTCCTCGACCGGGACTTCGACGCGGACCTCGATCGTCTTCGCGAGCTTCGGCTGGACGACGGTGACCGGCCTGCCGCCGGCGAGGAACGAACCGACCTCGTCGATCGGCCGGACCGTCGCCGACAGACCGATCCGCTGGGCAGGCTTCTCCAGCAGCGCGTCGAGCCGTTCGAGCGAAAGAGCCAGATGCGCGCCGCGTTTGCCGCCGGCGACCGCGTGCACCTCGTCGACGATCACCGTCTCCACGCCGCGCAGCGAGTCGCGGGCGGAGGAGGTGAGGATGAGGAACAGCGACTCCGGCGTGGTGACCAGCACATCCGGCGGTGTCTTGCCGAAGGAGCGCCGTTCGGCGGCCGTGGTGTCGCCGGTGCGCATGCCGACACCGATGTCCGGCACCGGCAGCCCCAGCCGCCGCGACGCCTGGGAAATACCGGCCAGCGGAGCCCGCAGGTTGCGCTGCACGTCGACAGCCAGCGCCTTCAGCGGCGAGACATAGAGGACACGGCAGCGTTTCCGAGGCTCGGCGGGCGGCGGTTCGACCGACAGCCTGTCCAGCGCCCAGAGGAAGGCCGACAGTGTCTTACCGGACCCTGTCGGGGCCACGACCAGCGCGTGTTCCCCGGCGTGCGCGGCTCGCCAAGCCCCTTCCTGCGCGCGGGTGGGCGCGGCGAAGGCCCCGGTGAACCAGTCCCTGGTCGCGGGGGAGAAGAGGTCGAGTACGTCTGCCACGCCCTCCATAGTGCGCCGGACCCCCGACAGTTTCGCTCCGAGGCCGCTCCGGTACCTGGTCGGGGACGAGTTTGGCGGGTCCGCACGTACGGTGACCTCGCTCATGGGAGCATCACGGCCAGCGCGACCGGATCAGTGCTGGGGCGGTCGCCGTTCGTCTGTGAAGGGGAAAGAGCTGTGCGGATCCTGTCGGTGGACCTCGGGACGTCCAACACCGTGGCCGTCCTTTCGGCGCACGGGAGGCCGCCGCGGGTGGTCGAGGTCGACGGTTCGGCCAACATGCCCTCCGCGGTGTTCGCCACCGAAGACGGCACGATCATGGTCGGCCGTGACGCCGAACGCCGTGCCCGGCTCGACCCGACCCGCTTCGAGCCCAACCCCAAGCGCCGTATCGACGAGCAGACGCTGCTGCTGGGCACCGACGTCATCCCGGTCACCGAGGTGCTGGCCGCGATCCTGCGCCGCGTCCTCGACGAGACCACCCGCCAGCTCGGCGGCGAACTGCCCGACGAGGTCCGGCTCACCCATCCCGCGCAGTGGGGCCAGACGCGCCGCAACGTGCTGCTGTCCGCCGCCCGGCTCGCCGGGATGGGCGGCAACCTGGTGCTCGTCCCCGAACCGGTCGCCGCGGCGGCGCATTTCGCGTCGTTCCCCGGCAAGACGCTCGCCCCCGGGCAGGCGCTCGCCGTGTACGACCTCGGTGCCGGCACCTTCGACGTCGCCATCGTCGGCGCCACCCCGAACGGCGGCTTCACCGTCGTCGCCGAAGACGGCCTTCCCGACCTCGGCGGTCTCGACGTCGACCAGGCCCTGCTGGTGCACGTCGGCCGCGAGGTCTCGCACAAGGATCCCCAGCGCTGGCAGCGGGTTCTGCGGCCCGAGTCCACTCCGGACCGCCGCACGCGGCGCGCGCTGCAAGAGGACGTGAAGGCGGCGAAAGAGGCCCTTTCGCGGCACCCGCAGACCGAGGTTCCGATGCCGGAGCCGTTCGAGGACGTACTCGTCACCCGCGGCGAGCTCGAGGCGCTGGTGCGGCCGTCGATGCTGCGCAGTGTCGAGCTGATGGCGCGAGTGGTCCGCTCGGCCGGGATGACGCCGGACCGGCTCGCCGGTATCTACCTCGTCGGCGGTTCGAGCAGGCTTCCGCTGGTCGGCAGCCTGATCGCGGAAAAGCTCGGCGTCGTACCCGGCAGTCTCGACCAGCCCGAGACCGCGGTCGCGCTCGGTGCTCAGCACGTCGCTTCCGACGGCATCAGCTCCCGGACGCAGGGGGTGGAAGGGCAGGTCGCGGCCGGAACCGGCGCACACCCCGGCGTTTCGGGCCCGTACGCGCCGCCTCCGCAGCAGGTCGCGTCGATTCCCGGCTATCAGGGCGCCGGCCCCGGCCACTCCGGCGGCTTCCCGCAGTCGGGCTATCCGAACAGCGGCCCGCAGCAGGTGCAGCAGCAGCCCGCGCCGGCGAACTTCCCGACGTACTCCCTGGCAAGCGGTGACACCGGCGACAAGGCGACCGCGGGCAAGAAGAAGCCGCTCGTCATCGGCGCGATCGCGGCCGTCGTCGTGCTGATCGCCGCCGGGCTCGTGTACTTCCTGACCTCTTCGTCGGTGACCACTTACACCGCCGACGAGTGCAAGGCGCCCGGGGCGGCCGACGACAAGGGCCTTACCGGCTGCCTGCGTCAGCTCGCCGGCAAGATCGCCGACACCGGTGACTGCAAGCCCGGGATGGGCAACGGACCGGCGAAACCGGCGGAAGACCTCGGCGTGACGTCGACCTGCTCCGCGCCTGGCCGCGCCGGCACCCAGGTGACCTACCTGCAGAGCGACTCCCCGGAGAAGCTCAAGGCCTACACCGACCAGCTGCTCGCCTTCGCCGGCGGTGACCGCACCGAGGCCAAGTGGGCGGGCAACGCCCTGGAAGGCCAGTACTCCTCGGCCGCCGGGCGGAACGCGGCCGTGCTGGTGTTCACCGTCACCGACCGGCCGCTGGTGGGCTTCATCTACCAGGTCCCGGCCGAAGGACAGAACCCGACGCCGGGCGAACTGGCCGACTACTTCGAAAAGAGCATCCAGCCGGGCGAGTAGGCCTTAACACGGTTCGCGTCGAGGGGCACTCTCGGCAAAACGGCTCCCCGGCGACAAGGATCATGGGAAAGTTCGCGTATGAAGATGACACTGGGGCGAGCCGCGGTACTGGCGGTGGCGATCGGGGCGGTGCTGGTTTCGGTTTCGGGCACTGCTTCGGCAGGCGAGGTAAGGGGCACCTACGGGGCGGATCAACTGGCCTGGTGCGAGGCGGACGCGACGAAGTACCGCAGCAGCGACGTCGGCGCCGAGTGCCAGTTCATCGACCAGCCCGAGCCCAAGTCCGACTACTGGCGCCTGTGGGTCTGGTCCATCGGCGGCTGATCCACCTCTGCGCGTGAAGGCCCCCTTCCCTCGGCTCAGCCGAGGGAAGGGGGCCTTCACGCGTTTCGGGCCGGGCCCGGGGCTAGACTTCGCCCGATGCGTATCACGGTCTTCCGGCGGCTGATGGCCGACGAATTCGGTCCCGGACGTGCGGAAACCCTCGCGAGGGATCACGTCTTCGGCGAACTCGGGGGCCGGACCGTCGAACAGGCCCTTGACTCGGGAATCTCGGCCAAGGACGTCTGGAGGGCGGTCTGCGACGCCTTCGAGATCCCGCCGGAGCGGCGCTGACCTCGGGATGAAGGCGAGCACCCTAGCGCGACGGCGTGTCGGTCACAGGCTCGAACACACGTTCGTCTATGGTGTTGTCCACAACGGGGTCAGCGATCCACAGCTTGGGCGCGAGGCCTGGAATTGTCGGTGGTCGCCCGTAGCGTCGAGCCCGACAGCTCAGAACTGAAACAAGCCCTACCGGCTCAACCAACGAGGTGGACTCCATGGCACCAGCAGCACCCGACAAGGACAAGGCCCTCGAACTGGCCCTCGCCCAGATCGACAAGCAGTACGGCAAGGGTTCGGTCATGCGCCTCGGCGAAGAGGGGCGCGTGCCGATAGAGGTCATCCAGACCGGTGCCATCGCGCTCGACGTCGCGCTCGGGATCGGCGGCCTGCCCCGCGGCCGCGTCATCGAGATCTACGGTCCGGAGTCCTCCGGTAAGACCACCGTCGCGCTGCACGCGGTCGCCAACGCGCAGCGGAACGGCGGCATCGCCGCGTTCATCGACGCGGAGCACGCGCTGGACCCGGACTACGCCAAGAAGCTCGGCGTCGACACGGACGCGCTGCTGGTCTCCCAGCCGGACACCGGTGAGCAGGCGCTCGAGATCGCGGACATGCTGATCCGTTCCGGCGCGCTCGACATCCTGGTCATCGACTCGGTCGCCGCGCTCGTGCCGCGCGCCGAGATCGAGGGCGAGATGGGTGACAGCCACGTCGGTCTGCAGGCGCGGCTGATGAGCCAGGCGCTGCGGAAGATGACCGGTGCGATGAGCAACTCCGGCACCACCGCGATCTTCATCAACCAGCTGCGCGAGAAGATCGGCGTCATGTTCGGCTCCCCGGAGACCACGACCGGTGGTAAGGCGCTGAAGTTCTACGCGTCGGTCCGTCTGGACGTCCGCCGGATCGAGACGCTGAAGGACGGCGGCGAGCCCGTCGGTAACCGCACCCGCGTCAAGGTCGTGAAGAACAAGGTCGCGCCGCCCTTCAAGCAGGCCGAGTTCGACATCCTGTACGGCAAGGGCATCTCCCGCGAGGGCTCGCTGATCGACATGGGTGTCGACCAGGGCATCCTGCGCAAGTCCGGTGCCTGGTACACCTACGAGGGCGACCAGCTGGGCCAGGGCAAGGAGAACGCGCGCAAGTTCTTGCTCGAGAACCCGGACATCGCCAACGAGGTCGAGAAGCGCATCAAGGAGAAGCTCGGCATCGGTGCCGTCGTCGACGCCGAGGCCGCCCCGGCGCCGGTCGACTTCTAGGAGGAACGGGTTTGCGAGCGCCCAAGGTGGATCCGGCGGAGTTGCCGCCGGACGAGCGGAGGAAGAAGGCCAAGGAGATCTGCTTCGATCTCCTGGCCGCGCGCCCGCGCTCCACGGAGGAATTGCGTCAGGCTCTCAAGCGTAAAGGCTTCGACGACGAGACGACGGAGACCCTGCTCGGTAAACTGGACCAGGCAGGGCTCGTCAACGACGCCGAGTTCGCTGAAATGTGGGTTCGTTCCCGCCACGCCAACATGGGCCTGGCACGGAACGCGCTCGTGGCCGAACTCAAACGCAAAGGAATAGATGGGGATATCGCCGTCCAGGCCGCCGAAGAGGTGGACCGAGAGGCAGAGGAGCAGCGCGCCCGAGAGCTGGTACGCAAGCGCATGCGCTCCTTGGGCAACGTCGACGAACAGACGGCGATCCGTCGCCTGCTGGGCGTCCTCGCCCGCAAGGGCTATCCCCAGGGGCTGGCCTACACCGTGATCCGCGACGAACTCCGCGAGTTCGGTGCCGAGGCCGCCCTCTTGGACGACCCCACCCTCGACTGAACCACCTTTCACCTCCGCCGCACCGGCCGAGCGGGCAGCGGACCCGCTCGGACGTGGGTCGTGCGCGCCCTCCAGCCCCTGCCGAACCCCAGGCCACGATCCGTAAAGGCTCTCTCGCCGCGTCTGGCGTCAATGCCAGGAAATTATTGAGGGGTAAGGGAAGCATGGCGTGCCTCGGCGCGGACCGGGCTGACTGGCGGAAGCCGGGCCGGGCCCCGGCGTCCACAAGGGACACCTTTCCGAAGAAGGCCGTCCGACTTGGGCGGTTTGTGCGGTTTGGGGCGGGGGTCGTGAGTGGCGATGAGGGTTCTATAGAGAGGTAAGGCAAACGTGGCAGGCCGTGCACGCGGGGGCCGCGCCCGCGTCGCGGAGCCGGTGTCCCCAATGACGCTTTGAGGGACTCGTATTTGTCTACCTACTGGTGTGGAGCGTGTGCGGGTTGCCGGGGCGGTCCGGGTGGGGAACATTCCGGACGTTGAGTGTCCCGGATCTTCCGTTGATCAAGGGACGAGACCGGGCGACGATGCTCGCGGAACCACCCTCGTCCCGGTCAGGCGTAGGTACACAAATGCGGGTTCCCCTTGGAGACCTTGAGCGTCCCAATGCCGCATTGGGGACACCGACGTGCCATACCCGCACTACCCTCACGAGAACACTACTTATGGACGGGTAAGGCGAAGGTGGCGTGTTCGGGTGGGATGGTGCCTGGTGACGGGGTGCCGCACTCGCGTGCTTGGAGCCGGGACAGCCGAGTGCGGGATCCAGGCACGCGAGTCACGCCTGCGAACAGGCCGCCCACCATCACGACACGTTTGACTTACCCCCGATAAGCCTGTCATGCGGGTGCGGTTCAGAGGTGTTCGTCCTGGTGGGCAGGCTGTGGAAGGGCCGCGGACGAGCCGTCCGCGGGCGATCGATCGTGATCATGTATCGGCGGAGGACGTGGGTTCCGTGCAGCACTGACCAGCATCGACGCGACCGATCAGGAATCAAGAAGCACCGCATGCCCTCCGCGAAATAGCGTTACCGGCATGAACTTCATCGACGCCATCACCCTCGAAGTGACCGACACCGCGGCCGCCGAAAGCTTCTACACCACCGCCTTCGGCCTCAGCTCCCAGTTGCGCCTGCGGGCCTCGCAGGAGCCCACAAGCGGCTTCCGCGGCTATACCCTTTCCCTCACGGTGTCGCAGCCCGCCAACGTCGACGCCCTGATCGAAGCCGCCCTCGCCGCGGGCGCGACCGCGATCAAGCCCGCCGCGAAGTCGATGTGGGGCTACGGCGGTGTCGTCCAGGCCCCGGACGGCGCGATCTGGAAGATCGCCACCTCGGCGAAGAAGAACACCGGCCCGGCCACCCGCGAGATCGACGACATCGTGTTGCTGCTGGGCGTCGCCGACGTCCCCGCGAGCAAGAGGTTCTACGTCGAGCACGGGCTCACCGTCGGGAAGAGCTTCGGCCGCATGTACGTCGAGTTCGAATCCGGGTCGAGCCCGGTCAAGCTGGCGCTGTACCGGCGCAAGGCCCTGGCCAAGGACGCCGGCGTCGCCCCGGAGGGCACCGGATCGCACCGGATCGCGGTCAGCGGCCCCGCCGCGCCGTTCACCGACCCGGACGGCTTCCGCTGGGAGACCTCCACCCTCGCCGCCCAGTCCTGATGTGCCACTACCGGATGCCCCCGCTCGCCGCCTACCAAGGAGAAAACACCGTGAGCAGCACCACTTACGAAGGATTCTCGGCCGAAGAAAAGGCCGCGATGAAGGAACACGCCCAGGACATGAAGAAGGCGGCCGGCCGCAGTTCGGCCGCGGACAAGGCCGCGGCCGCTGAGCAGGATGTGGTCGAGAAGATCGCGGAGATGTCCGACGACGACCGCGCACTGGCCGAACGCGTCCACGCCATCGTCAAGGCCAACGCCCCGATGCTCGCGCCGAAGCTCTGGTACGGCCAGCCCGCCTACGCGCTCGACGGCAAGATCGTCTGCTTCTTCCAGGCCTCGACCAAGTTCAAGACGCGCTACGCGACGCTTGGCTTCAACGAGGCGGCCAAGCTGGACGATGGCGAGATGTGGGCGACCGCGTTCGCGCTGACCAAGATGACGGCCGCCGTGGAGAAGCGCATCGCCGCGCTCGTGAAGCAGGCCGTGAGCTGAGTCGCGGACAGCACGAGTGGCACTGCGCTTTTCCGCACGAGTGGCCACTCTCAGCGGTGAGGTGAATCCCTAGGCTCGGGTGATCACTGGGAGGACACCATGATCACCATCGCCCCGCCGGAGCCTGAAGACCGCGAAGCTTGGGAGAACCTGTTTCGCGCCTACGTCGCCTTCTACGAACGGGTTTCGCCCCAAGAGGTCTACGACCGCGCTTGGCGGGAATTCCGCTCGGGGGAGCGGATGCACGCGCTCGTCGCCCGCCTGGACGGCGAGCTCGTCGGAATCACGCACTTTCTGGTGCACCCCAGCACTTCCGCACTCACCGACGTCTGCTATCTCCAGGACCTCTTCACCGCTCCGCAAGCTCGGGGCAAGGGCGTGGCGCGGGCGCTGATCGAGGCTGTCGCGGACTGGGCGCGCCGCCGCGAATGCGACCGGGTTTACTGGCACACCAAGGAAACCAACGCCACCGCGCGCCGCCTGTACGACCAGGTCGCGGTCAACCGAGGCTTTATTCAGTACCAGTTACCACTCTGAAAACGGTGAAGGCCGCCCTTGTACGGGGCGGCCTTCACAGCACGGATCAGAGCTTCGACGCCTCCGCGGCGAACGCCTCGATCTTCCCGAAGTCTTTGGCGGCCAAGGCATCCTTCGGGGTCAGCCACGAACCGCCGATACAGCCCACATTGGACAGCGCGAGGTAGTCCGGCGCGGTCTTCACGGTGATCCCGCCGGTCGGGCAGAAACGCAGCCCCGGCAACGGCCCGCCGATCGACTTCAGGTACGCCACGCCGCCGCTGGCCTCGGCGGGGAAGAACTTCAACGCCGTCAGCCCGCGTTCGGCCAGCCGCATCGCCTCCGAAACCGTGCTCGCGCCCGGCAGGAACGGCAGCCCGGTGTCGAACGCGGCGTCGAGGACCGAGTCGGTGCAGCCCGGGGTCACCAGGAACTTCGCGCCGGCGTCGGCGGCCTGCTTGGCGTGCTCCGGAGCGGTGACCGTCCCGGCGCCGATGACGATCTCCGGGACCTCCGCGGCGATCCGCTCGATGGAGGCGAGGGCCGCCGGGGTGCGCAGGGTCAGCTCGATCACGCCGATGCCGCCCGCGAGCAGGGCCCGCGCGGTGGGCACCGCGTCGGCGGCGTCGTCGAGGACGACGACGGGCATCACAGGGGACAGGCCGAGCAGGTCGGCGCCGGTGGTCACTGACTTACCTCCACAGGGTTCAACGTGTGCGCCGGAGCGCCGAAGTGTTCCGGCGTGAGCGGTCCGAACACGCTCGCGCCTTGATCGGCGGGGCCGACCGCGCGGCGCAGCGCCGCGAACAGCTCCCGGCCGGTGCCGGTCCAGGATGCCTCCGAAGGCGGGGAATCCACCAGCTCACGACGGGCGAGTTCTTCGTCACCCACGAAGACGTCCAGGGTCCCGGCCTGCGCGTCGAGCCGGACGACGTCGCCGTCGGCGATCCGCGCGATCGGGCCGCCCACGGCGGCTTCCGGGGTCACCTGGATCGCGGCGGGGATCTTGCCGGACGCGCCGGACATGCGGCCGTCGGTGAGCAGCGCCACCTGGTGCCCGCGGTCCATCAGCACCCCCAGGGCCGGGGTGAGCCCGTGCAGCTCGGGCATCCCGTTGGCCTGCGGTCCCTGCTGCCGGATGACCACGACGACGTCCCGGTTCAGCTCGCCGGCCTCGAAAGCGTCCTTGAACGACTTCTGATCGGTGAACACCCGCGCCGGGGCCTGGACGACGCGGTGTTCGGGCGCCACCGCGGACACCTTGATCACCGCGCGGCCGAGGTTGCCCGCGACCATCCGCAGCCCGCCGTCGGCGGCGAACGGCCGTGACGCCGGGCGCAGGACGTCCTCGTCGAGGCTGCGCGTCGGCACTTCGCGCCAGACCAGCCCGTCCTCGGACAGGATCGGCTCCTGCCGGTAGCGGCTCAGACCCGGCCCGGCGACGGTCTGGACGTCCTCGTGCAGGAGGCCCGCGTCGAGCAGCGTGCCGACCAGGAACTGGATGCCACCGGCGGCGTGGAAGTGGTTGATGTCCGCGCTGCCGTTCGGGTACACCCGCGCCAGCAGCGGGATCACCGACGACAGGTCGGAGAAGTCGTCCCAGGTGAGCTGGATGCCCGCGGCCGCGGCGATCGCGACCAGGTGCATCGTGTGGTTGGTCGAACCGCCCGTGGCGAGCAGCGCGATGACGCCGTTGACGACGGCTTTCTCGTCGATCACCCGCGAGACCGGGGTGTACTCCTCGCCGCGGGAGATCCGCACGACGCGGCGCCCGGCCTCCTCGGTGAGCGCGCGGCGCAGCGACGAGTTCGGCTGCACGAAGCTCGCGCCCGGCAGGTGCAGGCCCATCACCTCGACGACCATCTGGTTCGAGTTGGCTGTGCCGTAGAAGGTGCAGGTTCCCGCCGAGTGGTACGAAGCCGCTTCGGCGTCCAGCAGGTCTTCGCGGGTCGCCTTGCCCTCGGCGTACAGCTGGCGCACGCGCGCCTTCTCCTTGTTCGGCAGGCCCGAGTTCATCGGCCCGGCCGGCACCAGGATCGCCGGGAGGTGCCCGAAGGACAGCGCGCCGATCAGCAGGCCCGGCACGATCTTGTCGCAGACGCCGAGCAGCAGCGCGGCGTCGAACATGTCGTGGGACAGGGCGATCGCGGTCGACATCGCGATCACCTCGCGGCTGAACAGCGACAGCTCCATGCCCGGACGGCCCTGGGTGACGCCGTCGCACATCGCGGGCACGCCGCCGGCGAACTGGGCCACCCCGCCCGCCTCGCGGACCGACCCCTTCAGCATGGCGGGGTACTCCTGCATCGGCTGGTGCGCCGAAAGCATGTCGTTGTAGGAGGAGACGATCGCGACGCCCGGCGCCCGTACGGCGCGCAGTGCCGCTTTGTCGACGCCCTCCATCGCGGCGAAGCCGTGCGCGAGATTGCTGCAGTCGAGTCCGCGCCGAACCGGACCTTCTTCGTAGGCGGCGGCGACCCGTTCGAGGTGCGCGGCGCGGGTTTCGGCGCTGCGGGCGGCGACGCGTTCGGTGACTTCGGCGATGATGGGGTGGACGTTCGGGGCGGTGCGCATTGTCCGGCTCCGGATCACTGGTCGTGGTGGTCCGCGGGACGGCAACGCTGACGTCGCTGGGTCGTGACAGTGGCCACAGTACCTCGGGGGAAACCGCGAATCAAAATCGATACAGAAGATCGACTCGCGTGACCTCCGTCACGTCACTAGGTTCCACTGTGCTACTTGTCACATTGCACAATGCGCGGCAGAGTCGAGACGGCGAGGATCGCTTGCCTTCGAAGGCTCGAGCGGCCAACCGAACCGACCATCGGGAGGTACCGATGTCCACCACAGAGATCGCCGAACTTCGGCGAGCCATCGGTCAGCTGAGGCAGTGCGTCGGCACGCTGCGATCCCGATACGGCGACGCGTCGGCGGTACGACGCCTGGCGAACGACGTGGAGCGGCTCGACATCGACGCGGCCGATCTCGACACGACCCCGAACGCGGTACCCGCGCAGGCGAAGGCCGCCGATCGGGTCCAGATACCCGACACGCCCTACGACCCGGCGCTCTGGCAAGGCGCTGATGACGAAGGCGTCGGCGGCTACAAGCGCGACCAGCGGTGAGCGCCCCCGCCGGCAACGAGGCCGGACGGGGTACGGGGGTCCGCGCACCGTCGCGGGCCCGGATCGCCGAGAAAACGCTGCGCACCGACCGGTGGTGGCTCTCCCCGCTGCTGACCGTCCTCGGCCTCTCCGCCTTCATCATCTACGCGACGATCAGGTCCTTCGTGCGCACCGCCTACTGGGTGCCCGAGTACCACTACCTGACGCCGTTCTATTCGCCCTGTGTCTCGGAATCCTGTGTGGAAGGCTCCCGGCATTTCGGGGCCTGGTTCGGCGAACTGCCGGGCTTCATCCCGCTCGGCTTCCTCGTCCTGCCGTTCCTACTGGGCTTCCGCCTGACCTGCTACTACTACCGCAAGGCCTACTACCGGGCCGTCTGGTTCTCGCCGCCCGCGTGCGCGGTCGCCGAACCGCACGCGAAGTACACCGGTGAGACGCGGCTGCCGCTGATCATCCAGAACGCCCACCGCTACTTCTTCTACGTCGCCGTGGTCGTCTCGCTGATCAACACCTACGACGCGATCACCGCGTTCCACGGCAAGACCGGCGGTTTCGGTTTCGGGCTCGGCAACGTCGTGCTGCTCGGCAACGTGATCCTGTTGTGGGCCTACACGTTGTCGTGCCACTCGTGCCGTCACGTGACCGGCGGCAGGTTGAAGCACTTCTCGAAACATCCGGTCCGCTACTGGATCTGGACGCAGATCACGAAGCTCAACACCCGGCACATGGCGCTGGCGTGGACGACGCTGGGCACGCTCGTGCTGACCGACTTCTACGTGATGCTCGTGGCCAGCGGGGCGATTTCGGATCTGCGGTTCATCAACTAGTGGCACGGGAATCCCCCATCCCCGACAACGGCGTCCAGCTTTGAGGTGGCTTTTTCTATGACCGAGGTCGAACGGCTCAACTACGACGTGGTGGTGATCGGGGCAGGCGGCGCCGGTCTCCGCGCGGTCATCGAGGCTCGTGAGCGCGGCTTCAGCGTCGCGGTGGTGTGCAAATCGCTGTTCGGCAAGGCGCATACGGTGATGGCCGAAGGCGGCTGCGCGGCGTCGATGGGCAACGCGAACTCCAACGACAACTGGCAGGTCCACTTCCGCGACACGATGCGTGGCGGGAAGTTCCTCAACAACTGGCGGATGGCCGAGCTGCACGCCAGGGAGGCGCCGGACCGGGTCTGGGAACTGGAGACCTACGGCGCGCTGTTCGACCGCACGAAGGACGGTCGGATCAGCCAGCGCAACTTCGGCGGGCACACCTATCCGCGGCTCGCGCACGTCGGCGACCGCACCGGGCTCGAACTGATCCGCACCATGCAGCAGAAAATCGTTTCGCTGCAACAAGAGGACTTCAAGGAGACCGGCGACTACGAGGCGAGGATCAAGGTCTTCGCCGAATGCACGATCACGGAACTGCTGACTGACGACGGCCGTATTTCCGGCGCGTTCGGGTACTGGCGGGAAAGCGGCCGGTTCATCCTGTTCGAGTCGCCGGCGGTGGTGCTGGCCACCGGCGGTATCGGGAAGTCGTTCAAGGTCACCTCGAATTCGTGGGAGTACACCGGTGACGGGCACGCGCTGGCGCTGCGGGCCGGGGCGACGCTCATCAACATGGAGTTCGTCCAGTTCCACCCGACCGGCATGGTCTGGCCGCCGAGTGTGAAGGGGATCCTGGTCACCGAAGGCGTCCGAGGTGACGGCGGGGTCCTCAAGAACACCGAGGACAAGCGGTTCATGTTCGAGTACGTCCCCGACGTGTTCAAGGGGCAATACGCGGACAGCGAAGAAGAGGCCGACCGCTGGTACACCGACCAGGAGAAGAACCGCCGCACCCCGGACCTGCTGCCGCGGGACGAGGTGGCGCGGGCGATCAACTCCGAGGTCAAGGCGGGCCGGGGATCGCCGCACGGCGGGGTCTTCCTCGACATCGCCAGCAGGCTGCCCGCGGAGGAGATCCGCAAGCGGCTGCCGTCGATGTACCACCAGTTCAAGGAACTCGCCGACGTCGACATCACGAAGGAGCCGATGGAGGTCGGCCCGACCTGTCACTACGTGATGGGCGGGATCGAGGTCGACCCGGACACGGCGTCGTCGAGCGTGCCGGGCCTGTTCGCCGCCGGTGAATGCTCCGGCGGGATGCACGGCTCGAACCGGCTCGGCGGGAACTCGCTTTCGGACCTGCTCGTCTTCGGCCGCCGCGCGGGGCTCGGCGCCGCGTCCTACGTGGCGGAACTGAAGGACCGCCCGAAGGTCAGCCAGTCCGATGTGGACGCCGCCGCGGCGATGGCGCTCGCGCCGTTCGACCCGCCGGGTGACGGCGTCGAGGAGAATCCGTACAGCCTGCACACCGAACTGCAGCAGTCGATGAACGATCTGGTCGGCATCATCCGCAAGGCCGAGGAGATCGAGCGGGCGCTGGAGAAGCTCGGGGAACTGCGCGAGCGGATCAAGCGGGTCACCGTCGAAGGGCACCGGCAGTTCAACCCCGGCTGGCATCTCGCCGTCGACCTGCGGAACATGCTGATGGTGAGCGAATGCGTGGCCCGCGCCGCGATGATGCGCACGGAGAGCCGGGGCGGGCACACACGGGACGACCACCCGGGGATGGATCCCCAGTGGCGCAACAAACTCCTCGTCTGCTCGGCCACCCCCGGCGACAATCCGGTGGTGCCGGACATCGGGGTCACGGTCAAGACGCAGATCCCCTTGCGGCAGGACCTGCTGGAGCTGTTCGAACTGTCCGAGCTGGGCAAGTACTACACCGACGAAGAACTGGCCTCGCACCCCGGGAGCCCGGCATGAGCTACAAGGCGAGTTTCCGGGTCTGGCGTGGCGACGCCGACTCGGGTGAGCTGAAGGACTACAGCGTCGAGGTCAACGAGGGCGAGGTCGTCCTTGACATCATCCACCGCCTGCAGGCCACCCAGGCCTCGGATCTGGCGGTGCGGTGGAACTGCAAGGCGGGCAAATGCGGTTCGTGCTCGGCGGAGATCAACGGCAAACCGCGGCTGCTGTGCATGACCCGGATGTCGACCTTCACCGAGGACGAGGTCATCACCGTGACGCCGATGCGGACGTTCCCGGTGATCCGCGACCTGGTGACCGACGTGTCGTTCAACTACACCAAGGCGCGGGAGATCCCGTCGTTCACGCCGCCCCCGGAGCTGAAGCCGGGGGAGTACCGGATGCAGCAGGTCGACGTCGAGCGCTCGCAGGAGTTCCGCAAGTGCATCGAATGCTTCCTGTGCCAGAACACCTGCCACGTCGTGCGCGACCATGAGGAGAACAAGGAGGCCTTCGCCGGGCCCCGGTACCTCATGCGCATCGCCGAACTGGAGATGCATCCCCTCGACGTCGCCGACCGGCGGGACGCGGCACAGGAGGAGCACGGGCTCGGCTACTGCAACATCACCAAATGCTGCTCGGACGTGTGCCCGGAAGGCATCCACATCACCGACAACGCGCTCATCCCGATGAAGGAACGCGTCGCGGACCGGAAGTACGACCCCATCGTTTGGCTGGGGAACAAGCTCTTCCGGCGGGACAAGTAGCCCAAGCCTCGTGGGTGGCGATTCGGGTTCTGGCCAAGGGTGTTTCCGGTACCACGGCGGGCGAGCCTTGGTAGCGGCCGGGCCGTGAAGGACTCCTTGAGGGACTCAGAGTCCCTCAAGGAGTCCTTCACGGCCCGGAAGGGCATCTCGAGTCTCGGCAGCACCACCTGCCGTAACGGCTGCGTGTGAAGGCCCCCTTCCCTCGGCTCAGCCGAGGAAACTCGACCTTCACACCTTCCATCATGCATCTCAAGCCGGCAAGTCCGCAGGACACGAGCAGGTACCTAAGAAAGGGTTCGCTCTAACCCTCATTACCACCCACGAGGCTTTTAATCGTTTGCCCATGCGCACCGGGCCGTCGCATACTTACGTCATGAACGTTGGCATGGAAGAGAAACACGGCTCTCCGACGTCGCCCTAGCGCGACGTCGACAAGGGAGCCGCCCTTCGGGAAACCGAACCGGGCGGCTTTTTCGTTGTGCGTTCTTCCCTTTACTTCTGGAACGAAACGTCCTCGGTGCACGGTGTGTGCCGGAGACGTGTTCCAGGCCAAGGCGCATTGGTCCAGCGGTACGGATACCGGGTTTTCACCCCGGTGACAGGGGTTCGACTCCCCTATGCGCTACGCCCCGGCACGGCGGGGAAACCTGTTTCGTCGTTCCGGTGCGGCGGTGTGGGGTCCGTGTGGTCCACACCGCCAGACGCGCACGGTCCGGTGACCGGCCGGGATTCATAGCCCCGGCCAGCCTGGCTCGACACCAGGGTGCGCGACTCAGCCGCCTTTGCGGGCGCTGTGCACGTCACCGTGTTCGTCGCGCCGCAGCACGATGTCCTGGAAACCGTTGTCGCGCAGGCCCTTTTCCAGGGTGAGGCCGTTCGTGGCGACGACGACGAGATGTCCGCCCGCCACCAGGCTTGCGGCGATGCGGCCGAGGTGGTCGGAGGCATCCAGGAAGGCCAGGACGATGTCGAAGGTCCCCATCACCGGCAGCCGGTCGAGGTGATGGACCTCGTACGAGATCCCGACGGGATCGCGTTCTTCTTCGCGCTGCGCGACCGCGATCAGCCTCTGATCCGCGTCGACCCCGACGACCCGGCGGGCGCCTCGGGCGCGGAACAGCCGGGGATAGCGGCCATCGCCGCACCCGACGACCAGGACCGACCTGCCCGCCAGGTCCGGCAGCGCTTCGATCAGCGTCGTGGCCTGGTCCGCCATACGGCCGACGCTAGCCGAGCGGTCACCGTCCGGACAGGACCAAGAGGCCGTATCCCGGAGTACATGAAGGCCCCCTTCCTGTACCTGGGCGTAAGGAAGGGGGCCTTCATGTACTTACGGAGCTACAGTGACCGACCGGTGTTGAAGTCGGTGGCGTCGACGACGGACGCGGGAGCGTCGTGCACCGGCTTCGCGCCCTTGGGCGCCTTCTTCCGCCGGGCCAGCTTGTTCTCCAGCCACGACGCGAACCAGCTCAGGAGCAGGTTCAGCACGATGAAGATGATCGCGATGACGATCAGCGTCGGGATCGTGTTGCTGTAGAGGCCGGTGAGCGGTCCGGAAGAACGGATCAGCTCATTGAAACCAATCGTCAACTGACCAGCCAACGCGGTGTCCTTGAGAATGACCACCAGCTGACTGACCAGGGCGGGCAGCATCAAGGTGACCGCCTGCGGTAGCAGGACAGTCATCATGATCTGGGTCTTACGC
The DNA here is from genome assembly GCF_055575975.1 of Amycolatopsis sp. NPDC033938. NCBI lineage: Bacteria > Bacillati > Actinomycetota > Actinomycetes > Pseudonocardiales > Pseudonocardiaceae > Amycolatopsis > Amycolatopsis sp. NPDC033938. Next base: position 146,168 of record NZ_JBVIRO010000010.1, read on the forward strand.
ATGCCCAGTGCGGACGCGGCCTCACCTTGGCCTTTGGGCAGCGACAGGATACCCGCGCGGAACACCTCGGCCATGACCGAGCCGTTGTAGAGGACCAACCCGGTCACCGCGGCGAACAGCGGCCGGATCTCGGCGTCGATGTCGGTGTAGAACGCATAGAACGCCGCGGCGAAGACCATCAGCAGCAGCACGGGGATAGCCCGGAAGAACTCGACGACCGCGCCGACCGGAACCCGGATCCACTTGTGCTCCGACAGCCGCCCGATACCCAGCAGCGCGCCGATCGGCAAAGCGATCACGATGGAAAGCCCGGCCGCCTTCAAGGTGTTGAGCAGGCCAGGGAGGAGGAACTGCGTCCACGTCGCACCGTCGAGGAAGGGCTTCCACAGAGCGCCCGCCCACTGGCCCTTCTCGTCGAAGCCCGCGTAGATGTAGTAGATGACCAACGCCAGGACGAGCACGAAAAGTACGCTGTAGAGCCAGTTTCGCGCCCGCGCCTTGGGGCCGGGGATGTCGTAGAGAACGGTCTGCGCGCTCATCGCTTGACCTCGACCTTCTTGGCGACCCAGCCCAGCAGCAGGCCGAGGGGGAGGACCAGGACGACGAAACCGGCGGCGAAGAGGAGGAAGACCAAAAGCAGCGAGTCGGACTCGTTTTCGATCATCTCCGACATCAGAAGCGATGCCTCAGCCACACCGATGATCGACGCGACCGTGGTGTTCTTCAGCAGCGCGATCATGACGTTCGCTAGCGGCGCGATCACCGATCGGAACGCTTGCGGCAGCACGATCATCGTCAGCACCTGGAGGAAACCGAGACCCAGTGCCCGGGCGGCTTCGGCCTGACCGACCGGCACGGTGTTGATACCCGACCGTAGCGATTCGCAGACGAACGTCGCGGTGTAGGCGATAAAACCGAGGATCGCGAGCCGGAAAGCGTTGTCCTCCAGCGACGTCGTCGACTCGGACGAGGCCAGGCTGACTCCCAGCGTGGAGGACAAGCCCAGTGACGTGAAGACGATGATCACCGTCAGCGGGGTGTTCCGGAAGATGTTGACGTAGGCGGTGCCGAACGCCCGCATGATCGGAACCGGGCTCACCCGCATCCCCACCAGGATCGTGCCCCAGATCAGGGAACCGATCGCGGAGAAGAAGGTGAGCTTGATCGTCATCCAGAAGGCGCCGAGCAAGTCGTAATTGGGATTGTCGAGGAAATCGAACAAGGTGCTCAACCCAGCCTCGGTATGGGAACGGTGCGCCGCGGTACACGGCGCACCGTTCGATTCCTTCAGTTCAGCGGCTCAGCGAGCCGGGTGTCAGGAGACGGCCGGGGGCTCCGGGATCTTGTAGCCCGACGGACCGACGTTCTTCTCCAGAGCGGCCTTCCACGCGCCGTCCTGCTGCATCTTCTTGATGGCGTTGTTGATCGCGGTGACGCTCTCGGTGTCGTCCTTCTTCAGGCCGATGCCGTACTTCTCGTCGGTGAAGCCCTTGCCGACCAGCTTCAGCTTGCCGGGCTGCTGCGCGGCGTAGCCGGCGAGGATGACGTCGTCGGTGGTCATCGCGTCGACGGTCTTGTTCAGCAGCGAGGTGACGCAGTCGGTGTACTTGCCGCGCTCTTCGAGCTGAACTTCCTTGGCGTACTTCTCCTTGACGTTCTGCGCCGGGGTCGAACCCTTGACCGAGCAGAGCTTCTTGTTGCCGGTGAGCGACTCCGGGCCGGTGATGTCGGTGGAGTCGGCACGCACCAGCAGGTCCTGGTGGGCGATGAAGTACGGGCCCGCGAAGGAGACCTCGTTCTTGCGCTTGTCGGTGATCGAGTAGGTGGCGACGATGAAGTCGACCTCACCCTTCTTGATCAGGTCCTCACGCTGCGCGGACTGCGCTTCCTTCCAGGTGATCGCCGACTCCTCGACGCCGAGCTCCTTGGCGATGTACTTCGCCACGTCGACGTCGAACCCGGCGTAGGTGCCATCGGCCTGCTTCTGGCCGAGGCCCGGCTGGTCGAACTTGATGCCGATGGTCAGCTTCTTGTCGTTCTTGGCCTTCGCCACCACGTTCTTGGCGCCGCTGGAGCCGCTGCCGGCGTCCGACCCGCCGCCGCCACAGGCGGAGAGGGCGAGACCGGCCGCCACGACGGCCGCGCTCATTCGCAGAACTCGGTTCAACCGCATTCTTTTCAGTTTCCTTCCGAATCTTGTCCAGCCATACCGGCCGGCGGGGAAGTCCTTAGCGTCTGCTGGTGAACCCGCGGCCGCGATCGACGTCGGCAGGACGCGGCCTGATCTTCCACGTCACGTGGTCGATCAGGGCGTCCTGCCACCGCGATAGCGGGGCCTTCGGCCGGGGCGGGTTCACGCATGTGGTCCCTTTTCGAGGCGAGTCTTCAGCTTCGCCAGCAGGCGCTTAGTGGGTAAGGATCTTGCCGAGGAAGTCCTTCGCCCGGTCGGTCTTGGGCTTGGTGAAGAACTCGTCCGGGGTGGAGTCCTCGACGATCTCACCGTCGGACATGAAGACCACCCGGTTCGCCGCACGCCGCGCGAAGCCCATCTCGTGGGTGACGACGAGCATCGTCATCCCGTCCTTCGCGAGCGTGGTCATGACGTCGAGGACCTCCTGGACCATCTCCGGGTCCAGCGCCGAGGTCGGCTCGTCGAACAGCATCACCTTGGGGCGCATCGCCAGCGCGCGGGCGATCGCCACCCGCTGCTGCTGTCCGCCGGAGAGCTGCGCCGGGTACTTGTCGGCCTGGTTGGCGATGCCGACGCGTTCGAGCAGGTCCATCGCGGTCTTGCGGGCTTCGGCCGAGTTGACCTTGCGGACCTTCATCGGCGCGAGCATGACGTTCTCGACGATCGTCTTGTGCGCGAACAGGTTGAACGACTGGAACACCATGCCGACGTCGGCGCGCAGCGCGGCCAGCGCCTTTCCTTCGGCGGGCAGCGGAACGCCGTCCACCGCGATCTCGCCGGAGTTGATGGGCTCCAGCCGGTTGATCGCCCGGCACAGCGTCGACTTGCCAGACCCGGACGGCCCGAGCACGACCACGACCTGCCCACGCGGCACCTCGAGGTTGATGTCCTTGAGCACGTGCAGGTCGCCGAAGTACTTGTTCACGGCGGCCGCCTTGATCATCGGCGCCGCCACCTCCGCGGTCATCTGGCCTCCAGGAGCGTTCGTTTGCAGGGGACTGCGGGGTCAGGCACCACGCGATGGCGGAAACCTACTCCCGTCGGACCGCTTGTAAAGGCGGCTTGACCAATACTTAGGGTTTCAAGTCCGTATCGTTCCAAGCCACCGGACGGCCCCGATCCACGCCCGTCCGGCGCTGATCAGCCTAGACAAGGCCGGGATGCCCCGTAACCGGGGTCACAGGGAATCTGTGACGCATCGTGACCATTACCGCCTGCGGTGGGGTGGTCACTGGGCCGGACGGCCGATCGGTACGGGGAGCGCCGGAGGTGACTCACCCCATAGAGTCGTTCTTCAGTCGTCGCGGTGCGGGGATGGCGGGGAAGGGAAAACACGGGTGCGGGTACTGCTGGTGGAGGACGACGACCGGGTCGCGGGCGCGCTGACGCCCGCGCTGACCCGCCGCGGTCTGACGATCAAACGCCTCGCCTCCGGGGCCGGGGTGCTCGACCTGGTGCACGACGTCGACGTCGTGCTGCTCGACCTCGGCCTTCCCGATATCGACGGGATCGTGCTGTGCCGCCGGATCCGCGCGGTCAGCGATGTCGCGGTGATCGTCGTCTCGGCGCGGGGAGAGGTCGACGACCGGATCCAGGGCCTGCGATCCGGTGCCGACGACTATCTCGTGAAGCCCTACGACGTCGACGAACTCGTCGCCCGCGTCGAGGCCGTGCGCCGCCGCCGGGGCGAACGCCCGGCCGGGCCCGAACCGGCGGGCGTCATCCGGGCGGGTGATGTCTCGGTCGATATCGGACGGCATGAGGTTCACGTCGACGGGCAGCCGGTTTCGTTGTCGCGCAAGGAGTTCCAGGTACTCGCGCTGGTGGTCACCGCCCGCGGCGCGGTCTGCGCCCGCGACCATGTGCTGAGCGAGGTCTGGGGCCATCGCGGTCCCGCGGAGAGCCGCTCGCTCGACGTCCACGTCGCCACCTTGCGGACCAAACTGGGCAGGCCCGCGCTGATCGAGACCGTCCGCGGCGTGGGGTACCGCCTCGGCGGCGCCTACGGCCCGGAAGAGGGCTGAGCCGGTGCGCGTCCGGCTCCAGGCGATCGTGCTGACGCTGGTCGCGGCGCTCGTGTTCGGCCTCGGCATCCCGCTCGCGCTCAGCGTGGCGGCCAGTGTGCAGCTCGACCTCTTCCTCGACAGGCTCACCGACACCTCCCGATTCGCTTCGCTGGCGCAGCGCCCGCTGGTGGAGAACCGGCCGGATCTGATCGAGGACGAACTCCGCCGCTACACCGAGGTCTACAACGTCCCGGTGGTGATCGTCGACCAGGACGGCGAGGCCGTGGTGAGCGCGCTAGGCGGCGGACCCGGCGCCGCCGCCCGCATCAATCTGAAGGACGCCGCCATCGCCTCGCATATCCAGGCGGCCTTGGCCGGACGGCGGTCGGAACCCGGCCCGCTGCTGATGCCGTGGAACACCGAGCCGCTGGTGCTCGCGGAACCGATCCTCATCGACGGCGAGGTCCGGGGTGCGGTGATCACCCTGTCCTCGACCGAACGCGCCCGGACCGAACTGCTGTGGTGGTGGCTGCTCATCGCGGCGGGCGCCGTGCTGGCGTTCGGCTTCGCACTGCTCATCGCCGTGCCGGTGGTGCGCTGGATCCTCCGCCCGGTCCGCCGCCTGGACGAGGCGACCGGGGAACTGGTCGCCGCCGTGGTCAGCGGCCAGGAGGTACAGCGGGTGGGGGAGACGGGCGGGCCGCCGGAACTGCGGCAGCTCGAACGGTCCTTCGACCGGATGGCCGCGAGTGTCGACGAGGCTCTTTCGGCGCAGCGCGCCTTCGTCGCCGATGCCTCCCACCAGCTGCGGAACCCGTTGACCGCGTTGAAGATCCGGCTCGGAAACCTCGACGGGCACGTCGACGACGACCTTGCCGCGGCCGACCTCGAAGCCGCCGTCGTGGACGCGCGGCGGCTGAACCAGATCCTCGACGAACTCCTCTCCTTGGCTCGCGCCGAGGCCTCGGGCGGCGAATTGGTGCCGGTCGCCCTCGACGAGGTGGTGGGCGCCCGGGTCGCCGATTGGACGGTGGTCGGCCGGACCCGGGACATCTCGCTGGTCGCCTCCGGGCTCGGCGGCGGCCTGCGGGTGCTCACCCCGGCGCGCGGACTCGAAGTCGTGCTCGACGCGCTGCTGGACAACGCGCTGAAGTTCACCGAGCCGGGGACCGAGGTGCGGGTCACCGTCACCGAGGCGGACGGGAAGGTCGACATCGCCGTCCGCGACCACGGGCCCGGCCTGCGCGAAGACGAACTCGAGCGGGCGGCGGACCGGTTCTGGCGCAGCACCTCGCATCAGAATGTCCCCGGATCCGGGCTGGGCCTGGCGATCGTCACGGAGATCATGGCCCGCTCGGGCGGTTCGCTGCGGCTCGGCTCACCCGAGGGCGGCGGGCTCGAAGTGACCGTGACGCTGCCCGTCGTCAGTCCTTGAGCGAGCGGAAGTAGCGCAGCGCGCCGGGATGCAGCGGCAGCGGCGAGGTCTCGATGGCCGGGTGGACGTCGATCGACAACGCGGCCCCGGCGGCCTTCACCAGCTCACCGCGTGCGTCGAACAGCCCGCGGACCAGCGCTTCCGCGAGGTCGTCCGGCATCGAGGCCGGCACGACCAGGAAGTTCGGCAGCACGAGCGTGGTCACCGGCGCCTGCAGGTGATAGGCCGTCACCGGGATGGTCGCCGTGCGGTACACCGGATTCCTCGCCCGCAGGTCGTCCGCGAGATCGGTGATGTCGAGCAGCCGGACCTTGCTCGCGCGCTCCGTGATCGACGGCGTCGGCAGGCCACCGGACCAGATGACGGCGTCGATCTGGCGGTTCTCCAGCGCGGGGAGCGCTTCGGTGAGCCCGAGGTTGCGCCGGTCGACCGCGCCGGTCAGCCCGGACACCTCGAGCAGCTGTTTCGACAGGAACTCGACGCCGGAGTCGGGGGAGCCGATCGCGACCTTGAGGCCCCGCAGCTGCGCGAACGAGGTGATCGTGGAGTCGGCCCGGACGACGACGTGCAGGTAGTCGTCGTGCACCCGGGCCAGCGCGGCGAGCCCGGCGGTCTTCTCGGTGGCGACGTCGGCGGCCACGAAGGCGACGTCGGCCTTGCCCGCGCGGACGCGGCCGATGTTGTCCGGCGAGCCCTGGGTCTCCTGGATCTCGGGCCGCTCGGCGCCGAGCTGCGCGGCCCACGCGTCGGCCAGCGCCTCGGCCAGCTTGTCGTAGACGCCGCCGTTGAGCCCCGCCGCGATCCGCACGTGGGTCCCGGACAGGTCCGGCCCGCACCCGGCGACCAGGGCGCAGGCCACGGCGATCACCACCGCCAGCACCCCTGGTCTCCTCATGAGGGTCGATCGTGCCATGGAACCCCGCCCGCGTACCCTCGAAGGCGAGATGAGCGCGCGCACATACCAGATCCGCACCTTCGGCTGCCAGATGAACGTGCATGACTCCGAACGTCTTGCCGGGCAGCTCGAGGACGCCGGCTACGTACCGGGTGACGGCGAGACCACACCCGACCTGATCGTGTTCAACACCTGCGCCGTGCGGGAGAACGCGGACAACAAGCTCTACGGCACCCTCGGCCACCTGCGGCCGCAGAAGACCGCGAAGCCGGACATGCAGATCGCCGTCGGCGGCTGCCTCGCCCAGAAGGACCGCGGCGAGATCGTCAAACGCGCGCCCTGGGTCGACGTCGTGTTCGGCACGCACAACATCGGCGCGCTGCCGACGCTGCTGGAACGCGCGCGGCACAACGCCGAGGCCGAGGTCGAGATCCTCGAAGCGCTCGAAACCTTCCCCTCGACGCTGCCGGCCCGCCGTGAGTCCGCGTACGCGGGCTGGGTGTCGATTTCGGTGGGCTGCAACAACACCTGCACCTTCTGCATCGTCCCGGCGTTGCGCGGCAAGGAACGCGATCGCCGCCCCGGCGAGATCCTGGCCGAGGTCGAGGCGCTCGTCGCCGAAGGCGTGCTCGAAGTGACGCTGCTCGGTCAGAACGTGAACTCCTACGGCGTCGAATTCGGCGACAGGCTCGCGTTCGGGAAGCTGCTGCGCGCCTGTGGCGCGGTGGAAGGCCTGGAGCGCGTCCGGTTCACCTCACCGCATCCGGCGGCGTTCACCGAGGACGTCATCGACGCGATGGCCGAGACACCGAACGTGTGCCACCAGCTGCACATGCCGCTGCAGTCCGGCTCCGACCGGGTGCTGCGCGAGATGAAGCGGTCCTACCGCTCGGCGCGCTACCTCAAGATCCTCGACAGCGTGCGCGAATCGATGCCCGACGCCGCGATCACCACCGACATCATCGTCGGCTTCCCCGGCGAGACCGAGGAAGACTTCCAGGCCACGCTCGATGTCGTCGCGCAGGCCCGGTTCTCCAGCGCGTTCACCTTCCAGTACTCGATCAGGCCCGGCACGCCGGCCGCCGAGATGGACGGGCAGCTGCCGAAGGAGGTCGTGCAGGAGCGCTACGAACGGCTCGTGAAGCTGCAGAACGACATCTCCTGGGAAGAGAACAAGAAGGTCGTCGGCCGTCGCGTCGAGCTGCTGGTCGCCTCCGGCGAGGGCCGCAAGGACACCGAGACGCACCGGATGAGCGGCCGCGCCCGTGACGGGAGGCTCGTCCACTTCGCGCCGACGGGTCCGCTGGTGGACCGCGCCGTGCGGCCGGGCGACATCGTCGAGACCGTCGTGACCTACGGCGCCCCGCACCACCTTGTCGCGGACGGCGATCTGCTGTCGCACCGCCGGACCAAGGCGGGCGACAACTCCGAGGCCGGGCTCCGGCCGAAGACCAACGGCGTGACCCTGGGCCTCCCGGGCTTCGGCGCCCCGGCCGTAGCGCCGGAACCGGTGAGCGGATGTGCGCTGTGACCGAACCGAAGATCGACGAACTCGCCGCCGAGATCGACGAAGTGGGTGAACGCGCGGCCAAGACGATCGAGCTGGGCAGGCGCGGATTCTCCATCGCCGTGCTGGTGTTCGTGCTGCTGGTGGCCCAGTTGCTGCCCTGGGTCGGCGACCACGCCGGCTGGGAGGTGCTGCTCGGCCGCGGTGGTGGGATCCCGCAGCTGTTCGCCGCGACCTCCACCGGGATCGGGGTGTTCGCCTCCGCCGTCGCGCTGGTGACCCGCCGCTGGTGGCTGGCCTGGGTCTGCGCCGCGGGCGGCTGGTTCGCCTCGGTCGACGGACTGCTCGCTATCTGGTCGCAACAGTCCTCACACGCGACCGGCGCGGCCGGTGGCGGTCCGGGCGTCGGGCTGATCGTCGCCTGGATCGCCACCGTCGCGCTGGCCGTCTACTGGATGCGGGCGGCCTTCTCGCGGAGCTAGCCGACTCGCAAAGTGAGGTTGCTGGACGTGTAGGCACTCGCGTACAACGACGTCTCGGGGTGGTAGGCCCGCAGTGTGATGACCGCACTGAAGGAGAAGCTGAGCCTCAGGGAGAACGTCGAGTTGGGGCGGCAGGTGGTGTCGGCGATGTTCACCCAGACACTGCCCTGAAGCTGCTGCACGATGATCGCCTCGAGGCTGTCCGTTCCGTCGGCGCGGGTGCCGCCGTCGACCTGCAGATTCCCCTTGAGGGTGACCTTTTCGTTGACCTTGGCCTGGTTCTTGCTGAGCGAGGCGTCGAGTTTGACCTTCTTCTTGCTGATTTCGGGAGATGCCGGGACCGGTGCCGGAGAACCGATCGCCGACGCGGCGGGCGCGAGCCCGGCCACCAGAGCGCAACTGATCGCCAGGGCGGCGAGCGCCCGGCGTACTGGGGGAATCAGTGTCTGGTTCATGATCGAAGTTGAGCACGGTTGAGCGCGGAGAGCGCCCGAATACGCACTAATGAGCGACACGTCCCTCCACAGTGGAGCTACCGCCGGGCAGTGAACGGCCTCTTGGGGTCCAGTGCCGCGACGGTGGCGCTGGGCGGTAGCTCGTCAATGAAGGAATTGGGACACTCAACGTCCCAATTCCTTCATTGACGAGGTGGCAGCACCGCCCCACGATCCACCCCCCAATCCGCAGGTCAGGGGGTAGGTACGTGACGACACGGCCCAATAACGCCCAGTCTGACAAATCGTCCGCAGCGGATCCCGAAGGACAGTTGGAGAGCCTCAGGGACCGCCTCGCTCAGCGGTTCGCGATGGCCGCTTCCGCCGCCTCGAGCCACTCACGCCACTGCGCGGCCTGCTCGTCGGCCTTCTTCGCGCGCCGCTCGTCACCGGCCGCGCGGGCCTTCGCCGCCTGCGACTCGAACTGCTCGACCCGCTCGCGGAACTGCGCCGCCCTGGCCTGCGCCTCCGGATCGGTCCGCCGCCACTTGCTGTCCTCGGCCGACTTGATCGCGTCCTGCACCGCCTTGAGCCGTCCGTCCAGCTCGCGGATGCGCTCACGCGGGACCTTGCCGATCTCGTCCCACTGATCCTGGATGCGCCGCATGTGCTGCTTCGCCGCTTCGAGGTTCGCCGCGGGGTCGATCTTCTCGGCCTCGACGAGCAGTTCTTCCTTCTGCTGCGCGTTGGTCGCGAATTCGGCGTCCCGCTCGGAGAACACCGCGGATCGCCGGGCGAAGAACTTGTCCTGCGCGGCGCGGAAACGCTGCCAGAGCGCCTCGTCGCTGTCCTTGGGGGCGCGACCGGCGGCCTTCCACTCGGTCATCAGATCCTTGTAGCGGCCCGCGGTCTCGCCCCAGTCCGACGATTCCGACAGCGCCTCGGCTTCGGCGATCAGCTCTTCCTTGCGCTGCTTGGCCCCGGCCCGCTGCTTGTCCAGTTCGGCGAAATGCGACCCGCGGCGGCGATTGAACGCCTCGCGCGCCTTGGAGAACCGCTTCCACAGCTCGTCGTCGGTCTTGCGGTCGACGCCCTTGACGGTCTTCCACTCGTCCAGGATCGCGCGCAGCCTGTCCCCGGCGGCCTTCCACTGGGTCGACTCGGCGGCGAGTTTCTCGGCTTCGTCGGCGAGGGCCTGCTTGCGGACGACAGCGGCGGCGCGGGCCTCTTCACGCTCCTGCTTGGCCGCGGCCAGCGCCTTCTCCGCGTGGGAGATGACCTGCTCGATCCGGCCGCTCAGCGCGGCGATGTCGCCGACGACGGCGGCTTCGGCGAGGCCGTCGCGCAGCTGCGTGGCGGTCGCCAGCGCGTGCTTCGGGTCACCCGCGCCGGATTCCAGCCGCGTTTCCAGCAGCTCGACCTCGGTACGCAGGTCGTCGAACCGGCGCGCGTAGTGGAGCAGACCCTCGTCCGGGCTCCCGGCCTGCCAGACCCCGACCGCGCGTTCGCCGTCGGGCGTGTTGACGTACACCGTGCCTTCGTCGTCGACCCTGCCCCAAGCGGACGGGCTGGGCTCGGCCGGCGGCACGGGGGGTGCGGGGTGTCCGCCACCGAGCGCGTGCGGTACCGGGTGCGGAGCCGGGGTACCGGTGGACGTGTTCTCCTGGGCCATCGCAGGCTCCTTATCGCCTGTACGCCCGCTGGCGCGGGCGCCCCGCCTAGCGGCGGGGCCGGGTAATGCGTTGCCGTCTTGCTTCGGGGGTATCAACCCCTTGCGGCATTCAAGCAGCTCAGCGTCCACCGTGGAACCGGATGAACCACCAGAGGGCAGTGATCCTACTTCCGGAGGACGTTCCGTGGCGGTCGGTCGCCGGTCGGTTGCGGGCGGCTTCGGGCCGGGAAGGTAACGTCGGCGGCCGTGATCCGCCGTGTCGCCGTGCTTCCGCAACCCCCACTCCTCATTCCCGAACTCGCCGCCGGAGCTGCGGATGAATGCGCCGAGCTGCGCGAAGCATGCCTTCAAGCCGTGGAGCGCCTGGCCGGTGCTTCGCTGGACTGGGTCGTCGTCGGCGCGGCCGCGGGCGCACCCGAGGTGCCGGAACACGCGAGTGGCTCCTTCCGCGGGTTCGGCGTCGACATCGGCGTCTCACTCAGCCGGGTGACAGCCGCGGAAACCGAGCTGCCGTTGCCCGCACTCGTGGCGGGCTGGCTGCGTGAGCGGGTGAACGCCTCATCCGTCCGTGTCCATCTCGTCGATCCCGCCGCCCCGGCCGAGCACTGCGCGCTGGCCGGCCGTGAGCTGGGGGAGCCCGCCGCGGTCCTCGTCCTCGGCGACGGTTCGAGCAGGCACGGGCCGCGTTCCCCCGGCGGCGAGGACGAACGCGCGGAGGGGTTCGACGCCGGGATCCGCGACGCGCTGGCCAAAGCCGACACCGGCGCGCTCGCCGCGCTCGACCCCGTCCTCGCCGCCGAACTCGGAGCGGGCGGCCGCGCCCCCTGGCAGGTCCTCGCCGGGCTGGCGGCCGACGGAGACTGGGCCGCCGACGTGCTCTACTCGGCCGCGCCGTTCGGCGTCGGCTACCACGTCGCCGTCTGGGAGCACGCGTGATCCGGCCGGTCGCGGTCGTCGGGCCCACGGCGACCGGGAAGACCGCGCTGGCGGTCGAACTCGCGCTCACCCTCGGCGGCGAGGTGGTCAACGCCGACGCGCTGCAGCTGTACCGCGGGATGGACATCGGGACGGCCAAGGCGACCGTCGAAGAGCGGCGAGGCGTGCCGCACCACCTGCTGGACGTCCTCGACGTCACCGAGACGGCCTCCGTGGCCGCGTACCAGCGCGACGCGCGCCGGTGCGTCGAAGAACTCCTCGACGCGGGCCGCGTGCCGATCCTCACCGGCGGATCCGGGCTCTACATCCAGGCCGTGCTCGACGATCTCAAGTTCCCGGGCACCGATCCCGCCGTACGCGCGCGGTTGACCGCCGAGGCCGACGAGGTCGGCGCCGCCGCGATGCACGCCCGGCTCACCGGACTGGACCCGATCGCCGCCACGGCGATCCTGCCGACCAACACCCGCCGCATCGTGCGCGCGCTGGAGGTCATCGAGATCACCGGAGAACCGTTTTCGGCGAATCTGCCGAAACCGGGACCCGCGCGCTACGGCACGGTCATGATCGGCGTGGATCGCGAACCCGGCGAACTCGACGCCCGCGTCGACCGGCGGGTGGAGGTCATGTTCGAAGCCGGTCTCGTCGACGAAGTCCGGACGCTGCTGGGACAAGGGCTTCGCGACGGGCTCACCGCGTCGAGGGCGCTGGGCTACCAACAGGTGATCGCCGCACTCGACGGCGACGGTGACTTCGCGGCCGCCGCCGAGGCCACCGCGCAGGCCACCCGGAGGTTCGTGCGGAGGCAACGCTCCTGGTTCCGGCGGGACAAGCGCATCGAGTGGTTCGACGGCGGTTCGGAGCGGCTGGCCGAGCGCGTCCTCGAGGTGACGGCCCAGTAGCCTGAACACCATGGGCGGCATCGAATTCCTTAAGGGACACGGCACACAGAACGATTTCGTGCTGCTTCCCGACCCCGACGGCCGCCTTGAGCTGACCGAGGCACGGGTGGCGGCGCTGTGCGACCGCCGGCGCGGCCTCGGCGCCGACGGCGTGCTGCGGATCGTGCGCTCGTCCGCGCTGGGGATCGAGTCCGGTGGCGAATGGTTCATGGATTACCGCAACGCCGACGGTTCCATCGCCGAGATGTGCGGGAACGGCGTCCGGGTCTTCGTGCGCCACCTGGTCGATTCCGGGCTCGTGGCCGAGCGCGACTTCGTCATCGGCACCCGCGCCGGGGACCGGCCGGTACGGATGCACGCCGATGGTTCGGTCACCGTGGAGATGGGACCGGCGACGATCACCGGGACCTCGGTCACCGTGGTCGCCGGGAAACCGTTCTCCGGTGTCGCGGTCAACGTCGGCAACCCGCATCTGGTTTCGGTCGTCGAGGACGACGTCGACGAACTGGACCTGCGTGACCAGCCCGATTTCGACTCCGACGTGTTCCCGGACGGGGTGAACCTCGAGTTCATCAACCTGCTGGGCGACAACGCGCTGAAGATGCGCGTCCACGAACGCGGCGTCGGCGAGACCCGGTCCTGCGGCACCGGCACGGTCGCCGCTGTCGCGGCCGCCCTGCATCTCGCGGGCACCGACACCGGCGAAGCGACCGTCGACATCCCCGGTGGCCGGGTGATCGTCGAGGTCCGCCGCGGCGCGTCCACCCTCACCGGCCCCGCCGAGATCGTCGCGCGCGGCGAACTCGACGAAAACTGGTGGGCCGGTCTCGGCGCTTAGCCCACCGGCTGGGCGATCGGTTCGCTCGGCAGGTCGCGAAGTTTCCGAAGCGGGGAGAAGACCACCCACAGGAGTGCCGCGGTCTCGCCGCCCACGGCGACCCACAGCGTGCCCCTGATCCCGATCGCCTCGCCGAGCACCCCACCGAGCAGCCCGCCCAGCGGCAGCATCCCCCAGACCACGAACCGCACACTCGCGTTCATCCGGCCGAGCAGCCGGTCCGGGCAGACGGCCTGCCGGTAGGAGACCTGCGCGACGTTGTAGACGATGATCCCGAACCCGGCGATCATCGTGGCCACCGGGAACAGGCTGATCCGCCAGCCCGGCGCGGCCAGCGGTAGCAGCAGATAGAACGGCCAGGTCAGCAGGGGAACGAGCCAGATCGACCTGGCTTGCCCGATCCGCCGCGTGATGGCGTTGGCGAAGATCGCGCCGACGATCCCGCCCACCCCGCCGGTCGCGAGCACGACGCCGACGGCCGCGGGGGACAGGCCGAGATCGCGGTTGAGGAACAGGATCTCCACCGCGAGGAAGACGCCGTTGAACAGGTTGGCGGTCGCGGTGCAGGCGACGATCGAGCGCAGCGCGGTGTCGGTGAACACGAACCGCAGACCCTCGACGATCTGGGGGAGCAGCTTCGCGTCTTCGTGCCGTTCGGGCTCCGGTTCGACGGTGCGGATCCGCAACAGGCACAGCGCCGAGGTGAGGAAACCGAGCCCGGTCGTGAGCACGGCGTTGGCCGCGCCGATGAGTTGCACCAGTCCGCCGCCGATCCCCGGACCGGCCAGGAACGCCACGGATTGGCTGGCTTGGAGCTTCGCGTTGCCTTCGAGGAGATGCTCGCGGCCGACCAGTGTCGGCAGATACGACTGGTAGGCGATGTCGAAGAACACCGTCGCGGTACCGACGAGTGTGGCGACCACGATGAGCTGGGTCAGCGTCAGCACTTCCGCCCACCAGGCGACCGGGATGCTGAGCAGCAACGCGGCGCGGACGAAGTCGGCCCGGAGCATCAGCGTGCGGCGCCGCATCCGGTCCACCCACACCCCCGCGGGCAGGCCGATGATCAGGAAGGCCACCGTCTCCGCCGCGGTGAGCAGCCCCATTTGGAACGGCGTCGCGGTCAGCACGGTGGCCGCGAGCAGCGGGATCACCGTATGCCCGGCGAACGCGCCGACCTGGCTGGCCGTGTCACCCGCCCACAGCCGCCGGAAGTCAGCATGGAAGAAGAGGGAGTCTCTGCGCACCGGGCCACCCTGGCGCGAGTGATTGGAAAGTGTCAATCACTTTTCGTCCTAGGCTGTCGCCGTGCCTACCTCACGACGTGCCGCCACCGAGACCGAAGCTGCGGCCATGGCCTCCGGAATAAGGCTGCGCATCATCCGGTTGACCTACTCGGAGGCGCTGACCAACAAGGAACTCGCCGAGCGGCTCGGCCGCGACCCGGCGACGACCCTGCACCACGTGCGCAGACTCGTCGACACGGGTTTCCTCGAAGCTCTCCCGGCACGGCGCGGCAAACGCGGTGCGAAAGAAATTCCGTATCGCTCGACCGGGTTGTCCTGGCATCTTGATTCCAGCGACAGGGGGATCGATCAGGCGATCTTCGAGGCGTATCTGGCCGAGATCGCCGAGACGGGGTTCGACGACTTACGCCAGACGAGGCTGGTCCTGCAGCTGCCGGAGGAGCAGATCGCCGAGCTCGAAGGCCGGATCACCGAGGTGCTCGACGAGTTCCTCGCCCGGCCGATGGACACGAACGCGCGGCGAACGGCGATATACCTGTCGAGGTATCCCAGCGGCTAATGAATTCGGTCCCGACGCAGAAACGTGGGACCATGGAGGCACGATGACGGAACTGACACACAACGATCTGAACGACATGGACCCATCGACCGGTGAACTGGAGCTCGAGGACCGCGCCTCGCTCCGCCGGGTAGCGGGCCTGTCCACCGAACTCGCGGATGTCACCGAGGTCGAATACCGGCAGCTGCGCCTGGAGCGCGTCGTTCTGGTCGGGGTGTGGACCGAGGGCACCGCCCTCCAGTCCGAGGCCTCGCTCGCCGAACTCGCCCGGCTGGCCGAAACGGCGGGCTCCGAGGTGCTGGAAGGCCTGGTGCAGCGCCGGCTCCGGCCGGATCCCGCCACCTACATCGGCTCGGGCAAGGTCAAGGAGCTGCGCGAAATCGTGGCGGCCACCGGAGCCGACACGGTGATCTGCGACGGTGAACTCTCCCCGGGCCAGCTGCGCCAGCTGGAGGAGAAGGTCAAGGTGAAGGTCATCGACCGCACCGCCCTGATCCTCGACATCTTCGCGCAGCACGCCAGCTCCAAGGAGGGCAAGGCACAGGTCGAGCTGGCCCAGCTGCAGTACCTGATCCCGCGGCTTCGCGGGTGGGGTGCGGCGCTGTCCCGGCAGGCCGGTGGCCGCGCCGGTGGCGCCAACGGTGGTGTGGGTCTGCGTGGCCCCGGTGAGACGAAGCTCGAAACCGACCGGCGGCGGATCAGCAAGCGCGTGTCGAAGCTGCGCCGGGAGATCGCCGCGATGGACACCATCCGCGAGACCAAACGCGGTCGCCGGGTGGCCAACGAGGTGCCGAGCGTCGCGATCGTCGGCTACACCAACGCCGGCAAATCGAGCCTGCTCAACGCGCTGACCGGCGCCGGGGTGCTGGTCGAGGACGCGCTGTTCGCCACGCTGGATCCGACGACACGGCGGGCACAGACGCCTGACGGCCGCACCTACACGCTGACCGACACCGTCGGTTTCGTGCGGCACCTGCCGCACCAGCTGGTGGACGCGTTCCGGTCGACGCTGGAGGAGGCGGCGAGCGCCGACCTGCTCGTGCACGTCGTCGACGGTGCCGACCCGACGCCGGAAGAGCAGGTCAACGCGGTGCGCGAAGTGCTCACCGAGATCACGAAGCGCCGTTCTGAGCCGCTCCCTCCGGAGCTGCTGGTGATCAACAAGGCCGACGCCGCCGACGAGGTGTCGCTGGCCCGGTTGCGGCACCAGATGGCCGGTTCGGTGCAGGTGTCGGCGCGGACCGGCACCGGGATCACGGAGCTGGCCGAAGCGATCGCGGAACGGCTGCCGAGGCCGGAGCTCGTGGTCGAGGTGCTGATCCCGTACTCGCGGGGCGAACTCGTCTCCCGCGCCCACGCCGACGGCGAGGTGCTGGAAGAGGAGCACGTCGAGACCGGTACCCGGCTGGTCGTCCGGGGCAGGCCTGAACTGGCCGCGGCGCTGAGCGACTTCCAGACAAACGGCTCGGCTCTGTAAGCAAGGATCCGAAGGCCCCCTTCACCTCGCGTGAAGGGGGCCTTCGTGTACCCGGAGACTGCCGCATTCAGAGGACTGAACGCAGGGTCGGCTCGACGTGGCGAGACAGGTGTTTCACGTACCTCAAGCCAGCGAGTCCGCGGGCCACGAGTAGGTATCCCTTGTGGACAGTCATGCGACGCGCCCGGCCGCGTGCCTGCCGTCAGGTAGTGAAGGCCTCCTTCGCTACCTTGAGGGTAGGTAAGGGGACCTTCACGGCAGCGAGCCACGTCTGACGCTCGAAGTGGCCTTCGTGACATTCCGGACTGTCTCGGCGTTCGCACCGAACTGCGCGCCGTCCCGGACGTCTCCGTAGTGTGGGGCTTCAGGGGTTCCACGGTACGGAGGTGGATGTGCGGGGGATTGTCGCGGCGGCGGTCGTGCTGGGGACGTTCGTCGGCGGGACCGCTCCCGCCGTGGCGCAGGAGGTCCCGGCGCCGCAGCCGGTGTGCGCGAACCGAGACTCCCGGCTCAGTGAGCTGTCAGGCCTGGTTTCGGACGGCGAGCACCTGTACGCCCTGAACGACGGCGGCACCAAGGTGCAGGTCTTCGTGCTCGACCGGGACTGCAAGGTCCAGAAGGTCATCTCGGCCGCGACGGATCCGTACGACCCCGAAGACCTCGCCCGCACCGCGGACGGCACCTTCTGGCTTTCCGACACCGGTGACAACCGCAAGAAGCGAGACACGGTCGCCTTGATCTCGCTGACCCCTCAGGGCAAGGCGACACTGCACCGGCTCACCTACCCCGACGGCCAGCACGACGTCGAAGCGCTGATCATGGACCGCTCGGGTACGCCGTACTTGATCACCAAGGACTTCTTCGGCGACTCGAAGGTGTACCGGCCCACCGGGCCGCTCGCCAGCCCCGGCCCGACCCCGCTGGAGAGCGTGGGATCGCTGCGGATCAAGGAGACCTCGACCCCGGGCGGGCCGGCGGGCTCGATCGGTTCGATGACGGTCACCGGGGCGGCGTCGATGGCCGACGGGTCGGTGGTCGCGTTGCGCACCTACACCGACGCTTATCTCTACGCCGTCACCGACGGCGATCTGGCGGGCGCCCTGCGGCGCGAACCCGTACGCGTACCCCTGCCGAACGAAAAGCAAGGGGAGGCGGTCGCCTTCGATCCGGACGGGACGCTGCTGTCCGGCGGGGAGGGCGTCGGAGAGCAGATCCGTGCGGTGAAGGGCGCGGCCGCCCTCGCCGCGGCCAAGGCCGAGGGCAGCACGTCGGGCGGGACTTCCGCGGCCGGTGGCGAGGGCCAAGGAACCGACTTCCCGTACGTGCAGGTCGGCATCGCCGCGATCGTCGTGATCGGCGGTCTCCTCCTGGTCGGCAGGCTGCGCAAACGGCGCGCCTGAGGAGAAGGTGGCCGGGACCACCGAAGCTTGCCGGGTCTGACCCGTGGTCTCGTGACCTGGGATCCCGGCGCGCTCCGGTTCCGGACCGAATCCTGACTAGAGCCTGCGGAGAACGGCCACGACCTTGCCGAGGATCGTGGCGTCGTCACCCGGGATGGGCTCGTAGGCCTCGTTGTGCGGCATCAGCCAGATGTGGCCGTCCTTGCGCTTGAACGTCTTGACCGTGGCCTCACCGTCGATCATCGCCGCCACGATCTCGCCGGGATCGGCCGTGGGCTGCTGGCGCACGACCACCCAGTCGCCGTCGGTGATGGCGGCGTCGATCATCGAGTCACCGGTGACGCTGAGCAGGAAGAGCTCACCCTCGCCGACGATTTCCCTCGGCAGGGGGAAGACGTCTTCGATGGCCTGCTCGGCCAGAACCGGCCCACCGGCGGCGATCCGGCCGACGAGCGGCACGTACGCGGCCTTCGCGGCCGACTGCGGCTGCTCGACATCGATGCCCATCGGGTTGTCGTCCGTCACGGCGAGGACGCCCACCGCACGCGGGCGGTTCGGGTCGCGTCGCAGATATCCCTTGCGCTGCAGGGCCTGCAACTGGTGCGACACCGACGAGGTGGAGGTCAGCCCGACCGCCTCGCCGATCTCCCGCACGCTCGGCGGGTAGCCGAACCGGCTCACCCACAGCTTGATCACGTCGAGCACCTGCTGCTGCCGCACGGTCAGGGTCTCGTCCACCTCGTAGACCTCGGGCAAGGCGCGCACCTTGCCCGAGCGCCTAGGCGCGTTCCCTGCCTTGCTCTCCTTAGCCACCGTCTCGCTCCTTCATCTCCTGCGTCGCCTCCCAGTACGTCCGGTCTCCCGGACCGACTTCGCGTGTCCTCCGCTGTCTTCGCCGGTGGCGGACGATCTTCCCGCCCACGGCACCGGCGGCGTCCGCACAGCAGACGCCCTGGTCAACGACGTTAGCCCGCCGGGACGACGATTTCAAACATCTGTTCGATGGACACGCCGTGTCGCTCGATTTTTGTCGGTGGGAGGTGGTACACATTCGCACGGGCGTTCGATAGAACGCGTGTTCGACCTTGATCGCCGGGTCCGCCCGGCGCTGGACCTGAGTGAAGCAGGATGCGAGGAGGTTCCGATGTCGATTCTGGCCGATCGAGGACTGGTGCGACCCAGCACCCCCGGGCCCGTTCCGGCAGGGCTGACCCGGCCGGTGCGGGTGGTTCGGGGCAGGCGTGCCGAGCCGCTGCGGCCCCCGTCGCGGGCGCGGGTGGTGGCGGGCCACAGGCCCGGCGTCGCCACCCTCTCCCCGGGCTGCCCGGCGCCCCGGCGGCTCCCGCTTCGCTGGCCGTCGCTCGTCACGATGGCCTTGCTCGTCGCCGGTGTCGTCACCGGATTGGGTCTGTTCTTGGCCGGGGTTCCCGGCGCCGCGGTGCCCGAGCGGACCACCACGGTGTCCGTTTCGGCGGGGGAGTCGCTGTCGGATCTCGCCGCCCGCTTCGCGCCAGGGAGTGACACTGGCGCGGTCGTCGCCAAGATCAAGGAGCTCAACTCCCTGGGAGACGCCGTTCTGGTCCCCGGACTGCCGCTCACCGTCCCGGTCGCGGCCGAGGTCGCCGAGGGTGGGAGGTGAGCCTGGAGACCGCTCTCACCCACCGCGGGTGATGTCCCCTTTCGTGTCTGATCGGCCCCGCGGTTGCGCTTGCGTGCGCCCCACCTGCGATCTAGTCTCCACCGCTATATGTAGTAGTTACATGGCTGTAGTTGGTCCATAGCTTGGGGTAGACTCGGTACCAGTTGTCCACAGCTGGCCGGTGTTCACCCACCGGATGTCCACAGATCGATCCACATGTCGATCTTTTCCGTCGTTGCGTGGCGACGGGGGCGGCGTCCACTCGGGGACCGGCCGGCGCGGAGGGGAAGGTGATCGGCGGATGAGGTGCCCGTTCTGCCGGCATGCGGACTCTCGGGTCGTCGACTCCCGAGAGGTGGATGAGGGTCAGGCGATCCGGCGGAGGCGCTCGTGCGCCGCTTGCGGCCGGCGCTTCACCACTTCGGAGACGATGGTGCTCGCCGTCGTCAAGCGGTCCGGGGTCACCGAGCAGTTCAGCCGGGACAAGGTGGTCCGGGGGGTGCGACGCGCCTGTCAGGGCAGGCCGGTCGACGACGACGCGCTGCAGCAGCTCGCGCAGCGGGTCGAGGAATCGATCCGGTCGGCGGGGCTGGCGGAGATCCCGAGTCACGAGGTAGGCCTGGCGATCCTGGGTCCCTTGCGTGAACTCGACGGCGTCGCGTATCTCCGGTTCGCCAGTGTCTACCGCTCCTTCTCCTCGGTCGAGGACTTCGAGAAGGAGATCTCGGACCTTCGTGAGGCCATGGCTGCCGCACCGGACGAGAGCGATCAAGACGCGAAAGACGGCTGATGCCGCCTCCCGCGTGGGAGTGAGGGAAAGACCCATGACCGAGACCGTGGGAACAGGTAACCCGGCCACAACGCGGACGAACGGGAAGAAGAAGCAGGCCGGCGGGCTCACCGTGCGGCGTGTCTTCACCACCGAGGGCGTCCACCCGTACGACCAGGTCACCTGGGAGAAACGGGACGTCGTGATGACGAACTGGCGCGACGGTACGGTCAACTTCGAGCAGCGCGGTGTCGAGTTCCCCGACTTCTGGTCGGTCAACGCGACGAACATCGTCACCAGCAAGTACTTCCGCGGCGCCGTCGGTTCGGCCCAGCGCGAGCAGAGCCTCAAGCAGCTGATCGACCGCGTCGTCCACTCCTACGTCAACGCGGGTCGCGAACACGGCTACTTCGCGAGCCCCGCCGACGCCGAGGTCTTCGAGCACGAGCTGACCTGGATGCTGCTGCACCAGGTGTTCAGCTTCAACTCGCCGGTGTGGTTCAACGTCGGCACGACGTCGAGGCAGCAGGTCTCGGCGTGTTTCATCCTCGCGGTCGACGACACCATGGAGTCGATCCTCAACTGGTACCGCGAGGAAGGCCTGATCTTCAAGGGCGGCTCCGGGGCGGGCCTGAACCTCTCCCGCATCCGTTCTTCGCGTGAGCTGCTGTCCTCCGGCGGTACCGCGTCCGGTCCGGTCTCGTTCATGCGCGGCGCGGACGCCTCCGCGGGCACCATCAAGTCCGGCGGCGCCACCCGGCGCGCGGCGAAGATGGTCGTGCTCGACGTCGACCACCCGGACGTCGAGGAGTTCGTGCAGACCAAGGCCCGCGAAGAGGAGAAGATCAAGGTCCTCCGCGACGCCGGGTTCGACATGGACCTCTCCGGCTCCGACATCACCTCCGTCCAGTACCAGAACGCGAACAACTCGGTCCGCGTCTCCGACGAGTTCATGCAGGCCGTCGAGACCCAGGGCGAATTCGGCCTGCGGGCCAGGATGACCGGCGAGGTCATCGACCGGGTCGACGCCAAGAAGCTGTTCCGCACCATCGCGCAGGCCGCCTGGGAGTGCGCGGATCCGGGGCTGCAGTACGACGACACGATCAACGACTGGCACACCTGCCCCGAATCCGGCCGGATCACCGCGTCCAACCCGTGTTCGGAATACATGCACCTGGACAACTCCAGCTGCAACCTGGCCTCGCTGAACCTGCTCAAGTTCGCCACCGCCGACGGCGGTTTCGACGCGCCGTTGTTCGCGAAGGCGGTCGAGCTGGTCATCACCGCGATGGACATCTCCATCTGCTTCGCCGACTTCCCGACCGAGGCGATCGGCGACACCACGCGCAAGTTCCGCCAGCTGGGTATCGGGTACGCGAACCTCGGCGCCCTGCTGATGGCGCTGGGTCACGCCTACGACTCCGACGGGGGCCGCGCGCTCGCCGCCGCGATCACGTCGCTGATGACCGGTGTCTCGTACCGGCGTTCCGCCGAACTCGCCGCGGTCGTCGGGCCGTACGAGGGATACGCGCGCAACGCCGAGGCGCACCAGCGGGTCATGCGCAAGCACGCCGCCGCCAACGAACTGGTGCGGACCTACCACGCGAACGACGCCGCGGTCCGCGCGCTCGCGACCCAGGAATGGAAGCGCGGCATCGAACTCGGCGAGACCAGCGGCTGGCGCAACGCGCAGGCCTCGGTGCTCGCGCCCACCGGCACCATCGGCTTCATGATGGACTGCGACACGACCGGTATCGAGCCGGACTTCTCGCTGGTCAAGTTCAAGAAGCTGGTCGGCGGCGGGTCGATGCAGATCGTCAACCAGACCGTCCCGCGCGCCCTGGCCGCGCTCGGCTACCAGGGCGAACAGATCGAGGCGATCGTCGAGTACATCGCCCAGCACGGCCACGTCGTCGACGCTCCCGGCCTGCGCCAGGAGCACTACGAGGTGTTCGACTGCGCGGTGGGGGAGCGGTCCATCGCGCCGATGGGGCACGTCCGGATGATGGCCGCGGTGCAGCCGTTCCTGTCCGGCGCGATCTCCAAGACGGTCAACATGCCGGAGTCGGCGACCGTCGAAGAGGTCGAGGAGATCTACTTCCAGGGCTGGAAGTACGGCCTCAAGGCGCTCGCGATCTACCGCGACAACTGCAAGGTCGGCCAGCCGCTGTCCACCGGCAAGAAGGAGAAGGCCGAACCCGAGGCCGAAAAGGTCGTCGAGTACCGGCCGGTCCGCAAGCGCCTGCCGAAGAAGCGCCCGAGCCAGACGGTGTCGTTCACCGTCGGCGGCGCCGAGGGGTACCTGCACGCCGGTTCCTACCCGGACGACGGGCTCGGCGAGATCTTCGTGAAGCTGGGCAAGCAGGGGTCGACCCTCTCGGGCGTGATGGACGCGTTCTCGATGTCGATCTCAGTGGGCCTGCAGCACGGGATCCCGCTGGAGTTCTACGTTTCCAAGTTCTCCAACCTGCGCTTCGAGCCCGCCGGGATGACCGACGACCCGGACATCCGGATCGCCACCAGCGTCATGGACTACCTGTTCCGACGGCTGGCGCTGGACTACCTGCCCTACGAGAAGCGTTCACAGCTCGGCATCTTCACCGCCGACGAACGCTCGGCACAGGTCGAGGCGAACTACGGCTCCGCTCCCGCCGCGGAACCGGAGAACGTCGACATCGACGCCCTGCGGTCCACTGTGGACTCTTCTGTCGCGGAGCCCGCCAAGGTGGCGCATTCGACGGCGGAACTGGTGGAGCTGAACCTCGGCACCGCCTCCGACGCGCCGCTCTGCATGACGTGCGGCACCAAGATGCGGCCCGCCGGCTCGTGCTATGCCTGTGAAGGGTGCGGAGCGACCTCCGGCTGCAGCTGACCTTTGATGCCTGCTTCGGCGGACGACCCACGTCGTTCGCCGAAGCAGGCGTCGGCGAATCCGGTTGTGCGGTGGCCCGTCCGCTGCTGAACTGGTCTCGTGTTCGATGTCCGCTGGGAACGGCCGCTGCACCAAGCCGGTTCGCCGTCCGCGATGGCGGTCACCGGGCAGCACCTCGTCGTGCACGAGCGGAGCACGAGACTGGTCGGTCTGGATCCTGTCGAAGGATCGGTGCGCTGGGACGTCCCGGTCGGGACATGGCCGCGTGCCGTCGTGATCGGCGAACCGTATTGTCTGGTGATCCCGCAGAACACCGGCGGGCTTCTCTGCCTGGACGTCGAAACGGGCGAAGAGGTTTGGCAAGCGGAGCCGGGCTCGTTCGCCGGTCATGTCGTGGTGGACGAAGAACTCGTGCTGGTCGGCGGTTGGCGCGGCTATACGCCAGTGTCCGCAGTGGACCTCCGCACCGGTGTTGCGCGTTGGCGCGCGGGAAGGCTCGGCAGCACAGTCTTGCCTGCCGTGACCGAGGCCGGTTTCCTGCTCGGTGAGCCGGGCGGCGACTCCGTATCGCTGATCGATCGAGGTGACGGCCGGGAGCTGGCCACGTGGTCCTTGCCCGAGCCCTTGGTCGGCCCCGACACCGGGCCCGCCTTTCGCGCGGAGGGCGGCGGCTTCCTCATGCGATGCGGCGAACGACTGGTCGTACGCATCGTCCCGGCCGAGGCGAAAGCCGAGACCGTGTTCCGTGCCGAACGCGATCTCGCGCCCAGAGCGGTGGACCTGTGCGGTGGCTTGCTCTGGTTGGCCGAGCGGCGTGGTGGCTACACGGTGGTCGACCCGTCGGACGGCGCCGAACGGTGGAGGATCCGGCACGACCGGCGGTTCGTCGCCTCGGTCGCGTCCGTGGAGGGAGGGTTCGCGATCGCCGACGAAGGCGGATCGTTGTTCCGGATCGACTTGGCCGGACTGGTGAGCGAGCGCGTCCGGATCACTCAGCGGATCGCAGCTCTTCGCGAGCAAGCGCCTTCGAGGCTTGTTCTGCTCGCGAAGGGGTCTTTGCTCGCTATCGGCGACAGGAGGCCCGGTGACCACTGACCGTGGAATCGCCGACCCGTTCGGCACGCTCAAGCAGGCGCTGTGGATTTGCGGCGGCCAGTGGGCGGGGAAGTCCACCGTCTCCCGGTCGCTGGCGCGTCGCCACGGCATCACGGTTTACCACTACGACTTCCACGACGCCCGAGCCCATCAAGATCGCCGCGTGGCTCACCGCGTCCGCGAGGGCCTGCCCGCGGCGGATCCCGATCCGGACACCATCTGGGTCGACCCCGCACCCGAACAGATGGCCGCCGACACGATCGCCGGTTTCCCGACGCGGTTCGAGTGGGCGCTGGACGATCTGCGCGCGCTGGTCTCCGGGCGCCCGATCCTCGCCGAGGGCTGGGGGCTGCGCCCGGAACTGGTCGCGCCCCTGCTGGATTCACCGCGGCGGATGCTCGTGATGGTGCCCACCGACGACTTCCGCGAGCATCAGCTTCGGGTCCTGCCCAGGGCCGGCGCGGTGACACACGGGGTCAGCGATCCCGAACGCGCTCAACGCAACCGGATCGCGCGAGACCGTCTCGTCGCCGAAGACGCCGTCCGTACCGCGCAGGGACTCGGCATCCGGGTGCTCTGGATCGACGGCTCGAAGGACGCCGAGGCGATCGCCGACGTCGTCGCCGACCACTTCGGTCCCTACCTGGTCTGAGCGAGATCGAGGACGAAGGTCGCCACCGCCAGCGCGAGGAAACCGGCGGGGAAGGCGATGTTGTAGAGCACCCGGGCACGCACGTGGGTGAGGACGGCGCCGAGGTAGAACAGCACGAGCCCGGCCGCGGCGGCGGTCCCGACGAAGGGCACGCCGAGGAGGCCCAGCAGCAGCCCCACGGCTCCCGCCGCCTTCAGCGAGGCCAGGGACGGGATCCAGGATCGAGGGACGTTCACCTCGGCGGAGTTCTTGAGGACGAAGGGAGCATGGGCGAAGTCGGCGGCGGCGATTCCGGCGTTGACCGCGATCGTCACGATGGCCACGGTGAGGTAGGCGGAGAACATGCTCTCTGGACGAGACCCGCGCCCGGGACGTGACAATGCCTTGACTGACCCACGGGCGGCAGGTATCCGACTTGACGAATGTGCGAAAATCGCACCACACTGGTCCGGTGGAATGGACCGAGGTGGGCGAGCGCGTCCGGGAGAGTCGGCTGGCGGCCGGCATGTCGCAGGCCGGTCTGGCGAGCGCTGTCGGTCTGGAGCGCACGAAGATCGCCAAGATCGAGTCCGGCGGGCGCCAGATCGACGCGCTCGAGCTGGCGAAGCTGGCCGCCGCGCTACAGGTGCCCATGGGACACTTTCTCCGCGAGCGCCCACCGGTTCTGTCGCGGCGAACCAGCCTGGTCGACGACACGGACAGCGCGGTCTCCCGGGATTCGTACCGGCTGGAGGCCAAGCTGGTGGCCTGGCTGGACGACGTCCGGCAGATGATCGCGCTCGATCTCCTCGAACCTGGCAAGGCTTCGTTGTACGACCGCACGGTCTCGGACCCGGCGGGGGCACGCGAGGCGGCCCTGTGGCTGAGGGAGCGGCACGGCTTGGGACAAGAGCCGATTCGAACGTTGATGGCGGTGTGCGAACGAGCAGGTCAGTACGTCCTGGTGTCGGATCTTCCCGGAGATGGTGCTTCGCTGATCGACGGAGACTTCGGCGTATCGGTTGTCAGCAGGCTCGCCGATCCGGGCAGGCGCCGGGCGACAGCGGCTCACGAACTGGGCCACTTCGTGTTGGGGGACGAGTATTCGACGGATCTCGGCGTATCGACCTCTCGTGAAGATCGAGAGCGGGTCATCGACGCGTTCGCCGCTGAATTCCTGCTTCCGTCCTCCGTGCTCGAACGGGTGGCGAGGGATGATCTGCGCGGTGAACTGATCAAGCTGTCGGCGGTGTTCCGCACTTCGTGGTCGCTTACCGTTCGCCAGGCGGGGCAGGTCGGTCTGCTCGACGGAGACCGGCTGACGAAATGGTTCTCCGACGCGCCGACGAGGGCGGAGCTCAGAGATGCCGTCGGCTGGGTCCCGCAGCCTGATCTGGAGGGGGTGCGGGTACCTCCCGGGTACGCCCACGCTGTGATGGAGGCCTTACGGCAGCACTTCGTCACGCCCACGCGAGCCGTCGAGCTCATGCATGGCGAAGTCGGGATCGAAGATCTTCCCGGGATCGAGACGGGCGCCGGCTCGTGACCGGTCAACGTTCTCTGGTCCTCGACGCGATGTGCCTGAATCATTTCGCACGCGCGGACCGGTTGGATGTTCTGCGCGATCTGCTCATCGCTGACGAATGCCGTACCACCTACGTGGTCATCGAGGAGCTGCGTCTCGGCGCCTCGACGCACCCGGCTCTGCGGGACGCGTTGGAGCTCGAATGGGTCAAAGTGCGTCGACTGGACACGATCCGGGAACTCGAATATTTCGTGAAGTGGTCCGAAAGGATCGGCGCGGGAGAACGGGACCGGGGCGAGGCCAGTGTTTTCGCCGTCGCGGAGCTGGAGTGTGGCACGGCGATAACCGATGACCAGGCCGCGATCCGGGTGGCCAGGCGGTATGGCCTGGAGGTGCACGGGACGGTCTGGCTCCTTGCCAGGGCCTGTCGGAACGGGAAACTGACCGAGGTGGCCGCCGGTAATCTCATCGACTCCGTCCGCGACACGGGTATGCGTTTGCCCTGTACCGGCGCCGAGTTCGGTGAATGGGCTCGTGCTCGCGGCCTGCTGTGATCCCGGGGTTCAACCGTGACGGGCCTCAGGAACGCCAGCGCTCGAGCACCGTGTCGATGGTCGAGCGGATGCGGTCACGGGCGGCCTGCCGTTCCACGCCCGCCATGAGGAGGTCGTCGTAGTCGGTGTCGAGGTGCCGGATCGAGGCGACGACGGCGAGGAACACCGCCCGCTCGGCCAGTTCGCGTCCGGCGGCGGACCGGCCGACCCGGCCACTGCCGCGCTGACCGGCGTGTTCGGCGATGGCACGCGCCCGCTCCGGCGGGCAGCCGGGGAACATCTCGGTGATCGCGGTGAAGAACCGGGCGGTGAACTCGACGTCCTCCTGGGCGCGCCGCTCGCGATCACGCACGCGACGTCGTTCCCGGACGTCCTCGTCGGCGAAGCACTGTTCTTCGGCGCTGCGAAGTGCCTCTTCTTCGACCAGGATTCCTTGCCGCTCCTGGCGTTTCCGTGACCGGTTGAAGCGCGTGACCACGGCGGAAAGGCGGCTCGCCTTCTTGGCCCGACGGGTCAGGGTCGCGTCACCGGAAGGCAGGAAGACCAGGTGGCCGAAATCGGCGCAGTCGAGGCAATGCGGCACCTCTTTCTCCAGGTACAGCAGATCGCCGGTACCGCCGCATTCGGCACAGGTCCAGTCCTTGATCGCGACCCAGACGAAGAGGTCGGGGGCTTTCTGTTGCCGCGCGACGACTTGCGCCCGTTTGGCGTCGGACAGTCCCGGCATGATCCAGTGCGTCCGGAACAGCGGTTCGAGGTCGGCCAGATCACCCGAAGTCGCGCTCAGGGTGGCCCGGTCACGCGTCGCCGCGACGTGCTCGATCTCGGAGCCTTCGAGGCCCTTGGCCGCGGCCCAGCTCTGGAGCGCTCCGAGGGCGAAGCTCAGCTTTTCCTTGTTCACCGGCAGCGCCGTCGACAGGTCGGGGATCCTGCTCTGCTGCCAGGCCCTGATGACGTTGTCCGACAGCCAGCCGATCCCGGCCAGGACGTCGAGCGCGGTCACCGATTTCCGCGTGGACAACAGCTTCTCCGCCGTCTCCACGACGCGCTGTTCCAGCTTCGCCGCACCTTGCATCGCCGGGAATCCTAGCGATCACGACGGTTCGGCCCGCGCCCGGTAGGCCCGGATCTTGGCCCGGTTGCCGCACCGCTCCATCGAGCACCAGCGGCGGTTGCCTGAGCGTGAGGTGTCGAAAAAGAGCAGGTAGCAGTCGTCCGCGGCACACTCGCGGACGCGGCCGGACCGCCGGCCCGAGACGAGTTCGACGGCGTCGCGGGCGACGGCGCCGAGGAGTTGCTCGCCGGTGATGGGCGGTGCCCAGGCGAGCCGCCGGGTTTCCGGATCGATCACCGGCCGCGGGCTCGCCCCGGTCGCGTCATTCAGCGAAGCCAGCGCCTCGGCTGACGGCGGCGCGCCGTGTGCGAGAGCGGGAACGACCTGGTAGAGCGCGTCTCGAAGCTCCTTGAGCGCGGTGAGTTCGGCGGGCCGGATCCGGACGTCGGTCAGGGGCGCGGTCAGCGCGAGCCGGGAGCCGGTGAACCACTCGGCGAGGTCGGCGGGCGTGTGCGCGATCTCGTACCGCTGGTACGGGCCGGGGCCGCCGGTCAGCATGAGTTCGAGGCTGAGGCTGCCCGGATCGAACCGGTACCGCTCACCCTGTGCGCTCACGAGCAGTCTTGTACCCGGGGTCATGTAACCACTATAGTCGGTTTCGGAAACCAGTTAAGACGGTTACAGGCGGAGGCGGCGTGGTCGGGAAGACGAAGGACGCGGGCTGGGAGATCGGCGTGTCCAAGACGGTGGCGTATCCGCTGGAGCACGTCTGGGACTACCTCTCGGGTCCGGGGCTCGCGGACTGGCTGGGTGAAGTGCGGCTGGAACCGGAGAAGGGCGCGCCGTACGAGACGGCCGAGGGCACTGTCGGCGAGGTTCGCGGCTACCGCGAACGCGAGAAGATCCGTCTCACCTGGCGGCCGAAGGATTGGGACCACGAGAG
This sequence comes from Amycolatopsis sp. NPDC033938, assembly GCF_055575975.1. Classification (NCBI taxonomy): domain Bacteria; kingdom Bacillati; phylum Actinomycetota; class Actinomycetes; order Pseudonocardiales; family Pseudonocardiaceae; genus Amycolatopsis; species Amycolatopsis sp. NPDC033938. The sequence goes on from NZ_JBVIRO010000010.1 coordinate 175,228, forward strand.
CACGGTCCAGGTCGGGCTCCGTCCGGCCGGTCCTGGCAAGACCGTCGTGGTCTTCCATCAGGAGCGGCTCGCCGGGCCGGAGGAGCGTGTGGCGCAACGTGAGCATTGGCAGGCCGTGATGAAGGTCGTCGTCGACGGCCTCGGCGGCTGATCAGGACAACGCCCGCCGCGCCTGCTCCTTCAGTGCCTCGGTGATCCGTTCGGGGCTCAGGCCGAGTTCGCCGGTCTGATAGAGGAACACCTCGGGGGCGAGCGGCGCCAGCAGGATGTCGGCGAGCGCGTCCGGATCCTTCGTGCCCGCCTGCTCGGCGAGGAAACGGACGTGGGTGCGCCACAGCCGGTACGGGCCGGTGGTGAACCGTGAATGCCCGACCTCGGTGCCGAGCACGAGATGGGCGTGCCGGTCGAGCAAACCGGTCATCGCCGCGTAGAACGCGGCCAGCCGTTCGGCGGGTGGCGCGCCGGGTCCCAGCGGGGGAGGGCCGGTGAGCAGTCGCTCCTGTAGCTCCCGCTCGTGTTCGTCCAGTAGGGCGACGGCGATCGCCGAGCGGTCGGGGTAGCGGCGGTACAGCGTGGCGCGGCCGACGCCGGCCGCCTTGGCGATGTCTTCCATGGTGACGTCCGCGGCCGGACGCGCGGCGAAGAGTTCCTCGGCGGCCTTCAGGATCTTCGCGCGGTTGCGGGCGGCATCGGCTCGTTCCCGTCCTGGACCGTTCGCGAGCAGATCTTCTGTCGGCATGTCCGCAGCCTAGGGAATATCCGGACGCGTCGTCCACTTGTACCCGTCGAAGCAAGTGGACGCCGTGTCCACTTCCTGGTCCGGGAGGCCCGATGAGCCACCTTCTCCACCTCGACTCCAGCGCCCGCCGTACGTCCTTCTCCCGCGAGCTGAGCGCTCGCTTCGCCGAGGTCTGGCGCGCCGCGCACCCTGGCGCGGGCTACACCTACCGCGATCTGGCGGCCGAACCGGTGCCACCGATCGGACAGGCGTGGACCGAGATCTGTGACGCCCTCCTCGCCGGCGAGATCACCGATCCGGCCGGTTACGCGTCGGTGGTGAAGACGGCCGGGCAGCGTGAGGCCTGGGCGATCATCGAGCCGCTGCTGGCCGAACTGCTCGCCGCCGACGTCGTGCTGATCGGGGCGCCGATGTACAACTTCTCGATCCCGGCGACGCTCAAGCTGTGGATCGACCAGGTGACGTTCCCGAAGATGTCCTTGGCGGGCAAGGCTTTCGTGGTCGCGGGCGCGCGTGGGGGCACTTACCTGCCGGGAACGCCGCGCGAGCCGGTCGACCATCACGAACGCTATCTGCGTGACTTCTTCGCCGGGCACTACGACGTCCACGACGTCACGTTCCTGCATTCCGAGCTGACGAACGCCCTTGTCGACCCGCGGTTGAGCCCGCGTGATCCTGACCGGATCGCGTCGCGGGAACAGGCGCTGCTGGGCGCCGAAAAGCTGGCCTCGGCCGGAAGGGAAGCCTGATGGGCTGGGGAATCCTGCTGCTGGCCGGAGTCGTCGAGGTCGCCTGGTCGCAGAGCATCAAGCCGACGGAGAACTTCACCCGTCTGTGGCCGACCGTGCTGTGTTTCGTGCTCGGTGTCGCCGCGGTCTACCTGCTGTCGAAGGCGATGGATTCGGTCCCGGTGGGGACCGCGTACGCCGTGTTCACCGGGATCGGCGCGGTGGGCGCGATCGTGTTCGGCGTCGTGGTCCACAAGGACCCGCTCAGCTTCGGGCGGTTCGCCGCGATGGGGCTGATCGTGGGCGGGGTCGTGCTGGCGAGGGTGACGGCGTGACCCCGGGAAGGGGACTTCCGCCGCGGAAGTCCCCTTCCCGGCGGGTCAGGAGGCGAGTTTCTCCCACAGGAATTCGAGCACCAGCGCCCATTTGAACGCCAGTTGCTCGTTGTCGGCCGCCGCGCCGTGCCCGCCTTCGATGTTCTCGTGGTAGCGCACGTCGTGCCCCTGCTCCAGCATCCGAGCGACCATCTTGCGCGCGTGCGCGGGATGTACCCGGTCGTCCCTGGTTGAGGTGACGAACAGGACCGGCGGATACACGCGTCCACTGTGGACGTTCTGGTACGGCGAGTACTTCCCGATGTAGTCCCATTCGGCGGGGTCGTCGGGGTCGCCGTACTCGGCCATCCAGGACGCGCCCGCGAGGAGCTTGTGGTACCGCTTCATGTCCAGCAGCGGTACCTGGCTCACGATCGCGCCGAACAGGTGCGGGTACCGCGTCAGCATGACACCCATCAGCAACCCGCCGTTGCTGCCGCCCTGGATCCCGAGACGGCCAGGTTCGCTGATGCCGCGCTCCACGAGGTCGGCGGCGACGGCCGAGAAGTCCTCGTAGACCTTGTAGCGCTTGGCCTTGGTGACCGAGGTGTGCCAGGTGGGCCCGTATTCGCCGCCGCCGCGGATGTTCGCGACGACGTAGGTCCCGCCGCGCGAGAGCCAGCCGCGGCCGATCACGCCGCTGTAGCCGGGCGTCAGTGAGACCTCGAAGCCGCCGTAGCCGGTCAGCAGCGTCGGCCCGCCTTCCGCGCCGGAGGGACGTACGACGAAGTACGGGATCTTCGTGCCGTCCTCCGACGTCGCGAAGTACTGCGAGACCGTCATGCCTTCGCTGTCGAAGAACGCGGGAGCGCGTTTGAGGACTTCGACGTCGCCGCCGACGTGCCCGTAGCTCAGCGTCGACGGCTGGGTGTAGCCGCTGGAGTCGAGCAGGTACTCGTCGCTGACGTCGGGGTCGGTGCCGATGATCTGGGCCGTGCCCAGCTCCGGCGCGCCGGCGAGCGGCTGGGAGCTCCAGTTCTCCGAGGGCGTGAGTACGCGCAGTTCCGTCCGGACGTCGGACAGCGTCGAGAGCAACAGGTGGTTGTGTGTCCACACCCAGTACTCCAGTGACGTATGCGCGTCGGGGGTGAAGAGCGTCGTGAAGTCGCGCTCGCCGGCCATGAAGGCATCGAACCCGGAGGCGAGCAAGGTCCCGGACGGGTACGTGGTGCCGTCGACGGTCCAGTCCGAGCGAAGCCGGATCAGCAGCCATTCGCGGTGTGAGGACGTCTGAGCGTCTTCGGGGACCTCGATCCGTTCGAGACCGCCGGGCGTCCGGAGATACCTTTCGGTGCGGTAGAAGTCGATCGACCGGTAGACGAAGTCGCGTTCGTATCCCTCGGTCGGGTCGTGGTGGGCGGAGACCGAGACGTCGTCCGGCTTGCCCTCGAAGACCACTGTCGCCTCTTCGAGCGGGGTGCCGCGCCGCCATTCCTTCGCCAGCCTCGGATAGCCCGAGCTGGTCAGCGTCCCCGCGCCGAAATCGGTGCCGATGTAGACCCGGTCGCGGTCGATCCAGCCGATCCGGGTCTTGGCTTCGGGTACGAAGAACCCGTCTTCGACGAACCGGCGTTCGTCGAGGTCGAACTCGCGGACCACGGTCGCGTCGGCGCCGCCGCGTGACAGTTCGACCAGCGCGCGCTGATAACCCGGCCGGAGGACGGCCGCGCCCTGCCACACCCAGTTCTCGCCGTCGGCCTCGGCCAGCGCGTCGACGTCGAGCAGGAGCTCCCACTCAGGCGCGTCGAGCCGGTACTGCTCGAGGGTGGTGCGGCGCCACAGCCCGCGGGGGTTGGCCGAGTCCTGCCAGAAGTTGTAGAGATACTCGCCGCGACGCCGGACGTACGGGATCCGGTCGTCGGCGTCGAGGACCTGGCGGACCTCGTCACGGATCCCGGCGAACCGCTCGCCGCCCGCCAGTTCCGCCAGAGCTTCGGCGTTGCGGGCTCGCACCCAGTCCAGCGCTTCTCCGCCGGTCACGTCTTCCAGCCACAGGTACGGGTCCTCGTCACTCATGCTGACAGTCTCGCCGGGCTCTCCGTCCTGGCGCCACCAGGTGTGGCATTCCGTATGCTGATGGCTCGCACGCTTGGGGGAGACCATGACCGGCACCGACGAGGTACCCAGACCGTTCGCGCCGTCCCCGCCTCGCCCCGAAAGCCCCCGCAAAACGGGTTCCGCCGTGGTCGGGCTGCTCATCGTCGCCGTCCTGACCGCGGCGGGGATGGCGATGGCGAGCGGACCGCGGAAGATCGACGGCCAGGCCCTCCCGGCCGCCGACGGGCTCACCTCGGAAGTGGCCAAGGCGCCCGCCGGGAAGGCGAAACCCGCGCCCAAGGAGGTGCGGGAACTGGAGACGAACCCGCTGCTGGCCGAAGGGGTCACGCTCGGCGCGGTCACCTGCCGCCTCCCGGCGATCAGTCGTGACCCCGCCAAACTGGAGATGTACTACAAGACTTTCGCCTCCTGTCTCGCCGAAGCCTGGAAACCGGCTTTGGACCAGGCGAACGAGCCGACGCTGACGGCGACCGTCCAGGTGACGCTGCCCAAGACCAGCGCCTGCGGGAAGGCGCCGAGCGAGACCGAGGCCGTCGCCTACTACTGCGGCGGCGACACCACGATCTACGCGCCGACCGAATGGATGCTCGGCGACGCCGGTCTCGAACGGTCGCGTCACCTCGCGACGATGGCCCACGAGTACGGGCACCACGTCCAGCGGTCGAGCGGGATCCTGACGGCGGCCGCGGAGAAGATGTCCTCCCCGGAGGAGGACAGTCCGGCGGACAAGGAACTGGTCCGACGCATCGAACTGCAGGCCAACTGCTTCGGCGCGCTCGCCCTCGCGGCCGCCTCCGGGCGCGGGTCGATCGGCACCTCACTGGCCAACGCGGCGCTCGCTGACTACGGCCGCACCGACGACAGCGACACCCACGGCAGCCGCCGCAACCAGCTGAAGTGGGCGAAGGCCGGGTTCTCCGCGAAGGCGACCTCGGCGTGCAACACCTGGGCGGCGCCGGCGGCCGACGTCAAATGACCGATGACGTGATGGCCGAGATCCACACCGGCCTCCAGCTGCACATCTCCGGGGACCGGGCCGGTGCGCGCGAGAGGTTCGCCGCGTTGTGGGAGCGGATCGGCGAGGACGGCGACCCGCTGCACCGCTGCGCGCTCGCGCACTACATGGCCGACGTCTGCGACGACCCGGCCGACGAGCTCGCCTGGGATCTCCGCGCGCTCGCGGCCGCGGATTCGCTGACCGACGAACGCGCACAGGAGTACCACGCGACCCTGGCCGTGCGCGGGTTCTATCCGTCGCTGCACCTGAACCTCGCCGAGGACTACCGCAAACTCGGTGATCACGAGGCCGCGAAGGCCCAGTGGGAGCTGGGCCGGGGCACCCTCGGCGCGCTCGGCGACGACCCCTACGGCACCGGGATCATCCAGGCGTACGACGCGCTCGCGACCAGGCTGGGCATCGAACCGGACTCTCCGGACTTTCGCCCATGGCTGCCAGGCCATAACCTGGAGTGACTCAGGTCACCCAGCCGGGAGGAGCGCGTATGCGGATTTCCGATCTGTTGCGGAACAAGGGGGCGGCCGTCGCGACCGTCTCGCCGGAGACGAACGTCACCGAGCTGCTCGAGAGACTCGCGGAGCACAACGTCGGGGCCCTGGTGGTCGTCGACGCCGAAGGCGGGATCGTCGGGATCGTCTCCGAACGGGACGTGGTGCGACGGCTCAACGAACGCGGGCCCCAGCTGCTCGACGGATCGGTGGCCGCGATCATGACCAAGATGGTCGCCAGCTGCACCCCCGAGGACTCGGTGGACCAGCTGTCGGTGCTGATGACCGAACGCCGCATCCGGCACGTCCCGGTCCTGGTCGACGGCAGGCTCGCGGGGATCGTGAGCATCGGCGACGTCGTGAAGACGCGGATGGAACAGCTGGAGAAGAGCCAGGAACAGCTCGAGGCCTACATCTCGCAGGGCTGATTCCGCTCCGGCGAGTGCCATGAAAGGTCCTTTCCTTGCAAATTTTGCAAGGAAAGGACCTTTCATGGCATCGCGAGGGCCTACTCCCGCCACCCCGACAGCTCGACTCCCTTCGCGACGTCCACCCGGTACCCGAGCGTCACGACGGCGTCCGCGCCCGGAGCGAGCGTCAGCCGCCAGGTGAACTCGCCCAGCTCGGACCGCTCCACCGGCTCCGGCACCGCGCGGACTTCCCGGACCGTGATCGCCTCGTCGCGGGAGACCGGCGCCTGATCCAGCACGGTCACGACCGCTTCGCGCGGGCTGTGGTTGGTGATCGTCGTGGTGTAGGAAGCCTCGCGCTTACGCACGCCGGAGAGCGTCGCCTTGCTCGCCGAGCGGTGCGTGAGCTCCCGGTCGACCCGGATCCGGTCGTCCACGCCGAGGGCGAGTTCGAGTTCCTCGCCCGGCGCCCAGACCTCCAGCCGCGTGGTGCCGACGAACTCCGTCTCGTGGAAGACCGACGCCTTCCCCGGCCGCAGCGTGTGCTCGGAGGTGTTGACCACGGTCGCCCGCAGGTAAGCCTCCGGCGAGATCGAGGGGGCGGTGACGTAGCCCAGTTTCGCCGTCAGGTCCAGCTGCGCCAGCGTCGTCCGGTGGCCCTGCGCGCCCGAAGGCACCGCCACCGGGCGGCCGGGACGGTAGGTGACCGCGGTGGTGCCTTCTTCGGCGGTGGCGGTCCGCATCGCCATCGGGGGCCCGGCGGGCGCGGCCAGGGCCACCGACTCCGGGATCCCGCCGCCCGCGGGCGACGCGCTGCCGTACGCGGCACGCGCCATCGGCGGCTGGACCGGGCGTACGCGGTCGAGGAACCACGGCGCGAGTTCCGGCACCTCCACCGTGTTCGCCGGGCGCGCAGTGGAGAGGGCGAGCTCGCATTCCGGCCAGTCTTCGCCGGTGTGCTGGGTGATCCGCCCGTACCAGGTCACCGTGACGTCCTCGCCGCGGACACGGACGTCGTATCCCGGTTCCCAGCTCGCGTTCGCGACCACATAGGACAGTTCGAGCCCGATCTCCGCGCCGTCCTCCCCGCTCTCCAGTTCGACCGTGACCGTCGCGCTGTCCACTTCGGACACGCCCTGCTTCGCCTGGATCTCGCGGTCCAGCGCGCCGAGGTCGTCGCGGAGCCGGGCGAGCCGGACGCCGAGTTCGCGCCGTTTCCCGAGCGCGTCGGCAAGTTGCGTGCCGAGCGCGTCGGTGACTTCGGCGACCCGGGGCGGTTCCGCCGTGCCCGCCGCGAGCGCCTTCGCGAAACTCTTGCCGCTGCGCGTCGCCACCCCGGTCAGCAGATCGACCTTCGCGGTCTCCGCGGCGACGGCGTCCGCGACCGCGTCGACCTCGGCTTGGGCGGTCTCCCGGCGCTCGGTCAGCGCGCGCAGGGAGGCGTCCGCGGGCGCGGGATGGCGTTCGACGGCGACGTCGACCCCGGCGATGACCGCCGGACCGGAACCGGTGACCCGGACCGAATCGGCGTCGAGGTTCCACGGCAGGCCCGCGAAGGCGAAACGCGTTTCCCCGTCGAGGCGCGCCGACGCCCGCCTGGTGATCCGGGCGTGGTGCGGGTAGACGGTGACGGCGACGATCGGGGCTTCCACGGTGCTCGGCATGCCCCCGACGTTAGTCTCTTGACACCTGTTCGGGTGGCCGGAAACCTCAGCTGGGTCCTGCCCGCCATGCCCGTTTTGGGGGTCACGTGAGAGTCGCCAGGCTCGCTGCCTTGTTCACCGCCGTCCTGGTCCTTCCAGCGACGGCTTTGCCGGCCCAGGCCGATACGCCACCGGCGCCGGTCTTCAAGGACGGTCAGGCGCAGCCGGTCTTCGACCCGGCCGATGTCATCCGGGAGAACGTCTGGGTCACCGCGCCCGTCGACAGCGACGGCGACGGCAAGGACGACCTCGTGCACGCGGAGGTGGTGCGGCCGCGCGCGACGCAGCAGGGGATGAAGGTCCCGGTCGTCTACCAGGCCAGCCCGTACTACGCGGGCGGCAACGACGTCGCGAACCACGACGTCGACGTCGAGCTGTACGTGCCCGGCGCGAAGCGTGCCCCCGCGGGGCCGCGGATCGCGACCAAGACCGTCGGCCCGAACGCGGTGCCGATCAGCTGGCGCTACCAGGACTACTTCACCGCCCGCGGGTTCGCGGTGGTGTACGGCGAATCGCTCGGCAGCGGCCAGTCCACCGGCTGCCCGAGCACCGGCGACGTCAACGAGACCATCGGCGCGAAGTCCATTGTGGACTGGCTGAACGGCAGGACGACGGCGCGGGACGCGGCGGGCAAGGCCGCGGTCGCGGACTGGAGCACCGGCAAGACCGGCATGATGGGCGTCTCCTACAACGGGACGCTGCCGAACGCGGTGGCCAGCACCGGCGTCGAAGGGCTGGAGACGATCGTCCCGATCGCGGCGATCTCCAGCTGGTACGACTACTACCGCAACGACGGCGCCGTCGTCGCGGCTGGCGGTTTCCAGGGTGAGGACGCGGACGTGCTCGCCGACTACGTCTACACGCGACAGGATCGTGCCGTCTGCCGCCCGCTGATCGACAGCATCGCCGTCGACCAGGACCGGGTGACCGGCGACTACAGCCGCTTCTGGGACGTGCGCAACTACCGCAACGACGTGAACAAGGTGCGCGCTTCGGTGCTCGTGGTGCACGGTCTCGGCGACTGGAACGTCAAGACCGACCAGGGCACGCGGTGGTACGAAATGCTCAAGGCGCGCGGCGTCGAGCACAAGATCTGGCTGCACCAGTCCGGGCACGCCGACCCGTACAGCCTCCGCCGCGACGTCTGGCTCGCCACGCTGAACAAGTGGATGTCGCACTACCTCTACGACGTGGACAACGGCATCGAGCGCGAGCCGAAGGCCACCATCCAGCGCGAGGACAAGTCGTGGGTGGACGAGCCAGAGTGGCCGCTGCCCGGCACCCAGGACGTGAAGCTCTACCCGTGGCCAGGTGGTTCCTCGAAGGGCTCGCTCGACACGCGTAATCCCGTTCCTGGCAAGCCCGCCGTCGAAAAGCTGGCCGACGACGCGAGCAAGACCATCGAACAGCTCGCCGACGCGACGTCGTCGGGCAACCGGCTGCTGTACTCGACCTCCGCGGCGAAGCAGCCCGTACGCCTCGCCGGTACCGCGAAGGCCGGCTTGTCGGTGTCCTTCGACAAGCCCGCCGCGAACGTGACGGCGGTGCTCGTCGACCGTGCCCCGGACGGTACGGCCAAGGTGATCAGCCGCGGCTGGACCGATCCGCAGAACCGCCGCGACCCCGCCCGTACCGATCCGATCACCCCCGGCGAGAGCTACCGCGTCGAGGTCGAACTGGTCGCGAAGGACTATCTGCTCGCGGCCGGGCACAAGATCGAGTTCCTGCTGGCCTCCAGTGATCACGACTACACGCTCCGGCCGAAGCCCGGGGCGGGGATCGCGCTCGAACTGAACCGGACCACCGTGGTGCTGCCGGTGGCGGGCGGGAAGCCCGCGCTGCGCGCCGCCTTCGGCTGAGCCCCGGGGCTGGTACCGATTTGGCGCGTGAAGGCCCCCTTCCCTCTGCTCAGCCGAGGGAAGGGGGCCTTCACGCGCAGAGTGTGGCGCGGCAAAACTCGCCCCAGTACCTGTACCTGGGCGCAAGGAAGGGGGGCATCGAGTACTTCGCCGCGAGCCAGGCCCAGGCCACCGTGGCCGATCGGATCCCGAGAGCGGAAAACACCCACCCGGCCGCGGTCTTGTATGGAAAATGTATTTCCTCCGTCTTTGCTTCGACGTGTCCGGCTTCCCCAGCTGATGGAGGTCTCCATGTCCAGGTTGCGCCGCCTCGCGGTACTCGCCGCGGCCACCGTCATCCCCGCGCTCGGCCTGACCATGGCCGGGACGACGCAGGCGTCGGCCGCCCCGAATTTCCAGGTCCCGTTCAAATGCGGTGTGACGGTCACCGCCGCGACGTTCAGCGGGCACAGCCCGGCGAACTCGGTCGACTTCCAGAAGTCGGGGATCACCGGGATGCCGGTGCTGGCGTCGGCGGGCGGCACCGTCACCCGGGTCGCCGACGAAGGCAGCACGAGCTACGGGCGCTGGGTCGAGGTCGACCACGGCGGCGGCTGGCGTACCCGTTACGCCCACCTGTCGACCCAGTCCGTCTCGGTCGGCCAGGCCGTCAGCCTCGGCAAGCAGCTCGGCACGGCAGGCGCGACCGGCGGGGTGACCGGGCCGCACCTGCACTTCGAAGAGCGGCTCAACGGGGTGGCGCAGAAGGCGACGCTGAACGGGGTCGCGGTGCCGTACTACGGCCACACCGACTTCACCAGCAAGAACTCGTGCGGCGGCAACCCGTACGAGGCCACGGAGGTGTGCGGCAGCGGTTTCTCGGTGGTCGACTCGCAGGGGCTCGCGAACAATTCGGGCACGGCGTACCTGCTCTACAACGCCTCGACCAAGGCCAACTGCGTGACCACGCTGAAGGCGGTTTCGCTCGGCACCGCCTCGCCGGTGTCGGCGTTCCTCGAAGTCCAGGGTTCGGCCCGCGTGACCGACTCCGGCAGCTTCACCTACTACGCCGGGCCGGTGAAGAAGACGGCAGACTCGACCTGCGTGAAGTGGGGCGGCTCGGTCGGGTCGAACGCCTACGAGAGCCCGTTCGAGCACTGCGGCTGACCCCGCGGGGCCGGGCACTGTAGACCACCCCACCGACAGGATCGGCGTTCCGGCGCCCGGCCCCGGGGGCGGTTGTCCACAACGGTCCCGGTTGTCCACAGATCTGCCATGCCCCCACCCGGCGGCCCCATTCCCGCCGCAAGGTGGGGGCATGACCACAACCACCCCGACCGGCAGGACCAAGGTCGATCTGAAGGATCCGGCGGACCTGCTCGCCGCGATCCCGTACATCCTCGGATTCCATCCCGAGGACTCCGTCGTCGTCTTCGGGCAGCGAGGGCCGGACCGCAAGCGGCAGGGCCTCACCCTGCGCGTGGACCTCCCACCGCCCGGCCTGGAGAAAGACCAGGCGCTCGATCTCGCGGCCCGGCTGGCCGCGACCGCGCATACCGGCGCCACCGTGGCCGTCATCGGCGGTGGCACCCTGAACCCGGCCGGACGGCCTCCGCGCCGCCGCTTCGTCCGGCGCCTGGAATCCTCGCTCGCCGAGTTCGGCATCCCCTTGCTGCACCCGCTGTGGGTGCCGCGGATCGCCGCGGGCGTGCCATGGGGGTGCTACCGCGATACGACCTGCGGTGGCGTCCTGCCCGACCCTCGCGAGTCGGTGATCGCCGCGGTCGTCACCAGCGACGGCCACATCACCCGCGAGAGCCGGGAAGAACTGGAGCACCTTTTCGACGCCGGACCGCCGGAAACACTCGCCCGGCGCGCCGACCTCCTGAACAGGCTGGCCGATCCGCCCTGGGCGGGCGAGCCCGTCGTCGAGGCGGGGCTCGCCGAGGTGAACGCCGCGCTCGCCCGCGTCGCACGCGGCGACGGGACGATCACCGACGATCAGGCCGTCCGGCTGGCTTGGGCGCTTTCGCTCGTCGAGGTGCGGAGTGCCTGCCTGCTCACCGCCGCTCCCGCGGATTCGCCACTGGCGAGGGCCGCGGAAGATCTCTGGCTCCGCCTGGCCAGGGAGTTACCCGAACCGGAATCCGCCGAGGCACTCTGCCTGAAGGCGCACGCCGCCTACGCCCGCGGTGACCTGACCGTCGCCGGGATGGCGCTGGCCAGGGCCTGCGAAGTCGATCCGGAACACCGGCTGGCCAGGCTGCTGACAGTCGCTTTGGACTCGATGCTGGCCCCGTCCGAAGTGGCCGGGATCGTTCTGCGGCAGCGGGAGGAAGGGCCGCGGTGCGTGCTCAGTCTCGAGCCGTCCGGCGGGACCGGGTGAACTCCCAGGCGTCGGCCACGATGCCGTCGAGGTCGGTGCGCTCGGGCTTCCAGCCGAGTTCGTCACCCGCCCGCACGCTGGAGGCCACCAGCACCGACGGGTCACCCGCCCGGCGCGGCGCGACCGCGGCGGGGATCTCGTGACCGGTGACGCGGCGGCATGCCTCGATCACCTCGAGCACGGAAAAACCGGTACCGCTGCCGAGGTTGTAGATGCGGTGCTCGCCGTCGACCACGTGACGCAGGGCCAGCAGGTGCGCGTCGGCGAGGTCGACCACGTGGATGTAGTCGCGAATGGCGGTGCCGTCCGCGGTGGGGTAGTCGTCACCGAAGATCTGGATCCGCTCGCGGTCCCCGGTGGCGACCTGGAGAACGAGGGGGATCAGATGGGTTTCAGTGGCGTGACGTTCGCCGAAGGAGCCGTAGGCGCCGGCGACGTTGAAGTAGCGCAAGCTTGCCGCGGCGATTCCGTGGGCGCGCGAGAACGACGTGATCGCGTGGTCGATGGCCAGCTTCGTCGCGCCGTAGGTGTTCGTCGGCTGGGTCGGCGCCGACTCGGGAATGGGGGAGGACTCGGGCTCGCCGTAGGTGGCCGCGGTCGAGGAGAACACCAGCCGCTTCGTGCCGTGGTCGCGCATGGCCTCGAGCAGGCGAAGCGAGGTCAGGACGTTGCCCTCCCAGTACTTCGCCGGATCCGTCATCGACTCGCCGACCAGCGACTTGGCGGCGAAGTGGAGGACACCGTCGAAGCCGTCACCGAGGACGCGCCGCGCGACCTCGGCGGCGTCGCCCTCGACGAAGGTGGCGTCCGGGTGCACCGCGTCGGCGTGCCCGGTGGAGAGATCGTCGACCACGGTGATGTCGTGCCCGGCCTCGATGAGGCGAGCCGCGCAGACGCTGCCCACATAACCGGCTCCGCCCGTCACCATCAGCTTCAGGGTCTTGGTCGGTTCGTCGGTCACGTTCGCGCCTTTCTGCTGCGGATGCGGTCGCTCCACAGTGTCCTCGCCCCCGGGGCACCCCACGCGCCCGGGGGTGTCGCGGCTAAAGCTCGTCGCGACCGGCACCGCGCGACGGCACCGCGGTGAACAGCCTGGGGTGGCGCAGATCCGCCGCCTCGTACGCGGCCTTCACCGCTCGGCCCACAGTGTCCACATCGGACTCGCGGACCAGTGCGATCGCCGAACCGCCGAAGCCGCCGCCGGTCATCCGCGCACCGAGCGCCCCGGCTTCACGGGCCGAAGCGACGGCGAGGTCGAGTTCACGGGTGGAGATCCGGTAGTCGTCGCGCATGCTGACGTGCGAGGCGTCCAGCTGCGGACCGATCTCGGTGATCCGGCCGTCGCGCAGCAGGTCCACGGTGTCGAGGACCCGCTGGTTCTCCGTCACCACGTGCCGCACCAGCGGCACCAGGTCGTCCGGCAGCTTGGCGAGCGCGGCGTCCAGCCCGTCGACGCCGATGTCCCGCAGCGCCTTCACCTCGAGCAGTTCCGCCGCGCGCTCACAGCCCCGGCGGCGTTCGCCGTAACCGCCCTCGGCGTGCGAGTGCTTCGTGCGGGTGTCCATGATCAGGATCCGGACGCCGGATTCCTCCAGCGGGAACGGCACTTGCTCCAGCTCGCCGGAGCGGACGTCGAGGAACAGCACGTTCGATTCGGTGCAGCACAAGGAAGCCGTCTGGTCGAGCAGACCGGTCGGTGCCCCGACGAAGTCGTTCTCCGAACGCTGGACCCACCGGGCGACCTCGTGCAGGGTCGGCGAACCCGCACCGGCTCCCGGGGTGATCCCCGCCAGCCCCAGGAGGGCGAGCGCGACGGCGCATTCGAGCGCGTGGGACGAGGACAGACCGGCGCCGGAGGGCACGTCCCCCGCGATCACCAGGTCCGCGCCACTGCCGAGACCCTGGTCCCGCAGGACCCAGGTGACTCCGGCCGGATACGCGGCCCACCCCTCGATCGTGCCGGGGCGCAGATCGGCGATGGTGAGCGGCCCGGATTCCTGGACGCGGCCGTCCGAACCGAGGGTGGCCACGGTCAGCACGCCGTCCTCGCGCGGGCTCGCCGCGGCGGCGAGCCGGTGCGGGAGGGCGAACGGCAGCACGAAACCGTCGTTGTAGTCGGTGTGTTCACCGATCAGGTTCACTCGGCCGGGCGCGGACCAGACCCCGGCCGGAGCCCGGTCGTGGAGGGTCCGGAAGGTCGCCGCGGCTTCGGACGCGGCGCTCACCGTGCCTGCGCCAGCACGGCGTGCAACGCCGAAACGGGGACCTGGGCGGTGTTGTCGCCGCCGGTGACCTCGATGGTGCCGCCGGGAGCCGCCTTGCCGACCTTGACCCGGCCACCGGGCACGATGCCGACCGACTTGAGCTCGGTCATCAGCAGCTCGTCGAGCTGCACGTGTTCGGCGATGCGCCGGATCTCGACCTCGCCGCCACCGGTGCGGGCGAACTCGTCGAGCCGCACCAGGTCGGCCTCGGCCGGTGGGGCGGGATCGCCGTCACCGAGCTTGTCCAGTCCCGGGATCGGGTTGCCGTAGGGGGACGTGGTGGGGTGGTCGAGCAGCTTGACCAGCTTGCGCTCGACGGCCTCGCTCATCACGTGTTCCCAGCGGCAGGCCTCGTTGTGGACGTGCTCCCACTCGAGGCCGATCACATCGACCAGGAGGCGCTCGGCCAGCCGGTGCTTGCGCATGACCGCGATGGCGAGCTCGCGACCGTGTTCGGTCAGCTGCAGATGCCTGTCGTCCGCGACGACGACCAGCCCGTCACGTTCCATCCTGGCGACGGTCTGGCTCACGGTGGGGCCGCTCTGCTGCAGCCGCTCCGCGATCCGGGCCCGCAGCGGGACGACACCCTCTTCTTCGAGCTCGTAGATCGTACGCAAGTACATCTCTGTGGTGTCGATGAGATCGTTCACGCTGTCCCCTTCGTCCGCGTTGCTCATCGTAGTCGCTGGCACCGACAGCGACGCAGGCGTGGGGACAACAAGCCCCGAGGCGGGAAAAGTCCCCCAAGCTGGTCTTGGCGTCGGCAGGCGCGGGAAGATGGGCGTATGCGCCCCATGATCACCACCAGCGAACTCGCCGCGCAGCTCTCAGGGCCGGAATCGGCACGCTCCGTAGTCCTCGACGTCCGCTGGCGGCTCGCCGGCCCGCCCGGCGCCGATTCCTACCGTGAGGCACATCTCCCGGGCGCGGTGTATGTGGATCTCGACACCGCCCTCGCCGGGGAACCGGGTGACGGCGGCCGTCATCCGCTGCCGGAGCCGGAGACGCTGCAGCGGCATCTGCGGGCGGCCGGGGTCCGCGCCGGTCACCCGGTCGTGGTCTACGACGACGCCGACGGTTCGGTCGCCGCCCGGGCGTGGTGGCTGCTGCGCTGGGCCGGGCACACCGAGGTCGCCGTGCTCGACGGCGGGTTCGCCGCCTGGACCGAGGAGGAACGGCCGGTCACGGACGAGGTCCCGGTGCCGGAGGAGGGCGACATCGTCGTGAAGCCCGGCGGCATGCCGGTGCTGGACGCCGCCGAGGCCGCCGCGCTCGCCAGGGAGGGGCTGCTCTTCGACGCCAGGGCCAAGCAGAGGTACACGGGGGAGACCGAGCCGATCGATCCGCGCGCCGGGCACATCCCGGGCGCGCTCAACGCGCCCTTCTCCGGGCATGTCGCGGAGGATGGCCGCTGGCGCGACGCCTCGGAACTGGCCGAGCGGTTCGAAGGATTCGGCGTGACGCCGGAGACCCCGGTCGGTGTCTACTGTGGATCGGGCGTCACCGCCTCGTCCGTCGTCCTCGCGCTCGAGGTCGCGGGCCACCCGGAGCCCGCGGCGCTGTACGCGGGTTCGTGGTCGCACTGGTCCCGTGATCCGGAGCGCCCGGTCGCCACCGGAGATCTGCCGGGCTGACCCGCCGGTGGTCCGGCACGGGGCACGAGCCGCTTCCGGGCACTAGAGTTCGCACCATGCGAGCACCGGCCGTCGTATGGGACTCCTCGCTGCTGGGTTACGACCTCGGTGGCGAGCATCCGTTCAATCCGGTGCGGCTCGAGCTGACCATCCGGCTCGCCACCGAACTCGGGGTGCTCGACGGCGTCGAACTGCTCGTCCCCGGTCCCGCCGGGGACGACGAACTCCGCCGCGTCCACATCGGTGAGTACATCGAGGCGGTCCGGCAGGCACCGATGACCGGCGCGGATTTCGCGCACGGGCTCGGCACCGAGGACAACCCGGTGTTCACCGGCATGCACGAGGCCTCGGCACTGGTCGTCGGCTCGACGCTGCTGGCCGCACGCAAGATCGCCGACGGCGAGGCGACCCGGGCGGTGAACATCGCGGGCGGGCTGCACCACGCGATGCGCGACAAGGCGTCGGGCTTCTGCGTCTACAACGACTGTTCGGTGGCCATCTCGTGGCTGCTGGACCACGGTTTCGACCGCATCGCCTACGTCGACACCGACGTCCACCACGGCGACGGTGTGCAGGCGGCGTTCTACGACGACCCCCGGGTGCTGACCGTTTCCCTGCACCAGCACCCGTTCACGCTGTGGCCGGGCACGGGTTACTCGGGGGAGACCGGCAAGGACGGCGCCGAGGGCACCGCGGTCAACCTGCCGCTGCCGCCCGGTACCCGCGACGGTGGCTGGCTGCGGGCGTTCGACGCGGTGGTGCCGTCGCTGCTGGAGCAGTTCCGCCCGCAGATCCTCGTCACCCAGTGCGGCGTCGATTCCCACGAAGAAGACCCGCTGGCGGATCTCTCGCTCTCGGTGGACGGCCATCGCGCCATCTACCGTCGGCTTCGTGAGCTGTCCGAGGCGCACGCCGGTGGCCGCTGGCTCGCCGTGGGCGGCGGTGGCTACCAGTTGATCCGGGTAGTGCCGCGGTCCTGGACCCATCTGCTCGCCACCGTGCTCGATCGCGACGTCGACCCGGCGACGGCGCTGCCGCCGAACTGGGTCGCGTCGATCTCCAGGGCGGCGCCGCACGCCGAGATCCCGCCCCGGATGTCCGACGACCGGGAAACCGGGTTCGTCCCGTGGGGAGACGGGGCGGACGAGCCGGTCGACATCGCCATCCGTGACACCCGCCGCGCGATCTTCCCGCTGCACGGCCTCGATCCGGACGATCCGAGGGATTGACCATGACCACTGAGGACGCCAGGCTCGCCGCCTTCGACTACCCGCGTGAGTGGGAGGCCGACGTCCTGCTCTCCGACGGGGGCACGGTCCATCTGCGACCGGTGATCCCCAGCGACGCCGACGGGCTCGTCGCCTTCCACGGCCGGTTGTCCGAACGCACCCGCTATTTCCGGTACTTCGGCGCCTATCCGCGGATCCCGCAGCGGGACCTGGAACGGTTCTCCGTCGTCGACCACCATGACAGGGTCGCCTTCGTCGCGTTGCTGGGCGACGACATCGTGGCAGTCGGCCGTTACGAACGGCTCGACCAAGGGCCGTCGGCCGAGGTCGCGTTCGTCGTCGACGACGCCCACCAGGGCCGCGGCCTCGGGTCGATCCTGCTGGAGCATCTGGCGGCCGCCGCTTCGGAATGCGGTTTGCGCCGCTTCGTCGCCGAAGTGCTCGCCGAGAACGCGGGGATGGTCCGGGTGTTCCGCGACGCCGGGTATCAGGTCAGCCGCGAGATCGAGGAAGGCGTACTGCACCTCGAGTTCGACATCGACCCGACGGAGGAGTCACTCGCGGTGGCCCGCGCCAGGGAGCAGGCCGCCGAGGCGCGCAGCGTGCACAACCTGCTGCACCCGAAGTCGGTCGCGGTGATCGGCGCTTCCACCGATCCGACGAAGATCGGGTACGTCGCCCTCACGAATCTGCTGAGCGCCGACTTCGCCGGCACCGTCTACCCGGTGAACCCGGAACACAAGTCCGTCCGCGGCGTGCGCGCCTATCCGTCCGTTGTGGACATTCCCGAGGACGTCGACCTGGCGCTGGTCGCTGTGCCCGCCGAAGCCGTCGAGTCCGTTTTGGACGGTGCGCTGGCCAAGGGGGTCAAGACCCTCCTGATCGTCTCCGGCGGCTTCGCCGAGGCGGGCCCGCACGGGCTGCACGCCGAACTGCGGCTGGTCGGGGAGGCCAGGGCGCACGGTATGCGCGTGGTCGGCCCGAACGCGCTTGGCGTGCTCAACACCGACGTCTCGGTCCGGCTCAACGCCACCCTCGCGCCGCGGCTGCCCGCCCGTGGCCGCACCGGGTTCTTCTGCCAGTCCGGCGCGCTCGGCACCGCGATCCTCGCCGACGCCGAAGCACGCGGGCTCGGGCTCTCGACCTTCGTCTCGGCGGGCAACCGGGCCGACGTCTCCGGCAACGACCTGCTGCAGTACTGGGAGACCGATCCGGCGACCGACCTCGTCCTGCTCTACCTGGAATCGTTCGGCAACCCGCGCAAGTTCGCGCGGCTGGCGCGGCGGCTGGCGCGGACGAAACCGGTGGTGGCGGTGAAATCCGGCAGGCATGCCGTCCGCCCGCAACTCGCCGCGACCTCGGCGGAGGTCGACGAATCCAGCGTGCAGGCCCTGTTCGAACAGGCGGGTGTGGTCCGCGTCGACACCCTCGCGCAACTCTTCGACACCGCGCTGGTCTTCGCCCACCAGCCGCTGCCGGCCGGGCCGCGGGTCGGCATCGTGGGCAACTCCAGCGCGATCGGGCTGCTGGCCGCCGACACCGCGCGGGCACAGGGCCTGCGGCTGGCCTCGGACCCGGTCGACGTCGGACCGCAGGCGAGCCCGGAGGAGTTCGCCTCGGCCGTGCGTGAAGCCCTCAACTCCCCGGAGACCGACGCGCTCGTCGTGGTCTTCGTGCCACCGCTGGCCATCCCCGGCACCGCCTACGCCCGCGCCCTGCGGGAGGTCGTCGTGGAGATGCACGAGAACAAGCCGATCGTGTCGACCTTCCTCGCCGTCGAAGGCGTGCCGGACGAACTGGCCGTACTGTCCGAGGACGGCGTGCCGACGCGGGGTTCGGTCCCGTCCTATCCCAGCCCCGAACGCGCGGTGAACGCCCTCGCCCGCGTCGTGCGTTACGCCGCTTGGCGTCAGCGGCCGCAGGGGAACCTGGTGCGACCGGCGGGGCTGCACGCCGAGCAGGCTCAGGTGATCGTCGCCGAGCTGCTGAAGGGCGAGGACGGCAAGACGACACTGCTCTCCGACGAAGACGTGGTCCGGCTTCTGGGCTGTTACGGCATCGACGTCGTCCCCTTCCGTGTCGTGACGTCGGCGGACGAAGCGGTGAAAGCGGCCGAAGAGCTGGGTTTCCCGGTCACCCTCAAGGCCGTCGACGAACGGTTCCGCGGCAGGCCCGACCTCGCCGGGGTGCGGCTCGATCTGTCCTCTGTGGACGGAGTACGCCGGGCGTACCTCGATCTGCGGGAGACCTCCGGCGACGATGACGTCTACGTCCAGCGGATGGCGCCCAAGGGCCTGTCCTGCGTGATCGGCCTGCAGGACGACCCGTCGTTCGGCACGCTCGTGTCGTTCGGCCTCTCCGGGCTGGTCAGCACGCTGCTGGGGGACCGGGCCTACCGCGCCGTCCCGCTCACCGACGTCGACGCCGCCACCCTGCTGCGCGAACCGCGGACCTCGCCGCTGCTCACCGGGTACCGCGGTGACGAACCGGCGGATCTGGCCGCGTTGCAGGACATCGTGCTGCGCGTCGCCGCCCTCGCCGAGGACAATCCCGAGGTCCGCTCGATGACGCTCGACCCGATCCTGGCCTCCCCGGACGGCGCGTTCGTCGCCAACGCCCGGATCGTGCTCGGCCCGCCACCGACCCGCCCCGACACCGGGCCGCGGCGGCTGCGGCCGATCAACGCCCCTACTTGAGCCCGGGGAGAGCCACGCTGAGCACACTCGTCGCGAGCGGCGCGAGGATCCCGAACGCCGCCGTGACGGTCTTGCCCACCGTGGCGTCGATGCCCAGCAGCCGGGTCAGGCGAGCACGGCCGGCCGGCCAGTCCTCGCCGGGCCGCGCGTCGGGCGGCAACGGGTAGAGCTCGTCGGCCAGTCGCACGCACCGGCTCTTCCACGCGAGGAACACCGGCACGTAGAGCAGCAGCGAGATCGCGGTGAACAGCGCGCCGTAGAGCAGCACCCCTTCCGGCGGAAAGGCCTCCTTCGGGGTGCCAGTCGCGAGGAAGGCCCGGCGCTGGGCCCCGGCGTCGATGACCGCGGCCGACACGATGAGCGCCAGCACGGTCAGACAGATCCCGTTGGCACGCTTGCAATCGAGGAGTTCGCCGAGTACCCCGTCCGCCTGCTCGCGCTCCTCGCCGTCGAGCACCCGGGAAATCCGGCGGAGCCGGGTGTGGTTGAGCCACAACCCCAGCACCGCGGGCGCCGCCGCGATCAGGCCGAGGGCGAGCAGGGTCCGGGAGACCCCGATCGCCGTCGTGGGCCTGAGGTTCCCGATCGGCGAACCGGTCTTCCACTGGAAGGCGAACAGAATCGCCGCGAAGATCCCGTACGCCAGCGCTGGCTTCCACGCCGCGACACCGGCCAGACGACGCCAGGCCGTCAGGTGGAGCGAGTGCGCGAACAGGAAGGCGAACAGCACCGCCGACGCCCCGATCAGCATCGACCACACCCCGAACTCGCCGGAGTCCGCCAAGGCCCGGTCGCCTCGTGAACCGAGCACCGCCCGCGTCAGCAGGCTGAGCCCGGCGAAGGCGCCGAGCGCGAGCACACTGACCACGAGCGGCCAGAGCCAATGCTTTCTCAGCCGCGTCACGCCGTCAGTCTGCCGGGAACGGCGGCGATCAGGAATTCCACTCCTGGGGCGACCGGGCGGCGAGTTCCGCGTCGTGGTCGGTGAACTCCGCGATATCGCCCCGGATCGTGTTGTGGAACGCGACGATCTCGCCGTCGCGGACGAGCTTCGTCTGCACCGCCCGTGCTTCCCCGGCCAGGGGACCTGCGGGGATGGACAGCCTGGTCGCGGTGTGCACGAGGTCGAATCCGCCCCCGAGCGGACGGCTCGACACCTGGCGGATCTCCAGCCTGCTGCCCCGGTAGATGGTGTCGAAGATGTTCTGGCTTTCCCGTGCGATCGTCGCGCGGCCGCGCTGGATCCGGCCGAGGACGTCGACGAAGTCCGCGTCCTCGGCGAAACACGCGGCCCACGCCGGCCCGTCGCCCGCGTTCCAGGCGCGTTCCAGTTCGGTGATGATCTCCTCGGTGGTCATCGCTATCCTCTCCTTGTAACGGCGATCCATTACTTAGAACAACGTTCCAACTTTCGAGGAGCATACATGTCCGCGGACCTTCCCGGCATCGTCCGGTTGCGCGATCGGCGCGAGGCGCTGACGCTGCGCACGATCCTGACCGCGGCCCGCGGACTCTTCGCCGAGCGCGGATACGCGCGGACCCCGATCCGCCTCATCGCGCAGGAAGCGGGGGTGTCGCCGCAAACCATCTACGCCCACTTCGGCTCGAAGGCCGGTGTCCTCGGCGGGCTCGTCGACCTCCTCGACGACGAGTCCGGGATCCCCGACCTCGTCGCCGAGGCCCAGCGGACCGAAGACCCGGTCGCGCTGCTCGGCCTGCTGGCCCAGGTCGCCCGCCAGGTCCGGGAACGCTGCGGCGACATCGTCACGATGCTGAGCTCCGGTGCCGCCGTCGATCCGGACATCGCCGCGACCCAGGCCGAGGGCGCGCGGCGCAACCGGCTCGGCGTCGAGCTGGTGATCGCTCGCGTCGAGGCGAGCGGACGCGAGGTGGTGTCCAGGGCCGCCGACATCGCCGTGGCCCTGATGAGCGCCGACGTCCACGCCAGCCTCGTCACCGAGGCCGGGTGGAGTCACGACGACTACGAAGCCTGGCTCAAGGACACCTTGGTCACGTCGCTGCTTCGGTGACGCACGGGCTTGCCGAAGAACGCCGAGAGCTGAGCGCGTCGCCCCAGTGCGGCAGCAGCGCGCAGCTCGAGTGCCGCTTGTGGCAATTGCCGGTTCCGGAAGCTTCGTTCGCTGTAGAACCCGCGAACCCCTTGTTACGTTCGGTGATGGCGCGTGCACGCCCGAAGCGAAGGAAACCGACGAAAGGTGAGTGCCATGAAGGAATACGAGACCCCCATGCTGATCGAGGCCGGCGAGTTCGACGAGGTCACCGGCCTGCTCGCCAGGCACGGCAACGACCGGCTGATCTTCAGCAAGAACTGAACGCGCTGACCGTCTGCGTCGATGCGTCGAATCGTTGACACGCTGGGTCACGGCGAGGAGTACTTCGCGGTCTTTCCCGACCACGAAGCCACCCTCGCCGTGGCCCCGCGGTTGCACGCACCTGGGTCCCGGACGCTCGCCCACGCGTCGGGGCGGCCGTGGCTGACCGGCCGGTGGCCGGATGACGGGATCGTCGTGGCCTCGGCGGGGCGGACCAGGCTGGCGGTGATCGGCTGGTGCCCGGTCACCGAGAAGGAGCTGACCCTCGCGGCCGCGCGGCTGCGTGATCCCGGCGGGCTCGACGCGCTGGCGGCGAAACTGCCGGGCAGCTTCCACCTGGTGGCCTCGATCGACGGGCACTGCCGGGTGCAGGGCACGGCGTCCGGGCTGCGGCTGGTCCACCACACCAGGATCGGCGGGGTGGTGGTCGCGGCCGACCGCGCGGACATCCTCGCCCACGCGGCGGGAGCGGACGTCGACGAGCGGATGCTCGCGGTCCGGCTGCTGTTCCCGGTGCCGCATCCGTTGCTGCACAAGCCGATGTGGCGCGGGGTGCACGGGGTGGAGCCGGGCAGCGCGCTGGTGTTCGCGCCGGACGGTCTCGCCGCCCGCACGGTGCGGTGGTGGGATCCGCCGCGCCCGGAACGCTCGCTCGCGGAAGGCGCGCCGCTGGTGCGGGAAGCGCTCACCGCCGCGGTGGACACGCGCACGGCCGCCGGTGGCGTGGTCGCCTGCGACCTTTCCGGTGGCCTGGATTCGACCTCGGTGACCTTCCTCGCCGCCCGCGGCGACGCGAAGATCGTGGCGAGCACCTGGCCGGGACTCGACCCGGCCGACGACGACCTCGCCTGGGCGAAGCGCGCGGCGGCGCATCTGCCCGAGGTCGAGCACGCGGTGTGGGACGTCGCCGCGTCTCCGCTGGTCTACGCGGGCCTGCTCGAAATCGACGATCCGCTCGACGAGCCGACCATCGGGATGATGGACCGGGCCAGGCTGCTCAGCGATCTGGCGCCGCTGGCGGCCAAGGGCAGCAGGGTCCGCCTGACCGGCATCGGCGGCGATCACGTCGCTTGGTGTTCCGAAGCGCACTATCACGCGATTCTGCGGCGCCGTCCGTTGTTCGCGCTGGGCGCGCTCCGGGGTTTCCGCGCGCTGTTCACCTGGCCGCTCGGTGGCATGGTCCGCGCGCTCGCCGATTCCCGTTCGTACCGCCGGTGGCTCTCGGACGCCGCGGCCGACGTCCGCGCGGTGAAGACCGCGCCGGTGACCGCGGCGCTGGGCTGGAGTACTCCGCCCCGGTTGTTCGACTGGGCGACGCGGGAGGCGGAAGAGCTGGCGAGCGCGGCGATCCGGGAGGCGGCGCTCACCGCGGAGCCGCTCGGTGAGACCAGGGGCGAGCACGCGGATCTGGAGCAGATCCTGTCCTGCACGCGGATCATCCGGCAATGGGAGCAGATGAGCGCGCGGGCCGGGCTGCCGATCCAGTCGCCGTTCCTCGACGACCGGGTGATCGAGGCCTGCCTGTCGATCAGGCCGGACGACCGGGTGACGCCGTGGGCGTACAAACCGGTGCTCACCGAAGCCATGCGTGGCGTGGTACCCGGCGAATGCCTGGCCCGCACCAGTAAGGCGCAGGCGTCGATGGACGCCGCGGCGGGGCTGCGGGCCAGCCGCGGCGACCTGCGCGAGCTGTGGGCCGACTCGAGGCTCGCCGAACTCGGCCTCGTCGACCGGAATCGCTTGAGCGCCTTGGCATCGCGGCCCGAAACGCCGGAGCTTCGCGACGGCATCCTGTATCCGACCATCGGCTGCGAGGTCTGGCTGCGCACGTTCTCGAAGCCCTTGCTCTCTCTGGAGGAGAAATGAGCCTCGCCTTCCGCCCCAATGTGTCCATTGTGGACACCGACTATGGGTCCGTGCTGCTCGACGAGCGCAAGGGCCGGTATTTCCAGCTCAACCCGAGTGGCCGGATCGTCGTGCGGACACTGCTCGAAGGCGGTGACAGCGACCAGGCGGCCGGCGCGCTCATCGAGGAGTACGACGTCTCGCGTGAGCGTGCCGAGCAGGACGTGACCGCGCTGGTGGAGGGGCTGCGCGCGGCGGGCCTGGTGACGTCGTGACCACCCCGAGCGCGCTCAGCAGGTCGCGGTCACTGCCGTTCACGCGGCGGCTCGCCGCGCGGCTCGCGGTCGCCGCGGCCAGGCTGGTCGCGATGCTGCCACCTCAGCGGATCCGGCTGGTCTTCGGCGTACTCCGCCGCGGTGCCCGCCCCGCCACCCTCGAGCAGGTGGAGGCCGCGAGGGAGGCGGTGCTGGCGGTCAGCCTGGCCTGCCTCGGCCCGAAAGGTTGTCTGCCCAGGTCGCTGGCGGTCACGCTGCTGTGCAGGTTCCGCGGTACTTGGCCGACGTGGTGCGTCGGGGTCCGGTCGCGGCCGCCGTTCGGCGCGCACGCCTGGGTCGAGGTGGACGGGCAGCCCGTCGGCGAAGGGGTCTCCGCCGGGTATTTCGCGAAGCTCGTCGCGGTCGGGCCGCCGGATCAAGACCGATGAGCGATCGGGCGGGCTTCCGGGATCTGCTGCGGCTGACCGTGGGCCACCGCGGGGTGCTGACGCTGGCGATCGTGCTCACCGTCGCGGCGTCCGGGCTGGGGATGCTGCAGCCGTTGCTGGTCCGGCACGGGATCGACTCGGTGGGCACGCGGCCGCTCTCCTGGTGGTTCATCGCGGGCATCGCCGGGCTCTTCCTCGTCCAGGCCGCCGTGGACGGGCTCGGCTTGTTCATGCTGGAGCGGTCGGGCGAACGCGTGGTGCTCAGCGTGCGCAGACGGCTGATCGCGCGCCTGCTGCGGCTGCGGATGCCCGCCTACGAAGACCACCGGCTCGGCGACCTGATCTCCCGGCTCAGCGTCGACACCACCGTGCTGCGCGACGTGGTGTCGACAGCGTCGGTCCAGCTCGTCGCCGGCGGGTTGACCGGACTGGGCACGGCGGTGCTGATGCTGGTGCTCGACCCGGTGCTGTTCGGCCTGGTGGCGGCGACCGTGTCGGTGGCCGCCGTCGTGGTGGCCGCGTTGCTCGGCAGGCTCCGCGCGGCGGGCGAGCGGACGCAACGCGGCGTCGGTGAGATGACCGCGGACCTCGAACGCGCGCTGGGCGCGATCCGGATGGTGCGCGCGAACCGGGCGGAGCCGCGAGAGGAGCGGCGGATCGGCGAGCGGGCGGAGTCGGCTTTCGCCGCGGGGGTGCAGGCGGCCAAGCTGACCTCGGTGATGACCCCGGCCGTCGAACTGGCCATCCGCGGCTCGCTGCTGCTGGTACTGCTCATCGGCGGGGCGCGGGTGGCCGCGAACGCGACCTCGCTGGGCGAGCTGGTGGCGTTCCTCTTGTACGCGACCTATCTGGTGGTGCCGCTCATCTCGCTGCTCCAGGGGATCGGCCTCGTGCAGCGCGGCATGGGCGCGCTGCAGCGGGTGCACGAGGCCTCCCTCTTGCCCGTCGAAAGCGACACGGTGACCAGCTCGCCGATACTCCCCGCGCGGTCCGCGCCGGTGCTGGAATTCCGCGACGTCCGATTCTCCTATGGGAAAAGGACGGTGCTGGACGGCGTTTCGTTCCGGGTCGAACCGCGGACGAGCGTGGCGCTGGTCGGAAAGTCGGGCGCGGGAAAGTCGACAGTTTTCTCGCTGGCCGAGCGTTTTTATCAGCCCTTTTCCGGAACGATCCTGCTGAATGGCGTCGATCTGAACGGAATGTCACTTTCCGACTGCCGTTCCCGGCTGGCGCTGGTCGACCAGAACGTGCCCATCCTGCATGGCACGCTGCGGGAGAACCTCGTGTACGCGGCACCGGACGCCGACGAGGAAGAGCTCACGCGGGTGCTGGAAATGGTCAACCTGGCCGGGCTCGTCGCCACCCTGCCCGACGGGCTCGACACCCAGGTCGGGGAACGCGGGAACATGCTCTCCGGCGGTGAGCGGCAGCGGGTCGCCATCGCCCGTGCCCTGCTCGCCCGGCCTGACCTGCTGCTTCTCGACGAGCCGAGTGCGCATCTCGACCAGATCAACGAGTTCGCGCTGACCAGGGCGCTGGAGCGGGCCGGAGGTGAATGCGCGCTGCTGATCATCGCGCACCGGCTGGCCACCGTCCGCCGGGCCGACCGGATACTGGTGCTCGACGAGGGCAGGGTCGCCGGCGACGGCACGCACGACGAGCTCACCTTGTCCTGCCCGCTGTACCGGCGGCTCGTCGAGAATCAGTTGTCCGATGATCGGCCTACCGAGAGTCGTCCTGCCGAAGCGGCTTCCACCGGATAATCCCCGATTGTGGTCATCTCATCCCCCGGATGGCCCTGTCGCATCCTCCGAGCGCTCTTGAGAATGGATCGCTGGGATGTCGGATGGGTTATTCGGATGGGCCGGTGATGATGCTCAGATGATCTACAACCGACTGGCCGATGGCCAATTGACTCGGCAAATGGAATTCGTGGAGGTGTTGTCGGGAAGGTGCGATACGCTCAGGCGTATCGACCGGTTTTGTGAAACCACGAAACTCGTGTCCGGAATTCTTTCCGACGGCAGCCGGACGGGCGTCTGCGACCCGGGGCTGCTGGAATCGATGCTCTTCAGCCCGGGGCGCAGCCGGCTGGTGGTCGACCCGCGGCTGGCGGGCGGTGAGCTGGTGCGGCACCACGAAAAGGCCAGGCAGACCGAAATCAGGGTGTACGGCGGAGTGCTGCGGCACCTGCTCGTCTTCGACGCCCGGTACGCGATCGTGCCGCTCGACGAGGTGAGCCTGCACGCGGGCGCGCTGGTACTGCGCCCACCGCTCGTCGGTCCCTGCGGTCAGTTCTTCGGAGTCCTCTGGTCGGAGTCGCGACCGCTCGGCGGCGGGCCGGGGCGGGGCGCCAGTCTCAAAGGACGGCAGCTGCAGGTCGCCGACCTGCTGGTGGAAGGAGCCACGGACCATCAGGTCGCGAACCGCTTGGGCATGAGCAGCAGGACCGTGCGCACGATCGTGTCCGAGCTGCACGACCGGTTCGGCACCACCTCGCGGATGGCCTTGGGCTTCCGGCTCGGCCGGGTGGCCAAACGCGCCTAGCCCGGCATCGTGTCCACGAGGAGCGTTCTCGGATTCCCGTTCTGGTGAGAAGTAAGGCAAATATGGCGTGCTGAAGTCGAGGTGGTCGCGGACTCGTCAAAGACGACCCAGCGTCCCCGCAACCGTCCACAAGGGACGCCTTTCGGGGGATCGGTGTCCGATTGATGGAACTATGTGCGGTTCCGCGTGGGGGTCGTGAGTGGCGAATAGGGTTAGAACCCTCATTGCCACTCACGACGTCCGGTACCGCAGTTCCCAGGCGCCCGAGGTTCCCTCCGCCGCCAGCTCCCGCTTGAGCACCTTGTGCGTCGCCGTCCGCGGCAGTTCCTCGACGATCCGCACGAACCGCGGCCGCTGCTTCGGCCCGAGATCGCCTTGTGCCAGCACGAAAGCGGCGAACTCGTCCGCGTCCACCGGTGCGCGGCAGACCAGTGCGGCCATCACCTGGTCGCCCACCCGCGGGTCCGGCACCCCGTACACCGCGGCCTCGTCGACGGCCGGATGCCGGACGAGCGCGCGTTCGATCGGGGCGGTGCCGAGATTCTCGCCGTCGACGCGGAGCCAGTCACCGAGCCGCCCGGCGAAATAGCAGTAGCCGTCCGCGTCGAGGTAGGCCAGGTCGCCGGTGTGGTACATCCCGTCGCGCATCCGTTCGGCCTCGGCCGCCGGATCGCCGTAGTACCCCGCGAAGAAGCCCGCGCCACCGGTGTTGACCAGTTCACCGACCGCCTCGGCGGCGTTGAGCAGCTTCCCGTTCGCGTCGAATTCCGCCGGAGGGCAAGGCTTTCCCGTCTCCGGATCGAGGACCGCGACACCGTCGAGAAGGCGGCCGAGCGAACCCGGCGGCGTGGTGGCGTCCCGGCCGAAGTTGACCCCGCCCTCGGTCGAACCGAACGCGTCGACGACGTGGCAGCCGAAGCGCGAGCCGAACGCGGCGAGATCGGCCTCCGCGCCTTCGTTGCCGTAGACGAGTTTCAGCGGGTTGTCGGCGTCGTCTTCCCGCTCGCGAGTGGCGAGCACGTAGGACAGCGGCTTGCCGACGTAATTGGCGTACGTCGCGCCGAACCTCCGGACGTCCGGCAGGAAGCCGGAGGCGGAGAACCGCCGCCGCAGCGCGATCCCCGCGCCCGCGGCGAGCCCGACCGACCAGCCCGCCATGATGGCGTTGGAGTGGAACATCGGCATCGACACGTACACGGTGTCGTGTGTGGACAGTCCGAACCGGGACGCCAGCATATCGCCGGGGTAGGCGATCTTGCCGTGCGTGCACCGGACGGCTTTCGGATCGCCACTGGTGCCGGAGGTGAAGATCAGCATGAGCAGGTCTTCGGGTTTCGCGGCCACGGGGGCGACCGTTTCCCGGGAGGGGTCGAGAGCGCTCAGCGGCAGCACCGGGACACTCGCCTCGGAAAGGAGCGGAAGGTATTTCTCCTCGGCGAACACCAGCTCGCAGTCGGCCAGCGCGATGTCGCGCGCCAGTGCCGCGCCCCGGCGCGTCGGATTCAGCCCGACCAGGACATGCCCCGACAGTGCCGCGCCACCGAGCAGGAACGAGAACTCGGGGACGTTGTCGGCCAGCAGCCCGAAATGCCCGCCCGGACGCAGCATCCCGGTGAGCGCGGCGGCGTGGGCGGCGCATGCCTCGACGTGCTCGGCCCAGGACCAGCGCCGGTCCTCGAACAGCAGCCCGGTCGAGCGGTCCTCCGCCCGCGCGAGCAGGAGTTCCGTGACCGTGGGGGTCATGCCGGGTCCGCGGCCAGGAGATCGCCGAGCCCCCGCAGTTGCGCGGTCGCCCCGCCCAGCGTGAATTCGAGCCGTTTCGCCGCGACGAAGTAGCGGTGCAGGGTGTGGTCGACGTCGATGCCGACCCCGCCGTGGACGTGCACGGCGGTATGCGCGACGCGGTGCCCGGCCTCGGCCGCCCAGAACTTCGCCGTCGCGACCTCCTCGGCCGCGGGAAGGCCTTCGCTCAGCCGCCAGGCCGCCTGCCACAACGTCAGCCGGACGGCTTCGACGTCGACGTAGGCGTCGGCGAGCCGCTGCCGTACCGCCTGGAAACTGCCGATGGGGTGGTCGAACTGCTCCCGTTCCCGCGCGTACGCCGCGGTCAGCTCCAGCGCTCGTTCCACGACGCCGAGTTGCTGTGCGCAGACGCCGATCGTGGCGCGCAGCCGCAGCCATTCGCCGATGTCGCCCAGTGAGGCCGTGGCCTTCGCGCGGGACAGCTCGACGAGCGCCGCGTCGGCGTGGTCGACGGTCCGCTGGGGTGACACGGTCACCGAGTCCCCGTCGAGCAGGAACACCTGATGCCCGCCGTCGACGGCCGCCTCGACGAGGAATCCGTGCGCGAACGCGCCGAACGGGACCGCGGTCTGCGCGCCGGTCAGCCGCCAGCCATCGCCGTCGGCCTCGGCGGTGAAGCCGCACGGCACGCCGTAGTCCGGCAGCGCCACGGCGAGGACGTGGTCGCCACGCTGCACCGGGACCACCCAGCGCTCGGCCAGCCTCGCCTCGCCGAATTCGGCGATCGCTGCCGCACCCATCACGACGGACGTCAGATAGGGCACGGGCGCGACCGCGCGCCCGATCTCGGCGAGTACGGAACACTGCTCCAGCAGCCCGAACCCGCCACCGCCGACCGATTGCGGCAGCGCGGCGTCGACCACCCCCGCCTGCGCCAGAGCTGTCCACAGTGGAGCGGAGAACCCGCCGGAACCGTGTGCGCCCAGCATGTCCGGGGTCACCTTGTCCGTCAGGATCCGGCGAGTGAGGGACGCGAGGTCCGTCTGCGCTTCGGTGAGCGTGAAGTCCATCAATGCCTCCTGGAGGAGCTGAAGGGAACCTTCCCCGCATGCGATGCGGCGAAGGGAGCTTTCACCGCGTCGCATGCGGGGAAAGCGTCCTTCGGCTAGCGGGTGACGGGCAGGCCGAGGGCGGTCGCGGCGATCATGTCCCGC
Organism: Amycolatopsis sp. NPDC033938; assembly: GCF_055575975.1. Lineage (NCBI taxonomy): Bacteria > Bacillati > Actinomycetota > Actinomycetes > Pseudonocardiales > Pseudonocardiaceae > Amycolatopsis > Amycolatopsis sp. NPDC033938. Next base: position 205,178 of record NZ_JBVIRO010000010.1, read on the forward strand.
TGGATCTCGTTGGTGCCGCCGCCGAAGGTGAGGATCAGCGACGACCGGTGCAGCCGTTCGATCCGGCCGCGCAGCAGCGCGCCGGGGGAGCCCTCACGGACCACCGCGCCCGCGCCGAGGATCTCCATCATCAGCCGGTACGCCTCGGTCGCGAACTCCGTGCCGAACACCTTGGTCGCCGACGCCTCCGCGGGACCCAGTTCGCTGCTCGCCGCCGCCCACGCGATGCGCCAGTTCCGGAGTTTCAGGTACTCCGCGTGCGCGTGGATCCGCGCCAGATGCAGCCGCACCCAGGGCGCGTCGATGACGCGGGAGCCGTCGGGCAGCTTCGTCGTCTGCGCCCAGGTCCGCACGTCGCGCACCGATGTCTGGATCGGCGCGGCCGAGGTCAGCGCGACCCGCTCGTGGTTGAGCTGGTTCGTGATGAGCGGCCAGCCCTCGTTCTCCCCGGCGACCCGGGAGGTCACGGGTACGCGGACGTCGTCGTAGTAGGTGGCGCTGGTGCCGGGCCCGGCGACCGTGCGCACCTTCGTCCAGGAGAACCCCGGTGCCGACGTCGGCACGATCAGCATGCTGAGGCCCTTGTGCTTACGGGCCTCGGGGTCGGTGCGGGCGGCGAGCCAGACGTAGTCGGCGTACTCGATCAGGCTCGTCCACATCTTCTGGCCGTTGATCACGTAGTCGTCGCCGTCGCGGACCGCGCGGGTGCGCAGCGACGCCAGATCGGTGCCCGCGCCCGGCTCGGAGTAGCCGATCGCGAAGTGCAGCTCGCCGGCGGCGATCTTCGGCAGGTAGAACGCCTTCTGTTCTTCGGTGCCGTAGCGCATGATGGTCGGCCCGACGGTGTTCACCGTGAGGAACGGGACGGGCACCCCGGCCGCGGCCGCCTCGTCGGTGAAGACGAGCTGGTCGAGCATCGGCCGGTCCTGTCCGCCGTATTCGCGCGGCCAGCCGATCGCGAGCCAGCCCGAGCGGCCGAGGTCGCGCACGATTTCCTTGTACACCAGGCCGTCGCCGTACTCGCCGCCGTCTCCGGCCAGCGCTTCACGGCGCTCGGGGGTCATCAGCCCGGCGAAGTACTCCCGGAGTTCCCCGGCCAGTGCGCGCTGCTCCGGCGTGTAGTCGATCCGCATCCGTCACCTCTGCCGTCGGTGCTCGTTACTGGTGCCATGGCCGCTCGCGGCGCTAAGGTAGAACCTGTTCTAGTTGTACCAGGTATGGCGGCGAGGAGGGAATATGGAGATCGACGTCGATCGCTCGCTGTGCGAGGCGAACGCGATCTGTGTCGGCTTCGCGCCCGAGGTCTTCGATCTCGACGACGACGAGGAGCTGGTCCTCGCGTCGGCCGAAGTTCCGGAAAATCAAGTAGAACGTGTTACTCAAGCTGTCGCGAGTTGTCCGAAAAACGCGCTGCTCATCCGTGGTTAGCACCGTTTATCTAGACCTTGCATGTGGCGAGAACAGATTCTAGTGTGTGCGGTGAGACTGGGTGTGGAAAGGCAGGAGGCCCGGAGTGAGCTTGGACGGCAGGACGGCCATCGTGACCGGAGCCGGCGCGGGACTCGGCCGGGCCGAGGCGCTGGCGCTGGCCGCGGCGGGGGCGCGGGTGGTGGTCAACGACGTGTCGGCCGCGGCGCAGGTGGTGGCCGACGAGATCGAGGCCGAAGGCGGCAAAGCGGTCGCGGTCACCGGCGACATCTCGGAGTCCTCGACCGCGGACGCGCTGCTCACCGCCGCCGTCGACCACTTCGGCGGCCTCCACATCGTGGTCAACAACGCCGGCGTGCTGCGTGACCGGATGCTCTTCTCGATGTCCGACGACGACTGGGACACCGTACTCGGCGTCCACCTGCGCGGGCACTTCCTGCTTTCCCGCAACGCCGGGGCGTACTGGCGGGACAAGTCCAAAGTGGACGGCGCGCCGGTGTACGGCCGGGTGGTCAACACCGCGTCGGAGTCGTTCCTGCTCGGCGCCCCCGGCCAGCCGAACTACGGCGCGGCCAAGGCGGGGATCGCCGCGCTCACCGTCTCCACCGCGCGCGGTCTTTCGCGGTACGGCGTCCGCGCCAACGCGATCTGCCCACGCGCTCGCACGGCGATGACCGAAGCCGTCTTCGGGGCCGAAGCACCCGAAGGTGTCGACCCGCTCTCGGTCGACCACGTCGCGCCGTTCGTGACGTTCCTCTGCTCGCCCGAGTCCGACCGCGTCAACGGTCAGGTGTTCCTCGTCTACGGCGGGATGGTCGCGCTGATGCGGCCGCCGTCGGTGGAACAGCGGTTCGACACCGTCAACGGCACCTGGACCGCCGAAGAACTCGTCACATCCGTGGGCGGCTACTTCGCCGACCGCGACCCGGAACGCATGTTCGCCGCTTCCGAGATCATGTCGCTGCCGTAGACCGTGGGAGATGATGTAGTGGGCAGGCTCGATGGCAAGGTAGCGCTGATCACCGGCGGGGCCAGGGGACAGGGCGAGGCGGCCGCGCGGCTGTTCGTCGCCGAGGGCGCGCGGGTGGTGATCGCGGACATCAACGACCTCGACGGCAAGAAACTCGCCGCCGATCTCGGCGAAGCCGCCGTCTACCAGCATCTCGACGTCGGTGACGAGGCCGAATGGGAGACGGCGATCCAGCGCACCCAGACCGAGTTCGGCCCGCCGACGGTGCTGGTCAACAACGCGGGCATCCTGCATTTCTCCGAGCTGGGCAAGACCACGCTCGCCGATTACGAACGCGTCATCCGGGTCAATCAGATCGGGGCGTTTCTCGGGATGCGTTCGGTCGTTGAACCGATGACCGGGGCCGGTGGCGGCTCCATCGTCAACGTGTCCTCCGTGGAAGGCCTCGCCGGGATGCCGTTCCTAGTCGCCTACACCGCCAGCAAGTTCGCGATCCGCGGGATGACCAAGGTCGCGGCGCTCGAACTCGGCGCGAAGAACATCCGCGTCAACTCCGTGCACCCCGGCGCGATCGACACGCCGATGGTCGCCGCGGCGGCGGGCGGGCAGAAAGTCGACATGTCGTGGGTGGGCAAAAAGGTCGCTCTGGGCCGGGTCGGGCAGCCGGAGGACATCGCGAAACTGGTGTTGTTCCTGGCCAGTGACGAAAGTTCGTACAGCACGGGCGCCGAGTTCGTCGCCGATGGCGGCGCGACGGCCACGCATGCTCTCAAGTTCTGACGCGGAGGTGCCGAGAGCAAAGTGAACACCGCTAACGCAATGAGGCGTTGACAGGTGGAGTAAGACTCGGGGCAGGCTACTGGGAGGTTCTGTGAACGCGTCGGTGTCCGTCCCGGGTACGGGTGCGCTCACACAGGTCGGCAGGCTCGCGACCCTGTCGTGGGAGGTCTTCCGCGCGATCTTCAAGCGCCCGTTCCAGTTCCGCGAATGGATCCAGCAGTGCTGGTTCTTCGCCAGCGTCACCATCCTGCCGACGGCGCTGGTGGCGATCCCGTTCGGCGCGGTCATCGCGCTGCAACTGGGCTCGCTGACCCAGCAGATCGGCGCGCAGTCGTTCACCGGCGCCGCCAGCGCGCTCGCCATCGTCCAGCAGGCGAGTCCGCTCATCACCGCGTTGCTGGTGGCGGGTGCCGGCGGGAGCGCGGTCTGCGCCGACATCGGCGCCCGCAAGATCCGCGAAGAGATCGACGCGATGGAAGTACTCGGGGTCAACCCGATCCAGCGCCTGATCGTGCCCCGTGTCCTCGCCGCGATCGTGGTTTCGGTGCTGCTGAACGGTTTGGTCAGTGTCGTCGGCGTACTCGGCGGCTACTTCTTCAACGTCGTCATGCAGGGCGGGACCCCCGGCGCCTATCTCGCCAGCTTCAACGCGCTGGCCCAGGTGCCGGATCTGTGGGTCAGCGAGATCAAGGCGCTGCTCTACGGCTTCGTCGCCGGGGTGGTCGCGGCCTTCCGGGGGCTCAACCCGGCGGGCGGGCCGAAGGGCGTCGGCGACGCGGTGAACCAGGCCGTGGTGATCACCTTCCTGCTGCTTTTCCTCATCAACGTCGTGCTGACGGCGATCTACCTGCGGATCGTGCCGCCGAAGGCGATGTGACGTGGCCACCACCCGCCCAGAACCCGCCGTTTCGGATCGGACGCTCGAGATCATCGCGCGCCCGGGTGCGATGCTGGAAGGCTTCGGCGGCCAGCTGTCGTTCTACTTCCGGGCGCTCGCCTGGACCCCGCGCACGCTCCGGCGCTACCGCCGCGAGGTCTTCCGCCTGCTGACCGAAGTCAGCTTCGGCACCGGCGCGCTCGCGGTGATCGGCGGGACGCTCGGCGTGATGATCGGGATGACGCTGTTCACCGGGCTCATCGTCGGCATGCAAGGCTACTCGGCGCTGAACCAGCTCGGGACCGCCGCGCTGACCGGGTTCATCTCGGCCTACTTCAACACCCGCGAGGTCGCGCCGCTTTCCGCGGGGCTCGCGCTCTCCGCCACCGTCGGCTGCGGGTTCACCGCGCAACTGGGCGCGATGAAGATCTCCGAGGAGATCGACGCGCTCGAAGTGATGGGCGTGCCGAGCCTGCCGTACCTGGTGACGACGCGGGTGATCGCCGGTGTCACCGCGGTCATCCCGCTCTACGCCGTCGGCCTGCTCTCGTCCTATCTCGCCTCGCGGCAGATCACCATCTGGCTCTACGGCCAGTCCGCAGGCACCTACGACCACTACTTCACGCTGTTCCTGCCACCCGAAGACGTGCTGTGGTCGTTCCTCAAGGTGATCGTCTTCAGCGTGCTCATCATCCTTTCCCACTGCTACTACGGCTATACCGCCAGCGGCGGGCCAGCCGGGGTCGGGATCGCGGTCGGCCGCGCGGTGCGGACGTCGATCGTGCTGATCTCGGTGCTCGATTTCTTCCTGAGCCTCGCGATCTGGGGCGCCACGACGACGGTGAGGATTTCCGGGTGAACAGGGGGATATTGCTGCGACGGCTCCGGCACCAGGTGCTGGGCCTGATCTTCCTCGTGGTGGTCGTGCTGTTCTTCGTCACCACCATCGCCTTCTACCAGAAGGCCTTCACCACGGTGACCCTGGTGAAACTGGAGACCGACCGCATCGGCAACCAGATGCGCGAAGGCGCGGACGTCAAGGTGCGCGGGATGGTCGTCGGCGAGGTCCGGTCGATCCAGGCCCACGGGGATCGCGCGACGATGGAACTGGCGCTGCAACCGGACAAGACCTCGGTCATCCCGGCCAACGTGTCCGCGCGGCTGCTGCCGAAGACGTTGTTCGGTGAGCGGTATGTGGCCCTGCAGATCCCGGAGAAACCGGAACGGCACATCGCCGAGGGCGACGTCATCCCGCAGGACCGCAGCAGCAGCGCGATCGAGCTGGAGACCGTGCTCGGCGACGTGATGCCGTTGCTGCAGGCCGTGCAGCCGGAGAAGATGGCGAGCACGCTCAACGCCGTCGCGTCCGCTTTGGACGGTCAGGGCAAGCGGCTCGGCACGACACTGGCGGGACTTTCGGACTATCTCGGGAAAGTGAACCCGTCGCTGCCCGACCTCAAGGCCGACATCACCGGACTGGCCAACGCCGCCGCGATCTACGACAAGGCGGCGCCGGATCTGCTGGCCGCGCTGTCGGATCTGACCACCACCAGCAAGACCCTGGTCGAGAGCCAGCGCGGGCTCGCCGACGTCTATTCGACGGTGACCGCGGCTTCGCTCGACCTGACGAGTTTCCTGAAGGTCAATCAGGACAACCTGATCCGCCTCACCACCAATCTGCAGCCCACTTTGGACGTTCTCGCGAAGTACGCGCCGGAGTACCCCTGCCTGCTCAAGCAACTGGCCGAATCGGTGCCGCGCGCGGAACTCGCGTTCGGCAAGGGCACCGCGCATCCCGAGGTCAGCCGGGTGACCATCGAGTTCACGCCGAGCCGCGGCAAGTACCTGCCCGGGGTCGACGAGCCGAAGTACGACGACAAACGCGGCCCGCGGTGCTATCCGCAGGTGCCGCCACCAGGACGCTGGCCGCAGTACCCGCCGGACGGCGCGATCGCCGACGGTTCGTCCAAACCGGCGCCACCGCGTGACCCGGACGGCAGGCTGCCTTCAGGCGGGAGCGCGGGCGGTTCGGTGGTGAACACGCCGGACGAGCAGCGGCTGATCGACCTGCTCGTGTCACCGGCGATGGGCACGACACCGGACCAGGTGCCGAACTGGGGCAGCCTGCTGGTCGGGCCGCTGTACCGGGGCGCGGAGGTGGAGCTGCGATGAGGACTCAGCCGAGCGCGGGCCTGGCCGGGCTGAAAGCGTCCTTCACCGCATGTGACGCGGTGAAGGGAGCTTTCACCGCGTCACATGCGGCGAAAGCGTCCTTCAGCCCCCGTGACGGGAGGGCGGTCCGATGAGGTCCTTCGTGCCGGATCTGGTCAAGATCCTGATCTTCGCGGCGGTGACCGTGCTGCTCACCGCGATCCTCGGCGCCACCATCGCGAACACCAACTTCGGCGAGACGTCGGGCTACGTCGCCAAGTTCACCGACGCGTCCGGGCTCAAGGAAGGCGACGACGTCCGCATCGTCGGCGTGAAGGTCGGGCAGGTCGGCAGGATCGAGATCGAAGCGGGGGAACGGAACCTCGCCCGGGTCCACTTCGACGTCCAGTCCGCGCACCGCCTGCCGGCGTCGGTGACCGCGACCATCAAGTACCGCAACCTGGTCGGGCAGCGGTACCTCTCGCTCGGCACGGACATCGGCGACAAGGAATCATTGCCGCGCGGCGGGATCATCCCGCCCGAGCGCACCAAACCGGCGCTGAACCTGACCGTGCTGTTCAACGGGTTCAAACCGCTCTTCCGCGCGCTGAACCCCGAGGACGTCAACAAGCTCTCCTACGAGATCATCCAGGTGTTCCAGGGCGAGGGCGGCACGATCACCAGCCTGCTCGCGCACACCGCGTCGGTCACTTCGGCCATCGCGGGCAAGGACAAGATCATCGGTGACGTCATCGCGAACCTCAACACCGTGCTCGGCACGGTCGAAAGGCGCTCGCCGCAGCTGGGCGAACTGATCGACCAGACCCAGCGGCTGGTCACCGGGCTCGCCGAGCAGCGGCAGCCGATCGGGGAGGCGGTCAAGGCGCTCGGCGATCTCACCGTCGCCACCACGGGTCTGCTCGCGGACGCGCGGCCCGCGCTCAAGGACGACGTCGCGCAGCTCGGCGCGCTGTCGCAGAACCTCGGCGATTCGGAACAGCTGATCGATCATCTCCTGCAGGTGCTGCCGGGCAACCTGCAGAAGTTCACCAGGACGCTGAGCTACGGCAGCTGGTTCAACTACTACCTGTGCGGGATCTCCGGCAGCATCGGCATCAAATCGCTCAACATCGAACTGCCGATCACGCCGCTGCCCGGCACGCAGCGACCGGAGAGGTGCGGGCCGTGAAGCCGCTCAAGGAACGCAACCAGGCCATGGTCGGCGGAGCCGCCTTGGTCCTGATCGTCTTGATCACCATGACGACGTACTTCTCCGACCGGATCCCGTTATTCGGCAGCGGGACGACGTATTCGGCGTATTTCGGCGAATCGGCCGGATTGGCGCCGGACAACGAGGTCCAGGTCGCCGGGGTCAAGGTCGGCCAGGTCACCTCGGTCGAGCTGGCGGGCAAGAAGGTGCTGGTGAAGTTCCGGGTGAAGGACGTCCGCGTCGGCGACGCCACCGCCGCGTCGATCGAGATCAAGACGCTGCTGGGGGAGAAGTTCCTGGCGCTGACGCCGAAAGGCACCGGCGACCAGGATCCGAACGCCACCATCGGGCTCGACCGCACGCGGACGCCGTTCGAACTGCAGGACGCGTTCCAGCAGCTGTCCGGCACGGTCGGCGAGATCGACACCGCGCAGCTGGCGACCAGTTTCACCGTGCTCTCCGACGCGCTCAAGGACAGCCCGCAGTACCTCAAGGACGCACTGGGCGGCCTTTCTTCGTTGTCCAAGACGGTTTCCTCGCGCGATGGTGACCTGAAGACCTTGCTGGCCAATACGAGCAAGGTGTCCAAGACGCTGTCCGACCGCAACGCGCAGCTGAAGCGGATCCTCGACGACGGCAATCTCCTGCTCGCCGAACTGCAGAACCGGAAGGACGCGATCAGCACCTTGCTCAAGGGCACGCAACAGGTTTCGGCGCAGCTGTCCGGGCTCGTCGCCGACAACCGGCAGCAGCTGAAGCCGACACTGGAGAAACTCGGCAAGGTCACCGACATCCTGCAACGCAACCAGGACAACCTCAGCCGCAGTCTCGCGCTCATGGCCCCGTTCGCCCGCGTCGGCGCCAACGCGACCGGCAACGGGCGCTGGTTCGAGGGCTATCTGTGCGGGCTGTTGCCGCCGACGATCATCGCCGGGGCGTTCCAGGTCAACCCGGAGGGCTGCACCCCGCCGATCGCGGCGCCGAACCAGGGGGTGGGCGGTCGATGACCATCACCACGCGCATCGGGCGCACGCTCTACACGTGGGTCGCCTTCGCCTGCGTTGTCGTGCTGATCCTGACCGCCGGACTCTGGCTGGTGTTCAGGGACACGGGCGGGACGCGGATCAGCGCGTACTTCGGCAAGACCGTGGGCCTCTACGCGGGCTCTTCGGTGCGGGTCCTCGGGGTGAAGGTCGGCGAGATCACCGGCGTGACGCCGCAGGGCGAGGCGGTCCGGGTCGACATGCGGATCGACGGCGACACCCCGATCCCGGCGGACGCGGGAGCCGTCGTCGTCGCGCCGAGCCTGGTGAGCGACCGGTACGTCCAGCTGACCCCGGCGTACGAGAGCGGCCCCGAAATGGCCGCGGGCACGGTGATCGCCAAGGAGAAGACGGCGACCCCGGCCGAACTCGACGACCTTTACACGAGTCTCGACAAACTCTCGACGAGCCTGGGACCCAACGGCGCCAACAAGAACGGCGCGCTGTCGGATGTGCTCGACACCGCCGCGGCGAATCTCGGCGGCAACGGGAAGAACCTCAACACCACGGTGACCCGGCTGTCCGAACTGGCCAAGACCCTCGACGGCGCCAAGGGCGACCTGTTCGGCACGGTGCAGAACCTGAACTCGTTCACCAGCGCGCTGGCCGAAAGCGATCAGCAGCTCAACGAGTTCTACCGCCGCGCCGCCGACGTCGGCGGTTTCCTGGCCGCGGACTCCGCCGACGTGGGTGCCGCGCTGAACTCCCTGGCGACGGCGATGGGCGACGTCGAGAAGTTCGTCGCGGAGAACAAGGACCTGCTCTCGTCCAATGTGGACAAGCTCGCGGGGCTGACGAAGGTGCTCGTGGACCAGCGGGCCTCGCTCGCCGAGGTGATCGACATCGCGCCGACCGGGGCGACCAACTTCATCAACTCCTACGACGCGGCGTCCGGCACGATCGCCGTACGGGACAACCTGAACGAGCTGACGCATCCGCCGATCCTCACCGTCTGCCGTCTGATCAGCGCGGGTACGCCCAAACCGATCCCGGACACGCTGGGGAACATCTGCAAGCAGCTCGCGCCGGTCCTCGACGGCACGCTGAAGCTCCCGTCGGTCCCGCAGGTGCTGGCGTCGCTGCAGAGCGGCGAACTGCCGCCGCTGCCGCTGCCGCTGGTCGACGTCCTCACCAAGGGGGTCCCGAAATGAGGCGCCAACGGCAGAAGATCGCGGGGGTGATGGCGGGTGTCCTGGTGCTGGCCGGTTGCAGTGACGGCGGCTTTTCGGGGCTGTACAACACCCCGCTGCCGGGAGGCGCGGATCTCGGCGAGCACCCGTACCGGCTGTCCGCGCAGTTTTCCGACGTGCTCGACCTCGTTCCCCAAGCGAGTGTGAAGGTCAACGACGTCCCGGTCGGCCGGGTCGAGAACATCGAACTCGCCCCGGACACCCGGTCGGCGTGGGTGAACATGGTCGTCAACGGCGACATCGCGCTGCCCGCGAACGCGCGCGCCGAACTGCGCCAGTCGAGTCTGCTCGGTGAGAAGTTCGTCGATCTGCACGCCCCCGAAAAGCCCGAAGGATCTCTCGCCGAGGGCGCGAAGATCCCGCTGGACCGCACCAACCGCAACCCCGAGGTGGAGGAGGTCCTCGGCGCGCTTTCCCTGCTGCTCAACGGCGGCGGCGTCGAGCAGATCCAGAAGATCAGCCACGAACTCAACGACGCGCTCACCGGGAACGAGGCCGAGGTCCGCGCGCTACTGTCCCAAGTGGACAAACTGGCCACCGAACTCGACGGGCACAAGGGCGAGATCCTGCGGGCCATCGACGGCCTCGACAGGCTGTCCAAAACCCTGGTGGGGCAGACGCAGAACCTGACCAACGCGCTCGACAACCTCTCGCCGGGGCTCAAGATCGTGACCGAACAACGGGATCAGCTCGTCGGCATGCTGCAGTCGCTGAACACGCTGTCCGGGGTCACGACCGACACGATCAAGGCCAGCCGCGACCAGCTGGTGGCGAACCTCCGCGCGCTGCAGCCGACGCTCCACAAGCTGACCGAGGCGGGCCAGGACCTCCCGACCGCGCTGCGGATCCTGCTCACCTACCCGTTCCCCGACTACGCGGGCAACGTGATCAAGGGCGACTACGCCAACGTGGAAGCCAAGATCGACCTGAACCTGGACACCTTCCTGGAGAACATGAACAACTCGTCGCAGCCGATCATCCAGCTGCCAGGGAACAAGGGCACCGGCACGCCCGGCGCGATCCCGTTCTCTGGCGGGACGGCGCCACCGGTGCTGCCGCTGCCCACCGGCGATCTCCCGCAGGCTCCCCAGCCGCCTCAAGGGGATGTCTTGGGCGGCGTGCTCGGCGGGATACTGGGGCCGCTGCTGGGCGGTGGCCGGTGATTCTGCGCAAGACCAAGATCCAGCTGGCCGCGTTCCTCGTCATCGCGGTGGTTTCGGTCGTCTACGCGGGCGGTAAGTACGCCGGGCTGGACAGGCTCTTCGGCACTCGCGGGTACCTCGTCACCGCGCAACTCGTGGACTCCGGCGGGATCTTCGTCAACGCCGAGGTCTCCTATCGCGGTGTCGCGGTCGGCAAGGTCGCGTCGATGACGCTCACCGAACACGGCATCGACCTCGGCCTCGACATCGATTCGGACGCGCCGAAGATCCCGGCGGACACCAAGGCCGCGGTCGCGAACCGGTCGGCGGTGGGGGAGCAGTACGTCGATCTGCTGCCCATGCACGAAAACGGGCCGTATCTCGCCGAGGGTTCGGTCATCAAGCGGGACAAGACGTCGATCCCGCTGGCCCCGGACACCGTTCTGTCCAATTTGGACAAACTGGTGTCGAGTGTGAAGCCGGAGTCGCTGAAGACCGTCGTCGACGAGACCTACGAGGCGTTCGCCGACGCCGGCCCGGAGCTGCGGCAGCTGCTCGACAGCACCGGTTCGCTCACCGCGACGGCGACGCAGTACCTGCCCGACACCCAGGGGCTGCTCGCCAGTTCCCGGACGGTACTGGACACCCAGCAGCGGCAGGCGGACAACATCACGAAGTTCTCCAGCGGGCTCAAGACGATCGCCGCGCAGCTGAAGACGTCCGACCCGGATCTACGGCGGGTGATCGACGAGGCGCCGAAGCTGAGCCGTCAGATCAGCGACGTGCTCGCGGTGTCGGGGACCGACCTCGGCGTGCTGTTCGCGAACACGCTCACCACCGCCCAGATCACCTCCGCCCGGACAGACGCGATCGAGGAACTCCTCGTGGCGTACCCGATCATTTCGGCGTTCTCGCGCTCGACGTCGCCGGACGGCACCGGCCATCTCGGGGTGGTGTTCAACTTCTTCGACCCGGTCTCGTGCACCAAGGGCTACGAGGGCACGAAACAGCGTCCAGCCAACGATCTCACCGAGGCGCCGGTGAACACCCAGGCCTACTGCGCGGAGCCGCCGGGAAGTCCCACGGGCGTCCGAGGCTCGCAGAACGCCCCGTACGCCGGGAAACCGCCCGCGGTCCCGGAACGTCCGAAGCAGACCCCGCAGGCGGCGGAATCCGCGCAGCTGCCCGGGGTGCTGAGCCTGCTCACCGGATCCGGACCCGCCGGGCTGGGCGCGTTGCTGGGCGGTGAATAGTGCTCACCCGCGCCCTCACCGTCATCGCCGCCGTGGCGGTCGTCGCGGCAGCCTGGTTCGGCTGGTCGTGGTGGAGCGCCGCGCGGGACGACGGTCTCGCGCGCGGCCGGGAACGGGAGGCCGTCCTCACCGCCGCCTCCGGCCAGCTCGAGGTGCTCAACACGATCGACTACCGCACCGGCGCCCAGGACGTCGACCGCTGGCTCGGCGTCACCACCGGACGGCTCGGCAAGGACCTCGCCGGCGACCGGCAGCTCCAGATCGACCGGGCGAACACCGGCAAGACGGTGGCGACGGCCAAGCTGAAACAGGCCGCGGTCACCGAACTCGACGCCGCCGCCGGGACGGCGCGGCTGATGGCCGTGCTGGACGTGAAGGTCAGCACCGGCGGTGGCTCCGCCGTGTCCAAGGTCAGCAGGCTGACCGTGGACTACCAGCGGGCCGGGGACGGCTGGAAGGTCAGCGCGGTGCAGGCGGCGGGCTCGTGACCGGGCGGGCACCGCGGCTTTTGCTCGTAATCATCGTGCTGGCCACCGGCTGCGCGGTGTGGTTCGGGGTCCAGGCGTCGTCGCTGGGCTCGGACGGCAACACGGCGCTCGTGGACCAGGCCGCCACCGCCGAGGTCGCCGACCAGGTCGGCGCCGGTGTGAAGGCCGTGTTCTCCTACGACTACAGCAATCTCGCCCGGACCGAGCGGGCCGCGGCCGACGTGCTGACCGGTGAGGCGACCGGCCAGTACCGGGACCAGTTCGCGGCGGCGCGCAAACGGGCCGAGGAGCAGAAGCTGGTGCGCACGACGACGGTCCGTTCGCTCGGCGTCCGGTCGTTGCGCGGCGACCGCGCGGAAGTGCTGTTGTTCCTCGACCAGCAAACGCTCGTCGCCGGTGGCGGCGCCCCGCAGTCGTCGGTATCGCAGCTTTCAGTCACCGCCCAGCGTATCGACGGCCGCTGGAAGATCACCCAGCTGATCCCGCTCTGATCACGAGAGACGTTTCATGTTCGACCCGGTGATCGCGCCGCCGGAAACGGTGTAGGAACCGGAGAAAACCCGCATCGAACCGTCGGTCTGCCGAGCGGAAAGATCGACGTACACCATGTTCCCGCGCACGCTCGTCACGGTGACGGCCGCCCAGGAGGTCGTCGCGAATCCCTTGACGTAGGAGGCATAAGTACCGCCTTTGGCCAGCCTTTGCCCGCCGAGATTCCACGCGGTGGGGAAATCACGCCGGTTGAGCGCGTCGTAGTAGGCGATCACCGTCTGCGCCACGGGAACCGCGGGGGCGGGATAGACCGTCTGTGTCGCCGGTGGTGCGACATAAACCGTCTGCGGCGGGGCCGCGACCGCCGGTGGCTGGATCACGATGGTGTTCGGGGGAGCGGCCACCGCGACGGCCGGGGTCGCCGTTCCCTGATGGGGTACCGCGCACGCGGCCAGCGCACCCGCCGCCATCAGCGTCACCGTGGCCCACTTCTTCGCTTCCATTTTTCTCCCCTTTTCCTCGTGCTATCGAGAATGCGGGAAACAACGGAGCCGCGACTAGGGGATTTGGCCTCGTTACGAATGGTGAAAAACGCGGCGGAAGCGTTATGGGATCTTGCGCGCGGAAGGCATAGGCCACCCTCGTCTCACGCCGGATCCCCGCCGGGTTTAGCGTTAGGCATGACCACTGCACCTGTCGATGTCGAGAGCGCCCGCCGCGACTACGCGGCCCTCGTCGACCGTGGCCTCTCCCTGGACATCACCCGCGGCAAGCCGTCCCCCCGCCAGCTGGACCTCGCCGACGGGCTGCTCGCGCTGCCCGGCGACGTGCGCAAGGCCGAGGACGGCACGGACGTCCGCAACTACGGTGGCCTGAAGGGCCTGCCCGAGCTCCGCCGCATCTTCGCCGGGCCGCTGCAGGTCCCGGCCGAGCAGCTGCTGGCCGCGGGCAACTCCAGCCTGGAGCTCATGCACGACGTCATCGTGCAGGCCTTCCTGAGCAAGCTCCCGGGCGCCGAGCGCCGCTGGGCCGACGAGGCGAGCGTCAAGTTCCTGTGCCCGGTCCCCGGTTACGACCGCCACTTCGCGCTGGCCGAGCGCTTCGGCATCGAGCTGATCCAGGTGCCGCTCACCGAGACCGGCCCGGACATGGACGCCGTCGAGCGGCTCGTCGCCGAGGACGCCGCCGTCAAGGGCATCTGGTGCGTGCCGAAGTACAGCAACCCGACCGGTGTCACTTACAGTGACGACACTGTGCGCCGGCTGGCCACGATGACCACCGCCGCGCCGGACTTCCGGATCTTCTGGGACAACGCCTACGCCGTGCACCACCTCACCGAGGTCGAGGCCCCGCTGGCCGACCTGTTCGCGCTGTGCGCCGAGGCGGGCAACGCCGACCGCGCGTTCGTCTTCGGTTCCACCTCGAAGGTGACCTACGCCGGTGGCGGCGTCGGCTTCCTCGGTGCGTCCGAGGCCAACCTCGCCTGGTGGATCGCCCTCATCGGCAAGCGGACCATCGGCCCCGACAAGGTCAACCAGCTCCGGCACGCGCTGTTCCTGCGTGACGAGGACGGCGTCCGCGAGCACATGCGCAAGCACGCCGAGCTGATCGGGCCGAAGTTCGCGGCCGTCGACGAGATCCTCACCAAGGAGCTGGGCGAGAGCGGCCTCGCGTCCTGGACGAAGCCGACCGGCGGGTACTTCATCTCGCTGACCGTGCCCGCCGGGACCGCCAAGGAGGTCGTGCGGCTGGCCAAGGAGGCGGGTATCGCCCTGACCCCGGCCGGCGCGACGCACCCGTACGGCGACGACCCCGACGACGCCGTCATCCGCATCGCGCCGACCTACCCTGAGCTGGCCGAAGTCGAAGAGGCGATCCGCGGCCTCGCCGTCTGCGTTCGCCTTGCCGCGGCGACGAAGAAATAAATTCGAGATCTTTTCCAATCCGGGTCACGGGTGGTTCCGAACGTCCGAGTGGGTGGGTGTGCACCGCAAAGACGAGAGGAACCACTCGTGTTCGGAAAGCCGTTCGTTCGTACCCTGATTTCGCGCAGTGCCGAGAACCGCACGGATCGTCGCCGGTTCTTGAAGGCCGCCGGCGCGGCGGGGCTCGGTGTCGTCGGCGCGACCTATCTCGGCGTCCAGGCCACCTCGACCGCTTCGGCGACGGGTGAAGCGGCCGCCGAGGCCGCCGCGGAGGGCGCGCCCAGTGACGCGGCCGTGCTCAACTTCGCGCTCAACCTGGAGTACCTCGAAGCCGAGTTCTACTCCTTCGCCGTCTACGGGCACGGGCTGCCGGACGACATCACCGGCGGCGTCGGCGCCCAGGGCGGCGTGGTCGGCGGCAAGAAGGTGATGTTCCACGACAAGGCCCTGCACCAGTTCGCGAAGGAGATCGCGGGCGACGAGATCGCCCACGTCAAGTTCCTGCGCGGCGCACTGGGCGAGGCCGCGGTCTCCCGGCCCGAGATCGACCTCAAGGACAGCTTCACCGCCGCGGCGAGGGCGGCCGGGCTGATCAGCGAATACCAGCAGTTCGACCCGTTCGCCCACGAGAAGAACTTCCTGCTCGCGGCGTTCCTGTTCGAGGACGTCGGCGTGAGCGCCTACAAGGGCGCCGCGCCGCTGATCACCAACAAGACCTTCCTGGACGCGGCGGCCGGGATCCTCGCCGCCGAGGCCTACCACGCCGCCACCATCAGGACGTCGCTGTTCGACCGGGACCTCGGCGACGCCGCGGCCAAGATCTCCAACGCCCGTGACGCCCTCGACGGTCCCGGCGACGCCGACCAGGGCATCGTGCTCGGCAACCAGGCCAACATGGTGCCGGCCGACAACAACGGCATCTGCTTCGGCCGCAGCGCCGACCGGGTACTGAACGTCGTGTACCTGAACCCGGGACCGGTGAAAGAGGGCGGCTTCTTCCCCAAGGGGGTCAACGGCGACATCGTCGCCAGCGGCGGCGCGTGATCCCCGTCGTCGTGTCGCCGTTTCCCGGTACCGTCGGGTGGCGGCGTCCCGACGAGGGGGTTGGCGGGGAAGGCGGTGTTCATAGGCGGCGGTTTGTCGGGCCCGGGGTGCGCGCGGGGGGTGCGGGGGGC